>JBNGDI010000001.1:0-202316 GCA_049975425.1 Bacteroidales bacterium
AGTTACCCTGCGGGAAGAAAGGACAAACCCTGAGCATTTTGCAATTGGCCACAACTTGTTTATAGGTTGACAAAAGGTATACATAAAACTCCAATACAGGTGTTTAGTCATACCTTTTGTTCTTTTTGTCTGCATTAAATTACGTATTTTCTACAGATCATCCAACGGGCTCCGTATATTTTTTAAACTGTTGAAACTTACATGGGTGTAAATCTCCGTGGTCCTGGAACTCTGATGACCAAGTAATTCCTGGATATACCGTAAATCGACCCCGCCCTCCAGTAGATGCGTGGCATAACTGTGACGTAACCAGTGCAGGGTTACCGGCTTGCTGATCCCGGCCTTCCGGCAGGCACGCTTCAGAACTTTCTCAATACTTGCCGAACTGTATGAGGTGCCTGCCTTCTGTCCCTCAAATACATAATGGATGGGCCGGTATGCCCGGTAATATTCATCCAGCAGGTTCAGAAATTTCTCCGGCAAGGGGACCATCCGGTCCTTCTTTCCCTTCGATTGCCTTACCATCAATACCCCTCTGTCCTTCTGTATATCGCTTTGCCGTAATTTCAGCACTTCGCTCCTCCGTAATCCGCAACCGTATAAAAGATTCAGCATAACGCGGTGCTTTAAGTTCACGGGTGCTTCCAGAATCCTCTTCACTTCCTCCCTGCTCAGCACATTGGGCAGCGGCTTCTCTTTCCGCGGACGCTGCAACTGGTCCATTGACAGAGGAGTGCGGTATATTTCGCCGTACAGCAATTTGAGCGCACTGATTACCATGTTCTGGTATGAACGGCTCAGACCTTTCTTGAAAATGTGCCCGTGAACAAATCCGATGATGTCTTTTTCCCTGATATCATTCAGATCCTTATTCCCGATATATTCAAAGAAAGCGACCAGCGAACGGATATAATTCTCCACAGTGGAACGTGCATACCGCCTGTGCTCCATGTACTTCCTCAAAGTCTCAAGTGCCTCTTTCTGTGAGGCGGTTAAACCACCCTGGCCACCGGTTTCCCCCCTTCTCTTTTCAGGCCCCGTTGAAGCCGGCCGCAACGAATGAGGCTGATGCAGGGCCGATTGATCGATCACAGCCTTCCCCCTCAATTGTTCCAGCAACTCTCCAAGCACATCCAGCCTGTCAGGAAGGTGCCAGCAATGCAGGCTGTTACTCCACCTGGCCCCTCTTACCTGTTTGATAAGGCCGATCAGTTCCCGGTCGTATGGAAAATAGACCAGCAACCGGGGAGCCCCGTAATGGGTTCCCCGCTCAATCCGGATTTGCTTTTTCCCTTTCATCCTCCATAACGAACGGCTAATCTACCCGCCTTAACACATCGGGCAAAAGGCGGGCCATGTCCCGGGTTTCCTCATTCTGCCGTGCATAAGCCTCCGTGGTGCGGCGGCTGCAATGACCCAGCAGGTTCTGCACTTTCCTCAAACCGGCTCCCCGGTCAAGCAAATGGGCAGCAAAACTGTGCCGCAATACCTGTACCGGCACGTCCCGGTCAATGCCTGCATTCCTGAGCGATTGCTTGAAGGCCATCTGAATGCTCCGTACCGAATAATGATTCCCGTTGCGCCCTGGAAACAAATAATAATCAGGTTTTTCTTTCTCCCGGTAAACCCTGACCTGCTCCAGTACCCCCGGCGATAACATGACTTTTCTCACAATCCGCCCCTCCCTGTCACGCACGCTGACCGATTCCCGTTTTTCGTCCAGATCACTTAACAACAGCCCGGCTGCCTCCGATACCCGCATGCCCGTGCCGTAAATCAGGGTGAACAGGGTGCGGTTTTTCAAGCCGGGTGTGGCTTCGAGAATCCGTATGACCTCGCCGGGCGACAGGGTTCTGGGTGCATGTTGTGAAAGCTGGGGACGGGGCAGCAGCCTTCCGTCAATGTGACGGTTGTATTCCAGGGCATAGAATAATTGCAGGGCATTGATCAGCTGGTTGTGCGTGGCCGGAGAATATTCGTGGTCAGCCACCTGGTCAATGATGTAGTCACAAAGCCCGGCAATGGAAATTTGTCTGGCATTTTCCGCTCCGATAACATCCAGGAAACGGTTGATATGGCTCCGGTAAATCATAACCGAACGCCGGCTGTATCCGCGCTCTTTCATGTTCAGGAGAAAAGATCGGGGACAGTGGTCACGGCCGTTTACTTCCTGCCATTTTCCGTTCCCGTTCAGCCTGCTTCCGATTATCCTCAGCTTTATTTCACAGGGCTCGTTGATAAACAACCTGACAATGCGTTTTATTGATTCTTTGCCTCCCGTCATGTTCCATTCTTTCCTGTCAGAGTTCCAGCGGGCTCCTTCCTCCCCTGACAGTATGGCGGCCCACCCGGAGTTGCGGTGGAACCTGATCCTGACCCCCCCGGTTTGCCGGTCGAGTTCTATCTCCAGATTACGGGTGCGTCCGGGCGCTACGTGCGTCTTACTCTCTTCTTCTGATGAAGGACGGGCGGCTGACTTTTCCTGTTTGCCAATAATCCAGGCTCCCTGTTCCGGACTGAAAAAACAGCCGGGAAGCCTGCGGGCATCTTCCCGTGTGAAGTTGCCTTTCAGAACATCAATCCGGAAAGTGCCTCCGCTGAGGGGCACCAGACGGAAATCGGGTGTTTCTGCTTTCATGGTGGTTGTGAGTGATGGGTTTTTTACATATAGTTCCATAAAACGCAAAAAGGTTACCCTTCCGGAGGCAGTTTTTTCGTTTTATTGTAAATAACCAGGGGCCGTGAATATTTCTAACGGCTGAGTTAGCCCGACTGTCAAACAACGGGCAAAAAAAAAGCGGCATTTCTGCCGCTTTATCCCGGATGAGCCGACGGGCTATTTACCGTTCTGTTCCTTTTCCAGGTTCATTTCCACAATGTCCGCTTCAGTGCGTGTATCTCCCAGCAAATGACGGCAGAAATATTCCCCCCTGAGCCAGAAGAAATATTCGTCCATATCGCCGTATCCGTGCCGCTGCCCCGGGAACAGGAAGAAATCGAAACGCTTGTTGGCCTTGATCAGGGCATTGGCCAGGCGGATGGTCCCGGCAGGATGCACGTTGTTGTCAATATCCCCGGTTGTGATCAGCAGGTGCCCCTTCAGGTTCTTAGCCAGTTCAGAGTTTTTATCAATGTCATACTCAAAGCGCACATTTCCACTGGTGTCCTGAACCTCCTGTACCCCGTGGTGCTTTTCGCTCCACCAGCGGTTGTAAATGTTGTTTTCATGGTTGCCCGAAGAGGAAACAGCCACCTTGAAGAAATCGGGATACACCAGCATGGCGGCGGTAGACATGAACCCTCCGCCCGAATGGCCGAAAATACCCACCCGGTTGATGTCAATGAAAGGGTGTTTCCATGCCAGCTGCTCGGCAGCGGCTTTCTTGTCGGCCAGGCCGTAATCGCGCAGGTTGCCGTACCCGTAATTGTGGTACCATTTCGAACGGCTGGGATGGCCTCCCCGGTTGCCCACGGTGATTACAATAAATCCCAGCTGGGCCAGGCGGTCGAGCCGGTCCATGCGGGCTGAGAACGATTTGTTTACCGACTCGGTCTGAGGACCCGGGTACACATACTCAATGAGGGGGTAGCTCCGGGTGGAATCGAAATCGAAGGGTTTGTACATTACCCCGTACAGGTCGGTAATGCCGTCGTCGGCTTTCACCTTGAATGTTTCCGGGAAACGGTACCCGGCGGCAAACAGCAGCGAAAGGTCGGCCGTTTCCAGGTCGAGCACCTGCCTGCCCTGGTGGTCGTACAGCGCCGAACGGGGCACGGTGTTCACCCGAGAAAAATTATCTACGAAAAACCGGTGTGAATCGGATATGCGCACGGCATGGTCGAAATTTCCCGGGTTGAGCAGCTTCAATCCGCTGCCGTCGAAATTTACCCGGTACAGGTGCAGGTAGTAGGGGTCTTCGCCTTCCTCACGCCCGTTGGCGGTGAAGTACAGTACCCTGGCTTTTTCGTCAATCCCAATAATATCTTCGCAGTGCCAGGGTCCCGAGGTGATCTGGTTTTTCAGGTTGCCTTCCCCGTCGTACAGGTAGAAATGTGCCCAGCCGTCGCGTTCCGACCAGTGGATCAGTTCTTGTCCATTGTTTACCAGCCCCAGGTTCCTCAACTCGATGTAGGTGTTCATCCTTTCTTCTATGAGGGGCGTTACCTCGCCGGTGGAAGCATCGGCCACGCACACATCAATGCGTTTCAGGTCGCGGCTGGTACGGGTGAAGTACAGCTTGTCGGAAGTCTCCGAGAGCCACAGGGAAGGGGTGTATTCATCGTCCCTGTTTTTTTCTTTTCGTGGTGCCTGCAGCAGCGAAAGGCTCTGGTCGGGGAAGCGGTCGGCTTTGACTTCCACCCGCTTGCCTGAAGCAATTTCAAAGATCAGAAGCTCATCGCGGGGGGCTTCCTTCTCACCGGGCATGTGGTACTTATAGGTTTCCAGCGTGGGCCGGGGTTCGGCTATGGAATTGATCACCCATAGTTCCTTTACTTCCCGTTCGTCGGTCCGGATCAGGGCGAATTTTTCCGAATCGTGCGACCATATGCCGTATACGGGTTTCCGCTTGTCCTTGTTCTTTTCCTTGTCTACGTTGGTTTCTCCACGTCCTCCGGAACCGTATTCATAGTATTCCTCCCCGTCGGTGGTAAGGGCATGCTCCACAATGGTCGAGTCTTTTTCATCCTCCAGGGCCTTTTCGTAGTTCTCCCTGTCCATCCAGTACAGATTGTAATGGCGGGCGAAGACGATTTTTTCCCCGTCGGGGGAAATGTTTGCCCAGCGGGGCTTATCCTTTGGCTTCTCATACTCTTCCAGCATCCGCAGGTCGGCGGTTGCCAGGGTATATTCAAAATACAGCATTTTCTTTTTGGGTTTTCCCTTTGTTTCTTCCCCTTCTTCCGGCTCTTCATCCTGAGAGCTTTCAATGCCGAAAATGAAAGCGGTTTCTTCTTCATTGAACCGGATCTCTTTGATGGGAAGATGCTTGGCATCCCAGGGATCTTTGCTCAGCCTGGTAAGGTCGGCGGCCATTTTTACCGGATCGAACATGGGTTTGCGTGATGGTTTTTCCGGGTCCACCAGATAAAACATTTTGCCTTCGCTGGTTTCGTACTCATACCAGAATCGTTCGCTCAGCTTCAGCCAGTGGGGGTCCACCCGCGTGGTGAACACCATTTTTTCCAGTTTTTTGGGTGAAAACCGGGCAGCCAGCTCGTAATTTGCCCTGGTGACCGGGGTTTGCTGTGCCACAGCCGCCGCAGTCATCATTACGGCCAGCAGCAGAGTAAAGCTTTTCAATTTCATGTTGTGAATCAATTTAGTTTGGTTATGGAATGTCATGTAGGGAAGTTCGCAAATTAACACATGCAGGCATACATCCGACAAAATCTGTTATTAAAAATATCTTTTTCTGCTGTTTTGATGCATGGGGTTCGCGTAAGCGCTTCATAATAAATCCATATCATTCCCTGCTTCCTCTTTGTTCCGTGTAATATTTCCGGCCAGCTTTTTTACATCCTTCCCGCCGAAATTTCCCGAGCTCATCATCAGCAGGTTCTTGCCGGCCCAGGTTTCTTCCTGCAGCCTGTTCCACAGGGAATCGGCATTGGTAAACACCTCCAGGCCCGGCTTTCCGAAAGCTCTGCGGATCTGAGCGGGCAGCAGGGCCGGAAGTTTTTTCCTGGCAACCGTTTCAGGATTGTAATATACCGCTGCCCGCTGAGCCCCGTCAAGGGTACCCCGGTAATGGGGAAGGAATGCAGGGTTCAGGCTGCTGAAGGTATGCAGTTCCAGGCAGGCAAAGAGCTGGCGGTAGGGGTACCTGGCCGCCATGGCCTGAACGGTAGCCCTTACTTTCGAAGGAGCGTGTGCAAAATCGTAGTACACCGCGGTGTGCGGGTTTTCGGCAAGCTTTTCCAGCCGGCGGGCTGCTCCCGTGAACAAGCCGGCAGCCCGGTAGAAGGTATCATCGCTAATTCCCAGCTCCCGGCAAACCCGGTGCGCCCCGGCCAGGTTTTCCATGTTATGCCGTCCGAAAAGATTCACAGGCACCTTTTGTTTGCTGTGTATCAGGCAGGGCTGGTTGTTTTCCAGGGTGTGGGGATGTTCCCGGTAGGGATGAAGGGCTATGTTTTCCGGCGCCTCTCCGGCCATTTCCTTCAGCACCGGATCGCCCTCGAAATAAACCAGGCTTCCCCCGGGTTCAATCAGCCGGATGAAATCGCGAAAGGCTCCGTGGTAATCCTCCCGGGTGGGAAACACATTCATGTGGTCCCAGGATATCCCGGTGAGCAGGGCGGTGTGAGGCCGGTACCAGTGAAATTTCGGGCGGGGGTCAAGGGCCGAACTCAGGTATTCGTCACCCTCAAAAACAGCCAGACCGGCCTGCTCATCCAGTCCAACCATGGTGTCGAATCCCGGCAAACGGGCGCCTACCAGGTAATCGAAACGGATGCCGGCCGATTTCAGCACGTGCATCACCAGGGAGGTGACCGTGGTTTTCCCGTGGCTGCCCCCGATTACCACCCGGTGCTTGTGCTGTGTCTGCTCGAACATATATTCGGGAAAGGAATACAGGGGAATGCCCAGCTCCCGGGCCCGGAGAAGCTCGGGATTGTCGGGGCGGGCATGCATTCCCAGGATCACCGCCTCCAGCCCGGGGGTGATCTTTTCAGGAAACCAGCCGGTTTCCGGGGGAAGCAGTCCGTGCTGCTGCAACAGCCCACGTGCCGGATCGAAGATCTCATCGTCGGAGCCGGAAACCCGGTATCCTTTCTTTTTCAGCACAATGGCCAGGTTGTGCATCACGGCTCCCCCGATGGCAATAAAATGCACCCGGCTCATGGTTCGTTCCTCTTTATGATAAAATTACAGTTATCCCATTAACAGTAAAGGCAGGCCCCGCAGAACGCTTCAAAATTGGATTTTTTTCATGATAATTCAAAGTGTAATGCAAAAATATTTATTTATCAGATATATAATATATGCAAAATCCCCTGATAATAATATTTGTGAAAACAGCAACTACGTAGATAACTACGTAGATAACTACGTAGTTATCTACGTAGCTTGAGTTCAAGGAAATATTAAAACTTTTAATACAAACGTGTGAATATATGCAGGTAGTTAATTAATTCCCTTCCTTTTTCGCGGGATTCCATCCATCTGGTCCTCCCGGGTTCCGTTCTCTTTCCAAAGTTGTATCTTTGGCAGATCGAAATGTACTTAACCGTAAACCTATGGAATTATTTCCCATTCACATAACCAATTTCAAAGTCGACGGCGGCGCCATGTTCGGGGTGGTTCCCAAAATGCTCTGGGAAAGAAAATATCCGGCCGATGAAAACAACCTGTGCAACTGGGCCCTCCGTTCCATCCTGGCGGTTGAAAACGACCGGGTGATCCTGGTCGATAACGGGTACGGCGACAAACAGGACAAGAAGTTTTTTTCCCATGTGCAACTGAACGGGGGATACGGGCTGGAGGGCGCGCTGGCCAGAGCGGGGTATACTCCGGAACAGGTGACCGATATGGTATTGACTCACCTGCATTCCGACCATTGCGGAGGCGGAGTGAAGCGGAAGGAAGGCGGTAAAGGGTATGAAATGACCTTCCCCGGGGCAACCTACCTGGTAAGCCGACGGCAATGGGAATGGGCCATGGCACCCAATGTGCGCGAGGCAGATGCCTACCCCGAAGAAAACCTGCTGCCCATGATGGAAAGCGGGCAGTTGCAGTTTGTTGAGGATGCAGAATACGAGCTGGTGCCCGGTTTCCGGTTGAAAATGTACCACGGGCATACCGAGGGGCAGCTGATCCCGTTCATCAGATACCGTAACCGTACCCTGGTTTTTATGGCCGACCTCATCCCATCGGTGGCGCATATCCCCCTGAAGTACAACATGAGCTACGATGTGTACCCCATGAAAATGCTGGAGGAAAAGGAAGCCTTTCTGAAAGAGGCGGTGGAAAACGGGTATGTATTGTTCTTCCAGCACGATCTGTACCATGAGTGCTGCATACTGGAAAAAGGGCCGAAGGGCATACGGCCCGCCCGCACCTTTACCCTGGAAGAATGGGTATGAACGGGCGAGCCGGGCAGGAAAGAGAAAACAAAAAACCCGGATGAAACAGGTACTGGTCCATCCGGGCTTCTCCAGGGAATCCCCGGTTTATTTTTGTTTTACCGATCCTGATCCCGCAACCCGGGCATTGACCACGGGTTTGCCTTCGTAGGTGACCGACCCGCTGCCGGCAATGGTTGCCTCGAGCGATCCGGTTACATTCACCGAACAATCACCTGATCCGCTGATGGCAATGGCTGCGTTTTCAAATTCCAGCGGGATTTCCATATCGCCTGATCCGCTGATGGAGGCTTTCAGTTTTCCCTGGCGGCCTGTGCCGGCCAGAAAGATATCCCCCGAACCGGCAATGGATGCTTTCAGATCGGCTACCCTTAGATCATTCAGGGAAATATCGCCGCTGCCGGCAATAGATAGCTTCAGCTCATTGCTCTTAATGGTCCCCTCGGCCAGGATGTCTCCAGAGCCGGCAACGCTCAGTCCCCTGATTTCGGGCATGGATACATAGATCTTTATTTTTTCGTACCGGGGCACTGTGCATTTGTTGAATTTAATAGTTAGATGGCCGTCTTTTACTTCCGTATCGATCAGGGCAAGGATGTTTTTGTCTGCCTCGATCACCAGAGAGGCCGGTCCCTGCTTCAGGTACACGTCGCCTGCCAAAGACAGGCTGAGCCGGTCGAATTCATCCACCTGCCGGGTTTCCTTTATCAGTTCCTGGGCATGGACGGAAACCATACCGGTTACCAGCAGAAACATAATTGTGAGTAATGGCAATGTCTTTGTTTTCATAATGGCTAAAAAATTGGTTTCATTCAAAAGACGGTTAGGTTTGTGATCTGCTGCACGGTTCGGGCCTGAAAATAGTTCGAACAATAATAAATGGAAAATCAGTTGATTATGTTGATTATGCCATAATGGTTCGATGAAATTTTGTCTTTTCTCTTGCATATATGCCGGGGATTCAGCAACATTGCAGTTGAAAAACCATCCTTTATTACCCTTTATGGAAGAAGTGGATACCTATTCGCATGTAACTCCCGTGCAGATACGGTTTAATGATATCGACATCATGGGCCATGTGAATAATGCCGTGCATCAGTATTATTACGATTATGCCCGGTTGCAGTATTTCAGGGATGTTTTCGGCCGGCTGATCAGCTGGAATGAACAGGCCCTGATACTGGCGAGTATTCATGTCAATTACAAGGAGCCCATCGGACTGGACGAGCAAATCGAGGTGCATACGCGAATTACCCGCATTGGGAACAAGAGCATCGGAATGGCTCAGAAAATTGTCAATACCCAAACAGGGACGGTCAAATCGTACAGTGAGTCGGTGCTGGTGGGATACGACAGGAAAAAAGAAGCTACTTTTTCCATTCCGCGGGAGTGGAGGGAAAGGATATCCTGGTTTGAACATGCCCGGTTCTGAGGAACCAACGGGTATCCTCCACTAAATTTCAGTCAGCCCGTCGGGAAGATCCATCACCATTCTTTTTCTTCCGGGATCGATTTCCACAATCAGGTCTTCATGCAAAGGGATCAGTTTTTCCCCTTCCGGGCTTCTAAGCCTGAGCACCCAGTGCATGGGCATTTCTTCCGCTTCTTCCACCATTCCCAGCGACTGTCCATGCGGGGTAAACACTTCGTATCCAGCCAGGGAAGAAAGGCCTGTTTCGTTCATTCCGTTCCCGCCGGGCCGGGTTCCGGGCAGGTATACAGGGATACCTGTCAGGCGGCGGGCTTTTTCTTCCGAATCAACATCGTCGAGGGCGATTACCACGGCACGTGGGTCGCGTTCTTCCACGGAAGTGAGAAAAAAAGGAACCAGCCCTCCGTCAATATCCAGTAATACCGGTTCCCCCGGCTCCATGCGGGATATCCCGGAAGGTTCGTTTATCCGGAGTACCAGTTCGCCCCGGTATCCATGAACCTTCCGGATCTCACCCAGTAAATAAAAGTTTTTTTTATCCATCAGAAAAGACGGGAAGGAAGCTTATTTCTTTTCCTCTTCCGTGTTGTCTTTTTCTCCGGCCTCTATGCCCGGTTTTTCTTCTTCCTCTTCTCCGGATGCAGGTTCAGCCATTTCCTTTTTCTCTGTTTCGCCTTTTGCTTCCCCGGCTTCTTCCTTTTTTTCTTCAGGTTCTTCCTTCACATCGGATTCTTCCCTGGTTTCCGGTTTTTCTTCTTTGGCTTCGGGTTTTTCTTCCCTGGCTTCCGGCTTTTCTTCCTTCACTTCAGCCTGGAGATCATCACCGGCCTGGCTTTCTGCCTTTTCAGCCGGTTTGCCGGCTTCTGCCTCCTCTGCAGCCAGTTCCGATTGTTTTTTAGCCAGTTCGGCTGCACGGGCTTCGTTTACTTTGGCTTCGGCTTCCAGGCGTTTCTTTTGTTCGTCCTCCTGTGCCTTTTTCAGGCGGTCTTTTTTGGCCTCGATCTTGCTTTCTTTTTCGCTGAGCCAGGTTTCGAACCTTTTTTCTGCTTCTTCCTCCGAAAAGGCGCCTTTTTTCACGCCATTGAGAAGATGGTTCTTGTACAGGACACCTTTGTAAGAGAGGATGGCGCGACATGTATCAGAAGGCTGTGCTCCCTTCTGAAGCCAATCCAGTGCACGATCAAAATCCAGTTCAATCGTAGCAGGATTTGTATTGGGATTATATATCCCGATTTTTTCAATGTATCTGCCATCCCGTGGCGCCCTGCTGTCTGCAACCACAATATGAAAATGCGGTTTTCTTTTCCGGCCATGTCTGGCCAATCTGATTCTTGTTGGCATACTGTCGCTTGATGGTTTGTTTGATCCAACTTATTTTGTAAAGTGGGTGCAAAGATACAATTTATTTTAGCTTGCGGAATATTTTTTCAGAATTTTCCCCGCATTTTCATTGTTCTGGCTGTGAAGCTTTTCCGCAGGCAGAAAATTTTTATTCAATACTTTTGAACACCGGTCGGTAGGGTGAATCCTTTTCCGTAATTTTGAATGGAAAACCACACAAAACACAGTTGATTGAAAATCAGTAGCATGAAAGAATGAAACCCTTTACCCATCTGCACGTTCACACACAGTATTCCATTCTCGACGGGGCCACGAATATCTCGAAGATGATAGCCAAAGCCGGAGCCGACGGGATGACCGCCGTGGCCATTACCGACCATGGCAATATGTTCGGGGTAAAGGAATTTTTCAACGAGGCCCGGAAGGCAAAGATCAAGCCCATTATAGGCTGTGAGGCGTATATTGCCAGGAAAAGCCGGTTCGACAAGGACGACAGGGAAGACCGGGCGGGAGCGCACCTGTTGCTGCTGGCCAGAAACAAAACCGGGTATCACAACCTGGTTAAGCTGGTTTCCCTGAGCTGGATAGAGGGGCATTACTATAAACCCCGGATCGACCGGGAGATTCTCGGGAAGTACCATGAAGGGATTATCGTGGCATCGGCCTGCCTGGGGGGGGAGGTACCCCAGGCTATTTTGGACGGAGACGAGGCGCTGGCAGAAGAAACGGCGCTGTGGTACAAGGGAGTATTCGGTGATGATTATTACCTGGAGCTGATGCGTCATCCCACGGGGAACCCTGAGATGGACAGGGAAACGTACGACCGTCAGCAAATAGTGAACCACAAGCTGATGGAGCTGGGCCGGAAACATGGCATCAAGCTGATTGCCACCAACGACGTGCATTTTCTGGAGGCCGAAGATGCAGAGGCCCATGACCGGCTGATCTGCCTGAATACCGGGACAGAGCTGGATGACCCCAACCGGCTGCGGTATACCAAACAGGAATATTTCAAGACCCGGGAAGAGATGTACGGGCTGTTTGCCGATGTGGAGGAGGCGCTGCTGAATACTATGGAAGTGGCCGACAAGGTGGAGGAGTACGATCTGAATCGCGACCCTATCCTGCCGGCTTTCCCGCTGCCCGTGGGCTTTGACAATGAAGACGAATACCTCAAACACCTGACTTATGAGGGAGCCCGTGAGCGCTATGGAGAGGTTACCGATGAAATAAGGGAACGGATAGAATTCGAACTGGGGGTGATCAAACGAATGGGTTTCCCCGGCTATTTCCTTATTGTACAGGATTTTTTACATGCGGCGCGGGAAATGGGGGTGTCGGTGGGTCCGGGAAGAGGGTCGGCTGCCGGTTCGGTGGTAGCCTACTGCACCCGCATCACCGATATCGATCCCCTGAAATACGACCTTCTGTTCGAACGTTTTCTGAATCCCGACCGCATTTCCATGCCTGATATCGACATAGATTTTGATGAAGACGGCCGGGACCAGGTGCTGCAGTGGGTGGTGGAGAAATACGGTCGCAACCGGGTGGCACACATCATTACTTTCGGAACCATGGCTGCGAAAATGGCCATCCGCGATGTGGCGCGTGTTCAGAAACTTCCCCTGGTCGATGCCGACCGCCTGGCCAAGCTGGTCCCCGACCGGCAGGGTGTATCGCTGAAGGAAGCGTACCGGGAAGTGAAGGACCTGGCAGATGCCCGGAACTCGGAAAACGAACTGATCAGCCAGACACTGAAGTATGCCGAAACCCTGGAAGGTTCGGTGAGGCATACCGGCCTGCATGCCTGCGGAGTGATCATCGGCCGCGACGACCTGATTGAACACATTCCCCTGTGTATCTCGAAAGATTCGAACCTGCTGGTGACCCAGTACGACGGCGATCATGTGGAAAGCGTGGGCATGCTGAAAATGGATTTCCTGGGTTTAAAAACCTTATCTATTATAAAGGATACACTGGACAATATCGAGCTGAGTACCGGCCGGAAGCTTGTGATTGAAGATATACCGCTGGACGACGAAAAAACGTTCGAACTTTACAGCCGGGGAGAAACCACCGGCTTGTTCCAGTTCGAAAGCGAGGGAATGAAAAAGAACCTGCGTGAGCTCAAACCCAACCGGTTTGAAGACCTTATTGCCATGAATGCCCTGTACCGGCCCGGCCCCATGGAATATATTCCCAGCTTCATCAACCGGAAACACGGGGTGGAAAAGATCCATTACGAGCTTCCGGTAATGGAAAAATACCTCGAATCTACTTATGGTATTACTGTTTACCAGGAACAGGTGATGCAGCTTTCGCGGGTCATGGCCGGATTCACGGGAGGCGAGGCCGATGAGCTCAGAAAGGCGATGGGGAAGAAGAAGAAGGACGTGATGGACCGGATGAAGGAAAAATTCATCCAGGGATGCATGAAAAACCATTATGAGCGGGAAACGGTGGAAAAGATATGGAGGGACTGGGAAGCTTTTGCCCAGTATGCCTTCAACAAATCGCATTCCACCTGCTATGCCATGGTTTCGTACCGCACCGCCTACCTCAAAGCCCATTATCCGGCCGAATTCATGGCGGCGGTGCTCAGCCGGAATGTAAGCGATATCAAGAAGATCACCATTTTTATGGATGAAACCCGGCGAATGGGTATTCAGGTGCTGGGCCCCGATGTGAATGAAAGCCATATCCGCTTCATTGTAAACAAGGAAGGGAATATCCGTTTCGGGCTGGGCGCCATCAAAGGAATGGGAGAAGGAGCGGCCCGGGCCATTATTGAAGAAAGGGAAGCCAGAGGCCCCTACCGGGATATTTTCGATTTTGTGGAAAGGGTGAAGCTGACGGTGGTGAACCGGAAAAATATTGAAGTGCTGGCCGCTTCGGGAGCTTTCGATTGTTTCAGGGGTATCAGCCGGGGCCAGTATTTTGCCGATGATGGCCGGGGAAGCAACTTCATTGAGAGCCTGCTGAGGTACGGAAGTATTTTTCAGAATGATACACTGGCCTCCCAGCCTTCTCTGTTTGGGGCTGCCAGCGCTCCAGAAACGGTACGGCCCGAACTGCCCTCCGGAGAAGACTGGTCAAAGCTGGAGAAGCTGAGCAGGGAAAGGGAACTCATCGGGGTTTATCTGACGGCTCATCCCCTGGATGATTACCGGCTCGAAATCAGGCATTTCTGTAACTGCACACTGGCCGAACTGTCTGACCTGGAAGCATTGAAGGGAAAAGAGGTTACTGTGGCCGGTGTGGTGACCGCCGTGAAGAAGGGAACCACACGAAACGGGAAACCCTGGGGGCAGTTTACCCTGCAGGATTATACCGATACGTATCGCTTTCGCATGTTCAACCACGACTATGTGGATAACAGCAAGTATTTCACGGAAGATTATTTCCTGATGGTAAAAGGAAAGGTACAGCCCAATCCATACCGGGAAAACGAACTGGAGTTCCGTATCAGGCATATCGACCTGCTGACAAAGGTGCGGGAGGAATATATCGAGCGGTTTACCCTGCGCATTCCACTCGACCGGATTAATGCAGAGCTGCTGGAAGGAATCCATGAGGTGCTCGGGCGGAAGAAAGGAAGAACACAGCTGAGATTCTGTGTGTACGATCCGGCCGAAAAAATGCTTGTAGAGATGTTCTCCAGGAACAGAAATATCCTGATTACCGACGAGTTGCTGAAATTTCTGGATCAGCAACCCGGGATAGAATATCTGGTGAATTGATTATCTTTGTGCGCATTTGAAAAAAGAATGATAAACCTAAATTGAATATTATGGCGGTTGAACTGACAGATTCAAACTTTGACCAGGTGGTTCTCAAATCCGACAAACCGGTGATTGTTGATTTCTGGGCCGAATGGTGCGGTCCGTGCCGGCTGGTGGGCCCACTGGTGGAAGAGATAGGCGAAGAGTATGAAGGAAAAGTGGTGGTAGGAAAGGTGGATGTGGATTCCAGTCCGGAAATTGCCTCCCGTTTTGGCATCCGGAATATACCCACCATTCTGTACTTTAAGAATGGAAAGGTAGCCGACAAGCAGGTGGGAGCCGTTCCGAAGGCAAAGCTGGTTTCGAAACTGGAACCGCTGCTCTGACCTGCGTTCATTGCATACAGATATGATTGAACAGGTTACCGTTTTTGCCGCCTCGAGCCGCAGGGTGCCTGCCCGGTATCTGCAGGCTGCCGAGGATACAGCCAGTGTGCTGGCTGCCAACGGGGTGAAGGTGATCTACGGAGGTGGTTCCCTGGGTTTGATGGGAAGCCTTGCCAACCGGATGATCAGGGAAGGAGGATATATTCGCGGGATCATCCCGCGCTTCATGATCGATGCAGAATGGGCTCACCAGGGGCTGAACGAGCTGGTGGTTGTGGAAACCATGCATGAGCGGAAAAGAGCCTTTCTGGAAGCGACCGATGCCGTGATTGCCCTGCCGGGGGGAACAGGCACGCTGGAAGAGCTGATGGAAAGCATTACCCTCAAACGCCTGGGGATGTTAACCTGCCCCATTGTTTTGATCAATACTGGTGGATTCTACGATCCCCTGCTCTCCTTTCTGGGAAAGATGGTGGAAGAACATTTTCTGAGGCCCGAGCATCAGCGGATGTGGACGGTGACCGACCGTCCGGAAAACCTGATGGAAGCTATCCGTTCGTCTGATGCATGGGATTCCTCCGCCATCGGATTTGCCCTGGTATAGGCCGGTTAATTGATGCGGCTGCCGATGATCAGCACATCATCCACCTGTTCCAGGTTGCCTCTCCATTTTTCCAGGGTTTCATCGAGGATGAGCTTTTGCTCTTCCATGGGTTTGTCTTTAATTTCCTTCAAAAGGTTTTTCAGGGCACTGTATTTGAATTTTTTCCCCTGGGGCCCCCCGAACTGGTCGGCGTATCCGTCGGAAAAAATATAAACCACATCGCCTTTTTCCAGCATCAGCGAATGATTTGTAAAGGAATGAGGCCGGGAGAGAGAGGTCCTTCCGATAGCGGTACGGTCGCCCTTGATCTCGGTCAGCTCACCGTTGCGGAAATGATACAGCGGGTTGTAAGCTCCGGCAAACTGAAGTTCCCGGGTTTTGATATCGATGCTGATCAGGGCAATGTCCATTCCGTCTTTTACTTCCTCATCCTCGCTCTGCTGATGCAGGGTAAGAATGAGTTCACGGTTCAGCTGGTCCAGAATGGCCGCCGGTTCATCCAGATGGTATTCCTTCACGATCTTGTTCAGTGAATTGTGCCCGATGATAGACATGAAGGCTCCGGGAACGCCATGCCCGGTGCAATCCACGGCTGCAATCAGCTGTTTGTGTTCGGTGCGGGCCAGCCAGTAGAAATCACCGCTCACAATATCCTTGGGCCTGAACAGGATAAAGGTTTCCGTAAAGGATTCCTGTGGGGGCAGAATGGCATTCTGTATGCGTTTGGCATACCGGATGCTGTCGGTAATGTCCTTGTTTTTTTCTTCCAGTTCCTTGCTTTTCTGCACCACCTCGGCAGTTCTTTCAGCCACCTTTTCTTCCAGAATACGGTTTTCCCTTTTCAGCTGCTGTTCCCTGATCCGGATATAGGCCAGAATGGCCGAAATGCCCACCACTACACATATCAGGATGAACCACCAGGTTTGATAGAAAGGGGGGCGGATTATAAAACTGTAGGTAACCGGTTCCGAGTTCCATTTTCCGGTACTGTTGCGGGCGATGACCTTGAAGGTGTATTTTCCGGGGGAAAGGGCGGGATAAATAGCCCGCGTTTGCGTGGTGGAAGGCCTCCAGTTGTCGTCGGCTCCTTCCAGCATCACCTTGTATCTTACGGCATCGGGGTTTTTCAGGCAAATACTGTTGTAATCGAATACAATGTTTTTCTGCCGGTAGCTTAGTTTCTGCCCCGGAATGAGCGAGGCCGGCTGATAATTGATCTGCATGGCCCGGATGTGGGTCAGGGGCTCCATTTCGGTATCGGCTACCCGGTGGGGGTCGTACCGGGTAACCCCGGCCACCGTTCCGAACCACATCCTGCCGTCGTTGTCGCAGAACGAGGCGTTTTCCTTGGTTTCGATGCCGACAAAACCGCTTTTCCGGGAATACGTGTATATTTTGTCTTTTTCGGGAACGTATTTGTTCAGTCCTTTATTCGTTCCTATGTACATGTTCCATTCCCGGTCGTGGTCCACCAGGTTCACATTGTTGGCCAGCAGGCCGTCGTTTTCCGTGAGGTGCCTGATGATGGTATCGCCGTTGAACACGTATACGCCTTTCTCCGTTCCGATCCATATATTTCCGTCGGCATCCTCGGTCATGGAAACCGGGGTGAAGTTCCTGGGCATGCGCATGATGGTGAACACATATTGATCACCTTCCTTCACGCAGCGGGTCAGGCCCGTTACCTGTGAGCCTATCCACAGGTTCCCGCGGGAATCGTAATACAGGGAAGATATCAGGTTCCCGGCCAGGCCGCCGCTCTGGGTTACCCGCTCGATGTAGCCGGTGGATGGTTCGAAATACCCCAGCCCTTCGTTGGTGCCTATCCACAGATTATTGTGATCGTCTATTTCCAGTGCGGTGATAATCTGGTCGCGGTAAAGACGTTCATTGAGGTATATGTCGTTGATGAACCGCTGGCTGGAAGGTTCGTACCTGATCAGTCCGCCACCCTCTGTTCCTATCCAGATGTTTCCCTGCCGGTCTTCGCGGAAGAACCGGATCTTGTTTTCGATGTACCGGTTGTCCTGGTTATAGTAAGTGATCTGCCTGCCGGAAGGGGCTTCGGGATCGTAGACGGTGATCCCGCCGTTGGTTCCGAACCAGTATTTACCGTTACGATCCTGGTGAATGGCCCATACAATGGGATTGGAAAGGCCGTCGTTTTCGGTGAAGGTTACGAAATGGTCGCCTTTGAACACCGACAGGCCGTGGTCGTATGTCCCGATCAGCATGTTTCCTTCCCGGTCTTCCACCAGGCATTTGATGTTCAGATCCTGCAAACCGTTGGATTGATCGAAATTCCGGAAGCTTCCGTCTTCCAGCAGGCTGATCCCTCCTCCCCAGGTCCCGATCCACATTCTTCCCCGGCTGTCCTGGGTAATGCAGCTTACCCAGTTTTTTGCCAGTCCGTCGCGTACAGAATCATAAATGGTCACATCTCCTGTTTTCTTGTTGAAGTGGTAGAGGCCTCCGTTGTATGTGCCGAACCAGAGGTCGCCTTCCGAATCCTCGAACATGGTGATGATCATGAAATACCGGGGCAGA
This sequence comes from Bacteroidales bacterium, assembly GCA_049975425.1. Lineage (GTDB taxonomy): Bacteria > Bacteroidota > Bacteroidia > Bacteroidales > VadinHA17 > HyVt-105. Next base: position 18,121 of record JBNGDI010000001.1, read on the forward strand.
TTATCGATATGCAGGGCTTCAAACCCTGATGAGTCGGGGTTGAACACCCGCACGCCCTGGTCGGTGAGCATGTAAATGTCGTTATTACGTGTTCTCAGGGAAGCGAAGACCTGGTCGCTCAGATCGCCACCGATGAAATGCCGGCAGGTGATCTCATCCGGTACGGCTTCCGGGTTCTCCAGGCGGAAAGCTCCCGATCCCTGGGTGGTGATCCATATTTTGCCCGCGACATCTTCCAGGATGGAAGTGATATCGCCTCTGATCTCCCCGGAGGGAAAGGGAATGGATTCAAATTTTTCCCCGTCGTAGCGGCTCAGCCTGCCGTCGAGATGCCCCAGCCAGATCAGTCCCCGGGAATCCTGCATCATGGAATATACTCCGCCTTCAGCCAGTCCGTTTTCTGAGGTAAAATTCTGGAAACTGACCCCGTCGAAGCGTGACAGGCCGGCTTCGGTTCCCAGCCAGATAAAGTCTTCCCTGTCCTGGATCACGGTATATACTTTGGAGGAGCTCAGCCCTTCGGCAACACCGTAATTATCGAAATAGTAGGTCTGTGCCTTTATTACTGCCGTGGAAAGAAGGCAGCCAGCGGCAAAAAAAATGATTTGCCGGTTCAGGCAAATCATTTTTACGCCCTGGAAGGCATTAGAAAAATTCATGGGGATGGATTTTGAATGATTACTCTTTCAGGATAAAGAAAAAGGTTCCGTTTTCATCTTCCAGGCCGGCAATTTTCCCGAATTTGGGCCGTTGCTGGTTATTCTGTGCCACAGCCACCGTGACCTGTGCTACCACGTTTTCAATGGGAAGGCAGGCATTGGGATTGTTTGCCAGGGTGTTGGCAAAGGTGCGGGTGAACTGTGAATTATCCACAGCCAGTTCGTACCCTGCGGAACTGAATACCTGGGATGATTTGAATCTGGTAGCCGTTTCATCGTCACAACTCCTGGGAACGGGAGTGGAACGCATGGCCTGGTAGAAGGTGGGCCCCGACTCGCAGGCATCGGTTACCACCAGCAGGTGGGTGAGGTGCTGTCGATAGCTTTGCATGGCGGCCCGCAGGAAATTGATGTTGAAGTAAGTGTATTCATCATCGCGGCGGGCATCGATCGGAATCCAGTATCCGGTTTCATTGATGAACTTCCCATGCCCTGCATACCATATCAGTAGGGAATTCACATGGTTGCTTCTGACCAGATCGCGCAGCTCGATGGAAAAAAATTTCTCCATTTCCTCCTTGGTCATATCTTTCTTGGTAATGATATTGTGTATATCATATTTTGCCAGGGCCATTTTCATCAGGCTCACATCTTTGGTAGGACCGTCGAGGCTGGCAAAGGTCTGGTACTGTGAATTCTCAATAAAAATCACCCAGGTTTTTCCCATGGGATTGCTTTCGGAGATCATGGCTCCTTCCCGGTTGAAGGAAAATTCCTTTTCCATGCGGTTGCCGTTGACATCTTCCGCCACCACGGTGAATTTGTTTTTGTTCAGAATATCGATTGTGGCGGAGAAGGTGGGGTTCAATTCATTGACCCGGTAGCTGGCGTTCAGCCCTTCCACCATGATGGACCGGATGGGGCTTTCGTCGGTGATCTGCCCTTCCACGTACAGGCGGGAGTCGTCGCTGCTGAGATAAATTTCTCCGTTGTCGGAAGCATAGGGGGCGATGAGTTTAACTTCCGGTTTGTTTGTTTCCGTCCATTCGATTGCATAGGTTACTTCCTGCAGGTTGTCATATACATCCTTTACGGTGAAGCTGATACTGTCTTTCTGGTTCACGGGTATGCTGGCCAGGAAGGTGTATCCGTTGCGGGTGCGCTCGGTATGAATATTGGTGTCGTTGATACGGAACAGGGCCAGCTCACTGGCTTCCTGGATCTCTCCCTTGATCACCACTTCTTCTTTATCTCCTCTGATCCGGATGCGTTCGTTCCGTGCGGGGACCGGCTCGATAAGGGTGATAACGGGGGGGTCGGTTTCCCGGTTCAGTTCAAACAGGCGCTTGCGGGCTTCATCGAGCAATTGCCGTGCCTTTACGTCATATTCCGAGAGGCTGGCGATCTTTTCATAGTCTTTGATGGCCGATGAATAATCGAGGATTTCCTCAAAAGAGCGGGCCCGCTTGAAGTAGGCATCAGGATCGTCGGGTGTTAGCTGGATCAGCTTGTTGAAATCGTTGATGGCATACTGGTGCTGGTTGAATTTCTGGTAGTATTCCCCGCGTACCATATACCAGCGTGGATTTTCCGGGTCAATAATGATATTCTTTGAAATATCGTTGATGGCCGAAGGAAAATCGAGCCTTTCCACGTAAATCAGGCTTCTGATGTAATGTGCTTCCGTATTCCGGTCGTCCAGGCTGAGGGTGGTATTGCAGAATCCCATGGCCTCATCCATCAGTTTCTGGTCCAGTTTGAGACGGGCCAGGGCCAGGTATGGATCTACAAAACGGTCTTTGTTGCTGGTGGCCTTCCGGTAATACACTTCCGCTTGGGAGTAGTCCCGCAATTTTTCCAGGATCTGTCCTTTCAGGTAATTGTCGTAATAATTGTTCCTGTCGATGATCAGGGCTGTATCAATAACTTCCAGTGCCCGCTCGAATTTTTCAAGGGCCATCAGGCTGCGGGCCTTGTACTGATAAGGCTCATGGTCCCGTTTCTTAAGGCTGGTAGATGTATTGAGGTTGTCCACGCTTTCCTCGTACCTGCCCAGGATGAACTGTATTTTTCCTGCCATGGTGTATATTTCCTGGTCTTTCGGGCTGAACACCATGGCCCGGGTGCAATCTTCCAGCGCCCGTTCGTATTCTTCCATCTGTATCAGGGCTCTGGCTCGGGCAATATAGGCCCGTGTGTATTCGGGGTCTACCTTGAGAGCATTTGTGTATTGTTCAACGGCATCGGCATATTTTCCGTTTTCAATAAATTCTTCGCCTGCCTTGTACAGTTTCCTGGCACTTTGAGCAGTAACATTCAGGCTGAAAAGGCACAGGAAAAATAAAAAAAGGTTTTTCATGGCGGTGCGCTTTATGGCATGATGGGTTTTATTATAGTATTGTCAATAAAATCAGGGACTCTGTGTAAACCGGTCTGTTTCCAAATATAAAAATAAAAACCCTTTTATCAGGAACAATTTGATCATATATTGTACGTATTTGACAGGTAAAAAGTTTTCCGTGATAAAAAGATGATTACCCGCTCCGGGAATTGTTCACATAACATGCCAGGGAGCTTTTTTCAAAGAGGGTGCAGGAGGCTGGTTCTTTGGGAGTTGAGGGCGCCCTGATCCCCTTGTGAAATAGCTGGAGGCCCGTGAATACCCGCGCTTCATCCCAGCATTTTTTTTGCATGAAAGACCGGTGCAACACGGCACCTCCTTCGACAAAAAGCGACAGAATGTTTCGCTGGTACAGGATGTCCATTATCTGGGACAGAAGGGTTTCATCAAAATTTACCTGTATCCATTCTGTCCGGCCTTCCCGTCGGGAAGGCTTTTCAGTGAAAATCCAGGTATCCTGGCTGCCGTCGAACAGGTTCAGGCGGCGGGGCAGGGATGCCTGGCGGTCGAGCACCATCCGCACCGGCTGAGGGCCGTCCCAGTGCCGTACATTGAGCCTGGGATCGTCTTTGAGGGCGGTACGGGTTCCGACCAGAATGGCAGCTTCCTCGGCCCTCCATTTATGCACCAAACGGCGCTCGAATTCACCGGTGATCCAGACGGGTGGAGTCCGATCCCCGGGCTGCCGCTCGGTATCGATAAAACCGTCGGCCGACTGGGCCCATTTCAGGACCACAAAAGGGCGCTTCTTTTCATGGAAGGTAAAAAACCGTTTGTTCAGATCCCGGCATGCCTCTTCCAGAATACCTGTTTCTACCTGGCATCCTCCTTTTGTGAGTTTTTCTACACCCTTTCCTGCCACCAGGGGATGGGTATCGAGGGTGCCGATCACAACCCTGGGTATCTGCCGTGCCACAATCATATCTGCACAGGGTGGTGTTTTTCCATGATGGGCACAGGGTTCGAGGTTTACATACAGGGTGCTGTTTTTCAGCAGAGAGGGGTTGCGTACCGACCGGATGGCTTCCACTTCCGCATGAGCCCCGCCGTATCGGCGGTGATAACCTTCCCCGATGATCCTGCCATCGCAAACCACCACCGAACCTACCATGGGGTTGGGAGCAACATTCCCGGTTCCCTGAGCCGCCAGGTCAAGACAACGTTGCATGTATACCCTGTGATCTTCCATCCCGAACGAAATGATTAACTTTGCGTAATGACTGTTCAGCCAGTGACAATATCAGCAATGATCAGCCGGTTCAGGGATGAGCTCGGGGAACTTTACCCGGAACGGGAGATCAGGAACCTGTTCCACCTTCTGATGGAGCAGCTAAATTATAAAAAAACCGAAATTTACCTGAATCTTTCTGCTAATTTGAAGGACCGGGAACAGAACTGGATACTGGATGCACTGGAGCGGTTGAAAAACCATGTTCCCGTACAATACATCCTGGGTTATACCTGGTTCTGCGGATTGAAGATGGGGGTTAAACCAGGGGTGCTGATCCCCCGACCCGAAACGGAAGAACTGGTGCTGTGGGTTTTGAGGGAAAATGATTCACGCTCCCGCCGTGTGATCGACATAGGATGTGGGAGCGGGTGTATTGCCCTTGCTTTGAAAGAACAGCGGCCCGCCTGGAAAATAACCGGCGTGGATGCGGATGAAAGGGCTCTGGCCTGTTCGCGGATAAACGGGAAGGAGCTGCAACTGGACGTGGGGTGGATTAAGGGAGATATCCTTGATCCAGTGTTCTGGCCTGTACTTGGTCAATATGATGTGGCTGTTTCAAATCCACCATATATCCCGGAACATGAAAAGAACAGCCTTTCACCCCATGTAGTACATGCGGAGCCGGGTCAGGCCCTGTTTGTACCCGATCAGGATCCTCTTCTTTTTTACCGGGCCCTGGAGGAATTCGGAAGAAGCCGGCTGGCCCCGGGAGGAGCCATCTATGTGGAAATGCATGAAAAAATGATGGAACCGCTGACCGGACTCTTCATTGAAAAAGGATGGGAACAGGTTACACCCGCACGGGATATCCACGGCAGGTGGAGAATGCTCCGTGCCTGCAGACAACGGGAAAGAGATTCATTATGATGAAAAAGATCCGCTTGACAAAACAGGAAGCTCTGGAAAAAACCCGGGCCATGTGTGCCCGGAGGGAATACTGCACGGCTGAAATCGTGCAGAAGCTGAATGGGTGGGGTCTGGGCGGGAATGAGGTGAAGGAAGTAATTGACGGTTTGCAGAAGGAAGGGTTTCTTGACGAATTCCGCTATGCCAGTGCTTTCGTTCGCGACAGGGTAAGGTTCAATAAATGGGGAAAGCTGAAGATCAGGCATGCTCTGCGGATGAAAGGGGTTAATAATGATGTGATCGAACCGTCGCTCAATGAGATCGATTCCAATGAGTACCTCCAGATGATGCGGGTGGAACTGCAGAAAAAAAAGTGCACGGTAAGGGGGAATCCCCTGGCCGTCAGGGCCAGATTACAGCGTTTTGCTTTTTCGCGCGGATTTGAGCCGGAGCTTGCCGACAGGGTCATTGAGGAGCTGTCATAAGGTGATCCTTTCGAAATGGGATAAAAGCAGGAGTTTTCGTACTTTTGTGGAATGTTGAACAGGAAAAAAGACTGACCGACCATGATCAATCAGGAACAGATCAGAGAGCTTTCAGAGCGCCTGGATGCGCTGAGGAGGCATCTTTGACATCGATAAGAAACAGCAGACCATTACCGAGGAAGAGAAAGTAACCCGGGATCAAGGTTTCTGGAATGATCCCAGAGCAGCCGAAGAAAAACTGAGGCACATTGCTTCCCTGAAGGAATATACCCTGGCATACGGAAAGATCAAAACGGCGGTGGATGACCTGCAGGTGTTGTACGATTTTGCCAGGGAGGGAGAAGCTTCAGAAGAAGAGGTGGATCAACAATACCGGAAAGCCCTTGATCTGATCAGTGAACTGGAGCTGAAGAATATGCTGGGCAAGGAAGAAGACCGGCTGGGCGCCATCATGAAGATAAATTCGGGGGCAGGTGGAACCGAATCGCTCGACTGGGCCGCCATGCTTATGCGGATGTATATCCGGTGGGGGGAACGGAATAATTACCGGGTAAGAGAAATTGACCTGCTCCCGGGGGAAGAGGCAGGTATCAAGTCGGCTACCCTGGAATTTACAGGCGATTTTGCCTACGGAAACCTGAAAAGTGAAAACGGTGTGCACCGGCTGGTAAGGATTTCGCCGTTCAACGCACAGGGGAAACGACAAACCACTTTTGCTTCGGTATTTGTTTCCCCGGTGGTGGACGAAAATATTGAAATCGAGGTGAATCCGGCCGATATTACCTGGGAAACCTACCGCTCGAGCGGTGCCGGAGGACAGAATGTGAACAAGGTGGAAACGGCGGTAAGGCTGCGGCATCATCCCACAGGTATCGTGATTGAAAACCAGGAAACCCGGTCGCAGCTGAAAAACAAGGAGAATGCCATGCGGTTACTGAAATCGCACCTGTACGAGCTTGAGCTGCGGAAACGGCAGGAAGAGCAGGCGCGTATCGAAGGACAGAAGAAAAAGATTGAATGGGGTTCACAGATACGCAGCTATGTGCTTCATCCCTACAAGCTGGTGAAAGACCTTCGTACCGGATATGAAACCTCAAATGTACAGGCAGTACTCGATGGCGATCTGAATGATTTCATCAAGGAATACCTGATGGAGTTCGGGAAGGATTGATGTTTCCGGATGACATAGCAGACTGAATCTTCCCCTGCCAACTCATTTCCGGTTGGGAATAAAAATACAGAAAACGCATGAAACAAGCAGCTCTAATGATGTTGGTGATGGGTCTGGCTGCTGCGGGTGCCTCGGCCCAGAAGCGGGTGATCAGGGGGGTGGTAACCGATAGCCTGGGTACACCCATACCCGGCGTTCAGGTGATGATCGACGGCAGAGAAACGCCCAGGGTAACCAATGAAAAGGGGTATTACCGGCTGAAAATCAATGGGGAAGCGGATACGATCGGCTTCAGAAGCTCCCTGGCAGATATGCATAAAGAGGCCATTAAAGGAAGGAAAAGGATCAACTACACTTTTCCCGTATCAGTCAGTTCTTTGCCTGGTAAAACTGTCCACATTGGTTACGGAGAACAGAGCAGGGATAAGGTTACCGGTTCTGTTTTCCCGGTGGATGCCCGCAAGGTGAATTATGCAGGGTATACCGATGTTTGGCAGGCACTGGCCGGGCAGGTACCCGGACTGGAAGTGGTCAGAACCGGCGAAGGGGTTACACTCAGGATAAGAGGGCATAGCAGCAACCGGGATTCAGAGCCTCTGATCCTGCTGAACGGTGTCCGGATACATGATCTGAATACCGTGAATCCGCACGATGTGGAATCGATTGACGTGATCAAAGACGGAACCGCCGCCATCTATGGAATACAGGGGGCCAATGGAGTGATCCTGATCACAACATACCGGGCGAGATAAGCCGGCTATTTTTTCCGTTTCAGCCAGAAATCGAAGGTACGTCCGGGCACAAAGATATCCAGGCCGGAAGAAGGCATGTCGAGGGGATTCCTGACAATATGAGACTGCCCGCCCGGAATATAAACCGTATCACCGGGCTCCAGGAATTCTTCCCCTTCTTTGTCGGTGATGACCGAAAGCCTGCCTTCCAGAACATGCAATACCTGAGCGTTCGGGTGATCATGTTTGGGGGAAGCGTGCCCCGGCGGTTTGATAAAGTGCTCAATGGATATGTCGTTTTCCGCACACAGGCTCAGGCGTTTCCAGTCCTTTTCCGGCTCATAGCTCTCGGCCGATTTGAAACGAATGACTTTCATCTTAAGGGTTTTTTATGTTCAAAGATATGTTTTTTCCTCAGGCTTTCGGATGCATGGAATGAAATAAGGAGTTTGTTCCTCTCCGCATTATGCGGTTGATGAGCGCCGGGTTGAATGACAAAAGTCATTGGAGACAGTCATATAAATTCGTTTAACTTTGTGAAAAGTTAAAAAACGGTACTATGGACCGGAAAGATGAACCACTGTTTTCCGCATTTCCCCCTGTCAGTCGCGAAGAATGGGAAGACCAGATCAGGAAAGACCTGAAGGGAGCTGATTATGAAAAAAAGCTGGTGTGGAAAACGCTGGAAGGTTTTCGTGTACAGCCGTATTATACGGCTGAAGACCTGAAGAATATTTTTTACCTGGAAGGACGGCCGGGCGTGTTTCCTTTTGTGAGGGGTGGCTGTGCTTCCGGAAACGACTGGGAAATCAGGCAGGACATCCGGGTGAGCGACCCTGCGGAAGCAAACCGGAAAGCCCTGGAGGCGCTGGAACGGGGAGCCGAAGCCATCGGATTTGTGTTTAACTTCAGGCATCCGGGCAGCGATAAAGCCTGTGTGGATAAGCTCGACCGGCTGGTTCAGGGCATTGATCCGGAAAAGGTGCCGCTGTATTTCGAGGGGTTTCCCTGTGCCGCTGATCTGCCTGCCTGGCTGTATGGATACTCTGCAGGCAGGGGCAGCCATCCGGAGAAAATATCAGGCTCGGCTGGGATCGACCCGCTGGGGGATACCTGTGTTACCGGCAATGATCCCGCCGAAGGGATGGACGGCCTGGCCCATGTTTTTACCGGCTGGAAGGACAAGCTGAATTCATACCGCCTGATTACGGTACATACCTCTGCTATTCATCATGCAGGGGCCAGCCTGGTGCAGGAACTGGCTTTCGGGCTGGCCATGGGGCAGGAATATCTGTCTTTTCTGACCGGCAGGGGATTCGATGTACGGCAGGTTGCCCCGAGGATACAGTTCTCCATGGTGACCGGATCGCATTATTTCCTGGAAATAGCCAAGCTGAGAGCTGCGCGTTACCTGTGGAGCAGAATACTGGAGGCATGGGGCATGGAACCCGGCCGCATACCTCCCATGCACCTGCATTGTATCACTTCACAGCGAAACAGAACAATATTTGATCCTTATGTCAATATGCTGCGGTCGACCACCGAAGCCATGGCAGCCGTACTGGGCGGGACGGGCTCGCTGAGTGTGGAACCCTTCGATATCCTGGTCCGCGATCCTTCTGCTTTTTCCGAAAGGATTGCCCGTAATACCCAGATCATCCTGAAAGAGGAGGCTTATTTCAACAAGGTGGCCGATCCGGCGGCAGGATCCTATTATCTGGAAAACCTTACCGATTCAATGATCGGTGCCTCCTGGGAGCTTTTCAGAGAAGTGGACAGGATGGGAGGCTTTACCGAAGTATTCCGGAAAGGGTGGATTCAGGAACAGGTTGAGAAGGTGGCTGCAGAGCGTGACCGGAATGTGGCTCTCAGAAAAGATGTGCTGGTGGGAACCAGCATGTATGCCAACAGCGATGAAACATTACCCGGTGATGTGAAAATTGATAAAGGAAAAGATATCCCTTCCGGAGAGCCTCTGCAGCCTCTCCGGCCCCGCCGTGCTGCCAGGGATTTCGATGAGATACGGATGCAGACACAAAAATCCGGGAAGCGTCCCAGGGTGTTGCTCCTGACATACGGCGATCCTGCCATGCGGCGGGCCCGTGCTACTTTTTCATGGAATTTCTTTGCCTGTGCAGGGTTTGAGATTATTGATCATCCGGGGTATGCCAGCCTGGAGGAAGGGATGTCTGCCAGTATGAAAAACCGTGCGGATATTACCGTTATATGCAGTTCCGATGAGGAATATCCGGAGATTGTACCTCCTGTTCTAGAGAAACTGAAAGAGAAAACCCTGGTAGTGGTGGCCGGTTATCCGAAGGAACATGTGGACAAACTTAGGGAGGCCGGTCTGAAGCATTTTATCCATATTGGGCAGGATGTGCCTCAGGCCCTCAGAGAATTTCAGAAAGAACTGGGAATCATTGCCTCATAATCAACCTGGTGTATTTCAAACAGAAACAACATGAAACCCGATTTTTCCAGGATCAATATTCGTCAATACCGAAAATCAGCAGACCAAAAACCGGAAAACCATGACAGGGAGAAACGGTGGGAAACACCCGAGTACATAGGTGTGAAGCCCCTGTATACCCGGGAAGACCTGGAAGGGATGGAGCATTTGCATTACGCGGCAGGCCTGCCGCCGTTTCTTCGCGGGCCCTATTCCACCATGTATGTTATCCGGCCCTGGACCATCAGGCAGTATGCCGGTTTTTCCACGGCTGAAGAATCCAATGCTTTCTACCGAAGAAACCTGGCTGCCGGGCAGCGTGGCCTGTCGGTGGCATTTGACCTGGCCACCCATCGGGGGTACGATTCCGACCATGAAAGGGTGGTGGGAGATGTTGGCAAGGCCGGCGTGGCTATCGATTCGGTGCTGGATATGAAGGTGCTTTTTGACCAGATACCCCTGGATAAGATGTCGGTTTCCATGACCATGAACGGAGCCGTGCTTCCGGTCATGGCTTTTTATATTGTAACGGCGCTGGAGCAGGGAGCCACGCTGGAACAATTGACCGGGACCATTCAGAACGATATCCTGAAGGAGTTCATGGTGCGCAACACTTACATATATCCTCCCCGGGAATCGATGAAGATCATCGCCGACATTTTTGAGTATACCTCGAAATACATGCCCCGGTTCAATTCCATTTCCGTTTCCGGATACCATATGCAGGAAGCAGGGGCAACGGCCGATCTGGAGCTGGCCTATACCCTGGCCGACGGACTGGAGTATTTGCGTACCGGAATCTCTGCCGGGCTGGACATTGACTGCTTTGCACCCCGCATATCTTTCTTCTGGGCCATTGGTATGAACCATTTCATGGAAATTGCCAAAATGAGGGCGGCCCGTCTGCTGTGGGCAAGGATCGTGAAACAGTTCAATCCGAAGAATCCCAAATCCATGGCTCTGCGGACCCATTCGCAAACCTCGGGATGGAGCCTGACCGAACAGGATCCTTTCAATAATGTAACGCGAACCTGCATTGAGGCCATGGCCGCTGCCCTGGGGCACACCCAGTCGCTTCACACCAACGCACTGGATGAGGCCATAGCCCTGCCCACAGACTTTTCAGCCCGCATTGCCAGGAATACGCAGCTGTATATTCAGGAGGAAACCCAGATTTGCCGCAGCGTGGATCCCTGGGGCGGATCGTATTACGTGGAATCACTTACGCATGAACTGGTTCACAAAGCCTGGAAGCTCATTCAGGAAGTGGAGGCCCTGGGAGGAATGGCCAAAGCCATTGAGACCGGACTGCCCAAAATGAGGATCGAGGAGGCGGCGGCCAGAAAACAGGCCCGCATTGATTCCATGAAGGAGACCATCGTGGGGGTGAATAAATACAGGCTTGAAAAAGAAGACCCGATCGAGACCCTGGAAGTGGATAATACGGCTGTGCGGGAGGCCCAGATCAGGCGGCTGAAAAAACTGAAGTCGGAACGGAATGCGGAAGCGGTGAAAAAATCACTGGAAGCCATTACCGAAGCATGCCGGACAGGGAAAGGCAATTTGCTTGAATTGTCGGTGGAAGCAGCCAAAAACAGGGCTACCCTGGGTGAAATATCAGAAGCTATGGAAAAAGTGTTCGGACGCTACAAGGCTGTGATCCGTTCCATTTCCGGAGTATATTCCTCAGAATCTATGGAAGACAAACAATTTCAGAAAGCCCGGAACCTTGCCCGGGAATTTGCAGCCAGGGAAGGCCGTCAACCACGGATCATGATCGCCAAGCTGGGACAGGACGGGCACGACCGTGGGGCCAAGGTGGTTTCTACGGGCTATGCCGATATCGGATTTGATGTGGATATCGGTCCTCTTTTCCAGACCCCTGCCGAAGCAGCCCGCCAGGCTGTGGAAAATGATGTGCATGTACTGGGCATCTCCACCCTGGCTGCCGGCCATAAAACCCTGGTTCCCCAGGTGATAGAAGAGTTGAAGAAACTGGGGAGGGAAGACATCATGGTCATTGTGGGGGGAGTAATCCCATCCCGGGATTACGATTTTTTGTACAATGCCGGTGTGGTGGCGATATTCGGGCCGGGGACACCGGTCAGCCAGGCTGCTGTTAAAATCCTCGAAATACTGATCGGCCAGTAGCTGAACCGGATCGGATTTTTTATTACCTTGTGGCATGTAAAGACATCTGCCATGAAACGTATACTTTTTTTATCCGGTTTTCTTTTGGTTGTGGCCCTTATGGCTGCTGCGCAGGACATGAACCGGGTGGTTCACGATGAAGTGACCGGTGATGAGATGCTTATCGGTTACGGGAACCGCCGGGGGTTGCTGCTGGAACCTTTCTTCTCCTGGTTCAGTGAAGAATATGATGCCTATTCTGTAAACAAGCAGAGCATCCTCGGAATTGAACCCGAGAAGCTGGAAGGGGTGACCATTACCATGGTGCTGGGTACCTGGTGCCCCGATTCCAGAAGAGAAGTGCCGCGGTTCTACAAAATTCTTGACCAGCTGGGATTCAACGAATCCAACCTTCGGGTAATCTATGTAAACCGGGATAAGCAAGCCCCTGGCATCAACCTTGATTCACTGGACATATCATATGTTCCCACCATGGTTGTTTACCGGAACGGGGATGAAATAGGCCGGATTATTGAGCATCCGGTGCAGAGACTGGAGGAGGACCTGGCCTTTATTCTGTTGAAGGAATAACCTTTCCGTGCAGCCTTTTTGATTTTTTTCTATCTTTGATATAAACAACCATTAAAAACCGGTAATTCATGGAAGAACAAACATCAAATGCGGGTCAGGGCCTGGGGATTGCCGCTCTGGTTCTGGGTATTGTAGCCCTGATCCTGGCGTTCATTCCCTGCTTTGGCTGGATTGCCCTCATTCCCGGAATTATTGCCATTATACTGGCTGTTGTGGCCCTTTCCCAGGCCAGCCAGGCAAGGGCTCCGAAAGGGATTATCATTGCGGCCCTGGTGATTTCCATTCTGGGAACCAGCGTAGCTGCCGTCTGGGGTGTGATCATTGGTACCGTTGCCTCGCACAGTAATCAGTGGGGAAGAGAATGGTTCCGTTCCCTGGACAGGGCTTCGGATGAATTTGAAAAGGAATTTGAATCGGGTTACGGGAAGAGCCTCGATGAGGCGGTAAAGGAAATTGACAAGGAACTGGACAAAACACTGGAAGAGCTGGAAGAGGAAATGGATTCTTCACTGCAGGATATGGAAGGGCTGTCGGATGAAGAAAAAGCTGCCCGGGTGGGCCGTGCTGCGGGAAAGGCTCTGAAAGAGTTCAGGGAGGAACTTGGAGATACCATTCCCGTTGACTGACCCGGGCCACAAGGCTGCGTACCGGACCATTAATCTGATTTTTGCCGCATTGATCGGGATGATGTTTTTATATGCCGGTGTTTTTTCTGCCGGGGGGAGGCGTTATCCCGTTCCATCCTTTTATGAACTGGCTACGGGAGAAATATCTCCCAGTTCCGGCCTGTCGCGAAGCTTTTCAGAAACGGTCAGGTTGAACTTCCGGAAGGCAGAAGCCTATCATCCGCACGGAATAAGATTGTTTTTATTTTTCTTCGTGCAGTTTTTCCTTCGCATGCTGTTTACCATCCTGGCAGCCGCCGGCAGATGGAAGGCCGGTTATCTGGTGGCAATGGATGCAATGATTTCCGTAGCCCTTTTTATTTATTGCTTCTGGCCGTTCCTGCCTGTATGGGAAATGGCATGAATATTCATGATTTTCGAAGTATTTTCACTTCGCCGCCTGGGCCGATGCGGATAATGTCGGAGGGTGCGGCACGGGTAGTATCATCCTGCCGCCAGGTAACAGTATAATCTACGCCTTGCAGTATCGGTTTCCCGATTTCCGCGAAACAGGAAGGAGGCGGCTCGCCGTGCAGGTTGGCGGAAGTGGATACCAACGGTTTCCGGAAGCGTTTGATCAGCTCCAGGCAGAAAGGATCACGGCAAACCCTGATCCCGATGGAACCGTCATGCGCCATCAGATTGGAGGCCAGGTTTCTGGCTCCTGAAAATACAATGGAAAGAGGTTTGTCGGCAACCTCCATCAGATCGATGGCTATTTCCGGAACAGGGTCTACGTAGGAATAAATCCGGTCGACCGTGTCAACCAGGATCAGCATGCTCTGTTTTTCCGCCCTCTGTTTGAGACGGTATATCCTTTCCACACTGTCCTCTCGGGTGGCATCGCAGCCAATCCCCCATACGGTATCGGTGGGATAAAGGATCAATCCTCCTGTTCTAAGCACCTTCAGTGCGTTCCGTAAGTCTTTTTCCATATCAGAGCAGTTCGCGGTACAGGGTTTCCCATTGTTCTGCAATTTTTTCATCCCGGAAAAGGGTTTCCTGTTCCCGGGCTCTGGCTGACAGTTTCCCGTGCAGATCATCATCCTGCCACAGCCTGAGTATCTGCCGGCCTATCTCTTCCGGTGAACCCGGGTCCGCATACAGGGCCGCTTCTCCCCCCACTTCGCTGAAGCAGCCGTTATGTGTAGTGACCACGGGGATCCCTGACCGCATCGCTTCCAGAATGGGTATGCCAAAGCCTTCGAAAACCGACGGGTAGACCAGCATGCGGGCTGCCTGGTACAGGGCCGGGAGTTCTTCAACCGGCATATTCTCCAGAAAGATAACCGGTTCAACCTGATGGCGGCGAATATATTCTTTCACACGCTTTGCATACGGCCGGGCTTTTCCCACCACTACCAGAGGGATCCGGACATGCAGACGGTGCAGGGCCCTGACCACATTCAGCAGGTTTTTCCGTTCCTCAATGGTCCCTACGCTTAAGATAAAAGTACGGGGCAGGGAGTACCTGCTGAGGGTTTGATACAATTGTTCCTCTGTTAGTCTGTGACTGAAGGCAGGATGACAGCCCTGATAGATTACCCTGATCCGGTTTGGGGGAATATGCAGAAAATGGATCAGGTCGTTGCGGGTTTGTTCGCTGATGGCCACGATCCGGTCGGCCGAACGGCAGGCATTCCTGGTTTTGATAGTATAAATGGTGCGGTCCACCGCTGAATATTGCCGCGGATACCTCAGGAATATCAGGTCGTGAATGCTGACCACCGACCTTATGCCGGCCTGTTGCAGGCCTGCCGGTATTTCATTGCTAAGCCCGTGATAAATCTGAATGCCGTGATTTTTCAGTTCCGGAACCAGGGCCCACGAGCGCCACCACCAGGGGAACCAGCGGTGGATACGTTTCACGGGAGTGTGGATGAATGTATTTGGCTTTGCAGTTTGAGAAAAGAGGGATTCCTTCGGAACAGGGGTAAATAGATGAAATTCGTTTCCGGGAAGGTTTTCTGTCAGCAAACGGAGGGTGTCTCGGCTGTAATTACCCAGGCCGCTGCGGTTGAAGAAAGCCCTTTTTGCATCGAAACCCAGTATCATACGGCGACATGGTATTCACGCAGGGCGTCGTTCAGTGAGGTTTTCCTGTCGGTCGATTCTTTTCTTTTCCCGATGATCAGGGCACAGGAGACTTCATAATCCCCGGCCGGAAAACGTTTGGTAAATGAGCCGGGGATCACCACAGAACGCGATGGCACCACCCCGCGGTATTCCCGGGGCTCTTTCCCGGTGACATCAATAATGCGGGTAGACTGCGTGATCACTACATTGGCCCCCAGCACGGCTTCTTTTTCCACCCGGGCTCCTTCCACCACGATACTTCTCGACCCGATAAAACAATCGTCTTCAATGATCACGGGAGCTGCCTGAACAGGTTCCAGCACCCCTCCAATGCCAACGCCTCCGCTTAAATGAACCCGTTTACCTATCTGGGCGCAGGAACCTACCGTGACCCAGGTATCTACCATGGTGCCTTCATCCACATAAGCTCCTATATTCACATACGAGGGCATCATGATCACATCGCGGGCCAGGTATGCCCCGTAACGGGCCAGTGCATGGGGAACCACCCTGACACCCATGGCAGCGTATCCTTTTTTCAGGGGGATCTTGTCGTGATATTCGAAGGGCCCGGCTTCTACCGTTTCCATTTTGCGGGCCGGGAAATAAAGAAGCACCGCCTTCTTGATCCACTGGTTCACTGTCCAGCCGTTGCTTCCCGGTTCGGCCACTCTGATCCTGCCCTTGTCAAGCAGTTCTATCACCGCATAAAGGGTTTTCAGGTATTTTGGTTCTTTCAGCAGGGAGGGGTCATCCCATAGTTGCTCAATCGTGCGTTGATATTCTTGATATGTATTTTGCATTTGGCAGGTGTTTATTGCAAAAGTAAGAGTAAAATCGATAATTTTAGGCTGTTTTTTGTGAAACCGCATAAATACAGGAACATGAAGCATACAGGAATGAAAAAGAATGTACTGCTCCTTCTGACCTTTGCATGGAGCATTTTCGCCTCAGGGCAGAAGGACCTGGTCTACCAGCGCCCGCCCGAAAACATGGCGCGTATTGCCGAAGCCCCTTCCACTCCGGGGGTGAGTGTTAATCCTCCGGGGACCCTGATGCTCGTCATGGAAAGACCCGGTATGCCTTCCATCAGGGATCTGGCTTCCGAAGAATTGAGGCTGGGGGGGATCAGGATCGATCCAGCGGTTTTTGGCCCCAGCCGGAAGAGTTATTTCACCGGCCTGAAAGTGATGGATGTGGACGGAAGCCGGGAACGCCAGATCACAGGCTTGCCCGATGATATGCGTATTCTCGATGTAGCCTGGTCGCCCGGTGGCCGGAGGCTGGCTTTTAGCCTGCTGAAAGAGGAAGGCATCGAGTTATGGGTGGCCGATTTGGAAACGGCTGCTGCCAGGGCACTGACCGGCCCGGAACTGAATGCCACCCTCGGAAGAAATGCTTTTGCCTGGATGCCCGATGGGGAGGAGATCGTTTTCAAAGCGGTTCCCGCGGGCAGGAAAAAACCGCCCGAAAAGCCTAAAATCCCTGCCGGGCCTGTAGTTCAGGAGAACATCGGGAAAAAGGCAGCCGTGCGGACATACCAGGATATGCTTTCCGATCCTTACGACGAGGATATTTTTGAATACTATACCACCTCGCAGCTGGTACGGATCGATATGCAGAAAAACCGAACCCTTCTGGGCGATCCGGGAATTATTTCCGGAATGGAGGTATCCCCTGACGGCAACTTCCTGCTGGTGGAGGAAGTGCACCGGCCGTTTTCCTACCTGGTGCCTTATTACAGTTTCCCCCACCGTGTGGAGATTTGGAACAGGCAGGGTGACCCGGTCAGGCTGGTGGCCGATATTCCGTTGGCAGAAGACATTCCCCAGGGATTTGATGCGGTAAGGAAAGGCCCTCGTTCTTTCGCATGGAGAAGCGATGTGCCCGCCACCCTGTACTGGGTGGAAGCCCTGGATGAAGGGGATCCTTCGAAAGAAGCGGAATACCGCGACCGGCTGTACATGCTGCCTGCGCCTTTTACGGGAGATCCTGTGCCCGGTATCCGTTTCAGAATGAGGTACAGGGGCATTACCTGGGGGAATGAAGAACTGGCCGTTGCCACTGAATACTGGAGAAAAACCCGGCAGATGAAAGTGTACTTTTTTACTCCCGGGGATACAGCAAAAACACTGGTTTTTGACCTGAACACGGAAGACCGGTATAACGATCCGGGAAGTTTTGAAACTACCTATAATAAGAGCGGAAAGAGGGTTCTCCTGTTCGGAGGGAACGGGAAATTCCTCTACCTTACAGGAAGGGGAGCCAGTGAGGAAGGCGACCGCCCTTTCATCGACCGGTACCGTATAAGGACCGGAGAAATCAAGCGTTTATGGCGTTCCGAACCTCCCTGGTATGAAACGCCGGTTTCACTTCTGAATGTACAGAAAGGTATCGTACTCACCAACCGCCAGTCGCAAACCGAGGTGCCAAATTATTATCTCAGGAACCTGCACAACGGGCAGCTGAAGCAAATTACCGACTTCCCTCATCCCTACCCGGAACTGAAAGAGATGCACAAGGAAATGGTTTTTTATGAAAGAGAGGATGGCGTTCAACTGAGCTTTGAGCTGTACCTGCCTCCGGGATACAGGAAGGAAGACGGTCCCCTGCCTACATTCCTCTGGGCATACCCCAGGGAGTATAAGAGTGCCGACGCGGCAGGCCAGGTAAGCGGTTCTCCTTATACTTTCACAAGGATTGGTAACACATCTCCCATCCTCTGGGTTACCCAGGGATATGCCGTTCTGAACAACGCGGCATTTCCCATTGTGGGTGAGGGGGAGCAGGAACCAAACGATACTTTTGTGGAACAACTGGTGGCCAATGCGAAGGCTGCTATAGAAAAAGCCGTGGAAATGGAAGTAACCGACCCGGAGCGAGTAGCCGTGGGCGGGCATTCCTATGGAGCGTTTATGACAGCCAACCTGCTGGCACATTCCGATCTGTTTGCTGCCGGAATTGCCCGGAGCGGGGCATATAACCGCACCCTTACTCCTTTCGGGTTCCAGGCCGAACCCCGCACCTACTGGCAGGCACCCCATGTGTACAATCAAATGTCACCGTTTATGCATGCCGATAAGATCAATGAACCTCTTCTCCTGATTCATGGTATGGCAGATAATAATTCTGGAACATTCCCCATACAGAGTGAAAGATTGTACGCCGCCATCAAGGGTCATGGAGGTATCGTCAGACTGGTGATGCTACCGCTGGAAAGTCACGGGTACGCCGCACGTGAATCGGTTCTGCATACCCTCTGGGAAATGAACGAATGGCTTGAAACTTATGTGAAAGAGAAGAAATAATTTGTAAAATACCAATTCTGCATGTAGTTTTAGGGCTTATTTTTTCCCGGAACCACCCTGGATTTCTTTCAAAAGAAATGTAAATGCAGAGTGCTTCCGGGTGGAAGGAAGAATGAGTGCAATCATTCCTTTTTCCCTGTTTGGAAGATACGTCGAATCTTTAAAAACCGAAAGGTATGAACAATTCTGAGTCATGGATTTTTGTTGCTCTGGCGGCGGCTATTCTGGCCCTGGTATTTGCTTATATTTTCTTCAGGCAAATGATGAAGAAAAGCGAAGGGACCGACTGTATGAAAAAAATCGCCGGACATGTCAGGAGAGGCGCTATGTCGTACATATGGCAGCAGTATAAGGTCGTTGCCATTGTATTTGTTGTCCTGTCTCTGTTCTTCGTTTATCTGGCATACGGCCTGGAGTTCCAGAACAAATGGGTGCCATTTGCTTTTTTAACCGGAGGGTTTTTCAGTGGTCTGGCAGGTTTTATCGGAATGAAAACAGCTACCTATGCCTCGGCACGAACAACCAACGCAGCCCGTACATCATTGGATGCCGGACTGAAGGTGGCTTTCCGGAGTGGCGGAGTGATGGGCCTGGTGGTTGTGGGTCTTGCCCTGCTTGATGTAACCGTGTGGTACCTGGTGCTGAATCATTTTGTTGAAGATGCCGATTCCGGCCACAAGCTGATGATCATTACCACCACCATGCTGACATTCGGAATGGGTGCCTCCACCCAGGCCCTCTTTGCACGTGTGGGTGGCGGCATATACACCAAGGCTGCCGATGTGGGCGCCGACCTGGTGGGAAAAGTTGAGGCCGGTATTCCCGAGGATGATCCCCGTAACCCGGCAACCATTGCCGATAATGTTGGCGATAATGTGGGCGATGTGGCCGGTATGGGTGCCGACCTGTACGAGTCGTACGCAGGTTCCATCCTGGCAACCATGGCTCTCGGTGCTTCGGCTTTTCTGGCAAACGAATCCATGCAGTTGCGGGCGGTGATTGCCCCCATGCTGATCGCTGCTGTGGGTATTGTCCTTTCCATTCTGGGTATCTATATGGTCAGGACCCGCGAAGGCGCCGGTATGGGAGAGCTGCTGAAATCTCTCGGATTCGGGATCAATATTTCGTCGATACTCATTGCCCTGGCTGCTTTCGGCATTCTGTACATGCTGAAACTCGAGAACTGGTTCTGGATATCTATGTCGGTAGTAGTGGGTCTTATTGTGGGTGTGGTGATCGGCAAGTCTACCGAATATTACACCTCGCATTCGTTCAAGCCTACACGAAAGGTGGCAGAAAGCACCGGAACGGGACCCGCTACGGTCATTATTTCAGGAATCGGGCTGGGAATGTTGTCAACAGCCATTCCGGTGATTGCAGTGGTTACCGGTATTATCCTGGCTTTTCTGTTTGCTTCAGGCTTTGACCTGGGCAACCTGAGCATGGGCCTTTACGGGATTGGAATTGCAGCTGTGGGGATGCTTTCCACACTGGGAATTACCCTGGCCAGCGATGCGTATGGCCCGATTGCCGATAATGCCGGCGGGAATGCCGAGATGTGCCACCTGGAACCCGAAGTGCGGCAACGTACCGATGCCCTGGATGCCCTGGGGAATACAACCGCCGCTACCGGCAAAGGATTCGCCATCGGATCGGCAGCTCTTACCGCCCTGGCGCTGCTGGCTTCCTACATTGAAGAAATCAAGATAGGACTGATAAGGATTGGGGAAACTGTGCTGGAATTTGCCGATGGGGATATCATTGAGGTGGCTGAAGCCAATATTGTCGATTTTATGAACTATTACAATGTGAGCCTGATGAATCCCAAAGTACTGGCCGGTATGTTCATCGGATCCATGATGGCATTTATGTTCTGTGGTCTTACTATGAACGCGGTAGGAAGGGCAGCACAGAAAATGGTGAACGAGGTTCGACGCCAGTTCCGTGAGATCGTCGGGATTATGGAAGGGAAAGCCGAACCCGACTACGAACGTTGTGTGGCTATCTCTACAAAAGGAGCCCAGCGTGAAATGATACTTCCCGCATCACTGGCTATTGCAGCTCCCGTTCTTACGGGCCTGATTTTTGGCGTTCCCGGTGTGCTCGGCCTGCTGACCGGCGGCCTGGCCGCAGGATTTGTTTTGGCTATTTTCATGGCCAATGCCGGTGGAGCCTGGGATAATGCCAAAAAATATATTGAAGAAGGAAATTATGGAGGGAAAGGCTCTGATAACCATCATGCCGCAGTGGTGGGTGATACTGTGGGCGATCCCTTCAAGGATACCTCCGGCCCCAGCCTGAATATCCTCATCAAGCTGATGAGCATGGTTTCCATTGTGATGGCAGGTGTTACCGCTGCATTTTCTTTATTGTAATACATCATAAGATTTATTCAATTAAAAAAAGACATCCGGTCCCGGCCGGATGTCTTTTTTTAATTCGGGTATCACAGAATATTACAAAACATAATATGTTATTGCACAGCCCAATAGGGTTGTTACTTATTTAAAATTATGTTAAATAACATATTTTTTTTGTCCTTTTGATACCACGAATGGAATCATTGTTTACTTTTACATCGAAATGACACGTTCAGGTCAGCATATCATTATTACCCTTTTGATTCTCCTCCTCCTCAGGATGAGCGGGTGAGAATGGTATGCTTGTAGCTATAAATGGTTAACCGGAGCCGTTCTCACCAGTGAGAGCGGCTCTTTTTTTTTGGAGAAAAATGAAAATACCGCTCAGGAGTAACATCAGCACACAAGGTCGGAAAATGGCGGGCGCACGCAGCCTGTGGAGGGCCAACGGAATGAAGGATGCGCATTTTGGCAGGCCCGTCATTGCTGTGGTCAATTCGTTCAGCCAGTTTGTACCGGGACATGCTCATTTGCATCCTGCCGGACAGCAGGTGAAAAGAGTGATCGGGCAGGCGGGGTGTTTTGCTGCCGAGTTCAACACCATTGCCATTGACGACGGCATAGCCATGGGGCACGAAGGGATGCTGTATTCATTGCCTTCCCGCGAACTGATTGCTGATAGCGTGGAATATATGGTTAATGCGCACCGGGCCGATGCCATGATTTGCATCAGCAATTGCGACAAGATCACACCGGGAATGCTCATGGCGGCCATGAGGATGAATATCCCCGCTGTTTTTGTTTCAGGGGGGCCCATGGAAGCGGGTACGGTGGCAGGGAAGAAAATTGATCTGGTGGATGCCATGGTTATGGCCGGCGATCCCACCGTAGAGAATTCGCTGCTTGAAAAGGTGGAACGCCTGGCCTGCCCTACCTGCGGATCCTGTGCGGGAATGTTCACTGCCAATTCCATGAACTGCCTCACGGAAGCCCTGGGGCTTTCCCTTCCGGGGAACGGGACCGTGGTGGCTACTCACCGGAACAGAGAGCATCTTTTGCATTCGGCAGCTCAGCAAATAGTGCGCCTGGCCATGCGTTATTACAACGAGGGGGATGACAGGGTTCTGCCGAGGAATATCGCTTCGAAAAAAGCATTCGGCAATGCCATGGCTCTTGATCTGGCGATGGGAGGATCCACCAATACTGTCCTTCACCTCCTGGCCATTGCATATGAGGCCCGGTTAGATTTCTCCCTGGATGATGTGGCCCGTTTTTCAGAAAAGGTCCCTCATCTGTGTAAGGTTTCTCCCGGTTCACACTATCACATGGAAGATGTTAACCGGGCCGGGGGGGTGCTTTCCATCCTGGGTGAGCTGGACCGGGCCGGCCTGATCGACCGGGAGGTGTTCCGGGTTGACGGCCTGTCCCTTGGCGAAGCCATTGCCCGCTATGATATTCGCAGCGAAAGGGTTACCGGCGAGGCCCTGAAACTGTACCGGAGTGCGCCGGGAGGGATGGTGAATTTTGCAGGCAGCTCACAGGAAAAATATGCCGAACAGCTGGATACCGACAGGAAACAGGGATGTATCCGGTCGGTTGAACATGCCTATTCGCGGAGGGGAGGGCTGGTGGTGTTGAAAGGGAATATTGCTTCCGGCGGGTGCGTGGTCAAAACAGCTGCTGTCGATCCTTCCATGATGGTTTTTACCGGCAGGGCCCGTGTATTCGAATCACAGGAAACCGCATGTGAAGCCATTCTTTCAGGTAAGATCAGGGAAGGAGATGTGCTGGTGATCAGGTACGAGGGGCCGCGCGGTGGTCCGGGAATGCAGGAAATGCTGTATCCCACCTCTTACCTGAAATCGGTTAAGCTCGACAAAAAAGTGGCGCTCATCACCGACGGCAGGTTTTCTGGCGGCACATCCGGCCTGTCAGTCGGGCACATTTCTCCTGAGGCCGCTGCCGGTGGAAAGATCGCATTGCTGCGCGAAGGGGACGGGATCCGTATCGATATCTCAGCCGGCACCATCATGGCGGAAGTGGACGACGGGGAATGGGAACATAGAGAAGAACAGGAAAAAAGCAGGGGGGCGGCAGCCTATACTCCGGATGGGAGAAACAGGAATATCTCTGCCGCCCTGAGAGTTTATGCCCGGTTTGTTTCCTCTGCCGACCGGGGAGCCGTAAGAATCATTCAACCCTAATATTTCATATCATGTTCAGGGAAAATTGTGAAAACCAGAAAATGTCCACAGCCTCGAAAACAGGCTGTACCGTCACAGGATCGGAAGCGCTGATGCTTTCCCTTCTGGAAGAAGGAGTTGATGTGATCTTCGGATATCCCGGAGGGGCCATCATGCCTGTCTATGACGCCCTGTTTGATTACCGCGACCGGCTCAGGCATATCCTGGTCAGGCATGAGCAGGGTGCCGCGCATGCAGCCGATGGGTATGCAAGGGTAACAGAAAAAGTAGGTGTATGCCTGGTTACTTCCGGACCGGGAGCAACAAACCTGATTACAGGCCTGGCCAATGCCATGATCGATTCGGTTCCGATGGTGTGCATCACCGGGCAGGTCGCTTCCCCTCTGCTCGGTTCCGATGCCTTCCAGGAAACCGATGTGGTAGGGATATCTATGCCGGTAACCAAATGGAATGCCCAGATTACCTCTGCAGAAGATGTCCCGGGGGTCATTGCCCGGGCATTTTATCTGGCAAAAACCGGCCGGCCCGGCCCGGTGCTGGTAGATATTACCAAGGATGCCCAGTTTGGGGAAACAACATGGTCATACCGCAAATGCACCCGGCTGAGAAGTTACTTCCCGTATCCGAAAGTAAAACTGAATGAGGTGCAGGAGGCTGCCAGGCTGATCAACCAGTCGCGCAAGCCCCTCATCCTGGCCGGACACGGAGTATTGATATCAGGAGCTCAGGATCAGCTTATGGAGTTGGCCGCCCGGGCCGATATTCCGGTGGCCAGCACCCTGCTTGGCTTATCGGCTTTTCCTTCAGGGCACAGGCTGTATGCAGGCATGCTGGGTATGCATGGCAATTTTGCTCCCAACGTGAAAACCAACGAATGCGATGTGCTGATTGCTGTCGGACTGCGTTTTGACGACCGTATTACCGGCCGGCTGGAGAGTTATGCCCGGCAGGCAAAAATTATCCATATAGATATTGATCCCGCCGAGATCAATAAGAATGTGCAGGTAACCCTGTCTGTTGTTGCCGATGCCCGGGAAGCACTATCCACCCTTCTTTCTTATGTGAAGGAAAACCGCCACACCGGGTGGATCGATACGTTCGGTTCATTCCGGACAGAGGAGGAGGAAAAAGTGATCCGCCCCAACCGCGAACCCTTTAACGGACATATCAAAATGGATGAGGTGGTACACCGTGTATCGGAAAAGACACACGGAGAGGCTGTGGTGGTGACCGATGTGGGCCAGCACCAGATGGTGGCCGCCCGGTATTACATGTTCCAGCGTCCGGGAAGTTTTGTAACCTCGGGAGGGCTGGGTACCATGGGATTCGGATTGCCGGCTTCCATCGGGGCAAAAATTGGCCGGCCTGACAGGGATGTGGTGCTCTTTGTTGGTGACGGAGGCTTCCAGATGACGATCCAGGAACTGGGTACCATCGCCCAGTCAAAAGTGCCTGTAAAAATTATCCTGCTTAACAATCAGTTTCTGGGAATGGTCAGGCAATGGCAGGATATGTTCTTCAGAAAACGGTATTCCTTTACCGAACTGCATAATCCCGATTTTGTCAACGTGGCAGATGCATACGGCATCCATGCGGAGCGGTGTATTAAACGGGAAGATCTGGATGAAAAACTGGATCGCCTCCTGGCCTCTGATGACAGCTCTTTCCTTGAGGTCATGGTGGAGCCCGAACACAATGTATTTCCGATGATCCCCACCGGTGAGTCGGTATCCAATGTTCGTCTTGAATAATCACCAAAACAGGATATCATGAACAGCGAACAGAAAAAAGAATTAAGGGAATACACCATCAATGTGTTCAGCGAAAACCATATCGGTTTACTGAACCGCCTGACCATCATTTTTACCAGGCGGAAGATCAACATTGAAAGCCTCACGGTTTCGGAATCGCATATTCCCGGCATCCATTGTTTCACAATTGTGATCAACAGTTACGAGGATCTGGTCAGGAAAATGGCTCTGCAGATCGAAAAGCTGGTGGATGTACTGAAAGCTTTTTATTACACTACAGACCAGATCATTTACCAGGAGATCGCGCTTTACAAGCTTCCTACCGGCGAGGTGGCCGGATCTATCGGACTGGAAACCCTGATCAGGGATTATGGGGTCAGGGTACTGGAAGTAACACCGGAATATACGGTGGTGGAGAAAACCGGTCATAAAACCGAAACCCAAAAATTGCTCGGGATACTGAAGAAACACAAACTGCTGGAATTTATCCGTTCGGGCCGGGTGGCTATAACCAAGCCCATGAAAGAACTTACAGTTCACCTGGAAGAAAAAGCACATGCATTTAACTATATCCAGAAGGAAGACGGATTATACTAAAAAACAAAACATGGCAAAAATCAATTTCGGAGGCGTGACGGAAAATGTCGTCACCCGGAGGGAGTTCTCCCTCGAAAAGGCAAGGAATATCCTTAAAAACGAAACCCTGGCTGTGATCGGGTACGGGGTTCAGGGGCCCGGACAGGCTCTTAATCTGAAAGATAACGGATTACGTGTGATCGTGGGACAACGCAGGGGCGGTGCTTCCTGGGAAAAAGCGCTGGCCGACGGCTGGAAGGAAGGCACTGACCTGTTCGACATAGAAACTGCCTGCCGGAAAGGGACCGTGATTATGTTGCTTCTTTCCGATGCGGGGCAGATCAGTGCATGGCCAGTGATTGAAAAGAACCTGGAGCCGGGTAAAGCCCTCTATTTTTCCCACGGGTTCGGTGTGATATACAGCGACCAGACGGGTATTGTGCCGCCCAGGGGGGTGGATGTCATCCTGGTGGCTCCCAAAGGTTCGGGCACTTCCCTGCGAAGATTGTTCCTCGAAGGCAAAGGCCTTAACAGCAGCTATGCTGTTTACAGAGACGCAACCGGCAGGGCATGGGACCGGGTGATGGCCCTTGGGATCGGGATCGGATCAGCCTATCTGTTCGAAACTGATTTTCAGAAAGAAGTGTTCAGTGACCTGACCGGCGAAAGGGGAGTGCTGATGGGAGCACTGGCCGGGCTCATGGAAGCCCAGTACAATAAGTTGCGGGCTATGGGGCATTCCCCTTCCGAGGCTTTTAACGAAACCGTGGAGGAACTGACCCAGAGCCTGATGCCACTGGTGGCGGAAAACGGAATGGACTGGATGTATGCTAATTGCTCTACCACGGCCCAGCGGGGGGCGCTCGACTGGAAAAACCGGTTCAGGGACGCGGTGGCCCCTGTGTTCGACCGACTTTACGAAAGCGTAGCCTCAGGTAAGGAAGCAGCCATTACCATCGAAGCCAACCGGCAGGACGACTACCGCCAAAAGCTTTCCGAAGAGCTGAAACAGCTCAGGGAATCGGAAATGTGGCAAACAGGAGCTGCCGTGAGAAAACTCAGACCTTAAAACCGTGCGGAGAAATGAATAATAATAAAGTGTATTTTTTTGATACCACCCTGCGCGATGGAGAACAGGTGCCTGGTTGCCAGCTGAACACCATTGAAAAGATCGAAGTGGCCAGGGCGCTTGAAACCCTGGGGGTGGATGTGATCGAGGCGGGATTCCCGTTTTCCAGCCCTGGCGATTTTCGGTCGGTACAGGAAATTTCGAAAGCCGTATCGGAACCGGTGGTATGTGCCCTGACCCGGGCGGTAGAAAAGGACATCGAGGTGGCGGCCGGGGCGTTGCGGCATGCGCGCAGGCCCCGGATTCATACAGGCATTGGAACTTCCTCCTTTCATATTGAATACAAACTGAATTCAACCCGCGAGGAGATTCTGGAACGAACCCGCGAAGCGGTGAAATACGCAAAGAAATTTGTGGAAGATGTGGAGTTCTACGCCGAAGACGCCGGGCGAACCGATAATGAATACCTGGCCCGGGTGGTGGAAGAAGCAATCAGGGCGGGAGCTACCGTTGTGAATATACCCGATACTACCGGCTACTGTCTGCCCGAGGAGTACGGGGCTAAGATCCGGTACCTGAAGGAAAATGTGAAGGGTATTCACCGGGCAGTGATCTCCACTCACTGTCATAACGACCTGGGAATGGCTACGGCCAATACGTTGGCCGGAGTGGTTAACGGAGCACGTCAGGTAGAGGTAACGGTCAACGGAATAGGTGAAAGGGCCGGGAACACTTCCCTGGAAGAGGTGGCCATGATCCTGAAAAGCCGAAGCAAATACCTTTCCCTTACCTGCGGCATCCGGTCAAAGAAAATATTTCCCACCAGTCGCCTGGTATCGTCGCTGATGAACATGCCGGTGCAACCCAACAAGGCCGTGGTGGGACGGAATGCTTTTGCCCATTCCTCGGGGATCCATCAGGACGGTGTGTTGAAAAACCGGTTGAATTATGAGATCATGGATCCAAAAGATGTGGGGGTACGGCAATCGTCGATTATTCTGACAGCCAGAAGCGGCCGGGCCGCACTGAAGCACCGGCTGCAATCCATGGGGTACCGCCTGGAAAAAAACGAACTGGACAGCGTGTATGCCAGGTTTCTCGAGCTGGCCGACCGGAAGAAGGAGCTGAAGGACGAGGACCTGGAAGTGATTGTGGGAACTACGCGGGAAAAAGTCAGGGGATTTGAACTGGCCGGGCTGCAGGTTCTTTGCGGAAGATCGGTAAAGCCCACGGCTACCGTCACGGTCAGAACGGAAAACGGAAAAATTACAGAATCCGCTTCAGGAAACGGACCGATTGATGCTGCTTTTTCAGCAGTAAAAAAGATCCTTTCCCGGAAGGTGCAACTGGAAGAATTTCTGGTACAAGCGATCACCCGGGGTAGTGACGATATTGGCAAAGTGCATGTACAGGTGGAAAACCGGGGGAAATTGTATTATGGTTTTTCTGCCAGTACCGATACCATCACTGCCTCGGTGGAAGCATTCCTGGATGCCGTTTCGAAAATAGAACGACCTGTAAAACAATGACTGCCGTTATGAAAGAGCCGAAAACCCTGTTTGATAAAATATGGGACAGCCATGTGGTGCATCAGATAGAACACGGCCCCGATGTGCTGTATATCGATCTGCACCTGGTGCATGAGGTGACCAGCCCGCAGGCTTTTTCCGGTCTGGCGGAAAGGAAGCTGAAAGTATTCCGTCCGGACAGAACGGTGGCTACTGCCGATCACAATGTGCCAACCATCAACCAGGAACAGCCCATCGACGACCCGCTTTCACGGAAACAGGTGGAGCAGTTAACACAGAATGCACGGGAACACGGGATTAGGTTCTATGGTCTGGGTCATCCGTTTCAGGGGGTGGTTCATGTCATGGGGCCGGAACTCGGACTTACTATGCCGGGAATGACAATTGTTTGCGGCGACAGCCATACTTCCACCCACGGGGCTTTCGGGACGGTGGCCTTTGGCATAGGCACGTCTGAAGTGGAAACGGTGCTGGCTACCCAGTGTCTTCTTCAGAACCGGCCGGAAAAAATGCGCATCAACCTGGATGGTAATCACGGCATGGGAGTGACGGCCAAAGATATTGCCCTGTATCTCCTGTCTGTCCTGTCCGCCTCGGGTGCAACGCGTCATTTCATTGAATATGCCGGAGAAGCGGTCAGGGCACTCAATATGGAAGAACGCATGACCCTGTGCAATATGAGCATTGAAATGGGGGCCCGGGGAGGGCTGATCGCACCCGATGAGGTAACCTTCGAATACCTCAAGGGGAGGGAATTCTCACCTTCCGGGAAAGACTGGAATAAACGCCTTACAGGCTGGAAAAAATTGTTCACCGAACCCGGGGCAAAATTCAACAGGGAATACCGTTTCGACATATCTGCCCTGGGTCCTATGATCACATACGGCACCAATCCCGGAATGGGTATTGAGCTCACCGGCCGGATCCCAACTCCCGAGACCGTCCCGGAGAACCAGCGGTACGGTTTCAAACAAGCCCTGGAATACATGGGGTTCGGGCCGGGACAGCCGGTGCTGGGGAAAAAAATCGATTATGTGTTTGTGGGCAGCTGTACCAACGGTCGGATTAGCGACCTCAGGGCTTTTGCTTCACTGGTGAAAGGCAGGAAAAAAGCCCCCGGAATCACCGCATGGATAGTCCCCGGTTCTCAGCAGGTGGAAAAACAGGCCAGGAAGGAGGGGATTGACCGGATCCTGAAAGAAGCGGGTTTTGACCTCAGGCAACCGGGATGCTCGGCCTGCCTGGCCATGAACGGCGACAAAGTTCCCCCCGGGAAATACTGCCTTTCCACCTCAAACAGGAACTTCCGGGGCCGTCAGGGTCCCGGTTCACGGACCCTTCTGGCCAGCCCGCTGACGGCTGCCGCCTCGGCCGTGACCGGAGTGATTACCGATCCCAGAGATCTTATGTAACGATTCAAACCGATTGAATATGCCTGTTGAAAAATTTACCCGTCTTGTTTCTACCGCCGTTCCTTTGGCGGCAGAGAATGTGGATACCGATCAGATACTGCCTGCAAGGTTTCTGAAAGCAGTTATCCGGGAAGGCTTTGGTGAATATCTCTTCAGAGACCTGCGTTTTGACAGTGCGGGAAACCCTCTAACGGATTTTCCCCTTAACAGGCCGGAATACGGGGGCAGAATCCTGGTGGCCGGACGTAACTTCGGGTCGGGATCAAGCCGGGAACATGCTGCCTGGGCCCTGGTCGATTATGGATTCAGAGCGGTTATTTCCAGCTTTTTTGCCGATATCTTCCGGAACAATGCTCTGAATAACGGCCTGCTGCCCGTTCAGGTAAGCGGGCATTACCTGAATGTGATATTCCAGGCTATTGACAGGGATCCGAGGGTCCGGATTACCATCGACCTCGAAAAACAAAAGGTGATGCTGGGTGAAGATATCTGCCGGTTTGAGATCAATCCCTTCAGAAAACAATGCCTGCTCAACGGATGGGATGAGGTAGATTATCTGCTCGGAATCCAGGATGAGATCCGGAAATTTGAAGAAAATTTTAACCTCTGACACAATGTGTAGCACGGTCGAGATTATGGATACCACCCTCCGTGACGGGGAACAAACCTCGGGGGTGTGTTTTCATCCCCGGGAGAAATTGCAGGTTGCCAGGATGCTCCTGAAAGACCTGGGAGTACACCGTGTGGAGGTGGGATCGGCGCGTGTGAGCAGCGGTGAATGGGAGGGGGTCAGACTGATCGCAGAATGGGCCAGAAAAGAAGACCGGATCAATCGGGTTGAAGTGCTGGGTTTTATCGATGGGAATATTTCCGTCGATTGGGCCAGGAAGACAGGAGTAACCGTACTCAACCTGCTATGCAAGGGATCTTTCAGGCATGTGCGGCAGCAACTGGGCAAAACACCCGAACAGCATCTCGAAGATATCCGCCTGTCGATCAAACTTGCCCGCCAGGTCGGAGTTACCGTGAACATATACCTGGAAGACTGGTCGAACGGGATGATCCACTCGCCTGAATATGTGTATTACCTTACCGATCACCTGGTAAATGAAAATATCCGGCGTATCATGCTTCCCGATACTCTGGGCATTCTGAATCCCGATCAGACAGGTATGTTTTGCCAGAATATGACAGAACGCTATCCGGAGGTTCATTTCGATTTTCACGCACACAATGATTATGATCTGGCTGTAGCCAATGTATATGCGGCCCTGAAACACGGAATGCGGGGAATACATACTACTGTGAACGGACTGGGAGAGAGAGCCGGCAATGCCTGCCTGTCGAGTGTGATCGGGATCATGAAAGATCAGTTGAAAATGGAAATTCCGGTAAACGAATCGGTACTTACCCCGCTCAGCCGGATAGTGGAATCGTTTTCCGGCATTCGCATTCCTCCCAATCAGCCCCTGACAGGAGAAAATGTGTTTACCCAGACCTGCGGGGTGCATGCCGATGGAGACGCCAAAAACAAGCTGTATTACAATGATCTGTTGCCCGAACGTTTCGGAAGGATCAGAAAGTATGCACTGGGAAAAACTTCGGGGAGAGCCAGTATCCGGAAGAACCTGGAAGAGCTCGGACTCGATCCCGACGAGGAAACCCTGAAAAAACTTACCCGCCGGGTTATTGAACTGGGCGACAAGAAACAGTATGTTACCACCGGTGACCTTCCGTATATCCTGGCCGATGTGATGGGGAACGGGGAAACCGATCCACCGGTAAGCATCCGGAATTATGTGCTCTCGCTCTCGCGGGGATTACGGCCTTCAGCAAATATCTGCCTTTCTGTAAACGGATCGGAATACGAGGAAAATGCCACGGGCGACGGGCAATACGATGCTTTCATGAATGCTCTCTGGAAGATATATGAAAAGCTCGGCAGGGAGCATCCCCGGCTGCTGGATTATGTGGTGACCATTCCTCCGGGTGGGAAACCCGATGCACTGGTGGAAACCATTATTACATGGATATACCGGGGCAGGGAATTCAAAACCCGTGCAGTCGACTCAGATCAAACAGAGGCAGCCATTCAGGCAACCGTGAAGGCTCTTAATATGATTGAAAAACTTGATAAGAAATGAAAATGAACATTGCATTGCTTGCAGGCGACGGTATCGGACCGGAGATAATGGATGAAGCGGTACGGGTAACCCGCGCGGTAGCCCGAAGGTTTGGTCATCAGGTGCAGTTTTCCGGTGGGCTGGTAGGCGCTACTGCGATCGATAAAACCGGAGATCCTTATCCTGAAGAAACCCACCGGCTATGTATGAACACAGATGCCGTACTCTTCGGAGCCATCGGACATCCGCGCTTTGACAATAACCCGCGGGCTGAAGTGCGGCCCGAGCAGGGTCTGCTGGCTATGCGGAGAAAGCTGGGGTTGTTTGCAAACCTGCGGCCGGTGTTTCCTTTTCCATCCCTGGTAGACCGGTCGCCCCTGAAAAACCGTTTGCTTGAAGGTGTTAATTTTCTGGTTGTCAGGGAACTGACCGGGGGAATCTATTTCGGGCAGCCCAGCGGAAGGTCGGAAAACGGAAACACCGCCTTCGATACCTGTTTGTATACACGGGAAGAAATTGAAAGGGTGGTGGACATGGGCTTCAGGTTTGCCCTGGAAAGAAAACGCCGGCTTACCCTGGTCGATAAAGCCAATGTGCTGGCTACTTCCCGCCTCTGGAGGGAAGTCACCATCGAAGTAAGTAAACGTTATCCGAAGGTGGATACCGATTACCTGTATGTGGACAATGCAGCTATGCAGATAATCCTGAATCCGTCGCGGTTTGATGTGCTGGTTACGGAAAATATGTTCGGGGATATCCTGACCGATGAAGCCAGTGTAATTGCCGGTTCGCTGGGGCTGCTGCCTTCCGCATCCATCGGGTTGCATACCTCTGTTTTCGAGCCTATTCACGGGTCCTGGCCGCAGGCAGCCGGTAAAAATATTGCCAATCCTCTGGCTATGATCCTCTCGGTGGCCATGATGTTCGAATGCGGTTTTCAACTGAAAAAAGAAGCAGCTCTGATCCGTACCGCGGTTGAGGCTTCGGTGAAGGAACAGGTATGTACGCCCGATATTGCCAGGGGGAAAACATGTTCTACCCGGGATGTCGGGGAATGGATTGCAGGATACATTATTGATAATGCCTGAAAGGGGAAATGAACGATTTAACCATGAAGCATAAAGAATATTTTATCAACCGACCGGAGAAAACAGGTTTATATTGCCCTGACAGGGAACACGACAGTTGCGGGATCGGCTTCGTGGCCCATATCAAGGGGAAACCATCACATGAGATCATTGCCCGGGGTCTGGAAGTGCTGGTCAATATGCGGCACCGGGGTGCCGAATCGGCCGACAACAAAACAGGTGACGGGGCGGGAATCCTGATACAGGTACCCCATACCTTCTTTCTGGCAGAGAAACTACCGGTTACCGGGCAGGGAACATATGGTACCGGCCTGGTGTTTCTTCCCGGGCGGGAAAAGGAACAGAACCGGATACTGGACATGATGAAGAAAACAGCAGGGGAAGAAGGTCTCGAATGGATGTTCCTGCGCAATGTCCCGGTAGACAACCGGTCTCTTGGTGATATTGCCCGGAAGTCGGAACCGGCTATCCGGCAGGTCTTTATCCGGGCCGACCTGGAGCAGGATGAGCTGGAACGAAAGCTGTATATTTTCAGGAAAAGAATGGAAAAAAAAGTGAGAGAAGCTTCTTTTTACGGGAAGGAGGCTTTCTATATCTGCAGCCTGTCAACCAGGGTAATGATTTACAAGGGCATGTTTACTCCCGAACAGCTTCAGGCCTACTATCCCGATCTGTCTGATCCCTCGATGGAAAGTGCCATTGCCCTGATTCATTCCCGGTTCAGCACCAATACATTTCCCAGCTGGGATCTGGCCCAGCCTTTCAGAATGCTGGCTCACAACGGGGAGATCAATACCATCAGGGGGAACCGCCTGTGGATGCACGCCCGGGAAGCCCTGCTGAAATCGGAGCTGTTCGGTGACGATCTGGAGAAAATTTTTCCGGTGATCGAACCGCAGAAAAGCGATTCGGCTTCACTCGACAATGTACTGGAATTTCTGACCATGACGGGTCGTACGCTACCGCATGCTTTGACCATGCTGGTACCGGAATCGTTTAACGACAAAAATCCAATTCCGCTTAGCCTGAAAGCGTATTATGAATACCATTCCACTTTTATGGAACCATGGGACGGCCCGGCTGCCCTGTTGTTTTCCGACGGTCGCTACGTGGGAGGTACCCTCGACCGGAACGGACTGCGTCCGGCCCGATACCTGGTAACGGAAGACGACCTGATTGTAATGGGGTCTGAAACCGGTGTGCAGGAATTCGAGGGTAGCCGGATTGTGTCCAGGGGAAGGCTGCATCCTGGTAAAATCCTGCTGGTTGATACGCGCCTGGGGATCATCATTCCCGACGAAGAAGTAAAAATGCAGCTGGCCCGACGGAATCCCTACGTCAACTGGCTTAAGGAAAACAGGCTGGCCCTGGAGAATATTGAGGTACAGCAAAGGGTTTCTTCTGGTTTGGGAGAAGAATACCCCTTCCTGCTGAAGGCATTCGGCTATTCGAAAGAAGACCTGCGTAACGTAATGATCCCCATGGCTCTGGAGGGCAAAGAACCGGTCAGTTCCATGGGGAACGATACCCCCCTGGCAGTCCTTTCCGAAAAACCCCAGCGTTTGTTCAATTACTTCAGGCAGGTTTTTGCCCAGGTTACCAATCCTCCCATCGACCCCATCCGGGAAGAACTGGTCATGTCGCTTACCAGTTATATCGGGTCGGTGCAGAAAAACCTTCTGGAGGAAACCCCGGGGCATTGCCGGCTGATCAGGTTTGATTCGCCTGTCATAACCAATACCGATCTGGGTAAGATAAAGGATATGCGGCACGAATCCTTTTCTCATGTGATCATCGATATGGTTTTTGAAAAGAACTCGGGGCAAAGGGGATTGGAAAAAGCCCTGGAAAGAATTACCCGTGAGGCCGAAAAAGCGGTGGACAATCAAAAAAATTTCATTATTCTTTCCGACAGGAAAACCAACCGCGATCAGGTGCCGATCCCATCCCTGCTGGCAGTGGCTGCCGTACACCATTACCTTATTGAGCACAAAAAAAGGATGCAGGTGGGGCTCATAGTGGAAACGGGCGAAGCACGGGAAGTGATGCATTTTGCCCTCCTGATTGGTTACGGAGCCAGTGTGATCAATCCGTATCTCAGTTTTGCCGTCCTCAGTGATCTGGTGAAAAAGGGAGAAATCGGTCTGCCCTATTCCAGAGCCAGGGAAAATTATATACGTGCTGTCAATAAAGGCATTCTCAAAATCCTTTCGAAAATGGGCATATCCACCCTGCTCAGCTATATGGGGTCTCAGCTTTTCGAAGCCGTGGGGCTGAGCGGGGAAATTGCCGGGAGATATTTCACGGGTACTCCTTCAAGGATCGGAGGGATCGGCCTGCGGGAAATTGCTGCCGAAGCGGAGGCTTTTCACCGGGATGCCTGCACAGATGATCCCTGGCAGCCGCTCTTCGCAACCCGCGGGTTATATTCCTACCGCCGGGGGGGTGAATTCCATGCCTGGAATCCCGAAACCATCGCCTGGCTGCAATCGGCCACCGCACAGGATGATCGCCGGAAATTCAGGGAATACACCCGGCTGGCCGACAGCGAAACATGTCGCCCTGCTTTTCTTCGGGGAATGCTCGGTTACAGAAAGAATCCCATTCCGGTGGAGGAAGTGGAGCCCGCAGAATCCATTATGAAACGATTTGTAACCGGGGCCATGTCGTTCGGGTCGATCAGCAGGGAAGCCCACGAGGCTCTGGCCATTGCCATGAATGCCATCGGAGGGCGCAGCAATTCAGGAGAAGGAGGGGAAGATCCGAACCGGTATCTGCCGGGAGCGAACGGAGAAGTCAGACGGAGCGCCATCAAACAGGTGGCTTCCGGTCGATTCGGAGTGGATATTTATTACCTGAACCATGCCGATGAAATCCAGATTAAGATTGCCCAGGGCGCAAAACCCGGGGAAGGGGGGCAGTTGCCCGGACACAAAGTAGACCGGAATGTGGCACGGATCAGGCGTTCACTGCCTGGAATTACCCTGATATCGCCTCCCCCGCACCACGACATATATTCCATTGAAGACCTGGCCCAGCTGATTTACGATCTGAAGTGTGCGAACCCGGCCGCCAGGATCAGTGTCAAGCTGGTGTCAGAAAACGGGGTGGGCACCGTGGCAGTGGGGGTGGCCAAAGCACATGCCGATCTGATTGTGATCAGCGGAGGGGAAGGGGGAACCGGGGCCAGCCCCCTGAGCTCGGTGCGGTATGCCGGATTGCCCATGGAACTGGGACTTGCAGAAGCCCATCAAACCCTGGTTATGAATGGATTACGCGAAAGGGTTAAGATACAGGTAGACGGTCAGCTGAAAACCGGCCGCGACCTGGTCATAGCCGGTTTGCTGGGGGCCGAGGAATTCGGCCTGTCAACGGCCTGTTTGATTACCCTGGGATGTGTGATGATGCGAAAATGCCATCAGAATACCTGCCCGGCAGGAATAGCCACCCAGAACAGGGAGCTGCGGAAAAGATTTACCGGGAAACCGGATTTTGTGGTCAATTTCTTCCGGTTCCTGGCTGAAGATGTGCGGGAACATCTGGCAGCAATGGGTTTCAAACAGCTCAACGATTTGGTGGGAAGGAGAGACCTGCTGACGGTCAGGAAGGGCTGGGACCATCCGAAGGTTCGCCTTGTGTACCTGAGCGGTTTGCTTCATTATGATAAACATGCAAAAAACAGGAACCATCGGAATGTTGTGGAACAACATCATCCCATCGAGGGCATTATGGACGATGACCTGATCCGGACAGCGGAAAAGGCCCTGGTGAAGAAGGAAAAAATATGGATAGCCAGGAAAATCAGAAATACCGACCGGGCCGTAGGAGCAAAATTATCGGGGGCTCTCATCCGGCAGCATGGACTGATCGGCCTTCATGACGATACCATCCACTGTAATTTTTATGGTTCAGCCGGTCAGAGCTTCGGAGCATTCCTGGCACAGGGCATTACCTTCAGGCTGGAAGGGGATGCCAACGATTACCTGGGGAAAGGTCTTTCCGGGGGCAGGATCGTGGTAGTGCCACCCGCGAACACCCGTTTCCGTGCGGAAGACAGTATCATTATCGGTAATACCATCCTGTATGGGGCTACACGGGGGTGGCTCTTTGTGAACGGCATAGCAGGAGAAAGATTTTGTGTGCGGAACAGTGGCGCTTATGCAGTGGCCGAGGGTACAGGCGATCACGGTTGTGAATACATGACCGGAGGACGGGTGGTGATTCTGGGGAAAACCGGCAGAAATTTCGCTGCCGGCATGAGCGGGGGGATCGCTTATGTGCTCGATGAGGAGGGAAAATTCAGAGAGCTCTGTAACCACGATCTGGTGGAACTGTCGCATATAACTGATTATGAAGACGTAAAAGAGTTACAGTCGATCATCTCGGCACACTGGCAGGTTACCCACAGTGCCCGGGCCGAAAGGATTCTGACCCGCTGGGATGAATACCTGCCCGCTTTTGTGAAGGTATTTCCCCTGGAATACAAAAAAGTGCTTAACGAGGCAAAGCTGCGTGAAATCAATCTGAAGCTGCAAAAGGCGGCTTATGATGCTGATTTTGCCGAATAATCGATGTATTGTTATGAAAAAATCCTGGGCAAATGGGTGATCCATTAGGTTTTTTAAAGGTCGCCAGAAAGGAAGCCGGGAACCGACCGGTGAAAGAACGCATTGATGATTTCGGGGAAGTGGAGCAGACACTGAATCCCGAGGACAGAAAACTGCAGGCCTCCCGCTGCATGGACTGCGGGGTGCCTTTCTGCCACTGGGCATGCCCCCTGGCTTCCCATATACCGGAGTGGCAGGATGCCCTTTTCAGAAACAACTGGAAAGAAGCTTCCGAAATGTTGCACATGAGGAACGAATTCCCCGAATTTACCGGACGGGTGTGCCCCGCTCTCTGTGAGAAATCATGCGTGCTGGCCATACACAACGAAGCGGTGACCATCCGGGAAAACGAGGCAGCCGTGGTGGAAAAGGCTTTTGAACGGGGATGGATTATTCCCCGGCCCCCGCAGTACAGAACAGGCAAGAAAGTGGCTTTGGTGGGTTCCGGCCCGGCAGGTCTCACTCTGTCGGTGAGATTGAACAGAATGGGCCACTCGGTGGATGTTCTGGAAAAGGAGTCCAGACCGGGTGGGCTGCTGCGTTACGGTATTCCTGATTTCAAGCTGAACAAGCGTTTCATTGACCGGCGGCTGGAAATATTACAGGCCGAAGGCATTGTTTTCTGTACGGGGATCTGTGTGGGCAGGGATGTATCCGTTTCACGTCTGTTGAAGGAATATGATGCTGTGGTGCTGGCTATCGGTGCAGGGCGGGCGCGGGATTTGGTGGTACCGGGACGAAAGCTTCAGGGGATTCATTTTGCCATGGATTATCTGGTGCAGCAGAATAAAGTGAATGCGGGCATGGATATCCCTGATGCACAGCGGATTCATGCAACCGGCAAACAGGTGGTGGTGATAGGTGGGGGTGATACGGGTTCGGATTGTGTAGGAACGGCTGTCAGGCAAAATGCTGCATCGGTTACCCAGGTAGAAATCCTTCCCAGGCCTCCAATGTCCAGACCTCCAGACAATCACTGGCCTTTCTGGCCTGAAATTTTAAGAACTTCCTCTTCCCATGAGGAAGGATGCCGGCGTTTATGGAGCATGAAAACGCTAGCTTTCGAAGGCAACAGGCAAGGTGTGCAGGCGGTTCGCCTTGAGCAAGTGAGGTGGAAACGTGAGGAAACCGGTCAATGGTATATGGGAAAAACAGTTGGCACACAACAACGGTTGGCGGCCGACCTGGTTCTGTTGGCTGTGGGATTTATTTCGCCGGTTTTTGACGGGTTACCGCAGAAGCTGAAGGGCAATTCCCGGGGAAATTCCCACATTCGGGTAAATGAGAAATACATGACCAATATTCCGGGTTTGTTCGCTGCAGGGGATGCGGTTACCGGAGCCAGCCTGGTGGCACAATCCATGGCCGGGGCCATGCGGGTGGCTGAAGAAGTACACCGGTTTATTTCCGGGCACAATACGGAAAATGAAGGCTAACCGGGTTGATCTGCCTGTTGGCGTAATATCTCCGGCTGCAAAACCGGCTCGCGGCGAAAAACTTCCGGCAGGTGAAAGGTTAAAAAATCTTTATTCCTCAAAAACAACCAGCCGGATTCTTTTTTTTGGCCCTAAATCTGCATACATTCATCCTGGGATTTTATGAAAAATGCCCCGGGGGATTTATCTTTAGTCCCTTGTTTTAATAGAGAAGCTGTTGCAGAAGATATGAAAACCAGGTCAGCTTTATATCTTTTCTTTCTGCTGACCGGACTGGGGAATCCGGTTTTGCCTCAGTCGGATACGCTTTTCCCTCTGATCACGGTGGAAGGACAGCTGATCGGGGTGAAGAGCCAGGAACCGGTTCCGTTTGCCCACGTAGTTAATAAGAACAGAATATGGGGAACAGTTACCGACTCACTGGGCCATTTTACCATAAAGATGAGTCATATGGATACCCTGGTGGTTTCCGCCATCGGGTATGAATCAAAGCAGTTTGTTCTTCCCATTTATGTTTCGGTCAGTCCCTTCCGGACACGGATATTTTTACGGGAACGCTCATATCCCATTGATGAGGTGGAGGTGTTTTTCCTGGGAACCTGGGAACAGTTTCAGGACAAGGTGAGGAAACTTCGTGTTCCTGAAACCGAAGAGGAAGAACTGAAAAGGGAAATCAGGGAAGAGGCAAAGGAAATCGCACTGGAAGCCTATGAAATTCCCACTGGTATTACTTTTTCATTACCCTCCCGGTATGATGCTTCTCTCAAGCGCCTGCGGGAAATCGAGGCGATTGAGGCCAGGCAGATACTAATCTACCGCAAATACAACCGGGAGGTGATCGCACGTACCACAGGCCTTACAGGAAAGGAACTCGATGATTTCATCATTTTCTGTAACCAGCGGGCCTGGTTTACACCCGAAACACCTTCCTATGATATTATTCGACAGATTAAATACTGGTTCAGGCAGTACATGATGATCAAACACCGAATGAATCAATAATCATGACACAGGTTCCGGAAAATGTCCCGGCTCTGGAGGATATCCGGGCTGCTCACATGCGGATCAGAAATTATGTTCACCATACGCCTGTGTATACCTCTAAGGCCATTAACAGGATTGCCGGCGCCGATTTGTATTTCAAATGCGAGAATTTCCAGAAAGTGGGAGCTTTTAAGTTCAGGGGTGCCACCCATGCTGTGATGAGGCTGAGGGAAGAGGAAGCGGCATGGGGGGTGGCCACGCATTCCTCGGGGAACCATGCGGCCGCTCTGGCCCTGGCTGCATCCCTGAGAGGAATTCCCGCATATATTGTGATGCCCGAAAACTCGCCGGTGATCAAAAAGAAAGCGGTGGCCGGCTACGGGGCAAATATCACCTTCTGTGAGCCTACCCTCTCTGCCAGGGAGTCAACCCTGGAGGAGGTGGTGGCCCAAACGGGGGCCCGGTTTATTCATCCCTACAACAATTTTGAGGTGGTTTGCGGTCAGGGTACGGTCGCCCTGGAGTTCCTTGAACAGGTTCCGGAACTGGAGATCGTGATGCCTCCTGTGGGTGGGGGAGGTTTGTTAAGTGGCACTGCCGTGGCTGCCAGAGGGCTCAAACCGGAAATCATCATTTACGGTGCTGAGCCTGCCGGGGCGGATGATGCCTTTCGCTCCCTGCAGAAAGGGGAAATTGTTCCTTCGGTCAGTCCCCATACCATCGCCGACGGATTGCTTACAAGCCTGGGCCCCCTCACTTTTGCCGTGATCCGGGAAAAAGTGGACGGGATCCTGACCTGTTCGGAAGATGCCATTGTGGCTGCCATGCGGCTGATATGGGAAAGGATGAAGGTGGTGGCCGAACCCTCTGCCGCCGTCCCCCTGGCGGTAGTGCTCGACCACCCGGAAGTATTCAGAAACCGAAAGGTGGGTTTGATCGTTTCGGGCGGGAATGTCGATCTGGCCAAACTTCCGTTCTGACCGGATACCGCCCGGCAGAAAAACAGATCTGCCGTTCAGGGAACCCTGTCATTCATCGGCTCTGTGAATGACACAGGAAACGGGATAGTGATCGGAAAGGGGTACCCGGTGGCGCTGAAACCTGACCGATTGCAGGTCTTTGCTGTGCAGAATGTAATCAATGCGGTAAGAAGGGAAATTCCCCCGGTATGTGTTTCCAAACCCTTCGCCTGACCCTGTAAAAGCGTCCGTCAGTCCTTTTTTCATCTGGAAATAAGCATAGGAAATGGGGGTGTCGTTGAAATCCCCGCATACAATCACCGGGTACGGGCATTCACGGATGTGTTCACTGATAATCCTGGCCTGTTTCGCCCGTTCAATAAATGCATTCCTTAAACGGTAGGAAATGTCTTTCAGTTCCTGCAGATTTTCATCATCCCCCAGCGGGTCAAAATTTTTGATGAAACGGCGGTTCCTTTTCCTGAGGCTGATCGATTGAAGATGGTTGTTGTAAACACGGACGGTATCGTTGTTCCATAAAATATCGGTATAGATGCTGATGTTCCGTGTGTTGGGGAAAACAATGCTGGCCTGGTTTATTACGGGAAGGGAACTGAAGGTGGCCAGTCCGGCATACAGATCTGACCTTCGTTTCCCTTCGGGAGTCAAATGCATGTAACGGCCCTTCCCCAGGGTTCCGATGATGTGCTGCCGCGAGAAATCACCCTTTCCGGCATAATAGAATTCCTGGAAACATAGAATACCTGCATTCTGCGCCTGGATAAAACGAAGAATTTCTTCCAGAGTCCGGGGGGACTCTTCCCAGGAATAGTAATTGAACATTCGCACATTGTACGACAAAATTTTGATTCCGTTTTTTTCCTGCGGAACGGTAGATTCACGGAAACTGATCCGGAAAAACGACTGATGGTAATTCCAGCCGACCAGAATAATGAGGAAGGAAGCAAAGAAGAGAATGTGCCGACGAAATGCCCATAAAAACAGGAACACCAGGTTGACCACCAGGAAGACAGGATAGGCCAGCCCGAAAAAGGCCAGGGGCCAGCATTTTTCCGGTGAAACCAGAACGGAAATATAGGATAGACCCAGTAATCCCACAAAGAACCAGTGGATGTATACCAGA
This sequence comes from Bacteroidales bacterium, assembly GCA_049975425.1. Taxonomy (GTDB): domain Bacteria; phylum Bacteroidota; class Bacteroidia; order Bacteroidales; family VadinHA17; genus HyVt-105. The sequence continues at coordinate 60,109 of JBNGDI010000001.1, forward strand.
ATATGGTAAATGGTTTTTTTCACCCGGCATGTTTTTCAATGAAAATTAAAAATAATAAGGGGTGAAGAAAGATCGGACTTTCAAAGCCATATTTTTTCAACAACTCAGGGTTTATTACTCATCCTGAAAAGGATTTCTTTTTCTTCCTTTGTGAGGCTTTCATAGCCTCCTTTTGCTATTTTATCCAGGATCTGGTCGATTTTTTTCTGTTCGTCTGCCTTTCTTTTCCTGAATTCCATATCCGATTCAGGCTTCTTATGAGTCATCCTGACCCGTGGACGGGGTTTGAAAAATGTGCCGATTGAATCCATCATTTTACCGAACCAGCGGGTCAGGTCTTTTCCCTGCCGGTATTTCAGGGCGAAAAGCAGTCCGAATAAACCCCCTCCCAGATGGGCAATGTGCCCGCCTGCATTGATCGACGGAATGCTCAGAATATCTAACAAAACCACCACCATGGCAATGTATTTGATCCGTACCGGCCCTATCAGAAACACATATACCGTATAATTGGGAACATAGGCGGCCATGGCAATGACAATGGCGTATACGGCAGCCGAAGCACCCAGGGCTACCGATGCTTCCCGACCGGCTTCAAATACAGGGAATACATTGAAGGAAAAAATATACAGAAAAGCACCGGCCAGGCCACCCAGAAGGTATACGTTCAACAGACGCTTGGGATCGAGGTACTCAAGGAAAATTCTTCCGAACCAGAACAACCAGAGCATGTTGAACAAAATGTGCAGAAACTGCTCATGCAGAAACATGTAGGTGATCAGTGTCCAGGGTTTCCTGATCAGGGTTCCCGGGTCGGCGGGAACCGCCAGCCAGTTGACGGGAGCCCAGGCAGGATTGTTAACATTCAGCAAAAAAATGAAAACATATACAATATTGACAGCAAGGAATACCGCAATGTTGATATAGATCAACCTGCTGAGGGCATTGGCATGGCTGAATAGCCGTTTTATTTCCTCCCACACGTTCATGTTATTCCGTTAAAAAAAGGTGTTTTTTCTTTTATTCCAGTACTTGATCAGGATAAAGCCGAAAATCATTCCCCCGATATGGGCAAAATGCGCCACATTGCTCCCCGGCTGGGTAAAGCCGAGCCAAACTTCCAGAATGCCGTATCCAATGACCAGCCACTTGGCCTTGATGGGAATGGGCGGGAAAAGTAACATGAGCTGGGTGTTGGGGAACAGCATGCCGAAAGCAAGCAAAACCCCGAAAACAGCTCCGGAAGCACCCACCGTGGGAACGTTCATGATCCGGTCTATGTATTCTGAAAGATTGCTGATAGCCGTCTGTGCATAGCTGCTGCTGCCGGGATTATTGGCCCACGACCTGATAAAATCATACACGGCCGGATTGGGGTTGCTGATGTGCTTGTTGATAAAGGCAGCGTATGCATCGGGATTTGGATTGGCAGCAAAAGCTTCAAATGCATTCTGTACCGAAGATATTTCTATCCAGTTTACAAGGGTATGCAGGCCGGCGGCCCCCAGGCCGGTGACAAAATAATACAGCAGAAACCGCTGCCCGCCCCATATGCTTTCCAGAATCCTGCCAAACATCCACAGGGCAAACATATTAAAGAACAGGTGCATGAAACCTCCATGCATGAACATGTGCGTGGCAAACTGGTAAGGCCTGAAATATTCCGAGCCGGGATAGTATAACCCCAATATCTTCACCAGGTCGAAATTGAACCGGGTGGTAAATACCCAGGTGACAACCAGCATTAAAACATTGATGATCAGCAAGTTTTTAACAACCGGGGGGGTGACATTCATGTATGGAGGCCTGTATTGCATACCAGATTTTTTTGAGTTTATTTTTCCACAAGGACCAGGCCAAACAACAAATATACGTTTTCCCCGGTTCAAAATGGGACAAAATGTCAGGATCAAACCGTTTCCAGGTTACCTGAACCATTTTTCTATTTCATGTACGGGCAGAATAAATACGATGGTCTTTCCGCCCGGTGTATGATTCGGGGACTGGCAGGCAAAAAGGCTGTCTATCAGATGCTGCATTTCTTCCTGGGTAAGAGGTTTTCCGTAAGGGATGGCCGAAGCTGCTGCCAGCGAACGCGCAATTTTCTCATGAGGTCCTGCCTCCGTATCTCTGCCTGTGTTTTTATAAGATTCAAGCAAATGTTCAATAAAGGGCTTCAGGTCAACGTGCCGGGCGTACTCCGGAACTCCTTCCACAAGGATATTGCCGTGCCCCAGGTCGCGTATTTCGAACCCAAGCCGTTTGAGCGATTCGTGCATTTCCATCAGCAGGGTATGATCGCCTGCTTCCAGTTCCAGTGTCACCGGAAAAAGATTTTTCTGTGAAACCTGCACCGACTGCTCCAGGTTGTTCAGGAAAGTTTCATATAAAATCCGCTCGTGGGCCCGTTTCTGATCGATGATCATCAGGCCGGATTTAACCGGTGTGAAAATATACCGGTTCTTGAACTGGTAAAATTGGATACCCCGGCTTTCAGCTTCCCCTGAAAATGGTTCTTCCCCCGCATGTGCCCTTTCATGCAGGGATGGGTGGGGCGATAGCCCTTCATACAAGCTTTCCCATCCGGCCGGGGGCCGTTCGGTGCGTGAAGGTGCGGTACCCGGAGGTGAAAAAGGATTGTACCCGGTATTGATATCGATCTGCGGAGGCTTTATTTCCTGTGTTCTTCCCAGGGGCGGTATTTCGGGAACCCCTTCCCGGTCGAAATCCAGCGAGGGGGTGATGTTGAATTTTCCCAGGGCCTCCCTTACGGTAGCATGCAATATTTGCCACACAGCCCTCTCGTCTTCGAATTTGATCTCGGTTTTGGTGGGATGAATATTCACATCAATATGATCGGGAAGGATTTCAAAACAGATGAAATAGGAAGGAAGGGAATCGGCCGGGAGAACCGGTTCGAAGGCTTCGGTCACCGCTTTGTGAAAATATGCGTGACGCATGAAACGGTGATTCACAAAAAAGAACTGTTCTCCGGCGGTTTTTTTTGCCACTTCAGGTTTCCCGATGAATCCACTGATCTTTACGATGCTGGTTTCCGCCTCCAGGGGAATGAGGTGCTGGTTCATGCCTTTTCCGAAAATATGGGCGATACGCTGGCGGAGGGGTGCTTCCGGAAGCTGGTATATCTCCGTTTGATTGTGAATAAGTGAAAAGGCAACGGAAGGGCAGGCCAGGGCGGACCGCTGGAATTCTGTAATGATGTGCCTGAGCTCGGTGGAATCGGTTTTCAGGAACCGTCGCCGGGCCGGAATATTGTAGAACAAATTTTTAACCGATATATGGGTTCCTGCCATACAGGCGACCGGTTCCTGGGTGATCACTTCCGAACCGTGAATTTCCAGAAAGGTGCCTGTTTCATCGTCTGGCTGCCGTGTTTTGGTTTCCACCTGGGCTACCGCGGCAATGGAGGCCAGGGCTTCCCCGCGGAACCCCATGGTCCGGATGGAAAAAAGATCATCGGCACTGTTGATCTTGGAAGTGGCATGCCGTTCGAAAGCCATGCGGGCGTCGGTTTCTGTCATTCCGCTGCCGTTGTCGATCACCTGTATCAGGGTTTTCCCTGCATCGCGTACCACCACTTTTATTTCCGAGGCCCCGGCATCTATGGAGTTTTCCACCAGCTCCTTTACAACGGATGCCGGCCGCTGGATTACTTCCCCGGCAGCAATCTGGTTGGCCACTGAATCAGGCAGAAGTCGGATAATATCGGTCATTCACGGGTCAGCTTACCGGTTCAGGCAAAGAAAAGAATGTAGGAAATCAGCAGCAGGATGGCCAGAATGACGAGCAACCGCAGATTGGACTGAAAATTCGCTTTCCTTCGCGAGGAGTGGCGTCCTGTCATCATGCCCCGGTGTATTCGGGGTGTGTACACTTCGTCATCTTTCCGGTTTACTCCCATTTCGATCTCAATATCCCGTATCCTTTCCTCGAGCTCTTCCTTGCCGGGATCGTAATATCGCGGTATATAGTTGAACCTGCGGTTCTTGTTTATTTTGAAAAAACTGGGTAATGCCATAGCCTGTGATTCTTGAAGGCAAAGGTATGGAAATTTCCGCAAGCACGGAAACAATCGGGAACAGACACCCCGGTTTCAGATACCTGCAAAGCATGTGGTGCTGATGGCCGGTGTTTCTGCCCGGATCAGAATTCCGGGAGCCGGTTGCCACAGCGGTCGCAGTACCCGGCTTGTTCCCGATGGTTTTGTTTTCCGCACTGCGTGCATATTCTGGTTTTTCCGGTTTTTTTGCTATGGCTCATTTCGGCTGTTACAATGCCCGTGGGAACTGCAATGATGGCATATCCCAGGATCATGACAAAACTGGCGAGGAAGCGACCCGCCGTGGTGGCCGGATAAATATCTCCGTATCCCACGGTGGTGAGTGTTACAATGGACCAGTAAATGCCTCTGGGGATATTGCTGAAACCGTTATCCGGCCCCTCAATCAGGTACATCAGTGTGCCAATGATGATCACAGTGGTGAATACGCCGAATAGAAAAACCCCGATTTTCCGGCGGCTGGCTATCAGTGCCCGGATAATCACTGAGCCTTCTTCCGTGTACCTGTTCAGTTTAAAAATCCGGAAAATCCGCAACAGCCGCAGGGCCCAGATAACCACCATGCTATGGCTGCCGGCCAGAAAAATTCCCAGGTAGGTGGGAGTAATCGCCAGGAAATCGATGATTCCGTAAAAGCTGAAAATATACCTGAACGGCTTCCGAACCACCATAATCCTTGTAAAATATTCAACAGTAAAAGCAATGGTGATGATCCATTCAATGACACGCAGCCACGTGCCGTACTCCCGGTCAACAGACGCTATGCTTTCAAGAATTACCACAACGATGCTGATCAGGATCATGGCCAGGAGGAAAATGTCGAACCATTTGCCGGCCTGGGTATCTGTCAGGAAAATAATGCGGTACCATCGTTCTCTCAGGGAACCGGAGGAAGAAGAATGTGCCATCGTGTTTTTCCTGTAAAAGTAATGATTCGTGAAATTCCTTCAGAAAATCCGTTGGTTTTATTACATTTAACTATTCCAACCTCCTCACCATGATGCAATGTGGGAAAATATTATTTATTTGGCAATGAATAATATTTAAATGTATATAAATATAATATAAACAAAAATAAATATATTAAATATTAATATAAATATAATTAATATTCTTTTTCATTATGTTGGTAAAAACCTATGCAAGCGCAGTGCATGGTATCAATGCCACGTCCATTACCGTTGAAGTGCATGCATCGCGGGGTTTCAAGTTCCATCTGGTGGGTTTACCCGACAATGCGGTAAAAGAAAGCCAGCAACGGATTGTTTCTTCCCTGAAGACCAACGGGTTCGAATGGCCGGGCATGTGCATCACGGTGAACATGGCTCCGGCGGATATCCGGAAAGAAGGTTCGGCCTATGACCTTCCTCTGGCTGTGGGCATTCTGGCAGCTTCCGGCCAGATCTCCGCAAAGAATCTGGAAACCACCGTGATGATGGGGGAACTGTCGCTTGACGGGGGCCTGCATCCGGTGAAAGGGGTTCTTCCTATGGCTTTGCAGGCGCGGGAAACGGGTTTCCGGCGTCTGATCGTCCCTGAAGCCAATGCCCGGGAAGCGGCCGTAGTAAAAGGGCTGGAAGTATATGGGCTGGGGCATTTGCGCGAGGTGGTGGATATGCTGGAAGAAAAAAACACCCCCGAGCCGGTGTATATCGATCTGGAAGCAGAGTTTGAAAGGGAGGGGAACCGGTACGATGTGGATTTTGCCGATGTGAAAGGGCAGGAAAATGTGAAAAGGGCCCTGGAAATTGCTGCGGCAGGAGGGCACAATGTAATAATGATCGGGCCGCCGGGTGCAGGTAAAACCATGCTTGCCCGGCGGTTGCCAACCATCGTTCCCCCGCTGAGCCTTGAGGAAGCCCTGGAAACCACCAAGATACACTCCGTGGCCGGGAAAATGGAGAGCAATGCCTCGCTGATGACCTGCCGGCCGTTCCGGTCGCCTCACCACACGATTTCAGACGTGGCCCTGGTAGGAGGCGGCTCCTATCCCCAGCCGGGGGAAATATCCCTGGCCCACAACGGGGTGCTGTTCCTCGATGAACTGCCCGAATTCAAGCGAACGGTGCTGGAGGTGATGCGCCAGCCCCTGGAAGACCGTGTGATTACCATCAGCAGGGCCCGGTTTGCCGTGGAATACCCGGCCAGTTTCATGCTGGTGGCTTCAATGAACCCCTGTCCCTGCGGTTATTACAACCACCCCGACAAGCCCTGTGTATGTACACCCGGGGTGGTGCAGAAATACCTGCACCGCATTTCCGGTCCGCTCCTCGATCGTATCGATATTCACATTGAAGTGGTGCCGGTACCTTTTGAAAAACTGGGTGATACAGGGGAGGCCGAACCCAGCCGGGCTGTCAGGGAAAGAGTAACGGAAGCCCGGAAGGTGCAGGAAACCCGTTTCAAGGAAGAAAACGGGGTGTTCTGCAATGCACAGATGACTTCGCGTATGCTGAGGAAATACTGCCAACTGAACGATTCGGGTCACCTGATTCTGAAAAATGCCATGGATAAGCTGGGATTATCCGCCCGGGCCTACGACCGTATTCTGAAAGTATCGCGTACCATTGCCGACCTGGAAAAATGCCCGGATATTTTGCCTTCTCACCTGGCCGAGGCGATTCAGTACCGCAACCTCGACCGCGAAGGGTGGGCAGGATGAATCCGGTGGAAATGAATGGAGGAAACTATAGCCACCAGTGAAAAATAATGGAAAATATCGCCCCTGATTTCCAGGTTTTTGTGAAACCCGTGGGAGCCCGATGCAACCTGCGGTGTGCCTATTGTTACTACCTGGATGAGGAGGAATTGCTGCACGGCAGTCAAAAGGTCATGTCATCATCCCTGCTGGAAAAATATATTGTTCAGCACCTGGAGGCTTCCGGCGGATCGCCGGTGTTTTTCACCTGGCACGGGGGGGAACCCACCCTGGCCGGAGTGGAATTTTTCAGGCAGGCCGTTGCATGGCAGAAAAAATACAGGAGGCCGGAGCAACGGGTATTCAACGGGATACAGACCAATGCCACCCTGCTGAACCATGCATGGTGCCGTTTCTTTGCAGAAGAAAATTTTATGGTGGGGGTGAGCCTTGACGGGCCGCAGCCTTTCCATGACCGGTTCCGGAAAAACCGGCAGGGACAGCCAGCTTTCCACCGCACCATGAAGGGGCTGGATCTGCTCCGTGCATACGGGATCCCTTTTGAGATTTTATGTGTGGTGCATCGCGAAAATGTGAAGAATCCGCTGGAAGTTTACCGTTTCTTCAAATCACTGGGGACCCGGTTCATTACCTTTCTTCCCCTGGTGGAGCGCCGGCCGGGGAGCCCGGAAGGAGTAAGCCAGGAAAGTGTCCCTTCACGCGATTTCGGGGAGTTCCTGTGTACGGTATTTGATGAATGGAAAGGGAAGGATATTGGCCGGCTGCAGGTGCAGATTTTTGAAGAGGCACTGCGTACAGCTTTCCATCAGGACCATACCCTGTGTCTGTTCAAAAAGACCTGCGGCCGGGTGCCGGTTGTGGAATGGAACGGTGATTTTTATTCATGCGACCACTATGTGGATCACTCCCATCTTCTGGGCAACATTGGGAAAACTGACCTTCAGCACCTGCTGGACGATTCCCGGCAGCAGGCCTTCGGCCGGGCAAAAAGCGACAACCTGCCCCGGTATTGCCTGGAATGCGATGTGCTGGACATGTGCAATGGGGAATGTCCCAGGAATCGTTTTGTCAGGACTTCCTCAGGAGAACCGGGTTTGAATTACCTGTGTGAGGGGTACAGGCTCTTTTTCAACCATATAAAGCCCTTTGCCGGTACCGTGGCGGCTGTATGGAACGGCTGGGAGCTCTGACAGGGGATAGCAGGTCTCGTTAGGTAAGTCAAATACTCCATCAACCCTGTTTAGGGCATTACTTCCCTTCGCCCAGTTTTTCCTTAAAGAATTGAACCGTCCGTTCCCAGGCCAGCCTGGCTGCTGCGGGATGATACCGGTCGGGGTTGGAGTCGTTATTGAAGGCGTGTCTGGCACCTTCATAGATGAAGATCTGGTATTCGATCCCCGCTTTTTTCATGGCTTCTTCAAAAGCTTCAATACCTGCATTGATGCGGGGATCATCACCGGCGTAATGGGCCATAACGGGAGCCTTGATCTTCGGCACCTCTGCCGGGTCGGGCTGGGCTCCGTAATAGGGTGCCGCGGCATCCAGATCCGGGGCATTCACAGCCACCTGGTTGGTCATGCCTCCTCCCCAGCAGAAACCGGTGCATCCTACCTTTCCGGTGGACCGGGGATGGGTTTTCAGGTATTTCACAGCGGCAACGAAATCCTTGACCGTATCTTCCCGGTCCAGTTGACCGATCAGGGTGCGGCCCCGGTCGGGGTCGTCCTGCGGAGTTCCTCCCAGGGGTGATAGGGCATCGGGTGCCAGGGCCAGAAATCCTTCCCCGGCCATACGCCGGTTCACATCCATGATATGGGGTACCAGCCCCCTGTTTTCATGAATAATGATTACGGCGGGGTATTTTTTCTTTCCGGCCGGAACAGAGAGATAAGCACGCACCTCACCGGTGTGCCCGGGGTAGGTGATGAACCCGTTTTCCAGTTCCGCATCCTTTCTGCCTGACTTTCCGGCACAGGATCCTGAGAGGGAAATAATGTCTGCCGAAGCGGTGGTTCCTACGGCCAGTAAAGCCATTTTTTTCATGAACTCCCGACGTCCGATCCTGCCCCTGTTGTAATCGCTGACGAGCTGATTGATTTTCCTTTTCACAGGGTTAACAGTTTGGAGGTTTTATCAATACCGGTTAACGAATTGCTCTAATTTACAAAATAATTCCTTAATGAATTTGAATTTCCCGCAAATGTTGTTTTATTTAGCCTGACCGGATCGGCATGGGCATTTTGATCCGGAACCATGCTTACTCTGAAACCACCCTAAACAAAAATCCATGCACTATAAACTCATTATTTTACTGGCCTTTTTCATTCTGGCTCCGGTGGTGATATTGTACCTGGAGCATTATTTTTCCATTATGAAGAAGATCGGTGCAGTACTGATCTGTTATGCAGTGGGTCTGATCATTGGCAATGCGGGCATTTTGCCCGAGGGAGCTGCAAAGTACCAGGAATTAATGACGAACCTGACCATTCCCCTGGCCCTGCCTCTGATCCTTTTTTCCATGAATGTAAGGTCGTGGTTTTCACAGGCTGCCACGGCCATGAAATCGCTGCTGCTCGGATTGTTCACAGTGATCCTCATGGTAGTGGCCGGTTTTTACCTTTTCCGCGATCAGCTTCCCGAGAACTGGAAAGTGGCCGGCATGCTGGTGGCCATTTATACCGGTGGAACACCCAACCTGGCAGCCATGAAAACTGCCCTGAATGTAGACCAGGAGCTGTACATCATGACCCATACCTATGAACTGGCTCTGGGAGCCCTTTATCTGGTGTTCATCCTGTCGGTAGGGCAGCGTGTATTTCTTACCTTCCTTCGTCCGTTCAAAAAGGCAGAGGTTACGGGGGAGCCTGATAACCTGGACGAAGCATTTGATTCTTACCGGGGCATTCTGCTGAGAAAGAACCTTTTCCCTATCCTGGCCGCGTTTGGCCTTTCAGTTGGGATTACGGGGGTCAGCTTTCTCCTGAGCAAGCTGTTCCCGGCCGATTTTTCCACAGCAGCTATTATCCTGCTGATCACAACTTTTGGGATCGGTTTTTCGTTTGTCCCCCGGGTGAAGAGGATCAAAATGACTTTTCAAGCCGGTATGTATCTCATTCTGATTTTTTGCCTGGTGGTGGCTTCTATGGCCGATATCAGGCAACTGGCCGACATATCCTTTTCCCTTTTCTGGTACGTGGGGCTGGCCATGTTTGGCTCACATATTTTACATGCCCTGCTGGCCAGGGTTTTCAGGCTGGATGCCGACACCGTGATTATTTCGGGTAGTGCCCTGATTTGCTCCCCGCCCTTTGTCCCGGTAATCGCAGGTGCCCTGAAAAACAGGGAGGTGATACTGACCGGGCTGATCATTGGGATTGCCGGATACGCTGTGGGGAACTACATCGGGGTGTTTCTGGCCTATCTTCTGCGATAGAATTTTCCCTGCCGCAGGGGAAGTACTTACCTGTATTTTTTCAGTTCCACTTTTTCCCCGTTGTATACCGCGTAGGTAAAGTGATCGACCCAGTCGCCCAGGTAAATAATTTTCGAGTTTTCATTCAGTTTTTCCAGCAGGGGATGGTGCCGGTGCCCGAAAATAAAATAATCTACAGGGTCAATTTCGTTTTCCTTTCTTGCGTAATGAAACAGGTGTTCCTTATCTGCGCCGAGAAAAGGTTCGTTTTCCCGGGCTCTCCGGCTGGAATGTGACCAGGTATGACCGAACCAGAGGGAAAAATTCGGATGGAGGCGGGAGAAACACCACTGAAGGATACGGCTTCTGAAAATCCGTTTCATTAATTTGTAACCCCGCTCGCCCGGTCCCAGTCCGTCGCCGTGGGCAATCAGAAAACGGTGTTGGCCGATGCGTATGCGCAAAGGTTCGCGGTGAATGATCATACCTGTTTCCTTTTCCAGGTAGCCGGATGTCCACAGATCGTGGTTTCCTGTAAAGAAATGCACCGGGATCCCTTCATCGGTAAAACAGGCCACCTCTCCGAGGAAACGGGTAAATCCCCTGGGCACCACACGTTTATATTCATACCAGAAATCGAACATATCGCCTACCAGAAAGAGGGTTTGTGTGCGGGGTTTGATTTCCCGCATCCAACGGACAAGCATTTTTTCCCGCGGAAGGCTCCGGCTGTGGGATGGAAAACCCAGGTGGGCATCGGAGATAAAAAACACCTCTTTTCCGGGCCGGTCAGTCATAAATCTGGGAAAGTTTTTGCCGGAGGGCATCGCCGTATAGGTCTCTGGCGATGAATTCTCCTCTGGGATTTATCAGGAAATTAGCAGGAAGATCCCTTACATTCAATAACAGGGCCGTTCTGGATCGTTCCATTTCGGAATCGATCACCTGGATCCAGGAATAACCCTCGTATTCCATGATCTGTTTTACCAGAGTTCGGTTTGTATCAAGAGCAACCTGGTAAACCCTGAACCCCCTGGGCCCGTATTTTTGAAAGAACCTGTTAATATCCCGGTTTTCCTGCATACTTTCGGCATGGGCGGTACTCCAGAAATTCAGCAGGGTATAATGGCCCTGCAGTGAACTGAGGGGTACCGTGTCACCTTTCAGGTTGGGAAGGGCCACGTCGAACGGAGTGGCTTCCATATTCTCTATCAACCGTTTCATCTGTTCGCTTCGGTATTGTGCCATTTCTGTTTCCAGATCGGATTTCAGCGCTCTTACATACCTGGAGCGTGGATAGTATTTTCCCAGGGAGTCGGAAAGAATCTTCATGTACTGAAGGTCGAAAGTAGTGTTCAGCACATAGGTTTCGGGGTTCAGTTTCTGATACATGGCCATGTAGGAGGCCAGTGATCCGGTATGCTGCATGATAAAGCGGATGCTGTATTGCCTCTGGTTTTTGATAACCTGTGCGTATTCGGCTTCCAGCTCTTCAAGCCGTCCGGCCGGCGCAGGGATTACCTCCAGGCTGTCATAGAGGGTTTGGAGGGAATCCAGTGTGCCGATGGTTTTCCGCAGTTGCTGATCCAGTTCCCTGACCAGCACTGACCCGGGTGAACCTGTCACATGGTATTCACCGGGCAGCCGGTCGGCTGTTGCATTAAAAACAATATTTTCACCGGGTTCGGCCAGCAGGGTGACGGGAGCATGTCCGTTAATTTTCAGGTAGAGGAACCTGGGTTGTTTGGTATCGAACCTGAAAACAAACTTTCCATTCCGGCCAGTAACCACCGAATCAACGCAACGGAGGGATTCGATATCCATTTCCTCCAGCACTACCGGGACAGCACCTCCGTTTTCAAGTGTTCCCCGGATGACTACCCGGTTACGGTGGCATGAAGCCAGCAGAAGGAACAGCGTAAGAAAAGGCAGGTATCTGGTCATGGTATTACCGGTTTTTATAAATCTCTGCCAGTTTTTCTTCCAGGGCATTTCCCCTGAGGTTGCGGGCTATGATCCTGCCGTCTTCGTCCAGCAGGAAATTAGCAGGGATGGACTCAACATAGTATTTGCCGAGAACGGGAGACTCCCAATATTTCAGATCGCTTACATGGATGAATTCTTCCAGGTGATCTTCTTCAATGGCATTCAGCCAGGTTTCTTTTTCTCGGTCAATAGAAACCTGGTATATCCGGAACCCCTTGTTTTCGTAGTTATTGTAGATCCTCACCAGGTTGGGATTTTCCTGGCGGCAGGGAGGACACCATCCTGCCCAGAAATCGAGCAGCACGATATTTCCCCGGGTAGACGACAGCGCGATGGTATCGCCCTGTGGGGAAGGAAGTTTAATTTCAGGGGCTATCCGGCCAATTCCCACCACTTCGTCCTTTAGCATATTTCGCTGGTGATATTCACCGGCAGCCAGCACATTCCGGTGCATGGCCTGAACGGGCTCATTTTCAGGATACAGACGGTACAGGATGGAGTCAGTGCGCGCAAAAATTTCATAATCTTCGATCAGGTCGAGTACCGGTTGCTGCTGGGATATTTGCTGGTGCAGGGCAATGAGATTGGCCAGGGATCCAGGATCCTGTTCAATGAAACGTATATTGTATTCTCTTTGTCTTTCGTGTATCTGCTGAGCCCGGTTGTTTATTTCATCCAGATATTCCATATTGAAAGATCCGGTAGCGGGGTCCTGATAAGCGTCGAACAGGGAATCCAGTTCCATAAGATTGCGGGTAAGGGTACGGTTCAGCTCGAGCAGGCGCTCCGAATCGCCGGAACCTTCTATAACAATACTGTTCAGGGGATCGCTGATGTCGCCCGATATGGAAATATGTTCTCCGGGATGAATGATCAGGATGACCTGTTCCCCCGGATGGCGTTCCACAAGGTAAAATGAGGGCTGGCTGATCCTGGTTTTCCATGTGAAAGATCCGTCATGTCCGGCCTGCAGAGAATCGATCCGGTTTACAGATTCGGTAAAAACTTCGGATATAAAAAAAGAATCGTTTGCTGCATTCTGGAAGGAAGCCTCAAGACGTACCGATCTTTCCGACGGCCGGCAGGAAAACCCCAGGGCAATAATCATTGCGGCGACGATGCATGGTGTATTTTTTTTCATAGAAGGGAAAATGTTGTTATATTATATACAAAAATCTTGTTTAATTGTTCGGGGGCAATGGCCTGTATGCAGGAACATTCTGCGAAGATAAATAAATTTTAACCAAAAACCCTTCACCGGGTCATCCCTGGCCGACGATTTCCTCAACCTGTCTGTTCTTTATGTGAAATTAATGTAAATATTTCCCAAAGCGTTGAGTATGAATGAAAAAATGTTGATATTTGTAGGCCTGTATTTCAGGGATAAAGTAGCCGGAAAAGAGATAAAACTGATTAAAGAATGCAACTATGGGTTACATTCAGTTTGACAAAACACAGCTGATCAATCTGGAGTATTCGCTGAATCGTGAAATACTCAAGACGAACCGTTCGGGAGCCTATGCCTGTTCTACCATCATTGGCTGCAATACGCGAAAGTATCATGGACTGCTGGTGACTCCCCTGAAGCAATTCGGATGGGAAAAATATGTGCTGTTATCCACACTGGATGTGTCGGTTATCCAGCATGATCAGATGTTTAATCTGGGTATACACAAATATGACGGCGATCATTATGATCCGAAAGGGCATAAATACATCCGTGATTTTGAGATAGACCTGGTGGCTAAAACAGTTTACCGTGTGGGAGGGGTTGTTCTTGAGCAGGACAGTTTGCTGGTGGAGAACAAGCCACAGATTCTGATCAGGTATACGCTGGTGGAGGCACATTCCCCCACCATCCTCAGGTTCAAACCGTTTCTGGCATTCAGGAATATACACGAGCTGACGCACTCCAATATGGATGCCAGTTTCAGGGCTCATAAGGTTTCCAACGGGGTGAGGGTACGTATGTATCCCGGTTTCCCGTATCTTTATATGCAGTTCAATAAAACCCCGGATTATGTACATATTCCCCACTGGTATTATAACATCGAATATCTGGAAGAGCAGCGCAGGGGGTATGATTTTCGGGAGGATCTGTATGTTCCGGGTTATTTTGAATTACCCATCAGAAAGGGGGAGAGCATAGTATTTTCGGCTTCCGTTGCGGAAGAATCTCCCCTGGTTTTAAGGCGAAAATTTACCACCGAACTAAAAAAGAGGGAACCGAGAGACAGTTTACGGGCCTGCCTGGTAAATGCAGCCCGGCAGTTTATTCAGCGTCTGGAGGATGATACTGAAGTAGTAGCCGGATACCCCTGGTTCGGCAGCTGGGGAAGAGATACATTTATTGCCCTGCCAGGCCTGACTCTGGCGTATGGTGATGTGGATACATTCCGTGAGGTGCTGGCAACCATGAAGAAACGCATGAAGGGCGGATTGTTTCCCAACATGGGTGGCAGCGGGAAGTATGTCTACAATTCGGTGGATGCACCCCTGTGGTTTTTTCGCTCCCTGCAGGAATATTTGAAATATACAGGATTAAGAAAAGAATTGTGGGAAGAATACGGACCTTCTATGAAAGCTGTGCTGAAAGCCTACCGGCAGGGTACAGATTTCGGCATCCGGATGGATGCCAACGGACTGATATATTCCGGTCTTCCGGGCAAGGCGCTTACCTGGATGGATGCAGTGGTGGACGGTGTTCCGGTAACTCCAAGGAATGGCTATGCTGTTGAGATCAATGCTCTATGGTACAATGCCATACAATTTGCTCTGGGGCTGGCTGAAGAGTTCGGTGACAAAACTTTTGTAAAGGAGTGGAAAGAGCTTCCTCCGCTCATCAGGGAGTCATTCCTGGATACCTTCTGGAATCAGGAACGTGGTTTCCTGGCGGATTATGTAAATGAGGATATAACCGACTGGAGTGTCCGGCCGAATATGGTGATAGCTACTGCTCTTGACCATGTGATGCTCGATGATCTGATGATCAGGTCGGTGCTGGAGGTCATTGAGAAGGAACTGCTCACGCCCAAAGGGTTGCGGACCCTTTCGCCACGAAACAAACTTTACCGGGGCGTGTACCAGGGGACCCAGGAAGAACGTGACCGGGCTTATCATCAGGGAACCGTATGGCCATGGTTACTGGAATTTTTCTGCCTGGGCTATCTGAAGGTTAGTCCGCGGTCTGCTCACGCGATGTTCAGGAAAATCCTGAACGGAATGGAAGAAGAGATGACCATACATGGGGTGGGGACCCTGTCGGAAATTTATGACGGCGACCCGCCACATCGTCCGCGCGGGGCTATTTCACAGGCCTGGAGTGTTGCTGCCGTATTGCAAATTATCAATATGTTACAGGAAACGGAAGAGGTGTCATCATAAAATTAATTGTTTTTATTAAACAGATATCCTGTACATGAGAGTGTTAATGTTTGGATGGGAGTTTCCTCCGCACATATCGGGCGGATTGGGAACGGCCAGCTACGGTCTTACGCGGGGGATGTCGACCCTGCCCGATGTGGATGTGTTGTTTGTTGTTCCCCGGGCATACGGGGATGAAGACCAGACGGCCATTCGCCTGATCGGGGCGGGCGATATTCCCATTACCCGCAAAAGGCTGGATATTGAAGCGTTCAGAAAGAAATTCGATTACCTGGAGGTGGCTTCCCACCTGATTCCCTATATGGACCCCATGGAATATGAAAAGGTTCACTTCGGGGAAGAAGCCGGAAACAAACGGTATCTCCACATTGATGAGGAAGGTAGAATTGTGTTTTCAGGAGAATACGGGCCGGGACTGCTGGATGAAATTGCCAATTATGCTCTGGTAGCGGGGATCATCGGCCGGGATGAGGAATTCGACCTGATCCATGCACACGACTGGCTTGCATATCCTGCGGGAATTGCCGCCAAGATGGCCTCGGGCAAACCTCTGGTTATTCACGTGCATGCCACTGACTTTGACCGCAGCGGCGGGAATGTCAATCCCGATGTATATGCTATTGAAAAAAGGGGAATGGAAGCGGCCGACCGGATTATTGCAGTAAGTAACCTCACCCGGAGCATTGTTATCGAAAAATACGGTATTCCTCCCGAAAAGGTGGTTACCGTATACAATGCTGTTGAGCCCCTGGAAGAACATAAACCTATGGGACTGCGAAAGGGGGTGAACGAAAAGATTGTTACTTTCCTGGGCAGGATCACCATGCAGAAAGGCCCGGAATATTTTATTGAAGCCGCGTTCCGGGTGTTGAAGAAAATGCGGAATGTTCGTTTCATTATGGCCGGCAGCGGCGACCTGATGGAAAAGATGATCCTGCGGGCTGCACAGCTAAGGATCACCGACCGGTTTCATTTTACCGGTTTCCTGAAGGGAGACGATGTATTTGATATGCTCCGGATGAGCGATCTGTATATTATGCCTTCCGTGTCAGAACCTTTCGGCATTTCTCCGCTTGAAGCCATGCAGAGCAATGTGCCGGTGATCATCAGCCGCCAGTCGGGTGTGGCTGAGATACTGACATATGCCATTAAGGTGGATTTCTGGGATATTGATGCCATTGCCGACTCCATTTACGGCCTGTTGAATTATCCCGCTCTGTCAGCCATGTTCAAAAAATACGGAAAGATTGAAGTGGACAATCTGCGGTGGGATGAATCGGCCCGCCAGGTAAGGGATGTTTATTATGATGTGTTAAATCAAGGCAAATCCTAAGATTGCATGAAAACAATATGTCTTTTTTTTCAGGTTCATCAACCCTTTCGCTTGCGAAGATTCAGGTTTTTCGATATAGGGAATGACCAGTATTACTATGATGATTATCTCAATGAGTCCGTTGTAAGGAAGGTGGCCAGTCATTGTTATCTTCCGGCCAATGAGATCATTCTGGATCTGATCAAAAAGCACCAGGGTAAGTTCAGGGTGTCGTTTTCCATTTCCGGCATGGCGCTTGAGCAGTTCGAGCTCTATGCGCCCGAGGTTCTGGAAAGTTTTCGGAAGCTGGCACAGACCGGACAGGTTGAATTTCTGGCCGAAACCTACGCTCATTCCCTGGCCTCGCTGAAAGACCGGGAAGAATTTGAAATGCAGGTAAAAATGCATGCTGAGAGAATGAAAACCTTGTTCGGGCAGGAACCTACCGCTTTCCGGAATACCGAGCATATCTATTCCGATGAAATCGGAGCCATGGTAGCCGATATGGGATACAGGGTTATGCTTACTGAAGGGGCCAAGCATGTGCTGGGGTGGAAAAGTCCCAATTTTTTGTATGCCAATGCCATTAACCCCAAATTAAAAGTGCTTCTGAGAAATTTTAAGCTGAGCGACGATATTGCTTTCCGCTTTTCCAACAAATCATGGAGCGAATGGCCCCTGACAGCCGACAAGTTTGTATCGTGGATCAATACGTTTCCTCCCCGGGAAGAAGTGCTCAATCTGTTTATGGATTATGAGACTTTTGGTGAGCACCAGTGGGCTGACACAGGTATTTTTGAATTCCTCAAAGCCCTTCCCGCCATTGTTTTTGACAAATCTACCTATCAGTTTTCCACTCCTACTGAAATAGCAGAAAAGCTGTATGTGGTATCGGCCATACATGTTCCTTATCCCATTTCCTGGGCGGATGAAGAGAGGGATCTGACGGCCTGGCTGGGAAATCCCCTTCAGGAGGAAGCCTTTAACAAGCTGTACAGTTTGAGGGATAAAATACTGAACCTGGACGATCCCGGTCTGAAAAAAGACTGGTATTACCTGCAAAACAGCGATCATTTCTATTACATGTGTACAAAATTCTTCTCCGACGGATCGGTGCACTCCTATTTTAACCCGTACAATTCCCCTTACGATGCCTTTATCAATTATATGAATGTGCTGAGCGATTTTATGATCAGGCTGAATGCCGCACTACCCAGCACTTCGGAAGAGAAGGAACTGGCAAGATTATATCAGATGGTGAGGGAGAAGGATGAGGTGATTAAAAAATATGAGGAAAAAATCCGGATGGGAGCCAGAAAACCAGCTTCCGGAACACCGGCGCAGAAAAAGGTCTCTTCCCGCAAAAAAGAAGGAACAGGAACGACCAGGAAGCCCTCCGGTAAAAAAACAGGAGAAAAGTCAGCTTCTGATGTTCGGAAAAAGTCAGGCAAAAAAGCATCTTCCACCGGAAAATCCTCCGGCACCAGGAAAAAATCATCAAAATAATTCCTCCCGATTACTCCATTTAATTTCAGAGAAATAATGAATAAGAATAGAATCATGCCGGAATACCTGTTTGAAACAAGCTGGGAAGTATGCAACAAGGTTGGCGGCATCCATACGGTTATTTCGACCAAGGCGGCAAAACTGGTTTCCCGGT
The DNA here is from genome assembly GCA_049975425.1 of Bacteroidales bacterium. Taxonomy (GTDB): domain Bacteria; phylum Bacteroidota; class Bacteroidia; order Bacteroidales; family VadinHA17; genus HyVt-105. The sequence continues at coordinate 78,603 of JBNGDI010000001.1, forward strand.
TAAAGAACAATTACATTCTGATTGGTCCTGATGTGTGGAGGGGGGAAGATGAACATCCTGAATTTGAAGAAGATACCAGGTTGTTTAAGTTCTGGAGGGAAAAAGCAAGGGAGGAAGGATTGCGGATAAAGACCGGCAGATGGAAAATTGCTGGCCGTCCGGTTGCCGTGCTGGTGGATTTTACTCCGTTTTTTCCGCAGAAAGATCAGATATTCGCGCGGTTCTGGGAGACCCACAAGCTCGATTCGCTTTCGGGCCAGTGGGATTATATTGAACCGGCACTGTTCGGCTATGCTGCCGGCAAAGTGATCGAAAGTTTTTTCAGGTTCAATATTACATCGGGAGAACGTACGGTAGCCCAGTTCCATGAGTGGATGACAGGAACGGGCATTCTGCATCTCGAATCGGAAGTACCTCATATTGCCACCGTTTTTACAACCCATGCCACGGTTATCGGCAGGTCGCTGGCAGGGAATAATTTCCCTCTGTACAAGAACCTGGCTCAGTACGATGCCCAACAGGTATCGCGAGATTTTAACATCCGGTCGAAACTTTCCCTTGAAAAGCTGGCTGCCCAGCATGCCGACGTGTTCACCACCGTGAGTGAAATTACTTCGAAAGAATGCAGCCAGTTTCTTGGAAAGGAGGTGGACATGATAACCCCGAACGGGTTCGATGACAGTTTTGTTCCTTCAAACAGTGAATTCAGCGAGAAAAGAAAAACTGCCCGCGATGCCATGTTCCGGGTTGTGAATGCCATGATGGGGAAGGCACTGCCGGATAATACCCTGTATATAGCCAACAGTGGCAGGTACGAATTCCGGAACAAAGGGATCGATCTGTTTATTGATGCCCTGGGGAAGATGAATGAAGACCCCTCACTGGAACGCCCGGTGGTGGCTTTCCTTCTGATTCCGGCCGGGCATTACGGACCGAGGAAAGATTTGCAGGACAGGATGGACAACCCTGACGGCAATCTGCTTGAAGACAGGTATGTTACCCATCGTCTGCACGATACGGGCATTGACCTGATCATGAACCGGATCAGGAACTCGGGCCTGGAAAACAATCCGGATGACAAGGTAAAAGTGATATTCGTACCCTGCTACCTGGATGGACGCGACGGGATTTTTAACCTTTCCTATTATGACCTGCTGGTGGGAATGGACCTAACGGTGTTTCCTTCCTATTATGAACCCTGGGGTTACACACCGCTGGAAAGCCTGGCTTTCCACATTCCCACCGTTACTACCAGCCTTGCAGGTTTTGGCCTCTGGGTAAGGGATCATGCCGGGGAAACGGATCATGCTATTTACGTGCTTGACAGGAATGACGACAACGATACCGATGTGGTGAAGCACCTGGTTGATACTCTTAAAAAATATACCCTTCTTTCTGCTGATGAGTTTGAAAAGGCCAGGAAACTGGCTTTTGATATTTCGCGTATTGCCCTGTGGGACAATCTGTTGGATTATTATTATGAAGCCTTTCACCAGGCTCTGGACAAATCTGAAGGAAGAGCCGAACCTCTGGTACCCGAAACTCCGGCCGAACAGGTACTGCAGATTATTGAACGGCCGGCGGAGCTTTTTCCCCGGTGGAAAAATGTTTCCGTCATGTCAAAACTGCCAGCCCGGTTGAAAGATTTGCAAAAACTGGCCAACAACCTTTGGTGGACATGGGATACCGAAGCACCTGACCTTTTCAGGCAGATCGATCCCGAACACTGGGAAAACTGCGAATACAATCCTTTGATTTTATTCGAACGGGTAGAATACAGCCGGTTGAAGGAACTGGCCGGTGACAGCGAATATGTTGGAAAACTCAAGAGAGTATCCGACCGGTTTACTGCCTATATGAAGCAGAAAAGCAGGAAGAAACCGCCCCGCATTGCATATTTCAGCATGGAATTCGGCCTGCATGAATCGGTAAAGATTTATTCGGGGGGCCTGGGCATTCTGGCGGGTGATTATCTGAAGGAAGCCAGTGACCGGAATGCCGATATCATTGGCATAGGGCTGCTTTACAGGTATGGTTATTTCAAGCAAATGATCTCAATTCTGGGAGAACAGCATGCCCAGGACGATTTTCAGGATTTTTACAAGTTGCCGGTTACCCTGATGAAGGATGAGAACGGCAAACCCAGCCTGATCAATATCGTTTTACCGGGACGAAATTTGTATGCCCGGATATGGAAGCTGGAGGTGGGCCGGGTGGATTTGTACCTTCTGGATTCCGACCTGGAAGAAAATCAGCCGCAGGACAGGGGAATCACACACCGGTTATACGGAGGGAGCCGTGAAACCAGGCTGCTGCAGGAACTTCTCCTTGGCATCGGAGGCATACGTGCCCTGCGCGTTATGAAGATCCAGAGAGACCTGTTTCACAGCAATGAGGGCCATTCTGCATTTATTGGGGTGGAACGTATCCGGCATTATATACAGGAAAAGAAGCTGACTTTTCCCGAGGCAAAAGAAATTGTGCGGGCTTCCACCCTTTTTACCACACATACTCCCGTACCTGCCGGACACGATTCTTTCCCTGAAGAGATGCTCCGTACCTATATCCCTCACTATGCCGATCGGCTGGAAATAAGCTGGGATGAATTTATGGGCCTGGGACGGATGAATCCCGGGAATCCCGGAGAAGAGTTTAACATGTCGTATCTGGCCATCAATCTTTCACAGGAAGTGAACGGGGTAAGCGAACTGCACGGCCGGGTGGCACGGGATATGTTTGTGGGATTGTACCCCGGTTATCTTACCGATGAACTGCATATCGGCCATGTAACCAACGGAGTGCATTATCCATCATGGACGGCCCGCGAGTGGAGGGAGTTATTCATTGAAGCATTGGGAGAAGATTTTGAAGAAAACCATAATGATGCTGAACGCTGGAAAAAAATCCTGGAGGTGCCCGATGAACGCATCTGGAAGCTCAAGATTGGTAAAAAGCATGAATTGCTGGAAGTGCTGAAGGAAAGAGCCATGGATAACTGGATCAAGCGACATGAAAATCCAAAGCACCTGGTAGAGGTATTTGAAAAGCTGAATCCGAATTCTCTGACTATTGGATTTGCCAGGCGTTTTGCCACATACAAGCGTGCCCATCTGATTTTCATGAACCTTGACCGGCTGGCACGGATCGTCAACGACCCGAAACGTCCCGTGCAGTTTTTATTTGCAGGCAAAGCTCATCCGCATGATAAAGCCGGGCAGGATCTGATCAAACGCATTGTGGAAATATCCAAGCAGCCTGAATTTCTGGGTAAGATCATCTTTCTGCAGAACTATGACATTCGGCTGGCAAGTCAGCTGGTTCAGAGTGTGGATGTATGGATGAACACCCCCACCCGGCCCCTGGAAGCTTCGGGGACCAGCGGGATGAAAGCGGTACTGAACGGAGCCCTGCACTTCAGTGTGCTCGACGGATGGTGGGTAGAAGGTTACCGGGAAGGTGCAGGATGGGCTCTTCCGGAAGAAGCAACCTATGAGAGCCAGGATTTTCAGGATGAGATCGACGCCGAAACCATTTACCGGATCCTGGAAAATGAGATTATTCCGGCTTATTATACCAGAAATGACAGGGATGTCCCGGAACAATGGGTGGGATTCATTAAAAAATCGCTGTCGGAAGTGGCTCCCGGGTTTACTACCTGGAGAATGCAGCAGGATTATTTTGACCGGTATTATCAACCGCTTTACCGGAGAACAACGGTTATGCAGGAGCATGATTATCAGATGGCCAAAAGGCTGGTTCGATGGAAAACCCGGTTCTTCAGACGCTGGAAAACGCTCGAGGTGGTCTCTGTGGAATACCCCGAAGGAGCAGATCAGGGGCTGGTGGTTGGACAGCGGTATCCCATTACCGTGGAGATAGATCTGAATGATTTCAATCCCGAATACATCGGACTGGAGCTGATCATATCGCGGCCGGATAAGAAGGGGAAAGACAAAAAAATCCATATTCAGCCCTTTGAACTTGCAAAGGTGGAGGGAGGGAAAGCCTGGTTTAAAACGAAGGTGGTACCTGTAATTCCCGGTAGTTTCAACCTGGGGATCCGCATATTCCCGAAGAATGAAGATCTGCCGCACCGACAGGATTTCCCCTATGTAAAATGGATATGATCCGCTTTATTTGACGCGCGGGACAGGCATTTTTGCGAAAACTATCCCGGTACGGGGGGTTATGTAAATTCTCAATACCTGGGTGTCTGATAATTTGGCAAGGGGTATGGTGTAATAATCCATCTCCGTGTCGATCAGATGTTGTCCGCCGTATTTTCTGTCGTCGGTATAAAGAGCTACTCTGTATTTTCCTTTGGGTACGGGAATCCCGTAATCAGTGAACGAACGCGTGGGATTGAAATTAAACACGAACAGCAGATCCCCGCGAATGAAAGCCAGCACCTGGTCGGATTCGTTTTGCACCACAGCGATGGGGAAAGGGATGTGCAGAATACCTGACTGTTTTATCAGTTCAATCATATCCCGATCAAAATCAGAGAGGTAATGATATTTCAGGCTGGGATTTTTTTTCAGACTCCATTGACGGCGGGCATAGAAGTACGACCAGTTGTTTCCTTCCCTTGGAAAATCAATCCATTCAGGATGACCGAATTCATTTCCCATGAAATTCAGGTATCCTCCTCCCGCCGTAGCTATAGTGATCAAACGGATCATTTTATGAAGTGCCATTCCCCGGTCAACAATCAGGTTCGTGCTCGATTTGTTCATGTGGTAATACATTTCCTTGTCCATCAGCCTGAATATTATGGTTTTGTCTCCTACCAGGGCCTGATCGTGCGATTCGGCATAGCCAATGGTTTTCTCTTCCACACGGTGCTGGGAGAGTTCATGAAATATCTGTGCCACATTCCACTGTTCATCCGGAACTTCCTTGATCAGTTTGATCCAGTAATCGGGAGTTCCCATGGCCAGGCGGTAATCGAAACCCATACCTCCCTGGTCAATGGGAGCCGCCAGGCCGGGCATCCCGCTCATTTCTTCTGCAATGGTAATGGCGGCTGGTTTGACTTCATGAATCAGGCGGTTGGCCAGGGTAAGGTAAGTTATAGCGTCTCCGTCCTGCCCTCCGTCATAATACATGCTGTAATCGGTAAAATCACGGGATAGTCCGTGATCCAGGTACAGCATGCTGGTTATCCCGTCGAATCTGAATCCGTCAAATCCGAATTCAGCAAGCCAGTACTGGCAGTTGCTCAGCAGAAAATGGATCACTTCCGGTTTGCCGTAATTGAAACACAGGGAATCCCATGCGATGTGCTCGCGCCGGGGGCCTTCATGAAAATACTGATAAGGTGTGCCGTCGAACAGCCCCAGCCCTTCCGTCACGTTTTTAACCGCATGCGAATGTACCAGGTCCATGATCACGGCCAGCCCCATTCCATGTGCTTCATCCACCAGTCGTTTCAGATCGTCAGGTGTGCCGAACCTGGAGGAAGGGGCGAAATAACTGGAAACATGGTACCCGAATGAACCGTAATAGGGATGTTCCTGAATAGCCATCAGCTGAAGGGTATTATATCCTCCTGCTACCACTTCGGGGAGGATCTGTTCCCTGAATTCATTGTATGTCCCGGTTCTTTGTTCTTCAGTGGCCATTCCAACGTGCGATTCATAAATAATGGGAGGTTCATCTTTTGTTTGTGGAGAAGGATGCTTCCATGCATAGGCTGTTTCAGGGTCCCACACCTGGGCAGAGAATATTTTTGTTTGTTCATCCTGCACCACCCGGTTGGTATAGGAGGGGATGCGCTCTCCTTCACCTCCTTCCCAGCGAATCAGTAATTTGTAAAGGTCTCCGTGGTGCAGGTCTCCTTCCGGCAGATGAATTTCCCAGTTTCCGTTTTGCAATGGTGTGAGGCGGTACTTTTTAACCGGTTTCCAGTCTGAAAATACTCCGATAAGAAATATTTCCGTAGCGTTGGGAGCCCATTCCCTGAAAACCCATCTGTTTTTTTCATGATGAAGTCCGAAATACAAATGCCCGGTAGCAAATGCTTTCAGGCTCCCGGTTTCCTGAATGAGCTGTTTTTCTGTTTTCTGAAAATGTTCATGCCTTGCTCTGATGATGTGTTCATACGGAGCCAGCCAGGGATCTTTCTCAATGATTGGGAAGGATGACATATGATCAATTTTCTTTAAATATATGGAAAAATTTAAGGAGAGAAGCCAGGAGTTTACTTCCTTTCAGCCTGACGAATATCATGGGGGTATCATGAACAACTATTGTTCATTTTACTATTTTTGTATTTTCCGTAATGATTTGAAAAGTGAAGATACACCACGACTTTGAGCAATGGAAGGTTAAAAACCCGGTGATTACTGTCGGTACTTTTGACGGGGTACACATTGGTCATCGAAGCATTCTGAATGAGATGCGGCGATCGGCTGAACAGCTGGTGGGCGAAACCGTGGTTTTTACTTTCTGGCCGCATCCAAGGATTGTGCTGGGAAAAACTGATCATGCCTTCAGATTACTGAATACACTGGAAGAAAAAATATACCTGTTTGAAAAGGCAGGGGTTGATCATTTGCTGGTTTATCCGTTTACACCGGAATTTTCGGGTTTGCCGGCAGAAGCTTTTGTGGAAGAGTACCTTGTCCGGAAATGCGGAGTACGGATGCTGGTGATGGGTTATAATCATCATCTGGGCCGGAACCGTGAAGGAGGTTTTGAATTGATCCGACAGGCAGCCGACCGATTCGGATTTAAGACGAAAAGGGTGGAAGCGGAAACGGTTTCCGGAATGAAAGTCAGTTCTACCAGTATCAGAGAGTTCCTGCAAAAGGGAGATCTGGAACAGGCTAACCGGATGCTGGGAGAGCCTTACCCTATTTGTGGAACGGTTGACAAAGGCAACGGAGTGGGCACGGGCATGGGATTTCCAACGGCAAATATCCGGATAACCGATGAGCGGAAACTGATTCCGCCCGATGGAGTGTATGCCGTACAGGTGTTCCTTGGCGGGAAAAAACGGTATGGAATGATGAATATTGGATTCCGGCCAACCCTTCATGAAATCAGTTACGGACGAACAATTGAGGTGCATATCTTCGGACTGGATAAAGATATTTACGGAGAAAAAATTGTGGTCTCCCTGTTTAAGCGGATCAGGACAGAGAAAAAATTTGACGGTATGGAAGCCCTTCGGGAACAGCTGTTTCATGATAAAAGAGAAATAATGCGCTATCTTGGTGATGAGGCTGCAGATTGAATGAAGACAGCTCCAGATCGGCTAAAATTGCTAACTTTGTAAAAAAAATAATCGTGGAAACACTTGTGGAAAGTATGCCATATAAGGTCAAGGACCTGAGTCTGGCCGGCTTCGGAAGAAGGGAGATTGAGATAGCCGAGAAGGAAATGCCCGGTTTGATGGCTATCCGGAAAAAATATGCTTCGGAAAAACCGCTCAGGGGAGCCCGCATTACCGGTTCACTGCATATGACAATTCAAACGGCCGTGCTGATTGAAACATTGGTTGAACTGGGAGCCGATGTGCGCTGGTCCAGCTGTAATATCTTCTCAACGCAGGACCATGCTGCCGCTGCCATGGCGGCCCGCGGTATTCCGGTTTTTGCATGGAAGGGAGAAACCCTGGAAGAATACTGGTGGTGTACCAACCAGGCACTGACCTTTCCGGGAGGAAAAGGTCCGAATCTGGTTGTAGATGACGGAGGTGATGCCACCCTGCTGATCCATAAAGGATATGAGGCCGAGAACGAACCTTCCCTGCTTGACAAAAAACCCGAAAACAGGGAAGAAGCCATCCTCCTACAGCAACTGAAAAAGATACAGAAGGAGGATCCCGGCAAATGGCACCGGATTGCCGGTGAATGGAAAGGTGTGTCTGAAGAGACCACTACCGGGGTAAACCGACTGTACCAGAGGAAAGAAAAAGGCACTCTGCTGGTTCCGGCTATCAATGTAAACGATTCGGTCACCAAGTCGAAGTTTGACAACCTGTACGGCTGCCGGGAATCACTGGCTGACGGGATAAAACGGGCTACCGACGTTATGCTGGCAGGGAAGGTGGTGGTGGTGTGTGGATACGGTGATGTTGGAAAAGGTTCGGCCAAATCCATGCGGGCTTACGGTGCCAGGGTGATCGTAACGGAAATTGATCCCATCTGTGCCCTTCAGGCAGCCATGGAAGGTTTTGAAGTGAAAACCCTGGAAGATGCACTGGATGAAGGAAATATTTTCGTTACCGCTACCGGGAACCGGGATGTTATTACCGTTGAACACATGTCGAAAATGAAGGACCAGTCGATTGTATGTAACATTGGACATTTCGACCATGAGATCCAGGTGGAAAAGCTGGAAGAGTATCCCGGAGTTGTGAAAACCAATATCAAACCGCAGGTTGACAGGTATACTTTCCCCGGAGGGAATTCCATCTACCTGCTTGCCGAAGGCCGCCTGGTGAATCTGGGTTGCGCTACCGGACACCCTTCTTTTGTGATGAGCAACTCGTTTACAAACCAGGTTCTTGCCCAGATCGACCTCTGGCAGCACGATTATGAAATTGATGTATACCGTTTGCCAAAGCATCTTGATGAGGAAGTAGCCCGGTTGCATCTGGAACAACTGGGTGTCAAACTGACACGGCTCACGCCGGAACAGGCTGAATACATCGGTGTACCATTGCACGGACCGTACAAGCCCGACCATTACAGGTATTAGAAAGTGCCGAGCCTTATGACAGCCTTAGAGGCCTGACATATAGTAGAAAGCGGTGACCGTTATGCTGTGAAACTATCCTGTTTTATTTTTATGATTATGTTTGTATCATGACCCGAACCAGGATCATAGGAGCCTGTTTTCTGATCCTTTTCGGAAACATGCTATTCTCCTGCCGCCAGGATGAGCCGTCTGAAGAAATGAAGAAAATACAGGAGCTGAAAGATATGGCAATCGAATTGCAGCAGGTGCTTTCAGCAGAATATCTGGATACCCTGTACCGTGAATACGAAAGAATGAAAGAAAGAGTTGGTGTACTGGAGGAGGGAATATATGCCGGACCGGATATTCAGGATTATTACCGAACAAAAGAAAGTTACCGGATGGTTTTTCAGAAGATGGACAGTTGTATTCATTCGTGTACCGGTCTTCAGAAGGAGATATCTTTCCTGTTGAGTGAACTGGAAATGCTGGAGCAGGAGGTGAAGAATGATATCCTGACTACCGAGGAGCTCCATTCTAAATACAGAAAAGAAGCCGAATTGCTCAGGGGAATATCCTCCCGGATACATCGGGCTTATCGGATATCGTACGAACAGCTGCAAACCTACCGGGAGTTAGAACCTGAAATAAAGAAATATATGCCGTTTTTCATGAAAGTGACTGCCACTGATCATGATAATGAATAACCAGGCCAAAGCATATCTGTATGCCGGTATTGCCATTTTTTTCTGGTCAACCGTGGCGTCTGCCTTTAAAATTGCACTCCGGCAACTTGATTTTCTTGAACTGGTATTCTATGCCAGTGTGGTTTCGCTTCTTTTTCTGGGTGTTGTGCTGATCTCACAGGGAAAAATGAAAAGAATTCTCCATTTTTCCCTGGCAGAATACGGACGATCGGCTATACTGGGTTTTTTGAATCCTTTTCTGTACTACATCGTTCTTCTGAAAGCCTACTCCCTTTTGCCGGCTCAGGTGGCTCAGCCCCTGAACATGATATGGCCTATTATCCTTGTTTTTCTTTCTGTACCCTTGTTAAAACAGACCATTCCTGCCCGCAGCTTCATGGCACTTTTCATTTGTTTTGCAGGGGTTTACCTGATTTCTTCCCAGGGAAATGTATGGAATATTGAAAAATCAGATCCCCTCGGTGTGGCTCTGGCCACCGGCAGTTCGCTTATCTGGTCCTTATATTGGATCTTTAATGTTCGCGACAGGAGAGAAGAAATTGTTAAACTGTTTCTGAATTTCTTTTTTGCTACCTTCTTTCTTCTGGCCCTGAACCTGGCACTGGGAAAATTCAGAAGTGTTTCGTTTACTGCACTCCTGCCGGCTGTGTATGTAGGCCTTTTTGAAATGGGGGTCTCCTTTTTTTTCTGGATGAGAGCCATGCAACTGGCACGTTCTACCGATACCATCAGCACCCTGGTTTATCTGGCTCCCTTTTTATCATTGGTATTTATCCACCTGCTTGTGGGCGAACATATTTATGTCACTACAGTAGTAGGACTGATTTTGATTGTAATGGGAATAGTATACCAAAAATTCCGTTTAGGCAAGAAAAAACGTATTTTCGTAAAAAATTCAGAACCATGAGAAGTAATATACTCCGGTTTTTAATACTGGGGCTGGTTGCCCTGAATTGTCTGACTTCCGGTTGTGAGAAGGAAAATAACAACAATGACACCCCAACGATTGATGAAAAGGCAAGGGATGAGCTGTACAAGTTGATGCAGGAATGGTATCTGTGGTACGATCAAATGCCCGTAGTCAATCCTGAAAACTATAACTCTCCGTATGATATCCTGGAGGCAATCAGGGTTCTGCCAGTTGACAGGTGGAGTTATGTATCGACCTGGGAAGAATTTATGCAATATTATTCGGCCGGAGAATATATCGGTTTCGGCTTCGGCAATGTTCTTTTCAACGGAAAGATTTATATCACTTTTGTTTTCAAAGATTCTCCTTTATACGATGAGGGCATCGGAAGAGGCTGGTACATTACTAAGATCAATGGCCAGACAATCAATAGTTACGAGGCACTATTTCAGGCTATGGGGCCCGATGAAGAAGGAGTGGAAAGGACCATTGAATTTGTGAGTCCGGAAGGGCAGGTCTTCACGCGTACTTTTGTCAAGGAGGTGATTGAAATGAATACCCTTCTGCATGCCGATACCCTCCATGTAGCCGGGAAAGTAGTGGGTCATATGGTGCTGAAAAGTTTTATTGAACCAACCTATGAAGAACTTGATTCGGTATTTCAGGTGTTTGATGATCAGGGTGTGGAGGAACTTATCCTTGACCTGAGGTACAACGGAGGGGGTGCCATGGATGTATCCACCTACCTGGCCAGCCAGATCAGCGGACCGGCAACCAATGATGAAGTGTTTCTGACCTATTCGTACAATGATAAGAAAAGTGAATGGGATGCAGACGTATTGTTTACCGATCCGGAGCAACCCGACACCTATCCTCTCAGTCAGCTTGGACTGTCACGCCTGCTGGTACTGGCTTCAGCCGGAACGGCTTCGGCCAGCGAAGCATTGATCAACGGCCTGGAACCCTACCTGCAGGATGTGATTATCATAGGCGACGATACATACGGGAAACCGGTGGGAATGAATGTATGGAATTACTATGATACCTATGCTTTCGCTCCGGTCACCTTCAAGCTGGTAAACAGTGAGGGGTACGGCGAATATTATGACGGACTCCCTGCCGATTCATATATTCCCGATGAACCTTTGTATGATTTTGGTGATCGCCGGGAAACTACGCTGAAAGAAGCCATTTATTACCTGGAAACAGGCTCATTTACCGGTGCCGGTGCCAGGAAAGCGGGGATCCGGGCCAACCTGCCACCCCTGAAAGGACTAAAGTTTGAAATAGGAGCATTATAGCCGGATGTGATCATTACCAGAGAAAAAATCATACTGGGGATTGATCCCGGAACCAACATCATGGGTTACGGGGTTATTTCAGCCACCGGATCCAAACCGCAGCTAATGGTTCTGGGGGTGCTGGATATGAGAAAAATAGATGATCCTTACCTCAAGGTCCGGAAAATTTTTGATACCACCATCAGGCTGATTGAACAGTATCATCCTGATGAACTGGCCATTGAAGCTCCGTTTTACGGGAAAAACGTGCAGTCGATGCTCAAGTTGGGCAGGGCTCAGGGAGTGGCCATGGCAGCGGCTCTTTCCAGGGAAGTACCGGTATTTGAATATGCCCCGCGCAAGATCAAAATGGCTATTACAGGTCAGGGGAATGCTTCCAAGGAGCAGGTGGCTGCCATGTTGCGTATTATTCTCGATTCGGAAGAGGCGGAAGGACAGCTGGATGCCACCGACGGACTGGCAGCAGCGGTTTGTCATTTCCTGCAACCGGAAAAAACGGAAAAGGGGGAAAAGCATTCAAGCTGGAAAAGCTTTTTGAGAGACCACCCCGACAGACTTCATAAAACCTAGATTCCTGCGCTGCCTTAAAGGAAGGCGAGAACGGTAAAACGGGGAAGAGGGAGTTTGCTGGTGAAAGGTATTATGCCAGTCCCTTCCTGATTTTCCGGGCAATTTCCTCAAATTCTTCCTGCGTAAGCTCCAATTTCGGCCGGGAGAAACTGATATCCGCTTCCGAATTGATCGGGATCAGGTGGATATGGGCATGGGGCACTTCCAGGCCAAGAACCACCATACCAATTCTGGCACAGGGAATGGCATTCTCGATAGCCAGAGCTACCCTTTTGGAGAAAACACTCATCCCGGCCAGTGTCTCATCATCCAGATCGAACAGGTAATCCACTTCTTTTTTGGGTACTACCAGAGTATGCCCCCTGGCAAGGGGATGAATGTCCAGAAAGGCATAAAAATTTTCATCCTCCGCAATTTTGTAGGAGGGGATTTCGCCGCTGATAATTTTTGAAAAAATACTTGCCATGATCAGTGGAATATTAAATGTCTACCGGGTAATTTCCATGATTTCGAAGAGCATGGTGCCTGAAGGCACCTGGATATTCACCTGTTCCCCCGTTCTCCGGCCAAGCAATCCTCTGGCAATGGGACTGCTGACGGACAATTTACCGGCCTTCAGATCGGCTTCGGTTTCGGAAACAATGGTGTATTTCATCACCGCATTATTGTTGATATTACGGATGGTAACGGTGTTCATGATCTGCACTGTGTTTGTATCAATGCGCGACTGATCAAGGACCCTGGCTGAAGCCAGCGTATCTTCCAGTCTGGATATACGCATTTCAAGCAACCCCTGTGCTTCCTTAGCGGCGTGGTATTCTGCGTTCTCCGATAGATCTCCTTTGTCGCGTGCTTCTGCAATCTGCTTTGAGATGGATGGGCGTTCAACCGATTTGAGCCTGTCCAGTTCTTCCCTTAGCTTTTGCAAACCTTCTTCCGTAAAGTAGGATACTTTTGTCATAGCATTCCAGAAACATTATAAAAGTAATAGAGTTTTGGCAAAAGAAGTACGGTTCAAATGATTTCCTGGCCGTACCCCTCATGTGTTGAAAAAGAAAAAAGAATCCCGCAACCGGAACTCTTTCATATCGCAAAGATATACAAAAATTTATAATTAAAACAATCGGTTCTCAATACCCGTCCATAGGTCAGATACGGATGTATTTTCTGTTCAGGATCTCGCTATATATAACGGCTTTTTTCAGTTCAGAGCGGAAGAAATATTTTTGTTTCGTCTTTTTCTTTACGTCATCGACGTCTCCAATTTCCGATGCGGAAATTTCATCGTAAGTATATTCATTATCAGGAAGTTCTGTTTCGGTTATTCTTTCTCCTTCTTCCTGTACCTCAGACAGTTCTGTTTTCAGGAATGGTTCTTTCCCGCTCATGACCGGGGTTTTTACTTCAATGGGCACCGGTTCTTCATGAACTTCCTCCCCGGTATCTTCATGTTCATGGCCGGATACATCTTTTGGGGATTCCCGAAACTTTTTTTCAGATCCTTCCGCCTTGTATATTGGGGTGGCACCCGGTTGCGATTCTTCCTCTTCTTCATCAATTTCAAACCACGATTTCCATTCACTGAGTGTTTCACCGGCCGATTCTGAAGGGGAGGAAGGAGTGGCGGTTTTTTTCTTCTGCCCGAGGCCCCGGATTACTAAAATAATGGTAATGCCGACTACGTATAAAATGATCTCAATAATCTCATCCATGGCGTTTAAATTTTAATTTCTTTAAAAGCCTTTTGAAAAAGGGTTCCCGGTTTTGACGGTTGAATTCACGTGCCTTTTTTCTCGATTCTTTCATTCGCTCCTGAACTTCAGGAGCTTGCATATTGAAACGGCGTTTGATTTCTTTTTTTCGTGCTTTTTCATAGGCCTTTTTTTGTCGTTCTTCCACTTTCTCGGCATTTCTTACCGCCTGCCTTACCTTTCTCGATTGATGCTGTGTGGAGAAACATGCCGGAAGCATCAGGAGCAACAAAAGAACCGGTATATTTCTTAGTTTAATATTTCTTACCTTTATTCCTGATTTGGTTTTTTGCTTTGCCATATATGTTTTCAAAAATAAGATATTTTTTACTACTTATCCCAGCTATTTTTTTCTTTCTTTCCTGCAGCGATAAGGAAGAATGGATTCCTTATATTCCGGTCAGCAAAATTATATACCTGGACGATCCTGATTATATTGACCTTTTGCCTGTGGGGAATGCCATTATCTTACCCAACGAAGGTTACGGAGGAATCATTGTATACCATAAAGGCGAAAATGAATACCAGGCTTTTGACAGGGCCTGTACTCTGGAGATTGACAGGGATTGCGTGGTATCGGTGGGAGAAACCCTGGGCATAGCCAGCTGTTCCTGCTGCGGTTCTGAATACTATCTGATTCTTGACGGAATGGTAAAAGACGGACCAGCGGAACGGCCTTTGAAACAGTATCATGTTGATTACGATGCACTGGGGCGAAGACTAATGATCACCAATTGACCTTTTCATCCTGACGGGGAAGCCCGGTCATTTCACCCTGGCAGTTCAATGCGATCAAAACCGGTGTAGGGTATTAACACCCCGGGGATGATGATGGCGTCCGATTTCTGATTGTTTTCGAGCAGGGCTGCCACAATCCTTGGCAAAGCCAGGGCACTGCCATTCAGTGTATGGGCAAGGATGGGTTTTTTGAAGCCCGGATCTCTCAAGCGCAGCTTCAGCCTGTTTGCCTGAAATGATTCAAAATTCGAAACCGACGATACTTCGAGCCATTTTTGCTGGGCGGCGGCAAATACTTCAAAATCGTAAGTAAGGGCCGAAGTAAAGCTCATGTCTCCTCCGCAAAGCCTGACAATGCGATAGGGTAGGGCAAGCTGCTTGACCAGTTCCTCCACATGATGAACCATCTCTTCCAGCGCTTCATACGAACGGTCGGGGTGCTCTATCCGAACAATTTCCACTTTGTCAAACTGGTGTACACGGTTCAACCCGCGCACATCTTTTCCGTATGAACCTGCTTCGCGACGGAAGCAGGGAGTATAAGCCGTATTTTTGACGGGCAGTTTTTCCGCATCCAGAATCATATCGCGGTAAAAATTTGTAACGGGCACTTCCGCCGTGGGAATAAGGTAGAACCGGTCCTGGGTCAGTGCATACATTTGTCCTTCCTTATCGGGAAGCTGGCCGGTGGCAAAAGCTGAATCCTCATTTACTATCAGGGGTGGCAGGTATTCCACATAACCGGCTTTTATGGCTTCATCCAGGAAAAAGTGAATCAGGGCTCTTTGCAGCCGGGCGCCCTTGCCGATAAAAACCGGGAATCCGGCACCTGTAAGTTTATTGCCCAGTTCAAAATCGAGGATACCGAACCGGCGGCCAAGCTCCCAGTGGGGAAGGAGGCCGTCGGTTTTTTCCGGCAGGTGCCCCCATTCTCTTACCACAACATTATCTTCAGGTCCTTTTCCCGGGGGAACAGAATCGTGCGGAAGATTGGGCAATTCGGTCACAAGGTTTCTGAGCTCTTTCTCTACTTCTCCGTGCCGTTTCTGCCTGTTCTTTATCTCTTCTTTCAGTCGGGTAGTTTCCTTACGGGCTTTTTCCGCTTCTTCATTTTTTCCGATACGTATATATTCCCCAATGGATTTTGAAAGTCTGTTCAGTTTCGATTGCATCAGATCGTTGCCTGCCTGAAGTTCCCTGCGCTCACGATCCAGGGAAAGAATCTGTTCAATAAGTCCGGCTGCATCGAACTGCTTGATCTGTAGTTTCCGGATGACTTCTTCCGGATGTTCCTGAATGGTTTTTAAGGTAAGCATGCACCTGTGGCTTTATGGGGTAAAAATAAAAAATCTCCTGCATTCACCCGGCCTGAAAAGAATAAATACCGGTTGCAGGAGACTTCAGATAATTTGTCCTGTAAAATCAGTTTGTATTCGGAAGTACGTTAACAACTGATTTGTCATTCTTTTTCCGGGTATACTCCACTTTGCCGTCAATCAGTGCGAAGAGGGTGTGGTCTTTTCCAATTCCCACATTGGCTCCGGGATGATGTTTGGTTCCTCTCTGCCTTACCAGGATATTCCCGGCTTTGACTTCCTGGCCGCCGAATATTTTGATTCCCAGTCGTTTGCTGTGCGATTCGCGTCCGTTTCTGGAACTCCCTGCTCCTTTTTTATGTGCCATAATCCAGAAGTTTAAAAAAATATTGTAATGCTACTTTTCTTTATTATCGGTTTTCCCGGGTGTGGTTTTTTCCCCTGTATTTTTTTTGGCAGCGGCCGGCTTTTTTTCTGTGGCCGTTTTTTTACCGGAAGTTGGTTTTTTTGTTGTGGTTTTGGCGGCCGATTTTGTTTTGCTGGTTGCCGGTTTTTTGGTAGCAGCAGCTTTTTTTGCCGGTTCTTTCTTCCCGCCAGTTGCTTTTCCGGTTTTTTTCTCTTCAGTGGTACCAGCTGATTTTTTTGCAGTTGCCGGTGTGGCTTTTTCCCCGGTTGCTGTTTTCTTTTCGGCTTTTGGGGTTTCTTTCGGAGCTTTTTCAGTTTTGGTTTCCTTTACTGCCTTCTTTTCCTCCTTTTCTTTCTTTACATAACCCTTTTCCACGATATTTTCAATCAGCAATTCGGTATAAGCCTGCCGGTGACCTTTTTTTACTTTATATCCCTTTCTCCGTTTTTTCTTGAAAACGATGACCTTGTCACCCCTGGGGTGTGAAAGGATTTTCCCGGCTACCATAGCTCCTTCAATGACAGGTTCCCCTACAATGATCTGTTTGTCGTTGTCAATCAGCAGAACTTTTTCGAATTCTACCTGATCGCCTTCGTTTCCTTCCATCCTGTGAACAAAGATCTTTTTGTCTTTTTCCACCTTGAACTGCTGGCCGGCTATCTCAACAATTGCGTACATTCTATGCTTATTAACAGAGTTTGAAACTTTCGGACTGCAAAAATATAAAAGTTTAATAGATTAACAAAGCATTTATTACTTATAATATACCATCCTGTACCTGACATAAAGGAGATTATGAGTATTTCTGATCGTTCTGAGCTCCGGGCCCGGCCTGCCTGAATCTTGTAAAGAATCTTATGGATTCCCACTCTTTAAAGAATGAAGATTATATTATATTTGTAAACAGGTAAAGAATGAATTAATAACCTTTTCGGGTTTCATGAAGAAAATCAAACTGAACGTTTTAGGGATATCATACAGTCAGACGCAGTCTGGTGCTTATGCCCTGGTACTGAATGAAGAGGATGGGAACCGGCGGATTCCTATAATTATTGGTGGATTTGAAGCGCAGGCAATTGCCATCCAGCTGGAAGGGCTTACCCCCCCCCGGCCGCTGACTCATGACCTTTTTCTGAATTTTGCCACCGCCTTCAGAATTCATTTACTGGAAGTGACCATTTACCGACTGGAAGAAGGGATCTTTTATTCGAAGCTGGTGTGTGAAGACGGAGAGAAAGAGGTGACCATCGATGCCCGTACATCCGATGCTATTGCCCTGGCGCTACGTTTCAAATGCCCGATTTATACCACGGAAGAAATAATGGAACAGTCGGGCATAGTGATGGATGTAGAAACAGGGGCGGATGATTCCGAATCGGAATCAAAAAAATATACCTCACCTGGATCGGGGGATACATCGCGGAAATTTGTTCATTTTACCCTCCAGGAACTCCAGGAAAAATTAGAGGAAGCTGTACGGAATGAAAACTATGAGATGGCTTCCATTATCCGCGATGAAATCAACCGCAGAAAAAAATCCACTTAATGATTTCATAATGATCCGACGTATTCTGAGGTTAGTGGTTTTTCCCCTTCTTCTGTTTACTTTTCTGTCGTTTTCTCTCAATGCCCAGGATTCTGCTGTTTCTTCCGGCAGTAAAAATCCCGATACGACACGGGTAGAAGCTCCGGATTCCGGTTCTTCTGCAGAAGGCCTTCTTGAGGAAGGGTCGAGCCAGCTGGTTTCGTCGGAAATGGGAGGAGGTTTTACCTTCACAGGAATGTTGCGCGGCCTGCTGGGTATGGTGGTACTGGTAATTATTGCCTTTCTTTTCAGTACCGATCGCAAGGCCATTGCCTGGAGGGTGGTGATTACCGGCCTGGCCTTTCAGATTCTGCTTGCCGTGTCGCTGCTGTATGTGCCCTTTGTGCGTGCTTTTTTTGAATTTGTAGGTAAGATCTTTGTCAAGATCCTCGATTTTACCAAGGCGGGGAGTGAATTCCTCTTCGGTGAATTTTTGGATATGGACAAGTACGGATCGATCTTTGCCTTTCAGATACTTCCTACCATCATATTCTTTTCTGCCCTGATGAGCTTGATGTTCTACCTGGGGGTTATTCAAAAAATTGTATATGCCCTGGCCTGGCTAATGACCAAATCGTTGAAATTATCGGGAGCAGAAAGCCTTTCCGTGGCGGGGAATATTTTCCTGGGGCAAACCGAATCGCCCCTGATGATCAAAGCCTATCTTCCGAAAATGACGCCCTCGGAGATCATGCTGGTGATGACCGGAGGTATGGCTACCCTGGCCGGAGGGGTCCTGGCTGCCTATATCGGATTCCTGGGCGGAGGCGACCCGCTCCAGCGCCTCATTTTTGCCAAACACCTGCTGGCTGCTTCGGTGATGGCAGCTCCGGGAGCCGTGGTTATTTCGAAGATAATAGTACCGCAAACCGAGGATATTGACAAAACCATGGAAATATCGCGCGACAGGGTGGGCAATAATGTACTCGATGCCCTGTCGAACGGAACCACCGAGGGGTTGAAACTGGCTGCCAATGTGGCGGCCATGCTGCTGACGTTTATTGCCATGATTGCTATGCTGAACTTTATTCTGTTAAAGGTGGGGCAGTGGACCCAGTTGAATGAATGGATCGGGGCAACCACCCAGGGACGCTATGAAGAATTATCCCTCCAGTTTTTGCTGGGTTATCTGTTTGCTCCCCTGATGTGGCTCATCGGAGTTGCCGCTCCTGATATAACCGAAATGGGGAGGTTGCTGGGTGAAAAAATCATAGCCACCGAATTTGTCGGTTATATCAGCCTGGCCAATTTGAAATCCCAGGAGGTGTTTTATTCGTACCGATCGGTGATTATGGCTACCTATATGCTTGCGGGATTTGCCAACTTTGCTTCTATCGGGATACAAATCGGCGGTATAGGTTCTCTGGCGCCTAACAAACGGGTTTTGCTTTCGAAATTCGGTATGCGTGCCTTGTTGGCAGGCACCCTGGCATCCCTTATGTCGGCCACCATCATTGGTATGATACTGGGTTGATTCCGGGAAATGATTGATCGGTAAATGCTGCAGGTACTTTTCCGAAAATATGAAAACAGGGAAAATGAACGGCAGAAAAAAAATTACTGTACTCGGGGCCGGACTGGTTGGGCAAGCCATTATATCCGATCTGGCAACCCGCTTTCAGGTAACCGCTGTTGATTGTGATCAGAAACGTCTTGAACGTTTGCACAATCTGCCTGATGTAATTTCACGGCAGGCCGATCTTTCAATGCCCGGGATACTGGAACAAATTATCGGGGATGCTGACCTGGTAGTGGGGGCTCTTCCCGGATACATGGGATTCGGTATTGTTAGGGATGTGATCCGTGCAGGGAAAAACATGGTTGACATTTCTTTTTTCCCACAGGATCCTTTCTCGTTGAATAAACCGGCTGAAGAAGCGGGTGTCAGCGTGGTAATGGATTGCGGGGTGGCTCCGGGAATGGGCAATATCATTCTGGGTTATCACCAGGCCCAGATGGAGGTGGAAAGGTATGAATGCCTTGTCGGTGGATTGCCGTTCAGAAGGGAATGGCCCTATCAGTACAAAGCCGTATTTTCCCCGGTGGACGTGATAGAAGAATATATACGGCCTGCCCGCTACGTGGAGAACGGGCATGTGGTGGTGAAAGAGGCTCTTTCCGACCCCGAACTGGTGGAATTTGATGAGGTGGGTACCCTGGAAGCCTGGAATTCCGACGGGCTTCGTACCCTGATTCATACCATGAAAATTCCCCATATGATCGAAAAAACCCTGCGTTATCCGGGAACCATTGAATACCTGAAAGTGTTACGAAAAAGCGGTTTCTTTTCTGCTGAGGAAGTGGATGTGAAAGGTAAACGGATCCGCCCCGTGGACCTTACTGCCAGTTTGCTGGCCAGACTCTGGAAATTGAAAACGGGTGAGGAGGATTTTACGGTGATGCGGATCAGGATATCGGGACATGAGAACGGGAAGGAGGTGGAATATATGTATCATCTCTTCGACCGGTTCGACCGGGAAACGGGAACGACCTCAATGGCCCGGACAACCGGTTACACCTGCACAGCTGCCGCCGGTTTGCTGCTGGAAGGAAAATATAAGCAAAAAGGCCTGTCTCCTCCCGAGTACTTGGGAAGAGAACCTCAACATTTTCAACACATACTTAATTGCCTGAAGGAGAGGGGGGTGGTTTACCGGGTGGAAAAACACGAACTATGAATAAGATATGGAAAATTGTACCGGTTATTCTGCTAATGGGTTTTTTCTGTCAGGGAATTTCGCAGGTGCCCGGGTCGAAAGTGCATACAGCCCGTCAGTTCCTGGAATATTATTCGTCGGGGAGAACGGTTGAAAGCTACCAACTGCTGGATCCTTCCGTACGCTCGAAAATATCGGTAGAACAGATGGAACAACTGTGGCAGTCAATCGAATTCCAGATGGGCGAGCTGGAATCGACCGGAGCTGTGCGGACAGAGATACAGGAAAGGTATGAATTTGTTTATATTCCCTGTGTGTTTGCCCATACATCGGTCGATCTCAGGGTTGTTTTTCCTGCATCGGGCGGGCTGATCACAGGATTCTTTTTTGCCCCCCCGGCAGCCAGTGCTTCCTATACAAGGCCTTCCTATGCCGAAGAACTGGATTATACAGAAGTCAATACGGCCGTGGTAACCGATACCTTTCGGCTTCCGGCTACCCTGATGTTGCCGCCGGGGAAAGGTCCATTCCCGCTGGTGATCCTGGTGCACGGATCAGGTCCTGCCGATCGCAACGCTTCCTTGGGCCCAAATAAAATTTTTGCCGATCTGGCTTACGGACTGGCATTAAATGGAATTGCCACCCTCAGGTATGAAAAACGAACCCGGGTGTATGGAACGGACCTTGATGTCAATACCCTTACCCTTTACGGGGAAACCATACAGGACGCTGTTTCGGCCATCGACTCTTTTATTGGACATCCTTCTGTTGATCCGGATGAAATATATGTGCTGGGTCATAGTCTGGGGGCTTATGCCGCTCCGTGGATCGCCGATCTGGCAGGTGACCGCCTTGCGGGTATCATCCTCATGGCAGCCAATGCCAGTCCGCTGGAAGACCTGGTTCTGGAACAGTACCGCTACCTTTATGCACTCGACGGGATAAGCCAGGCGGAAAAAGAAAACCTGGAGGTTCTGGAGGAGCAGGTGCAGAGGGTAAAAAGGAGGAAGCTGGATGAGGACATTCCGGCCGTTGACCTGCCCCTGGGTCTTCCGGCGGCATACTGGTTGGGCATGAAAAAGTACGATCCGGTGAAGAAAGCCAAAAAACTCAGAATTCCTGTTTTGATTTTACAGGGTGAACGCGATTACCAGGTACCTCTTTCCGAGTACGAAAAATGGAAAAAGGGACTTGAAAAAGAGAAACATATTACCTTCAGGCTGTTTGCCGGCCTGAACCATTTATTCCTGGAAGGAGAGGGCATTTCTGAACCGGCTGAGTATCTTACACCGGGGCATGTTCCCCGGGATGTGATTTCTTTCATTTCTGAATGGATCCTGTAACAGATCATGATGGTTGAGTACATTTTTTTAATTTTATATCCGGACCCCTGGTTTCCCCGGGCTTGAAAAAATCGGACGATATGATACAATATCTTGAATTGCTGGACCATGTCATGACCCATGGTATAAAGAAGGAAGACAGGACAGGAACCGGCACACTCAGTGTTTTCGGATACCAGATGCGTTTTAACCTGGAAGAGGGTTTTCCACTGGTAACCACTAAAAAGCTGCATGTGCGGTCTATTATCCACGAATTGCTCTGGTTTCTGAAAGGAGATACCAACATAGCCTATCTGAATGAAAATGGTGTGAGTATCTGGAACGAATGGGCCGATGAAAACGGTAACCTGGGACCCATATACGGGCATCAGTGGAGGTCATGGCCTGCCCCCGGCGGAATGCACATTGACCAGATCAGTGAGGTGATTTCATCACTGAAAAACAAACCCAACTCCCGCAGGCACATTGTCAGCGCCTGGAATGTATCCTCCCTTGATGAAATGGCCCTCCCACCCTGCCACATTCTTTTTCAATTCTATGTGGCAGGTGACCGGTTGTCCTGCCAGTTGTACCAGCGCAGCGCAGATATTTTCCTCGGAGTGCCTTTCAATATTGCTTCCTATTCCCTGTTGCTGATGATGATGGCCCGGGAAACCGGTCTGCGCCCGTACGAATTTATCCACACCCTGGGCGATGCCCATATCTATCTCAACCATATCGAACAGGTGAAACTGCAACTTTCCCGCAAACCCTACCCCCTGCCACAAATGAAACTGAATCCGGAAAAGAAACGGGTATTTGATTTTGAATATGAAGACTTTGTGCTGGAGAACTATGAGGCTCATCCGCACATCAAAGGGAAAGTGGCGGTATAAACGGAGAAAAAGGAACGGGTCATGTCAAAAACCATTTCTATTATTGTGGCCATTGCACAAAACAGAGCCATAGGGAAAGATAACCGGCTTCTATGGCATATTCCAGGGGATTTGAAACGCTTTAAAAAACTTACTTCGGGCCATGCAGTGATCATGGGAAAGAAAACTTATGAATCCCTGCCTGTCAGGCCACTTCCCGATCGCACCAATATTGTACTGACCGATAATCCGGAAGAACGGATCGATGGATGTGTGATGGCCTATTCCCTGGAAGATGCTGTTGCAAAATGCCCGGAGAACGATGAGTCGTTTGTGATCGGTGGCGGCTCCGTTTACCGTCAGTTCATGCCGCTGGCCGACAAACTCTACATCACCCTGGTGCACAGGGATTATGAAGCAGACACGTTTTTTCCAGAAATTGATACGGGGATGTGGAAAGAAATCAGCTGCGAACATCATGAAGCGGAAGGAAACCTGGATACAGGTTTTTCATATATCATTTACGAACGAAGAGGCTGAGTCACTTTTCGTACCGAGTTTTTTCCCCCGATCATTTAAACCTTTTTTGCCCGGAGGTATCAAAAGAGGTGTATTTCAGTTCATATGTTACACCTTTTTAAACATCACATTATGAAAAACAGAAAATTACTGGTCTGGCTTGCCGGGGCAGCTGTGATCGGCGTCATGGCTGTTTCATGCGAGAAGTCAGATTTGGCCGATATGGCTGATATGGAAGAAGAAACGCTGGTTGAGAATGTTTTCAACGATATTCTGGCTACTGTGAATGACGCCGAGGCCCGGGCCGATGAGCTTGTGTACACCTCTGGGGTAAAAAAATCGGCACTGGCCGATTCCTGTCCGGTAATTACTATCGATAATCAGGAACCGGGTGTCTGGCCGAAAACCATTACCGTGGATTTCGGGGAGGGTTGTGAGGGATTCCTTGACAGGGTGAGAACCGGAAAGATTATTATTGTTGTTACCGGAAGGTACCGCATGGAAGGATCTGTAAAAACTGTTACCCTGGAGGATTATACTGTGAACGGGATCAGTGTGGAAGGAACCAAGACCATTGTGAACGAAGGCCGGAACAATGCAGGCAACCTGGTTTATTCCATCTCCCTGGCAAACGGGAAAGTAACCCTGCCCGACGGCAAAGTGGCTATCCGGGAAGTGTCAAGAACCCGTGAGTGGGTGTCGGGGGAAAATACCTTTAATCCATGGGACGATGTGTATTTTATTACCGGCCAGGTGACAGGTACCGGTTTCAGCGGAGTATCTTATACCCACACCATTCTGACTCCCCTGGAGGTAGATGCTGCATGCCGGTTTATCAAAAGCGGCACCATTCGTTTCGAAGCCGATGACCGCATGACCCGTGTGCTGGATTACGGGTATGGTGATCCCGAGGGTGGTTGTGATGCCCTGGCTCTGGCCACACGGGAAGACGGAGAAACAAGGGTAATTACCCTTCGCTTCCGTCATCCCCGCTTCCTGCGGTAAGAAGATTGGGTTAAAAAAAGCGGTTCCGCGCGGAACCGCTTTTTTTATCAGGCAACCTTGAGTCGGTTCAGGTTTATCTTCTCGATTTTTTCCCGGGCATAATCCAGGTTAACAATTACTTCCTTTTCATGTTTTGAAGGCAGGTCGTACATCAGGTCGATAATAATCGATTCCACAATGGAACGGAGCCCCCTGGCTCCCAGCTTGAATTCAATGGCTTTGTCTACCACAAAATCGAAAACTTCTTCCTGAAACTCCAGTTTTATTCCGTCCATATCGAACAGCTTGATGTACTGTTTGATGATGGAATTTTTCGGTTCGGTGAGTATTCTCCTCAGCGTGGTCCTGTCGAGCGGATGAAGGTATGTAAGAATGGGCAGTCGTCCGATGATCTCGGGAATCATGCCGTAGGCTTTCAGGTCCTGCGGAGCAATGTATTGCAGCAGGTTTTCCCGGTCAATGACCTGATCGCTGTTTTTTGCCTTGTATCCCACCACTTTTGTATTCAGCCGCTGGCCGATTTTTTTCTCAATTCCGTCGAAGGCTCCTCCGCAAATGAACAGAATATTTTTGGTGTCCACAGGGATAAGCTTTTGTTCCGGATGCTTGCGTCCGCCCTGTGGCGGTACATTGACAATACTTCCTTCAAGCAGTTTCAGCAGCCCCTGCTGTACTCCTTCTCCTGAGACATCCCTTGTAATGGAAGGATTGTCGCTTTTCCGGGCGATCTTGTCAATTTCGTCAATAAATACAATACCTCTTTCGGCGGCTTTCACGTCGTAATCGGCTGCCTGCAATAAGCGGGTAAGCAGGCTTTCGATATCCTCACCGACATATCCGGCTTCTGTGAGTACCGTAGCATCCACAATGGTAAAAGGTACATGCAGCATGCGGGCAATGGTACGCGCCAGCAGGGTTTTTCCTGTGCCGGTTTCTCCCACAAGGATGATATTCGATTTTTCTATCTCTACCTCGTTATCGTCGTCCTTGCCCTGTATCAGCCTTTTGTAGTGGTTGTACACAGCAACCGAGAGGATCTTTTTTGCCTGTTCCTGCCCAATGACATACTGGTCGAGGAATATTTTTATTTCCCTGGGCTTCAGTAGTTTTACCTGGGATACATCAAAATCGCTTGACTTCTTTGTTTCTTCCTGAACAATATGGTATGCCTGCTCCACACAGTGGTCACATATATGACCCGAAATTCCTGCGATCAACAGGTTGGTGTCCTTTTTATCCCTCCCGCAAAATGAGCATTTGTCCATAATAAATAATTTCAATACAAAAGAACAGTTTAAAACCCTAAATTAAAACAAATCGTTGGGTTTTTTATCCGCTTTGCTTTTGTATAATACTTCGTCAATCATCCCGTATTTTTTTGCTTCTTCTGCAGTCATCCAGAAGTCGCGGTCGGAATCTTTCTCAATTTTTTTGTACGTATTGCCGGTGTGGTCTGCCAGAATGGAATACAGTTCCTTTTTCAGTTTCAGAATTTCCCTTGCCGTGATTTCTATATCCACAGCCTGTCCCTGAACACCTCCCATGGGCTGGTGGATCATAATCCGGGCATGTTTCAGGGCCGAACGTTTTCCTTTGGTTCCAGCAGCCAGCAGAATGGCTCCCATGGAAGCCGCCATGCCTGTGCATGTGGTGGCCACATCGGGGGTGATGATCTGCATGGTGTCATAGATGCCCAGACCGGCATGTACTGTTCCGCCGGGACTGTTGAAATAGATTTGTACGTCTTTTGCCGGATCGGCCGATTCAAGATAAAGCAACTGTGCCTGAATAATGTTGGCCACATAGTCGTCAATGGGAAGTCCCAGGAATATGATCCTGTCCATCATCAGCCTGGAAAATACATCCATAGTAGCAATGTTCAGCTGCCGTTCTTCGATGATGGTGGGTGAGATGTAATTGTTATAGAAAGAGGCATACTGATCGAGCCTCAATCCGTTCATTCCAAGATGCCCCACGGCATATTTACGGAATTCATTGTTTCTGTCCATGTTGTGAATATTAAACCATGATTAATCTTTGTTTTCTTCGAACAATTGATTGAATTCCTCTGAAGTGACCTTTTTGCGGTCGAGCTTCACAGTTTCCAGCAGATAGGCAAAAACCTTATCATCCAGTTTACGGTCCATGAATTTTTTCCGGTCGTCTTCCTTTTTCATGATGTCCCTGGCATATATTTCTATTTCATTGTCAGGAAGATGTCCCAACCCGTACTGCTGGAATTGTGACCGGGTATATTGCATGGCCACCTCCAGGATCTCATCGTCGGTTACATGGATATCCTGGTCTTTAACGATCCTGTTCCGTATCAGTTGCCATTTCAGGTCTTTTTCAAAACGGCCGAAATCACGTTCTATTTCCCCGGGTGAAAACTTGTCTTTATTGATGGCCAGCAGCCAGCGTTTCAGGAAATCCGACGGCAGATCAATTCCCGACTTTTCCACCAGAACATCCCCGGCATCGATCCGGAACCGGTATTTGCTTTCATGTTCCAGCCGTTTGCTGATTTCTTCCTCCAGTTTTTCCCTGAATTCTTTTTCCGAGCTAACCACATTCTTTCCGTATACCTTGTCAAAAAGCTCCTGATTTACCGGAGCGGGTTCGAATTTATTGATTTCGTCAACGGTGAGCAGGAAATGGGGTTGGAGGTTTTTCACATCGTTCTTGCCGATGTTCAGCATCGAGCTGATATCCGTCTCATTTTCAAAAGATTTGTGAATGTCGATCAGCACGGTGTCCCCTTTCTTTTTCCCTTTCAAATTTCCGGCGGTTTCTTTGTCCTTCAGCATTTTTACTGACACCGACACATCACTGGCAGAAATCCCGTTTTCTTCGTGAGATCCCTGTTCGTTGGCCTGCCGCAGGGTCACTTTCAGCATGGATTCGTCGGATACCGATTCTTCCGGAACAAATTGGCCAAAACGACGGGTAATATCTTCCAGGTAATGATCGGTCATTTTTTTGTCAATCTTTATCTCATAAAAAGGAACCTTGATTTTCGGACCGATATTCAGTTCAAATTCGGGGGCCAGACCCAGATCAAAGGAAAATTCGAAATGATCCTGATGATCCCAGTCAAGTTCGGATTTTTTATCTTCAGAAGGCAACGGTTCCCCCAGGATCTGTATGTTTTCTTCCACAAGGTACTTGTTGATGGCTTCCGAAACCACCTGGTTAATTTCATCCACCAGTACGGGTTTGCGATACATTTTCCTGATCAGCCCCATGGGCACCATGCCGGGGCGGAACCCATCCATCCTGGCTTTTTTCCGGTAATCCCTCAATACCTTTTCCACCCGTTCTTCATAATCTTCCTTTTCCACTCTGACCGTCAGGGTGGCATTCAGAGCATCCTTGTTTTCTTTTTTAATGTTCATCAAGTACCTGTTTATTTTGTTCCTTTGATTTCGATCGAAAAAACCGCCTAACTTCCCGTACACGCGGAAAGCCGAAGCGGTTTCCACAACCGTGCGGATGAAGGGACTCGAACCCCCACGCCCGAAGGCACAAGATCCTAAATCTTGCGCGGCTACCAATTACGCCACATCCGCAAATGTGCTGCAAAGATACAAAAAAATAGATCAAGCATTAAAGGAAAAACCCAACAAAGTGCCTGATTATCTGTTGTACTTTGCCGATTGTCCTTTCGGGAAACCAATCGGAATCAGAGTGTAATTGACATGAATTTTCTTGATACAGAACACAATTCCCGGCATCTTTGTTCAGGAAAATCAATGTGGCCGGTATAGAATATGTTCCGGGGAAAAAGCAGCTGGTTCCCTCCTTTTTTGGCAACCGGGTTATAGCCTGCAGACTGGATTTGCCTGTCTGCCAAATATCAGCGCCTCAATTCAAATTTTTCTCCCAGGTATACCTTTCTTACCTGGGGATCTTCTGCAAGGTCTTCGGAAGTGCCTGATTTCATGATCTCTCCCTCGAAAAGCAGGTAGGAACGGTCGGTAATGGAAAGGGTTTCGTGAACGTTGTGATCGGTGATCAGAATGCCGATGTTTTTGTCCTTGAGTTTGGAAACGATATATTGAATATCTTCCACCGCGATTGGGTCTACTCCGGCAAAGGGCTCATCCAGCAGAATAAAATTCGGCTTGATAGCCAGGGCCCGTGCAATTTCCGTGCGGCGGCGTTCTCCTCCTGACAGTTGAATTCCCAGGCTTTTCCTGATTTTTTGCAACCCGAACTCGTCCAGCAGCGATTCCAGCCGTTCTTCATGTTCCTCTTTCGGAACCTGGCTCATTTCCAGTACGGCCCGTATGTTGTCTTCCACACTTAATCTTCTGAAAACCGATGCCTCCTGGGAAAGATACCCTATCCCTTTCTGTGCCCTTTTGTAAACGGGCAGGCGTGTAATGTCTTCCTCATCAAGAAAAATCCTGCCGCTGTTGGGGGATATCAGTCCCACAATCATATAAAAGGATGTGGTTTTCCCGGCTCCGTTGGGTCCCAGCAATCCCACAATTTCTCCTTGCTCCACATCAAGGGAAACATTTTTGACCACGATACGTGAGCGGTACCGTTTTACCAAATTCTCAGTCCGGAGCTTCATGCATGCGAATATACAACGGAAATTGGTATTGACAAACTACTGGTCCATCAGGCTTCTTCACTTTCTTTCATGCGGGCCTCTTCTCTCCTGAGCACCCGCCGGGAGATATTGATGCCGATCTCATACAGGAAAATCAGAGGGAAACAGACCAGTATCTGGCTGAACACATCGGGAGGGGTAATGATGGCCGCCAGAACCAGAATCAGTATGATGGCGTGTCTGCGGTATCGTTTCAAAAATTCCGGGGTGACCAGCCCCACCTTGGTAAGGAAAAAGACCAGCACCGGTAATTCGAAAATGAGTCCGCTGGCCAGTGTCACCGAGCTTACCGTTGAAATGTAGGAAATCAGGTTGATCTGATTTTCCACTTCCGCACTCACACTGTATGAACCCAGAAAATGAACTGAAAGGGGAACGATCACATAATATCCGAACAAAACACCCAGAGCAAACAATGTGGAGCTGTAGAATACCGCCCCCCTGGCCACAGATTTCTCCTTCTCGTAAAGGGCCGGCTTAAAAAACATCCAGAATTCATAAAAAATATAAGGAAATGCAACAATAATTCCGGCTATGACCGATACCATGATGTGGGTGCTGAACTGGCCGGCCATATTGATGTTAATGATTTCGAAAGGACGGGAATTGATACAAAGGGCGGGAACGTTTACCACCTGACCCAGTGCACAAAGCATGCGGTTGGTAAAAAAATCCGGATTTTTCGGAGCCAGAATGATGACATCGAAAACAATTTCATTGAAAATGAAGGCCACAATGGCAAGAATCAGGATGGCTGCAAACGACCTGATTAAATGCCAGCGCAACTCTTCCAGATGCTCCAGGAATGACATTTCTGCTTTGGAATCCCTTTTGGCCATAAAACGTGGCGGATATGCAGTGGATTTTCAGAATTAGCCGTCAAATTTATGAAAATGTTGATGTTTTTAATATGCAGAAATACAAAAAATGATTATTTTTGGTGTCTTTTTTAAAAAAGAGGAAAACAACAGTGGTAATTAGTATCCCGAATGTTATCATATCAGGAAAATAATTGCTACATTTAAATAGATGATCAGCATACTTGTCATTGGTTTTATTGTCCCCCACCTTTTTTGCAGTTGGATAACAAAACAGTTTGATATCATTCTGAGTTGGAGGGATCAAAAATATGAGTATTGGCGTTGACATATCGTTAACCAGTTACCTGAAGAAATACTTCGGATTCAGCACTTTTAAGGGAAATCAGGAAACCATTATTCGAAATGTACTGGCAGGAAATGATACTTTCGTGCTAATGCCTACCGGCGGAGGGAAATCGCTGTGTTATCAGCTTCCGTCGATGATTTTACCCGGAACAGCCATTGTAATTTCTCCCCTCATCGCCCTGATGAAAAACCAGGTGGATGCCATGCGCAGTTTTTCCACTGACGACGGGGTGGCACACTTCATGAATTCTTCTCTTTCAAAAAGTGCTGTTGCCAGAGTTAAAGAAGACATTCTTAACGGGATCACCCGCCTGCTGTATGTGGCTCCTGAATCATTGACCAAACGGGAGAATATCGATTTCCTGAAGAATGTGAATATTTCTTTTTATGCTGTGGATGAAGCCCACTGTATATCGGAATGGGGGCATGATTTCCGTCCGGAATACCGACGTATACGTCCTATTATCAACGAGATAGGGCGGGCCCCGATCATTGCGCTGACAGCCACCGCTACCCCAAAGGTACAACATGATATCCAGAAAAACCTGGGAATTCTCGATGCCAACGTATTTAAGTCCTCATTCAACCGGCCAAATCTGTATTATGAAATCAGGCCCAAGAAAAATGCCACCCGCGAGATCATCCGGTTTATCAAGAACAACCCCGGGAAATCGGGAATTATTTATTGCCTGAGCCGTAAAAAGGTGGAGGAAATGGCCGAAACCCTGCAGGTGAACGGCATCAAGGCCCTGCCATACCATGCCGGGATGGATTCGTCCACCCGGACCGAGAACCAGGACAAATTCCTTATGGAAGAAGTGGATGTAATCGTGGCAACCATCGCTTTCGGAATGGGTATCGATAAACCCGATGTACGTTTTGTGATCCACTACGACATTCCCAAAAGCCTGGAAGGATATTATCAGGAAACCGGCCGGGCTGGCCGGGACGGAGGTGAGGGACGGTGCCTTACTTTTTACAGCTACAAGGATATCCAGAAACTTGAAAAATTCATGCAGGGCAAGCCCCTGGCCGAACAGGAGATAGGAAAACAATTGCTTCTGGAAACGGCTTCTTATGCCGAATCGTCGGTGTGCCGGCGTAAACTGCTTTTGCATTAT
Organism: Bacteroidales bacterium; assembly: GCA_049975425.1. GTDB lineage: Bacteria > Bacteroidota > Bacteroidia > Bacteroidales > VadinHA17 > HyVt-105. The sequence goes on from JBNGDI010000001.1 coordinate 109,861, forward strand.
TTTGGTGAAGAATACCGGGAAGACAACTGCCAGTCGTGCGACAACTGCCTGCATCCCAAAACGAGTTTTGAAGGGCAGGGTTATGTGAAGAAGGTACTGGAAGTGATTCTGGAAGTAAAAGAAAAATTCAAAGCCGAACATATTGCCAATATCCTGGCAGGGAATGCCACTTCGGCCATCAAATCATACGGACACCACAGGCTGGTGGTGTTCGGGTCGGGAGGCGACAGGGATGTGAAATTCTGGAATGCCGTAATCAGGCAGGCCATGATCGCCCGCTTTATTACCAAGGATATTGAAAATTACGGTTTGCTCAAGATTACCCCCGAAGGACGAAAATTCCTGGATCATCCGCATTCCTTCATGCTTACTCAGGATCACGACTACGGGGAAGAGAGTGAAGAGGAAACTGCCGCCACCTCCGGCCGTACGGGTGCGGTTGACGAAGAACTGTTCAATATTCTGAAAGACCTCCGGCGGAAAATTTCCCGTGAAAAGAACCTGCCTCCTTTTGTGATATTCCAGGACCCTTCGCTGGAAGATATGGCCATTCAATACCCGGTTAACCTGGAAGAAATGCAGAACATTACCGGGGTGGGCATGGGGAAGGCCCAGCGTTACGGAAAGGAATTTGTGGAACTGATCAAAAAATACGTGGAGGAAAACGAGATCGAGCGTCCGCAGGATATGGTGGTGAAATCGGTGGTCAATAAATCAGGGCTGAAAGTGTATATTATTCAGAGCATTGACCGTAAAATAAGCCTGGAAGACATTGCCAGTGCAAAAAATCTGGAAATGAGGGAACTTCTGCAGGAAATAGAATCCATCGTTCAGTCGGGAACCCGTCTGAATCTGGATTATTATATTAACGAAGTGCTCGACGAAGAACATCAGGAAGATATATATACATATTTCCGTGAAGAAGCCGAAAGCGAATCGGTGGAGGAAGCGCTGGCGGAACTGGGGGAAGACGAATACACCGAGGAAGATATCCGCCTTATGCGGATCAAGTTCTTCTCGGAAATGGGGAATTAATACCATAATGGAAGAAATCCTTCGCATTGAGCAACTTACTAAAGATTACGGCCGCCTGCGTGCCGTAGATCACCTGGACCTTCTTGTGGAAAAGGGGAATATTTTTGGTATTCTCGGACCCAACGGCAGTGGGAAGACTACGACCCTTTCCGTGATCATGGGATTGTTGCCTGCGGGAAGCGGCCGGTTTTCCTGGTTTGGCGGTTTAAGGAGCTCTGAAGTGAACCGAAGAATCGGTTCACTGATAGAAATACCCTATTTCTATCCTTATCTTACCCTGTACCAGAATCTGCAGCTGGTAGCCCGCATTAGGGAAGTGGATGAAGCCGATATCACCCGCGTACTGGGAATCACCAATCTGCTTACCCGCAAGCACAGCCGTTTCGATACTCTGTCGCTGGGTATGAAACAAAGGATGGGCCTCGCTTCGGTTTTGCTGGGCGATCCGGAAGTCCTGGTTTTGGATGAGCCTACCAACGGGCTTGATCCCGAGGGTATTGCGGAAGTGAGGAAAATAATCACGGAAGAGGGGGAACGGGGAAAGACCATTCTCCTGGCAAGCCATATTCTCGATGAGGTGGAAAAAGTGTGTACCCATGTGGCGGTATTGAAAATGGGGAAACTCATAGCCTCCGGCCGGGTGGAAGAACTCCTGGGAGGAGAATCATTGGTCATTGTTGAGTGTGAACGCTGCGATGAACTGAGAGAAGCCCTGATCAGGGATGAAATGGTCAGTCATACGGAAATCAGGGCAGGGATGCTTCACCTTGTTCTGCGCGCTCCCCATACACCGGCCGAATTGAATGCATTTGCCCATAAAAAAGGTTTCCTGCTGTCCAGGCTGGAACCCAGGAAAAAAAGCCTGGAAGATCAGTTCCTGGAACTGGTGAGATAACCCGGCGCATTGAAAAATCTGTGAACCGACCCATGAAAAAACTGTGTAGCATCGAATGGATCAAGATCTGGAATTACGTTCCTTTCCGGGTGATTATCCTGTTGCATTTCGTTCTGTTCTTTCTGGTAGTGCTTCTACTTTCCAGAGTACAGATTTCTGTTCCGGGTTTCAACACCCGCAGCCTGTTCTCCTTTCCGCATATCTGGGAAACCTTCAGCTGGATAGCCAGCTGGTTCAATCTTCTGCTGGCTATCCTGATGATTGTGCTGGCCGGCAACGAGTTTTCCTATGGCACATACCGCCAGCAGGTGATGAACGGATTAAGCAGAATGGAATTATTGCAGGGCAAAGCCCGGGTTATCCTGTGGATCGCCCTGTATGCCGTGAGTCTGGTACTGATTTCCTCCCTGATTTTCGGATTGATCTATACACGCGACCTCACTCTCGGCCTGATGATCGAAAATATGCAGTGCCTGCTGGTATATTTTGTTCAGGCAGCAGCCTACATGGCACTGGCCCTGCTGATCACTCTCATTATCAGGAACAATGCAGTATCCATCCTGGGGTTCATTTTTTATTTCGCCCTGATTGAACCGGTATTGCGCCGTTTTTTCCCCAGGGAAGCCCGCAGTTATTTCCCGGTTCGGGTCATTTCTCATCTCACCCCCATGCCCCGGGTATTAAACGTTACAACCGATGAATCACTTATGAATAATGCGGGTGATGATCAGATTGACCTGGCTGTCATTGGGATCGGCAGCCCGGAATTGCCGCAGTGGCTGAGCCTGTCGTTAGCCGTATTGTATATTGTATTGTTTATTGTTTGTTCAGGCCTGGTTTTGAAGAAGAGGAACCTTTAGCTCACTTCCGCCGAGGGTACGGGTATCGAGGGCATCCCGCAGCCCGTTTCCAAGCAGGGTGAAAGCAAGCACCATCAGCATGATGGCCAGACCGGGCAGAATGGCCAGGTACGCCTGATCCATGATAATGTATCCGTAATGGTCTTTGATCATGGTTCCCCATGAAGGAAGGGGTGGCTGAACCCCTATCCCGAGGAAGCTCAGTCCGGCCTCAATGAGTATGGCCGATGCAAAATTGGCTGCCGAAATAATGATGACGGGAGAAAAGGCATTCGGCAGAATATGGCGAAAAAGGATGCGAAAATGGGAAAATCCCATGGCACGCGCTGCTTCCACATATTCTTTTTCACGTATGCCCAGAACCTGCCCCCGCACCACCCGGGCAACTTCCACCCACATGGTCAGGCCCACGGCCACAAAGATCTGCCAGAACCCCTTCCCCAGTACCAGGGTAATGGCAATGACCATCAGCAGGGTGGGAACAGACCATACTACATTGATCAGCCATAGTACGAATGAATCTATCCAGCCTCTGAAATAGCCGCCGGCGGCTCCTATCCCGATACCGATTACCAGCGAGATGAACACCGAAATAAATCCCACCGAAAGGGAAATCCTTGTCCCCAGCATCAGCCTGCTCAGCAGGTCACGCCCTAACCGGTCGGTACCCAGGGGGAACTTCTGCTGCACTACCTGGTTTTCCAGTATTTGCTCCTGAAGGCTGCTGAGGGAAGCCGTGGCATGCGTTCCGTCGAGCAGGGTAAATGAAACCCGGTCACCTTCCCTGCTAACCGGTTTTAAAGGATCAATGGCATATACCACATCGGGCAGGCTGAATTCCCTGAGAAACAGGGTTTCCCCGGGCAGGTCGCTGAACTCTTCCGCCATTACCCGGCTGTTCTCAAAACGGAGCCGGTTGACCGGAATGTGATCATAAGGCGAAATTTTTCCGTGCAACATGGTATGCCATTTACTGCCTCCCTTTTCCGGCTCATTTTTTCTCACCTTCAGGATGGTGACCGAAAATCCCGGGGGGCGGGCCGAAAGTTCCAGATATTGCCTGTTGCAGTTGGGACTCTGGTCGGGGGTGATGAGATAGCCCAGCAGGGCCACTACAACGGCCATGGTTATCACCACGAGGCCGGAAACCGCCAGTGGATCATGCAGCAGTCTTTTCCAGGCAATTCTTCCCAGTGAGGCCGAAATATGGTTTTTTCTCCGGAACATTACCCAAAAATAGGATTATTTATGCGGGATTTATACCCCGCGGCCTCTGAAAAATTTCCTTTCCTTCCACCTGAATTTACCGTATAGTCCGCCTGCTAAAGAAAAAAGCACATAGAAAGGATAAATCCCCTGAAACAGGACGAGTGAAAAAGGCCTGAAATTCAAACTATAATAATTTAAAAATGGAATTAATATAATTAAATCAAATATTGATTTAATTAATATATAAATAAATAAAATTAATAAATAGTTGAATTTTTGGATAAGGCATACGCCCGGCACTAAAGGCGCCAGGGCGGTGAACAACACCAGCAAAGCCGCTGCAATGAGCTCGGGGTCGCGGTAGCGACTGCTTTTTGATACCCATCTGAAACGCTGTTGCATCAGTTCCGTCAGACTTGCCGGGGCGTGGGTGGTGACCAGCACATGCTTTGATTTCAGGTACCGGATGCGGTGACGGTATCTTTTTTTTACTTCCTGAAGCAGGAACATGTCATCGCCCGAGGCTTTTTGATGCATGAAGAGATTGGGATGGCCGGTCACCACCTCACCGGGATATGCCAGGTTGGCCCCGTTGCACAGAACGGGTCGTCCTGCCCCGGCCGATCCGGCAGCGGCGGCCATCAAACCGGCGAATTCCAGCTTGCAGAACTGGCCGAAAATTCCGCTTTTGCCTGTAAAGGCCACCGGCATGATGATCAGGAGGGGATGGTGTTTTTCATAAAAAGCAGCAATGGAGGCCAGCCAGTATTTTCCCGGCAGGACATCGCCGTCGGTTTGTACCATAAGTTCACCCCTGGCCTTAGACAGGGCGGTTTTCAGGGCGGCTTTTTTCCCGCTGATGCCGTCGGGCAGAGGTATCCATGTGAAGCGGGAGGGATTTATCAGATATTTTTCCTGAAGCAGGGCAGGGGTGTTATCGGTGGAATGGTCATCCACGAATATGATCTCGTACAGAGCATCCGGGTACTCCTGGTGATCCAGGCTTTGCATAAGCTGAGGCAGATGCGGGGCTTCATTTCTTACGGGGATGATCACGCTGATCTTTGTGGAGGGTTCAGCGGCCGGGGCCCGGTGTTCGGGGATCCGGTCCCATCCGCTGCGGAAAAAAAGCATCATGCTTCCATACGCCATCAGGATCAGGAAAGTAAATGCCGTAATCCACAGGCAGGGATGGTATGAAAGGATTATTTCATCCACTCGTAGGTGATGTAATGTTGTCCGTTCATGCCCAGGGCTTCATATACCCTGCGGGCATGGTGGTTATGCCGGTCGACATACAGTCTCAGTCCCAGTACGCCGGGTTCTTCCTCCACCTGTTTTTTGAGAAAAGCATACATGTGTGAAAAGACCCTGTTTCCCCGGAATGGGGGCAGAATATAAACCGACTGGATCCACCATACATTTCCGTTTCTCCAGTCACTCCACTCGGTGGTGATCATCATCGAAGCAATGATTTTCCCACCGGCTTCAGCCACGTAATACTGCCCTTTTGACTGGTCGGCCAGTGCTGCTTTAACCCCTTTTTCCACCGTGGAAGGATCAAGATCCATGTTTTCCGTTTCCCGTGCCATATTGATCTGGAAATCGGCGATGATGGCGTATTCGTCGGGGAAGGCCTTTCTGATCAGAAGGTCGTTTTCAGGATCAATATTCATCCCAGCGCTTGATTTTGATATCGTTCATATCCATTTTGCAGAATGCCAGGATGAAGGCACTGGCCAGCCTGGCATTGGTAATGAGCGGAATGTTGTAATCCACTGCATTTCTTCGGATAAGATAGTCGTTGTTCAGTTCGGTTTTGGTAAGGTTTTTCGGAATATTGATTACCAGGTCCACCACTTTTTTCCTGATCAGGTCGATGGTGTTGGGTTTGCTTTCCTCATCTGGCCAGTGAGCCACTATGGCATCTATTCCGTTTGCTTCGAGAAATTGCTGGGTTCCGCGGGTGGCATACAACAGGTACCCTTTTTCTTTCAGGGCCCGGGCCGAGTTCAGCATTTCGACCTTAGAGCGGGGTTCGCCGGTTGACAGCAGAATGGCCTTCCGGGGAATGCGGTAACCTACCGAAAACATGGCTTTCAGGATGGCTTCGTAAAAATCTTCCCCCAGGCAACCCACCTCACCGGTTGAAGCCATATCCACTCCCAGGATGGGATCGGCTTTCTGCAGCCTGGAAAAAGAAAACTGGGGGGCCTTCACTCCTACATAGTCGAGATCGAATGTGCTTTTATGCAGCTTCTCCACGGGGAAACCCAGAATGACATCGGTAGCCAGTTCAATGAGATCGGTCTTCAGCACTTTGGAAACAAAGGGAAAACTACGGGAGGCCCTCAGGTTACATTCGATCACTTTGATGTCATTATCGCGGGCCAGGAACTGGATGTTGAAAGGCCCGGAAATATTGAGTTCCTGAGCAATTTCCCGGCTGATGCGTTTGATTCTTTTGACTGTTTCGAAATAGATTTTCTGAGGTGGGAAGAGCATGGTGGCATCACCAGAGTGCACCCCGGCAAATTCCACATGCTCAGATATGGCATAGGCCATGATCTCGCCTTCCCGGGCTACCGCATCGATTTCTATTTCCTTGGCATGCTGTATGAATTCCGATACCACCACAGGATGTTTTTTCGACACATCTGCAGCCAGTTTCAGGAAATGGTCGAGTTCATCGTGGTTGGAGACAACGTTCATGGCCGCTCCGGAAAGAACATATGAAGGCCTCACCAGCACGGGAAAACCGATCTTTTCCACGAAGTCGTAGATGTCTGAGAGATCGCTGAGTTCCCTCCACCTTGGCTGGTCCACTCCCAGCCGGTCAAGCATGGAGGAAAACTTGTGCCGGTCTTCCGCATTGTCAATGGAAAGGGGAGAAGTTCCCAGCACCGGAGCCTTTGCCTGGTGCAGGCGCAGTGCCAGGTTATTGGGGATTTGCCCGCCCATGGAAACGATCACACCCCGCGGCATTTCCAGTTCAATGATATCCATTACCCTCTCAAACGATAGTTCGTCGAAGTAAAGCCGATCGCAGATATCGTAATCGGTGCTAACCGTTTCGGGATTGTAGTTGATCATGATGGAACGGAACCCTCTCTTCTTGGCGGTATTCAGAGCGCTCACACTGCACCAGTCGAATTCCACCGAGCTGCCGATACTGTAGGCCCCCGAGCCCAACACCACTACAGAGCGGTTATCGTGTTCAAACGGTACGTCGTGTAACACTCCGCTGTATGTGAGGTACAGGTAATTGGTCATGGCGGGGTATTCGGCCGCCAGGGTGTCGATCTGTTTTACAACCGGCACAATACCGCGTTTGATCCGGTGTTTTCTCACATCGAGCAGCCGGTGCTCTATATGTTCGGGGTCGGTTTTGAGAATAATGCGGGCCAGCTGGAAGTCGCTGAATCCCTGTATTTTGGCCTCCCTGAGCAGGTCGTCGGGCAGTTCATCCAGGGATTGAAAGGCACCCAGTTTTTCTTCCAGGTGAACAATATTCTGCAGTTTGTAGAGGAACCAGGAGTCGATCCGGGTAAGTTTGTTGATCTGTTCCACAGTCCATCCCTTTTTCAGGGCATCAGCGATGACGAAGATGCGCATATCGGTAGGTTCGGCCAGCTCTTTTTCGATTTCATCGAATTCCATGTTGCGGTTTCCTACAAAGCCATGCATTCCCTGGCCGATCATGCGTAATCCTTTCTGAATGGCTTCTTCGAAGCTTCGGCCGATAGACATAACTTCGCCCACGCTTTTCATGCTGCTGCCTATGTGGTGGGAAACACCGGTAAATTTGTTCAGGTCCCAGCGTGGGATTTTGCATACGATATAATCGAGGGCCGGTTCGAAACAGGCGGTGGTGGTGCGAGTGACGGAATTTTTAAGTTCGGGCAGGCCGAAACCCAGTGCCAGTTTGGCTGCCACAAACGCCAGGGGATAGCCGGTGGCTTTTGATGCCAGGGCGCTGGAGCGGGAGAGGCGGGCGTTTACCTCAATCACGCGGTATTCTTCCGAGAGGGGATCAAGGGCATACTGGATGTTGCATTCCCCGATGATCCCTATATGTCGTATCACCCGGATGGACAGTTCTCTCAGCTTATGGTACTCGGAATTGGTGAGGGTTTGGGAGGGTGCCACCACAATGCTTTCACCGGTATGGATCCCCAGGGGATCAAAATTTTCCATGTTGCATACGGTGATGCAGTTGTCATGCCTGTCACGTACCACTTCGTACTCCACCTCCTTCCATCCTTTCAGTGATTCTTCCACCAGTATCTGACCGGTATATGAAAAGGCCTTCAGGCTGAGGCTGCGGAGTTCATTTTCGCTGGTGCAGAAACCGCTTCCCTGACCGCCCAGGGTGTAAGCCGAACGGATGATTACAGGGAAACCCAGGCTGCGGGCTGCTTCCAGGGCCTGTTCCACCGATGTGACGGCGATGCTGGCCGGTGTCTTTACGTCGATTTCTTTCAGCTTGTTTACGAAAAGCTCCCGGTCCTCTGTATCCATAATGGCCTGAATGGGGGTTCCCAGTACCTCCACCCCGTATTTTTCCAGTGCGCCGTTTCGGTGTAGTTCAATTCCGCAGTTCAATGCCGTTTGTCCCCCGAAGCTCAGCAGAATCCCGTCGGGTTTTTCACGGGCAATAACCTGTTCAACAAAAAAGGGAGTTACCGGCAGAAAATAGATAAAATCGGCAACTCCTTCGGTAGTCTGCACCGTGGCAATATTCGGATTGATCAGCACGGTGGTGATTCCTTCCTCTTTCATGGCCTTTAGGGCCTGTGATCCCGAGTAATCGAATTCTCCTGCTTCCCCTATTTTCAGTGCCCCTGAGCCCAGCACCACTACCTTTCTGATATGTGATTTCATGCCTGGAATTTGGTGGATAAAAATAGGAAGAAAATCCGAGAAAAGGGGGGTTAATTATAAAAAATGTATATATTTGCAAACAAAAAGCATAAATATACAAATGAAAGATCGTATCAACCGTCTGATGGCCATCAGGAAGCAGATCACCTTTAACCGGATCAGGTCGCAGGAAGAATTGATGGGAAAACTCGAAAAGAAAGGGTTCAGGGTGACCCAGGCCACTCTTTCCCGCGATCTGAAATTTCTGAAGGTGACCCGCCGGTATGATGAGAAAGGACGTTTGTATTATGTCATGCCCGAATCGCTTCATCGGGAAGAAGCTGCCAGCCGGTCGCCCCTCCGTTTCGATGAGGGTTTCGTTTCTCTTGAATTTTCCGGGTCGCTGGGGGTGCTGAAAACTCTGCCGGGCTATGCCAGCAGCTTTGCCATCAGGATCGACAGGGCTGCAAAATTCGAGATACTGGGAACCGTGGCCGGCGACGATACCATCCTGATCATCCCCCGTGAAGGGGTGCAGGTGAAGGATATCAGGTCAGGCCTGAAAATGATATTTCCCGATCTGGAGGAAAAGCTGTAGGGAAGAAACCACCAGCCGGTGCCTGACCTGTCCTGTGTGACTGACCGATTTCTATGTTTCATCTATAAAATGTATTAAAGTGGAAAAGATCGTATTGGCTTACAGCGGGGGAATGGATACCTCTGTTATTCTGAAGTGGCTTGTTGACAAAGGGTATGAAGTGATTGCCTATGTAGCGGATGTGGGGCAGGATGATGATTTTGAGTCGTGCAGGGAAAAAGCTATGAAAATCGGGGCATCGAAAGTAATTGTGTCCGATCTGAAAAGGGAACTGGTGACTGATTATATTTTCCCGGCTATACGCGCTAATGCCGTGTATGAAGGCAGATATCTTCTGGGAACCGCCATTGCCCGCCCCCTGATTTGCAAACGGCAGATCGAGATTGCCGGGGAAGAAGGAGCGGAAATTGTTTCACACGGAGCAACTGGGAAAGGAAATGACCAGGTGCGTTTTGAACTGGGTTATTATTCCCTGAATCCCAGGATAAAGGTGTTTTCTCCCTGGAAAGATGAGGAATTCCTTGCCCGGTTCAGCGGACGGACCGACATGCTGAAGTATGTGGAGGAGATGAATATTCCGGTAAAAGCTTCCCTGAGCAAGCCGTACAGTGAAGACGACAACCTGATGCATATCAGCCATGAAGCCGGCATACTGGAAGATCCAGCATACAAGCCTGAGAAAGACCTGTACAGCAAAATGGTACACCCGGTGGAAGCGCCCGATGAAGAAACGCCCCTGGAAATCCACTTCAAAGACGGTACGCCGGTCAGGGTGGTGAACAGAAAAGACGGCACGGAGAAAACCGACCCGTACGAACTTTTTGTCTATCTGAACGAACTGGGCGGGAAGAATGGAATAGGCCTGCTTGATATGGTGGAGAACCGGTATGTGGGAATTAAATCGCGCGGGGTATACGAAACGCCCGGCGCCACCATTCTGCACCAGGCCCATATGGATATTGAAGGCATTGCCATGGACCGTGAGGTACTCAGGTTACGCAACATGCTCACACCGAAATTTTCGGAACTGGTGTATTACGGATACTGGTTCAGTCCGGAAATGGATTTCCTGATGGCAGCCATTGATAAAAGCCAGGAGGTGATCGACGGGGTGGTTTATCTTAGCCTGTACAAAGGGAATGTGCTGATCGAAGGAAGAGAGTCGCCAAGTTCTCTTTACGACCAGGATCTTTCCAGTATGGATGTGGAAGGAGGCTTTGACCAGAAGGATTCGGAAGGATTCATCAAGATAAATGCTATCAGACTGATGGCCCACCGGCTGATCATGGAAAGAAAAAGATAGGTGGATAAAGCCAGTTAACTGGCAGGTTATCAAATCGTTATATCAAATCCTTGTAATATGAAACTTTGGGACAAAGGCACTCCCGTGCACCGGGAGGTGGAGCGGTTCACCATTGAAAAGGACCGGGAAGTGGATATGCTGCTGGCCAGGCATGATGTGACCGGGTCGATAGCCCATTCCCTGATGCTGGCAGAAACAGGTATCCTTACCGGGGAAGAAACCGGCCGGATCCTGGCTGAGCTGGGAAAAGTGTACCGTGATATCCGGGAGGGCCGGTTTGTGATCGAAGAAGGTACGGAAGACGTACACACACAGGTGGAAAAGATCCTGACCGAACGGCTGGGGGAAACCGGGAAAAAGATACATACCGGAAGGAGCAGAAACGACCAGGTGCTGCTCGATATCAGGCTTTTTACAAGGGAAGAACTGCACGTTCTGACAGATAAAACAAAGAAACTGTTCGAAAAACTGCTGGCACTCAGTGATAAACATGCGAATATTCTGATGCCGGGTTACACGCACATGCAGGTGGCCATGCCTTCATCCTTCGGGCTGTGGTGGGGAAGTTTTGCGGAAAGTATGGTGGATGATGTGCTGATGCTTGGTGCTGCCTGGCAGGTTAATGATCAGAATCCACTGGGTACTGCGGCCGGATACGGATCTTCGTTCCCGGTCGACCGGGAACTGACCACCCGCCTGCTGGGATTCGGATCGCTGTGTGTGAACCCGGTCTATGCCCAGTCAGGCCGGGGGAAAACCGAATGGGTGGTATCAGTGGCTCTGGCGTCAGTGGCACATACCCTGGCCAAACTGGCTATGGATATATGCCTTTTTATGGGACCCGATTTCGGCTTTCTGAGCCTGGCTCCGGAAATGACTACCGGATCGTCCATTATGCCACATAAAAAGAATCCTGATGTGTTTGAACTGATCAGGGCCCGCGCCAACCGCCTGAAATCGCTTCCTGCTTCCCTGATGCAGGTATCGGCCAATCTTCCCAGCGGATACCACCGCGATTTTCAGCTCATAAAGGAAATGGTTCTGCCCGCATTTGGTGAGCTGGCCGAATTGATCAACATAACCGGCATTGCCCTTGACGGTATCCGGGTGAGGGAAGATATTATGCAGGAAGAAAAATATTGTTACTGCTATAGTGTGGAAGTGGTGAACCGGCTGGTAATGGACGGGATGTCTTTCCGTGAGGCTTACCACAGGGTGGCCGGTGATATCAGGGACGGGAAATTCCGGTTTACGGGGAAACCGGAACATACTCATGTGGGAAGTATTGGCAATCCCGGAACCGACCTGATACGGGAGAAAATGAATGATGCCACCCGGAAACCGGATTATTCAGTTCCGGAGAAAGCTATCCGGAAGCTTCTGGAGAAAGCGGGAGTGGAGGGATGAAGCATGGGTGAAATAAGACAGTCAGGGAAGGTTATTTCCGGCGATGTTTCACTGGTTGTGAAGGTGGAGATTGCGCATCTGCTCAATAAAAAGGGAGACCTGGAAAACGGGAAAATCGATCGACTGGCCAGGGTTGTTTCCGGATTGAGAAATATGGGTATGCGGGTGGTGGTGGTTTCATCGGGGGCTATTTATCTCGGAAGCCGTATTTCGGGCATCCGGCCTAACAACCTGACGGTACAGCAGGCTCTGGCAGCCATCGGGCAGGTTCGTCTGATGGAACTGTACCAGCAATATTTCGGAGAGTATAATCAAATGGTAGCACAGATCCTGATTACCGCCGATGTAACCAACGATCCGGTTCGTAACCGGAACGCCTGCAATACACTGAATAACCTGCTGTCCAGGGGTGTGATTCCCGTGGTAAATGAGAATGATGCGCTTTCAACGGAAGACATTGAGCTGGATGACAATTATTATCTGGTGCTCAGGGTGGCCGGTTTGATCCATCCCAGATTTCTCGTGGTGCATACGGCCAGTCCCGACAAGTACTTGATCATCTGGGGAGAAGAGAAAAACGAGTATGGTCTTGAACAGGAGACCCATGTGGCCATGCGTATAGGAATGCTGAAAGATGATTTTCCGGCCGGTCCGGTGTGTTTTCCCTCCCGGCTTCCCGAATTTTAACCTGCCTGACATGAACGTTCAGAAATACCGTGCATTATTAAAAACGTCGCAGTTGCTGGTGATAAAGGTGGGCACCAGCAGCCTGGCTTTCAAAACCAGGCGGCTGAATTTTCAATGGATGACGCGCCTGGCGCATGTGCTTTCGACGATCCGCCGGGAGGGAAGGCATGTGATCCTGGTATCGTCGGGGGCGGTAGGAATGGGAGCCGGCAGGCTGGGAATCCATAAAAGGCCGGCAAAACTATCCGACAAGCAGGCCCTGGCTGCTCTGGGGCAGGCCGAACTGATCAAGATATGGCAGCGGATATTCAGGGATTATGACCAGCTAGTAGCCCAGGTGCTGCTGACACGCGACGGTATGGAAGATCCTGTGAGAAGAACCAATGCCCGGAATACCCTGAAGACGTTGTTGTCGATGGGGGTCATTCCCATTATCAATGAGAACGATACAGTTTCCACCCGGGAAATGGAGTTCGGCGACAATGACCAGCTTTCGGCCCGGGTTTGTGAAATTACCGGCGCGGATTTGCTGGTGCTGATTTCGGATATTGATGGATTATATTCGGCCGATCCAAAAAGAAACAATATGGCCGGGCTGATTCCTGTGGTTTATGATATTTCCGAAGAAGTGGAGGCTGCCGCCGGGAGAGCAGGGACGGATGTTGGAACGGGAGGGATGGCAACCAAGCTGGAGGCTGCCCGGATATGCAGACTGGCAGGGACCCACATGGTGATTGCCAATGGAAAAGATCCCGCAGTGATCCGGGAAATCCTTGAGGGGGAGGAAGTGGGGACGCTTTTTATCGCACAACCTACCCATACCATAAAATATTGGAAACAATACATGATATAGGAAAGAGCGCCCGCCGGGCTGCTTATTTTCTGGCGAAAGCCTCATCGGATGAAAAAAAACTTGTGCTGCTTCAAGCGGCATCAAACCTTGAGGAAAAAATAGAAGAAATCGTTGAGGCCAACCGGAAGGATATGGAACAGGCCCGTAAGCGGGATATTGCAGGTGCTTTGCTTGACAGGCTCAGGCTTGATGCAGAAAGAATTCGCTCGATGGCCGAAGGAATGAGGCAGGTAGCCGGCCTGCATGACCCTGTGGGAGAAATTCCGGGGATGACACGAAGGCCGAACGGTTTAATGATCGGCAAAAGAAGGGTTCCTTTTGGCGTTGTGGGAATTATTTATGAAGCGCGCCCGAATGTGACCGCCGATGCTTTTGCACTGTGCCTGAAAACCGGTAACGCTTCCATTCTGCGCGGCGGAAAGGAAGCTATCCATTCCAACAAGGCCCTGGTGGATCTTTTTCAGGGAACTTTGAACAGCCTGGGGTTCCCGCCTGAGGCCATCCAGCTTGTGATGGATACCTCACGGGGCAGCGCTGTGGAAATGATGAAAGCCCGGGGGATCATCGATCTGCTGATTCCCCGGGGAGGAGCCGGTTTGATCCGTACGGTGGTGGAAAACAGTCGGGTGCCGGTCATTGAAACAGGGGCAGGAAACTGTCATATCTATGTTGACCGGGACGCCGACCGGGAAATGGCCGTTCATATTGTGGTGAATGCCAAAACCCAGCGTCCGGGGGTGTGCAATGCGGCCGAGAGCCTTCTGGTGCACCGGGATATCGCCGCATTTTTTTTGCCCGAGGTGGCTGAACAATTGAAGCGCAGGAATGTTGAGATCAGAGGGGATGAAACGGTTTGCTCCCTCAAGGGGAATGCGGTTCCGGCAACTGAAAAGGACTGGGGAAGTGAATACCTGGACCTGATTATATCGGTAAAGGTGGTGCCAGACCTTGATTCGGCCATTGGACATATCCACCGTTACGGCACCGGACACTCTGAAACCATTGTTACCAATCATTACGCCAGTGCTCAGAAATTTCTTGAAGAGGTGGACGCTGCAGCCGTATATGTAAACGCTTCCACCCGGTTTACCGACGGGTTTGAATTCGGTTTCGGAGCCGAAATAGGCATCAGTACACAGAAATTGCATGCACGGGGACCTATGGGACTGGAAGCGCTGACATCTGCCAAATATATTATTTACGGCAACGGCCAGGTAAGGGAATAACCAGGTGTTTTTATTATTCGTTTATGTATTCCTGAATATTTCCGATAAACTCACTGAACAGGAAGGCTGTGTCAGTGGGTCCTCCCGAAGCTTCGGGATGGAATTGTGTGGAAAAGAAGGGTTTGCTCCGGTGTTTCATTCCTTCATTGGTTTCATCGTTCACATTGATGAACAGGGGTTCCCATTCGGATGGAAGAGTTTCATTGTTCACCGCAAATCCATGATTCTGTGATGTAATGTATGCCCGGGGTGTATTTACCAGGCGCACTGGCTGGTTATGACTGCGGTGGCCGTATTTCAGCTTGTAGGTATCGGCTCCGGCTGCAAGCGCCATAAGCTGGTTTCCCAGGCAAATGCCGAAAATGGGTTTATCCTCCTTCAGTGACCGGCCGATATGTTCAATGGTGGTACCGCATTGCTTTGGATCGCCGGGACCGTTCGATATGAACAAACCGTGGTATTCTTCCTTCGAATAATCGTAATCCCAGGGAACCCTGATGATGGTTGTGTCAAGTTGCAGGAGGTATCTGATGATGTTGTACTTAACCCCGCAATCGATCAGCAGAATGCGGTATTTCCCGTTGCCGTATACCTTTTTTTCCCGGGTGCTTACCTGTTCCACCAAATTTTCCCGGTTGGGATCATAAAAATCAACCGTGTCTCTGTTCAACAGTATCTTGCCAAGCATGGTTCCCTTTTCTCTCAAAATTTTGGTAAGAGCACGGGTATCAATACCGAAAATGCCGGGAACCCGGTGCTTATTCAGCCAGTGACTGAGGCTGTTGACCGCATTCCAGTGACTGTACTGAAACGAATAATCGGAAACCACCAGGGCAGAAATGTGGATCCGGTCCGATTCGAAATATTTTAACAAACCGTTCTCCCTTTCTTCAGCCGGAGCCCCGTAATTGCCCACCAGCGGGTAGGTAAGTACAAGGATCTGTCCGCGGTAGGAGGGGTCGGTTAAACTTTCTGGGTAACCGGTCATGGCGGTGTTAAATACTACTTCCCCAGATACCGATTTTTCGTAGCCGAACGATTTTCCTGTCATTTCGGTTCCGTCTTCCAGCAGGAGTTTAACTTTCCGGGGTTCATTCATGTGCTGATGCTTACAGATAACAGTGGATATGGCAGAATTCCATCCGGATGACTTACTTTTTCCGGCCGGTCAAAAGTACAAAAAAAGTGACTATTTCGCATGGAACAACAGGTGTTACTTATGCCGGCCTGACATAAACCCGGTAAGGAGATGGCTTTCAACCGTCAACCGGAGAAATACGGCAAGCAATACCGGCAGAATAGCCCTGGGTAACAGATTGTGGGTCCACGGCATGCTGATCAGAAGTGCGAGAACGGGAACTGCGGCTGCCAGGAAATAGATCCGGAGCCAGGCCGGATTTGTCGCACGACGCAGAAAAAAGACAGCAATAAGGTGAAAGGGGAAGGCCCACAGCATGTTGAGGTTTGCTGCCAGGGGTTTATGGTCACTGAAGATCCAGAATACCACCAGCAGGGTTCCCAGGAGTCCGAGTGCCATAAACAGGATTCTGTCGAACCATATCCATTTTGCTTTCCTTCCCGTTTCAATACCTGCAGATAGCAGGGCCAAAAGAAAAAGGGCCCAGAAAATCTGACCCGGGCGCGGGCTTGAAGCCGTTTCAGTATCGGGTTCGGCTTCAAACACGGTAACAATGTTGCTGCAGAACGATCTGCTTCCGTTTCCTTCACTGATCATGGCTTTATCGTAAATGGCCATGATATAGTCGGGAAGGAACATATATTGCCAGGGGGTGGCAATGCGGTCGGTCGGCAGGCCAAGGGCGATGTCAATGCCTACATCCAGCCATGGGGTTGCGGCCAGGTAAGGATCGATCAGTTGCCTGAATGACAGTTCCTGCCTGTAATCGGAATAATTATACTGTATGGGAATATCCAGGCTTTCGTGGATTATGTCCCTGACCCTGGTGGCACAATTATCGTAAAAAAAGTCGTACCGGTAATACCGGTTTTCCGGCCGGTAGTTTTCAAGCAAGTTATTGAAAAGCACCTCTTTGGAGGAATGTGGAATCATCAGTTCCTGTTCGTATACCGATCGGTTTTCGAAAATGTATTCAGCCAGAAATTCCCTGAATGTGCTGACCGAAAGCATATAATCGAGCCTTCCCCCGATGAATTTAAGGTAAAAGTTTGGTGTGCTGAAATCGAACGTGCCGTAATTAAATACCAGATCAAGGTTCTGAACCGGATCAACCACCCGGATGGCGGTGTGTCCGAAAAGCGAATAGGTTTCATTCCCCGGGGAACAGGTAAGTACGCTTACCCTGGCTGAATCTGAAAGGGTTGCGGAATAGGAGAAGGATGAGAATATCAGGGGAAGTATAAAGGATATCTGGATTTTTTGAAGGATGGAAGCCATAAGGAAGAATTTTCTACAATGATAGTTTCTTTCGTTGAAAAAACATGCGGTGAGTGATGATTTTCGCCGGTTGTGTTTTGAGGTTTCATACCAATTCATGAAATTGCGGTGATTACCCGGAAAAATCAAGCAGATGTATATTCGCCCCAAAAAATCGCTGGGTCAGCATTTTTTACATGACCGCAACATTGCTGCAAAAATTGTGAACAGCCTGCGTGCGGAAGGATACCGTACCGTGATTGAGGTAGGACCGGGTTTAGGGGTACTCACCGGATACCTTCTGGAGCGGAAGGATCTGGTCATTATTCCGGTGGAGATTGACAGAGAAGCAGTGGAATACCTGAAGGAAGCTTATCCTGCCCTGTATGGAAGGATCGTGGAGGGAGACTTTCTGAAAACAGACCTTTCCGTTTTAACGGAAGAGCCTTTTGGGGTGATTGGCAATTTCCCCTATCACATTTCCAGTTCCATTTTTTTCAGAATTCTTGACAACCGCCACAGTGTAAGGGAAGTTGTATGTATGGTTCAGAAAGAAGTGGCGGAGCGGATATGCAGTGCTCCGGGCAACAAGACCTACGGAATACTGAGTGTATTGCTGGGTGTCTTTTTCCAGGTGGAATATTTGTTTACTGTGGGCGAAAAAGTGTTTACCCCTCCACCGAAAGTGAAGTCGGCAGTGATCAGGCTGACCCGGCACAGGGAAGACAGGTTACCCTGCAAAGAAGAGTTGTTTTTCAGGCTGGTGAAGGCAGGATTCAACCAGAGAAGAAAAACGCTTCGAAATGCCTTAAAAGCCATGTTATTGCCCACTCCTGACCGGCATCCCCTGCTGGAGAAGAGAGCCGAACAGTTGACCGGGGCCGATTTTATCGCTCTTACCCGCTGGGCAGAGCCATACCTCAGGTAGAAGAAAAAGGGCGGAACGGAGGAAAAGGCAACCGGTGTGTTCCCCTTCCATTCAGAACGACACGGAAATGGCTTCAACCGGATTCAGCCGTGAGGCCGAGAGGGCCGGTGCATATCCGGAAATCACGCCCACTGTTGCAGAGATGATGATACCCAGCAGGATGTTCCCCACCGTGAGGTGAATATGGGCCTCGAACGACTGGTTGACGAAAAGAGTTGAGATAAATATCATAACCAGCCCGAGGATTCCGCCAACGAGCGACAGCAATACCGATTCGTACAGAAACTGAAGCAGGATGAAATAACGTTTTGCACCCAGTGCTTTCTGTATGCCGATGATATGTGTGCGTTCCTTTACGCTCACAAACATGATGTTGGCAATGCCAAAGCCTCCGACCAGGATGCTAAAACCGCCGATGATCCATCCCCCGAGATTAATTCCGGAAAAAATGGGCGCCAGGGCCTGAGTAATCATACTGGCCCTGTTCAGTGCGAAATTATCGGGAGACGATGGTTTTAATCTTCTGGCCGACCGCATAATGCTGCGGAGTTCATCGTCGATTTCCAGTTTGGTAACACCGGGTTTCGGTTTTACCATGATATTGGGCATTAGCCGGTCGCTTCGGATGTTTACCAGGTTTCTCACGTAATTCAGTGGGATCAGGACCGTTTTATCGAGTCCCTGGTCGCCCAGTCCGCCCGAACCTTCTTTGCGTACCATTCCAATAATTCTGATCTTGGCTCCCTGCACGGTAATCTCTTTGCCAACAGGGCTGATTCCCCTGAACAGGTTATTGGCCACATCGGCTCCTATTACCGCAACATTTCTGCCGGTGGCCGATTCCACGGGGGAAAAATACCTTCCTTCCTCCATTTCAAAGTAACGCAGATCGGCATACTCGTGGGTTACGCAGAGAATATTGACATTTTCTACCCGGTTATTCCTGTAACTCACATCACGTGTGGCTGTTACATTAAAAACCACATTCTCGGCCCGTGTTGATCGTTTTTTAACGATTTCATATTCCTGCATGGTGGGTACCGGCCACTGAATAATATCCCACCAGGCCAGGTTTGGATCATTTGACCAGGGAAATTTATCGATATAAACAACATCTTCTCCCAGGGAAGCAATATTGTCACGGATCCCGGTTTCCATCCAGTCGAGTGCCGTAAAAACGGAGATGATGGCAAATATGCCAATGGTTATTCCCAGCAGGGTAAGAAAAGTTCGCATCTTATTGACCACTACTGATCGGATGGCGGTCAAAAAGCTTTCCCTGATCATTATCAGGACCATCCACAGGTTTCTCATAGAGACAGCTGAACAGATTTTGAAGCCGAAAGTTAAGGATAATTGATCAAATCAACCTATATCGGCATAAAAAATTAGAAAGTCTTGTTCTCGTCATTCCTTGAAAAAACAGGGATTTTTTCTGGTATTTTCACTAATTTTACGGCTTCATGACAAAATATTGTGTATGAGTGGTTTAAAAAAAATCAAAACAGCACTTATCTCGGTGTATCACAAGGAAAACCTGGATAAAATGATCAAAGTCCTTCACCGGGAGAAAGTGCAGCTGTTTTCTACCGGTGGAACCCGATTGTTTATAGAATCACTGGGTGTACCGGTAACCGGTGTTGAAGAGCTTACCGGTTTTCCGTCCATTCTGGGGGGAAGGGTAAAAACTTTGCATCCGAAGGTATTTGGAGGGATCCTTGGGAGGAGGGAAGAAGAAACCGATCTGTATGAGATGAATGAGTACAATATCCCTGCGGTGGATTTGGTGGTGGTGGACCTGTACCCGTTTGCAGAGACAGTGGCATCAGGGGCCGGGGAAAATGAAATCATTGAGAAGATCGATATCGGAGGGGTTTCGCTGATCAGGGCGGCTGCAAAAAATTTTCACGATGTGCTGATTGTTTCCCACCGCTCCCAGTATAAAGAAGTGACAGAGGTGCTGGCATCGGGGAAGGGAGAAACGGACCTGGCATTCAGGCGCCGATATGCGGTGTATGCTTTCCACGTTACATCTGATTATGATATAAGGATTTTTGATTATTTTAACAGGGGGGTGGGTTTTTCTTTTCATAAACAGAGCCTGGAGCATTCACGTTCGTTACGATACGGGGAGAATCCGCACCAATCGGCCAGGTATTTCGGGAACCTGGATCAGGTTTTCGAACAGTTGCACGGGAAAGAGATATCATACAACAACCTGCTGGATATTGATGCTGCCCTCTGCCTGATCGGAGAATTTGATGAAACCACCCTGGCTATTATCAAGCACAACAATGCCTGTGGTATTGCTTCCAGAAAAAGACTTTCCGATGCATGGAAAGATGCTCTGGCAGGGGATCCGGTTTCGGCTTTTGGAGGGATTATTGTGTCCAACACTCCGGTAGACAAGCAAACCGCTTCGGATATGAACAAGATATTCTTTGAGGTGGTGATAGCTCCCGGCTATGAGGAAGATGCCCTCCAAATACTGAAGTCGAAGAAGAACCGTATCATCTTGAAAACGAAAGATATCCGGTTTCCCGTATGGCAGTTCCGTTCGTTGCTGAACGGTTTGATTGCGCAGGACCGGGACACCCGCACCGAATCGGCCAGCGATTTAAAAACAGTTACTAAAGCAAGTCCTCCGGATGAGGTCAGGGAAGACCTTCTGTTTGCCAACAAAATTGTGAAGCATACCAAATCCAATGCCATTGTGCTGGCTAAAAACAAGCAGTTGCTGGGGAACGGCACCGGACAGACCAGCCGGGTCGATGCCCTGAAGCAGGCCATAGAGAAGGCAAGGGAATTTGGCCATGACCTGGAAGGGGCTGTGATGGCTTCCGATGCCTTTTTCCCTTTTGCCGATTCGGTGGAAATAGCATTTAAGGCAGGGGTCAAATCGGTGATCCAGCCGGGAGGATCAATCCGTGATGAAGATTCGGTAAGGTTTTGCGATGAACATGGCATGTCGATGATTTTCACAGGAGTGAGGCATTTTAAACATTAAAATATTTACATTTGTAATCAATTTTAGCGAAAGCATTTATGGGAATATTTTCATTCTTGACGCAGGAATTGGCCATTGACCTGGGAACCGCCAATACCATCATCATTCACAATGACAAGGTAGTGGTGGATGAGCCTTCCATCGTAGCCATTGATCAGTCAACCAATAAAATGATAGCCATTGGGGAGAAGGCCAGGCAGATGCATGGGAAGACACATGAAAACATCAAAACCATCAGACCGTTGCGTGACGGGGTCATTGCCGATTTTCATGCGGCCGAACTGATGATTCGGGGCATGATCAAGATGATCAACAGCAAACCCCAGCTGTTTTCGCCTTCACTGCGTATGGTGGTATGCATCCCTTCGGGAAGCACCGAAGTGGAAGTAAGGGCCGTACGGGATTCTTCGGAACATGCTGGAGGCAGGGATGTTTACCTGATTTATGAGCCCATGGCTGCTGCCATCGGTATAGGAATTGATGTGGAAGCCCCCACGGGGAGTATGGTAGTGGATATCGGAGGAGGGACCACCGAAATAGCCGTGATTGCTCTGGGCGGTATAGTTTGTAACAAATCGATCAGGGTGGCGGGTGATAGTTTTACGGCGGATATACAGGCTTACATGCGGCATCAGCACAATATCAAGATCGGCGAACGGACTGCCGAAGATATCAAGATAAATGTTGGTTCGGCCCTGACCGACCTGGATGATCCCCCGCCCGATTACATTGTGCGGGGGCCGAATCTGATGACAGCCATGCCTATTGAGATACCGATTTCATACCAGGAAATAGCCCATTGTCTTGACAAATCCATTTCAAAGGTGGAGACAGCCATTCTGGGTGTTCTGGAGCAAACGCCGCCCGAACTGTATGCGGATATTGTCAATACCGGCATTTATCTGGCTGGAGGCGGGGCCCTGCTGCGCGGACTGGATAAGCGGCTCAGCGATAAAATCAGTATCCCTTTCCACGTGGCCGAAGATCCGTTGCATGCAGTGGCGCGCGGAACGGGAATTGCCCTGAAGAATGTGGACCGGTTTTCTTTCCTGATGAGATAAGCCAAAAAAGTAAGGACACAGGAATGCGAAATTTAATCCGTTTTTTACTAAAGTATTATCTCGTTTTCCTGTTCCTGGCCCTGGAAGTTGTTTCACTGGCAATTTTTTTTCAACGAAACGAATTCCAGCGGGCCGGCATTCTGAATGCCACCGACCGTTTGAAGGGAGCTTACCACAAAAAACTGGGGAACCTGCGTTCCTACCTTTACCTGAGGGAATTGAACAGGCAGCTGGCTGAAGAAAATATAAAACTGAAAAACGAGCTCGGAAGGGCATACGAATCGGAAGAAATCTTTTTCTATTCCGTGCATGACAGTGTCAGAGGGCAAAGCTATTATTATACTCCCGCCCGGGTGATCAACAATACCATAAACAAGCAAAGGAACTACATTACACTTGATAAGGGGAGGGTTGACGGGATCAAGGAAGAAGACGGGGTGATCTGCCCCAGTGGCCTGGTGGGAGTGGTTTACCGGGTTTCTCCGTATTTTTCCACGGTACTGTCGGTACTGAATGTGGATTTTCGGGTCAGTGCCAGGATGAAAAAGAACAACTATTACGGGTCACTTTTCTGGGACGGACTGAATTACCGTTTTGCCACGCTGACAGAAATTCCCCATCATGTGGATGTATTGCCGGGGGATACCATACTTACCAGCGGCTATTCAGCCATTTTCCCGGAAGGAGTGATGGTAGGGGTGGTGGACAAGGTTAGCAGGAAAGGAGGCGACTTCCTGGAGATCAGGGTAAGACTGGCTACGGATTTCAAGAACCTGGTGCATGTACAGGTGGTTACCAATTTGAGAAAGGAGGAAAGAATGTCTATCGAAAACTTATCCAACAGTGATTGAGATCATTCCACGGAATATTTCCCGGTTTATCGTGCTGGTACTGATCCAGGTACTGATTCTCAATAATATTGAGTTCTCAGGATATATCAATCCTTTTCTGTACGTTATTTTCATCCTTCTCCTTCCTTTTGAAACACCCGCCTGGTTACTTCTGGTTTCCGGATTTGTACTGGGTTTGACCATTGATCTATTCATGAATACGCCGGGTTTGCATGCAGCGGCCACGGTGCTGATGGCCTTTGTCCGGCCTTTTGTTCTCAGGATTTTTGCTCCCCGTGACGGGTATGAACCCGGGACATACCCCCGGATTTTCTATTACGGAGTTTCCTGGTTCTTTAAATATTCCGCCCTGCTGATCTTGATTCATCATTTTTTTCTGTTTTATCTGGAAGTATTTCGTTTTACCGATTTCTTTTCCACTTTTTTCCGGGTTATTCTGAGTTCCGTGTTTTCAATTATTTTGGTAGTTTTGAGTCAGTTTGTGATGTTCAGAAAATAACCCGAAGAAGTGGTCAATCCTTATGCTGAAAGAAAGTATGTGATCGGGGCTCTCCTGATTCTTGTTATTCTGGTATATCTGGGACGGTTGTTTCATCTTCAGGTAATTGACAGGACTTACCGCTTATCGGCCAGCAGCAACGTATTACGGTATGTGACGCAATACCCTGCCCGCGGATTGATTTATGACCGGAACGGAAAGCTTATGGTATATAATGAGGCGGCTTATGATGTGATGATCAATCCCAGGCAATTGTCGGAGTTCGATACGGCTGATTTCTGCAGTATCCTGGGTGTGACACGCAAGAAGGTAGACGATGCCATTGCCGGTGCCAGGAAATATTCCATGTACAGACCATCTCCTTTCCTGAAACAAATCTCGGCGGAGACCTATGCTGTTTTTCAGGAAAAAATGTACAAATTCCCCGGTTTTTTTGTTCAGCCCAGGACCCTCAGGAAATATACAGATCAGACTGCAGCCCATGTGCTGGGTTATGTAGGGGAGGTGGATGATAAGACCATTGCAACGGATCCATATTATTCCATGGGCGATTATATCGGGATAAGCGGGGTTGAGAAAACTTATGAGGAGGTTTTGCGTGGCAGAAAGGGGGTGAATGTTTACCTGGTAGATGTACACAACAGGATACAGGGTTCCTATATGGACGGGATCTTTGATTCGGCCTCGGTTGCCGGTACGGATATCTATCTCACCCTGGACCATGATTTACAGGCATACGGGGAAAAGTTGATGCAGAACAAGATAGGCAGCATTGTAGCCCTTGAACCCAGCACCGGAGAAATCCTTTCCATGGTGAGTTCTCCCAGCTACGATCCGGCTTTGCTTGTTGGAAGAATCCGATCTGAGAATTTTCAAAAAATGAGTCAGGACACCCTGAAGCCCCTGTTCAACCGGGCCCTTATGGCACAGTATCCGCCCGGATCGACCTTTAAAGTGGTGAATGCCCTGGTAGGATTACAGGAGGGGGTGGTTTCTTACGAAACGGAATACACGTGTAATATGGGGTATCATGCAGGTGGAATTTCTGTAGGTTGTCACGTACATGACTCACCATTGAATCTCCCGGAAGCCATTCAGAATTCATGCAATGCATATTTTTGCAATGTGTTCAGGAATATTCTTGATAATCCCAGATATCCCAGTGTTACGGAAGCTTTTGAACAATGGCGCAAACATGTGGTTTCTTTCGGCTTCGGACAAAAACTGGGTATTGACCTGGCCAGCGAACTGAGCGGCAATATCCCGCAAAGCAGTTATTACGATTACTACTACGGAGAAAATAGATGGAAGTCGCTTACTCTTATTTCGCTGGCTATAGGACAGGGGGAACTTCTCATTACCCCCCTGCAGATGGCCAATCTGTCAGCCACCCTGGCCAACCGGGGATATTATTTCATCCCCCATATTTTTAAGGAAGGGGCCGGTGGCAGTGAGCCTGCACCCAGGTTCAGTGTGATTAATGAAACCACAATTGACTCAACGTGGTTTGAAATCGTGGCCGAAGGCATGGATTTGGCGGTAAACGGCCCCCCCGGAAGCGGAAGTACCGCCCGCATAGCTGCTATTCCGGGTATAAGGGTATGCGGGAAAACCGGAACGGCTGAAAATCCTCATGGAGAAGACCATTCCATTTTTATTGCCTATGCTCCCAAAGAAGATCCCTGCATAGCGGTGGCAGTATATGTGGAGAACGGAGGTTTTGGTGCCACGTATGCTGCACCCATAGCCAGCCTGATGATAGAAAAATTCATGAAAAGAGAAATTAAAAGAACCTGGCTCGAAAAATACATACTGGATACCAATCTGCTGATCAGGGATGAAGAGAACGATTAACATATGGTCGAATACGGACTGGACCGCAGTGTTTTTGTATGCCCTGATGGTTATCATGGGTTGGCTCAATATCTATTCGGTTGCATACAACGAGGAACACAGCAGTATTTTTGATTTTTCCCAGAGGTACGGCAGGCAACTGGTATGGATATTGTTTGCATTTACCCTGGCCTTTCTTACCATGCTGATGGAAGGGAGGTTCTTTTTGTTTTTTTCCTATCTGTTTTATGCCCTGGCAATCCTTTCCCTGATCCTGGTTTTGCTGGTGGGAACCAGAATACATGGTTCAAAATCGTGGTTCAGCGTAGGCAGTCTGGGCATTCAGCCGGCCGAATTTGCCAAGGTGGCCGTGGCCCTGACCCTGGCCAGGTACCTCAGTGCATACAATACCAAAATCAGGTCGATTAAAACGATAACCGCCAGCCTGGTGCTGATGATTGTCCCTGCCGTTCTCGTTCTGTTGCAGCCCGACACCGGATCGGCCATTGTTTTTTTGTCGTTTTTTATTGTCCTTTTCAGGGAAGGTCTGCCTGTTTCCTTTCTGTTGCTTGGATTTCTGGCCATTCTTTTGTTTATCCTGTCGCTTTTTGTTGAACAGTGGATATTGTTTGCCGGTTTGATGGGAATTGCCCTGCTAACCCTCTGGTGGGTGTCGGGGAAGTTCAGGTTTTTTCTGGTTTCGCTCCTGATTCTGTCCGTTTCGGTGGCCGGGTTGGTACTGGTGAACCATCTGTTCCATTTTGGTCTTTCCCTGACGGTGATTTTCGGGCTGGCCCTTTTGATCCCTGCGCCAATTTTTGCATATTATCTCTTCAGATACCGCTTCAGGCAGGGAATATTCATTTATCTGATACTTGGAGGGTTAATGGCGTATTCTTACTCGGCCGATGTTGTAATGCACCGGGTGCTGAGCGAACACCAGCAACGAAGAATCAAGATTTTGCTGGGAATCGAGTCAGACCCGTTCGGATACGGTTACAATATCAATCAGTCGAAGATTGCCATTGGCTCCGGAGGATTCTGGGGGAAAGGGTATTTGCAGGGGACACAGACCAAGTTTCATTTTGTTCCTGAACAGAGCACCGATTTTATTTTCTGTACCGTTGGCGAGGAATGGGGGTTTGTTGGTTCGGCAGTAATCATTTTGCTTTATCTCTTTCTGCTGATCAGAATTATTATCATGGCGGAACGTCAGCGGTCGTCGTTTACACGGATTTTCGGTTACGGAGTGTTTTCCGTTTTATTCCTGCACTTTTTTATCAATATAGGTATGACCATCGGTCTGGTTCCCGTTATCGGCATTCCATTACCCTTTTTCAGTTACGGAGGGTCGTCCTTATGGGCGTTTACTTTGCTCCTGTTTATATTTATCAGGCTGGATGCCAGCCGGCTTGAATTATTATGACCCCGCTTTTTCGGGATTCAACCGCAATTCCACATAAGATTGCAGAGAGGGGAAGAATTCCAGAAACTCTTGACGGAAAGAATCGTATTCGCGTACCAGTTCATGAATGGCATACTGGGCTTCTCCGGGAAGTGAGGTTCGCTGGCTCATTCGGTAAAGCACGCTTTCAATCCCCTCCACGGTCTGGTATGATTCCAGCCAGTTGTTGATGATGAAGAAAGGGAGGAAACGCTTGACCAGGGGAGGGAATTTGGAGAAATTATCGGCCGCCAGCCGGTAAAAATTGTGAATGTACTCCTGCAGGGGAACACTGGCATACCGTTCCCATTCCACACACAGGAAATGGTCGAAAAAAATATCCACAATAATCCCGGAAAACTTGTGGTACCGTGCATTCAGATGGGTTTTGCTGCGGTGTACCACCGGGTGGGTGTCGGTAAAAGAATCAATAGCCCGGTGCAGAATGATTCCTTTCCTGATGCCATCGGGGTATTTCTGGTAATCCTTTCCCTTGACATAATCACCCATAAAATTCCCCAGCATGATGTCGTTTTCACCCCCTGAAAGAAATATATGTGCAAGAAAATTCATGATCTGTCGGATGATCCGGTACAAAAATAACGATTGATCTTCACATTATATTCTTTAACATATTTTTCTTTCTCTTACCTGTAATGCATAGATATACAAAACGTTGATCGTAATAACCTGGTTGTGTGATCTGTGTACATGACAAAACGGGCTATGTCCTTCCGGTAGAAAACCATACCTTTGCAGACATTCAATCAACTGTTCAATCTAAACATATACCATATGGAAAGAAAAAATGTAATCATCATCGGTGCCGCCGGAAGAGATTTTCATAATTTCAACACGCATTTCCGGGGCAATGAGGCATACAGGGTAGTAGCCTTTACGGCTGCTCAGATACCTGATATTGATGGAAGGAAATATCCGGCCGAACTGGCCGGGGATCTTTATCCGGAAGGGATCCCCATTTATTCGGAGGAAGAATTGCCGGAACTGATCAAAAAGCTGAAGGTGCATGATTGTGTTTTTTCATATAGTGATGTTCCCTATTCCAGAGTGATGGCAGTTGGTGCGATTGTCAATGCAGCGGGGGCCAATTTCAGTTTGCTCGGGCCGGGTGATACACAGCTGAAGAGCAGCAAACCGGTAATAGCTGTCGGAGCCGTTCGAACGGGGTGCGGAAAGAGCCAGACATCGAGGAGGGTGATTGAGTTGCTGATGGAAAAGGGATTGAAAGTAGTGGCTGTGCGCCATCCAATGCCTTACGGAAATCTGGTGGAACAGAAAGTCCAGCGATTTGCCGAGATATCCGATCTGGAAAAGCATCACTGCACCATTGAAGAGATGGAAGAGTATGAACCACATGTGGTTCGCGGGAATGTGATTTATGCCGGGGTGGATTACGAAGCCATCCTGAGGGAAGCCGAGAAAGATCCGAAAGGGTGTGATGTGGTATTATGGGACGGCGGAAACAACGATTTTTCCTTTTATATTCCTGATCTGATGATTACCGTTGCTGATCCGCACAGGGCAGGACACGAACTGGAATATTATCCGGGTGAAGTGACCCTTCGGCTGGCCGATGTGGTTGTTATCAATAAAATCGACAGTGCTTCTCCGGAAAACATACAGAAGGTGCGTGAAAATATTGAGAAAGTTAATCCAAAAGCCAGGGTGGTGGATGCGGCTTCTCCCATCCGTGTTGACGATCCTTCGGTGATTAAGGGGAAGAGGGTGCTGGTTGTGGAAGACGGCCCTACCCTGACCCACGGTGAAATGAAAATCGGAGCCGGCGTGGTGGCAGCACGTAAATACGGAGCTGAGGAAATGGTGGACCCGCGTCCTTTCCTTGCGGGCAAATTGCAGGAAACTTTCCAGACCTATCCCGGTATAGGAAGCCTTTTGCCTGCCATGGGATACGGCAAAGAACAGCTGCGTGACCTGGAGGCCACCATCAACCGGACTGACTGTGATGCGGTAGTGATTGGCACCCCGATTGATCTTAACCGGATCATTAAGATCAATAAGCCCACCACCAGGGTTTATTATGATCTGCAGGAGATTGGAAAACCGGATCTGGAAGATGTGATTGATGATTTTCTCGGGAAGCATCAACTGAAATAGTTTTCCTTTTTTTAAGGAATGGAAAGAGCCGCACATCAGCGGCTCTTTCTGTTTTTTACAGGTGGTGGAAAAACAGCATTGATTAAAGACCCGGCAGTAAATCCCATGGCGGGATTGCAAATGATTATTCCAGTTTTTTTCTTAATTCTTCACCTTCTTTTTCATATCCCGGTTTTCCGAGAAGGGCAAACATGTTTTTTTTGTATGCTTCCACCCCGGGCTGGTCGAACGGGTTGATCCCGAGTAAATATCCACTCAGGGCGCAACTCATTTCAAAGAAATAGATAAGCTGTCCCAGGGTTGCTTCATTGATTTCGGGAATGATAATCCTGATATTGGGAACGCCACCTTCTATATGGGCCAGAGTAGTTCCCATCTCGGCCATTTCATTTACTTCGTGAATACGTTTTCCAGCCAGATAGTTTAGTGTGTCGAGGTTATTCTCATCCACAGGGACCTCTACCCTGTGCCTGGGCTTGCTTACCGACAGTACTGTCTCAAACAGATGTCGTTCCCCTTCCTGGATATACTGGCCCATGGAATGCAAATCGGTAGTAAAGTCGACGCTGGCCGGAAAAAGGCCTTTACCTTCTTTGCCTTCACTTTCACCGAAAAGCTGTTTCCACCATTCGGCCATATAATGAAGCCGGGGTTCGTAGTTTACCAGGATTTCGATTCGTTTTCCTTTCCGGTAAAGGAGATTTCTGGCAATGGCATACAGAGCCGCAGGATTATCTTCGATATTTTGCTTTGCGTCACAACGTTGCATCATCAAGCCGGCCCCTAGCAGCAGCGATTTTATATCGAATCCGGCCAGGGCGACAGGGACCAGCCCAACCGGTGTCAGCACCGAGTATCTGCCCCCCACATCACAGGGAATGGAAAAAGCGGGATATCCTTCTTTCTCCGCCATTTTTCTCAGGGCACCACGGTGTGCATCGGTGATGGCTATGATACGGTCGGAGAGTGATTTTTTCCCGAACCGACGCACCAGTTCATTTTTCAGGATCCGGAAAGCAAGAGCCGGTTCTGTGGTGGTACCCGATTTTGATATCACAATCAATCCGAATGATTTGCCGGAAAGAACGTCAAGAAGGTCATGCAGGTAATCTTCGCTGATGTTCTGGCCGGCATACAGTATGCGGGGTGACTTTCCTCCGGGGATTTGACCGGCAAAAGTGTGCGACAGGGCTTCGATTACGTATCTGGCTCCCAGGTAGGATCCTCCTATTCCCACCAGTACCACGGCATCCATATTTTTTTTCCAGTGGTGTGCCAGTTTTTCAATCTTTTCTATTTCAGCGGCACTGATTTTTGAAGGAAGATCGGTCCATCCCAGAAAATCACTTCCTTTTCCCGTCTTATCCAGCAATGCCATGCGGTGTTTCATGGCTTCGGGATACAGTTTGCGGATTTCCTCTTTGCTTACTATTTCTGTGAGGTGACGTATATCCAATTGTATACTGTTCATGCTTTTATTGTTTTACAATAACTGTTCGGTTAGTAATTTGATTTCGACAGAGGGGGCCACGTTTTCATACAGTATTCGGTATACGGATTCCGTAATCGGCATGGGAACCCGGTAATGCCGGTTGATTTCCATGATTGATTTTGTAGCGTAATACCCTTCTGCGACCATATTCATTTCCATCTGGGCGGTTTTTACACTGTATCCTTTTCCGATCATGGTGCCGAAGGTGCGGTTCCGGCTGAATTGGGAATAGGCGGTAACCATCAGGTCGCCAAGATAGGCCGAAGTATTGATATCCCGGTGAATGGGATGAACGCTGTTTACAAAACGCTGGATTTCCAGGGCGGCGTTTGAGATCAAAACAGCCAGGAAATTATCCCCATACCCGAGTCCATGGGCAATTCCCGCCGCAATGGCAAAGATATTTTTCAAAACAGCAGCATACTCTGTACCAAATATGTCGTCGGAGGGGATCGTTTTGATGTAATGACACTTCAGACCGTTCTCCATGAAGTTTCTGGTTTCTTTTCCCCGGGAAGCGACCGTAATAAAGGTAAGGCGCTCGAGTGCCACCTCTTCGGCATGACTGGGACCGGTAATCACTCCGAAATCCGGATAAGGGATGTGGAATGCATCATGAAAAAACTCACCAACGATTTTGTTTTCACCCGGGATCATCCCTTTGATGGCGGAATAGATGGTTTTATTTTTAAGTTGTGCTGCAGAAAGAGTATTCAAACTTTCTTTCAGAAAAGCTGCCGGGATAGCAAACAGCAAATGGTCTGCCTGCTGAACCGCTTCGGAAATATTGTTGTAGAATGACAGGCGGTCGGTATCGAGGGAAACAGCAGAAAGATACCCCGGATTGTGCCTGTGTTCCGAAATATAATCAATGCGCTCCCGGCTTCGCATATACCAGTGTACGTGATCCATATTCTCCAGCAGGACTTTTATCAGGGCCGTGGCCCAGCTTCCTCCCCCCAGAACAACCATTCCATCTGTGTTGGACATCATGATGTATTTCAAAGGGATTTTACCCTGCCTGCACTGGAAACATGGATGTTTTTTATCTCGGGATTTCCCAGATAATATATATCTCCCGAACTGCTGGAGCGGGCATTGAGTTCTCTGGTTACGAATATCCTGGCACTTCCCGAGCTCGAAACAGCAACGTCGGCTTTTTCCACTTCCAGCCTGATGGCATCCAGATCGCCTGCACTGCTGAGGCGGGCTTCCAGTGAATCTGCTTTGCCTGAAAGGCGAATATCGCCCGCGCTGGACAGTGAAACACGGATTTCATCGGCTTCTACTTCCAGGCTGAGATCGCCTGCGCTGCTTACCGATATATCAAGCTTGCGGCAGGTAAATTTCCCCTGACCTTCCACGTCACCGGCGCTGGAAATCTGTATTTCTCTGAGTTCAGGAAGACTGATATATACTTTTTTCGCTTTTGCCTGCCTGATGTTGACTTCCGTATCAATAATCAAAATCCCGTTCCTTACTTCAAGATGGATATATTCATGAAGATTTTCATCGGCTTCCACCACCACATCCAGGTTTTCATCCTGCCGGAGGGAAACGTCTATTCCACTGCTCACCCTGATGCCGGTAAAATATTCTGTATCAACAGCTTTCTTTTTAACGGGTCCTTTCCCATAAACGGTTTCTCTGAAAGGATCCATGTAACATCCCTGCACGATGGCGATGATAGCCACCATGCTAAGATATTTTCTGAAATTCAGATAGTTTTTCATAAAAGATTGCTTTGGAACGGGTAAAATTACGGCATATTCGAACAAATTTCAAAAATGTACCCATGAAATAACCGGAAGCCGTTTTCTCTGGCAGCTTCCGGTTATGATCTCCACTTCCTTCTTTACTGTGAATTGCTATCCTGCCGGCAGAGTTCTATCTTCTCCAGCGTGGCCTGGTCCCTCCGTTTATTTCATTGGCATCCATCAACCATACACCCCTTCCATGGGTGCCGATAACAATAAAGTTTTCTCTTTCCTGAATCACCAGATCGAGTACGTAGGTCATCGGAAGATCACCAAGTACATCCCAGTGATTTCCTGCGTCCAATGATACAAATACACCGGCATCGGTTCCCACATAAAGGATATCCCGGTTGAAAGGGTCTTCTCTGATCACATTTACCGGGCCGATAGGGATATTTGCCGCAATGGATTTCCATGTTTTTCCGTAATCATCTGATTTCCAGATATAGGGGGCAAAATCGTCATCCCGTTTTCCATTCTGGGTAAGATATACAGTTCCCATATGATACCGGCTGGCCACCACCCGGGATACCCATTTATGAGGCACCAATCCTTTGGTGATTTCGGTCCAGGTTTTTCCCCCGTCTTTGGTAAGGTGAGCCCTTCCGTCATCGGTACCTGCATAGATAAGTCCTGGCATCAGGGGAGATTCGCTGATGGTAAACAGGGTCTGGTAAGGAATATCTCCCATTTTTTTCGGGTCGTTGTAGGTCAGGTCAGGGCTGATTCTTTCCCAGGTGTTTCCCCGGTCAATCGACCGGAAGAGGTATTGCATTCCCAGGTAAACGATATCGGGATTGTGGGGAGACAGGATAAAGGGGGCCATCCATTGCCCGCGCAGGGGAGGTTCATCTTCGTATACCCGGGGGACTATGGTTTTGGTTTGCCACCCGTTTTCCTGAAGGTACCCCCGAATCATATTTCCATAGAAACCTGCAGCATACACCCGGTTGGGATCTATGGGGTCAATGGCATGGTTGCTGCCTTCGCCGCCCGGAGCCCATTCAAAATCGGCAACCGCAATCCGGTCGCGTCCCCGGCTTAAATCAACTTCGGCCCTGTAGCTGCCATGATCCTGAATGGATCCGTAAACATGGAAAGGATCGGCATTGTCTACCTGCACGTTGAAGAATTGGCTTGCCTGCAGCCTTTCGGTGAAGAGGTGCCAGGTTTCTCCGCGGTCGTAGGATACACATACTCCGCCGTCGTTTGCGTTGAATAAATAATCGGAGTTGTCGGGATCGATCCATAGGCCATGGTGGTCACCGTGCATCCCTCTGAGTGTGCGGAAAGTTTTTCCTCCATCATTGGATACGTGCAATTGAACACCCATGGTATAGATGGTATTTTCATCATTGGGATCGACCCTGATCTGGCCGAAGACCCAGCCATAGGTTCCGGAATGGCGTTCCATATACCGGGCCATTTCTTCTGTTTGTCCGCTGACTCTTTCCCAGCTACGGGCTCCATTGCTGGTACGGTATACGGTGGCTCCCATGATGACTCCACCCCGGGGGCGGCCATAGGAATCTGTTTCTCCGTATGCTTCCCGGATAATTTCGTAATTATCAATGAAGGCATAGAGTACCTCGGGATTTGACCGAGCGATATCAATCCCGATTCGTCCACGGTACCGGGCTTCCGGCAAGCCGTTATTGACTTTTTCCCAGTTTTTCCCTCCGTCGGTGGTTTTCCATATGCCGCTTCCGTTGTATCCGGGCTCATTACGCGGGTCATTCCATTTTTTTCTGATCCTTTGCCAGGTAGCGGCATAAAGAATGTCAGGGTTTTCGGGATGCATTACCAGATCAATGGCTCCGGTCATATCGTTTACAAAGAGAATTTTTTCCCAGGTTTCACCGCCGTTGGTGGTTTTGTAAATGCCCCGTTCAGGATTAGGGGTCCATTCATGCCCGGAGGCAGCTACATATACCACCTGGCTGTTTTCGGGATGGACAAGAATTCGTGCGATAGTAAAAGTGTTTTCCAGTCCAAGGTGTTTCCAGCTTTTCCCTCCGTCGGTGGTTCGGAAAATTCCTGCCCCTGACTGGGAGCTTCTGAAGATATTGGCTTCACCGGTACCCATCCAGAGGATATCGGGATTGGAAGGATCGAGTGCAATATCCCCGATCGATGCGGTAGCAAGGTCTTCAGTAAGGGGTTCCCAGGTGGTGCCTTCGTTTACTGTCTTCCACAGTCCGCCTGAAGCGGTAGCGGCATACATGGTATACGATTGCCCCTTGGGCCGCACTACCTCCACATCGGTGCATCGGATGCTGATGTTCCCCGGTCCTACAAACTGCCAGGCCATTTCTGCGAAAGGTGACCCGGCCTTCATTTCCATATATTTTCCGAAAGCTACCAGACGGTTTTCCCCTTTGGTTATGGGACCTGGCTGGGCAAGTGAAGAAGAAATGGACAGGAAAAGAAAAACTAGCAGAAATGCCGGTAACGGCATTGCCGTGATGAGATTTTTATTGATGCTTTTCATGATGGGATGAAAGGTTTGATTAAGAGCAGAGAAAAATAATTGAATTAAGCCACATTTAAAAGATGTGAAGCATGTTTGCACAAGAATTTTCTGATCCGATACAGTAAGGGGAGCAGAAAAATCATGGTTTGCATGGCTTGGTTCCTGAAATGATGAGATATTGCCGCCGGCGGGTCAGGAGGAATATATTGAGATGGATATTGATGAAATAAAAAAGCCGGAAAGCCAATGTGCGCAATAAACTGCGTTTCTTCATCTGTTTGAACCATGAACGGTAATTTTGGAACCCACGGATTACTTCGTCAGTAATATCTTCAATATGCTCAACGTGAAGATTGACTTTTTTCAATCCCTCCAGGTATTCTTTCAGTGACCAGTGATGCAGGATCATTTTTCTTTTCCAGCGTTTTCTTGCTCTTTTGGAAGGTTCCTTGGTGGTCAGGATATCGGCTATCAGGAATTTTCCTCCCGGAACAAGTGTCCGGTTTACCTCTTTCAGAAAAGAGAGCTTGTTGGGATAATGAAAGGCACTTTCAATATTAAGCACCACGTCGAAACTCTCGTCTTTGATTTTTTGCATATTCTGAGCATCATCAACCAGAAAATAGGCATTTTCAATGCCCCGGCGCGTCTTTTCGCGGTTAGCAATTTTTATGTTCGAGCGGTTCAGATCAATGCCTGTAATGTACCTGGGTTTGTATTTCTCCGATATAAATTTTGTTTGTACCCCGTTGCCGCATCCTATTTCCAGGACCGATTTTCCGTGCAGGGGCTCAACATGCTTCAAGCAGTGCCGGGTCAGGTTTTCCTGGGCCTGCTGGAAATTGTCTGTTTTGTTTTCGTAAAGCGGATAATGAAGCATGGTAAATTCATCATTCACCTGATGAAGTGCCTGATTCATTGATTCATAATAACTGCCTGTGGATGATCCAGACTTAATAAGCTTTATCACCTGTGATATCAATCCCATAATTGTTTAATTTGTAATAATGTTCACATAATACGGATTATTATTTACTGTGAAAAGGACTGATCGGAAAATTTTGGATTTAACGAACCAAGAGCTTATGAAAGATACGAAAATATTATTTATTTTGGAAGAGACAATATGCTGTAAGGAAGACAAATACAAATGAGAGATGAATAATTGCACGAAACGTTGGATTGTGATAATTATGACTGCGGGTGTGCTGTTCCATTCATCATTCTCTCAGGAAAGGAATGAAGATCCCGATACAAAAGTCCGTAAATTTCTGGAAAGTAAAAGGAACCGCTGGCGGGATATGAATATCCCTGAAACCGACGGGAAGGTTTTGTACGAACTGATTGTTCAGAACGGATATACCCGTGCACTGGAAATAGGAACCTCAACCGGACATTCAGGAATATGGATTGCCTGGGGCCCTTTCGAAAACCGGAGGCAGGCTGATCACTATCGAAATTGATGAAGAGCGGTATAGGGAAGCAGTCAGGAATTTTTCTGATGCCGGTTTGCTGCCATATATTGATGCCCGTCTGGGGGATGCTCATGAGCTGGTGAAAGAACTGGAAGGACCTTTTGATTTTGTTTTCTGTGATGCTGATAAAGAATGGTACAAGAATTATTTTGTGGATGTTTACCCCAAAATGGAGAAAGGGGGATGCTATACCGCGCACAATGTGTCCATGCGCCGGAATCGGGCCATGCGTGAATTCCTGAATTATATTATGGGGATGGAAAGAGTGGAAACAACCATTGACCGGTCAAGTGTTGCAGGCTTATCCATTAGTTACATCCGGTGAGAAATTGGTATTTATATATTTAGTGTTATCAGGCATTATGTAACCAAACTACTTATTTCACGTACAACATTTTGTATTATTCATTAACCCCCAAATACGAACTAATTATGAAAAAAAGTAAAATTATTTCCACTTTTTTTGTTGCCTTTCTGGTATTTCCTCTGTTGCTGTCATCCTGTAAAAAGGACGATCTGACCCTGCTGACAGCGCATACCTGGAATTTTAACAAAATGACCACCAATTCTTCGGATGAAAATGTTCAGGCCATGGTTGCTTTTGTCGGAGCCATGCTTTCCGGGGCTACTCTGGAATTCAACGAAGGCGGCACCTATGTGCTGGATTCTCCGATGGCTGAAGATCCTGAAACAGGGACATGGGAACTGAGCGATGACGGAAAAACCCTGTACATGGACGATGATGACATGATGGTCGTTAAACTGACAGATGATGAGCTTGTACTCGAAAGCGAAGAGGTGGATAATGATTTAGGGGCGTACACTGTCAAGATATTCTGGGAAAAATAAATTCCCGGGAATTATCATTGAAGAAAATTTATTATCAGGTACTCTATGTCTTTCCAAAGAATAGAGTACCTGACTTTTTATTGAGCTTCCGGGGCCCCCGATATTGTGGTGTTTTTTCCCGCTGATGTGATGATTCTATTAATGGCCGATCCATCCAGCTACAGTTACCGGACTGAGTGGCGGCAGGTCCAGTTTGTTTTTCTTTCTGTATCCGTTTAGCTCGTTAGCCAGCCTGGCTGGCTTATCGACCTTTTTCAGTTTTTCTACACTGGTATACCCCAGTTTCTGCAGTACCGGCACCCATTCTTCTGGTATTCCTCGTTCGAGATATTCCTCCAAACCGAAGGCATTGGATTGCCGGCCCTGTTCGGGGCGCATCTGTGGGAAAAACAGCACATCCTGTATGGAAGGCTGGTTGGTAAGGATCATGGTAAGGCGGTCGATTCCCACACCCAGTCCGGCCGTAGGGGGCATGCCTGTTTCCAGGGCTTTCAGGAAATCTTCATCGAGAACCATTGCTTCCTCGTCGCCCCGGCGGCCCAGCATCATCTGGTACTCGAAGCGTTCCCGCTGGTCGATGGGATCATTCAGCTCTGAAAAGGCATTGCACAATTCCTTGCCGTTCACGATAGCCTCGAACCGCTCCACCAGACCTTCCACGCTGCGGTGTTTTTTCGACAGGGGCGACATTTCCACCGGATAATCCATGATAAAAGTGGGCTGGATGAGTTTCGGTTCGGTGGTTTTCCCGAAAATCTCATCGATCAGTTTTCCCTTGCCCATGGAAGGATCGGTTTCCACCCCAAGATTTTTGGCCGTTTTTCGCAGTTCATCTTCTCCCATTTCCGAGATGTCCGCTCCGGCATGTTCTCTGATGGCTTCGAACATGGTATACCGTTTCCAGGGCCGTTTAAAATCAATAAGCCGGTCACCAACCTGTACCCGGGTAGAACCGTGTAACTCCTTTACCACCGTTTCAATCATTTCTTCAAACAGGTCCATCATCCAGTAATAATCCTTGTATGCCACATAGATCTCCATCTGGGTGAATTCGGGATTATGGAAGCGGTCCATGCCTTCATTGCGGAAATCCCTGGCAAATTCGTAAACGCCGTCATATCCCCCGACAATAAGGCGCTTAAGGTACAGTTCATTGGCTATACGCAGGTAAAGGGTCTGATCCAGTGTGTTATGGTAGGTTTTAAACGGACGTGCGGCAGCACCACCGTAAATAGGTTGCAAGACGGGTGTTTCCACTTCCATGTACCCTTTCCCGTTCAGGAAATTCCTGATGGAATTCACAATCCTGGTTCGCTGTTTGAATATTTCCCTCACGTGGGGGTTCACAATAAGATCGACCGAGCGGTTGCGATACCGTTGTTCGGGATCGGTAAAGGCATCGTAGGTTTTTCCCTCTTTTTCTTTCACTACAGGCAGCGGGCGGAGTGATTTGCACAGTATTTTCAGTTCCCTGACATATACTGTAATTTCCCCCATCCGGGTTTTGAAAACATAACCTTTTACCCCTATAATATCACCGATATCAAGCAGGCGCTTGAAAACGGTGTTATACAGGGTTTTGTCTTCTCCCGGGCAAAGGTCATCGCGGCGGATATAAATCTGGATCCTGCCCCGGCTGTCCTGAATTTCTGCAAAGGAAGCATTCCCCATGATACGGCGGCTCATGATCCTGCCGGCAATATGCACATCTTCCATCGGATTCCTGTCAGGGTCATATTCATTCAGGATATCAGTCGAATAGGTATTGACGTCAAATCCTTCAGCAGGATAAGGATCGATTCCCAGCGCACGGAGCTCGGCCAGTGCTTCTCTTCGGATGATTTCCTGTTCACTGAGGTATGATGGATGCATAAACTCTTGATGTAGGATTGAAGAAAATTTTTCCAAAGATAGCACTTTCCTGAAGAAAACGGGGCCGGTTTGCCGGTATGCTTTCCGGGCAAAAAAAATTACATTTGCAGAGAAAAAGCTGCTCATGGAAAAGAAAGATCCCGGGAAAAGACGATTACCTCTCTGGTTGAAAATGAAGATGCCGAAAGGGGAGAGTTACAGCCGGGTTAAGAACCTGGTGCAAAAATACGGTTTGCATACCATCTGTACGAGCGGGAACTGCCCCAATATCGGCGAATGCTGGGGCGCGGGAACGGCCACCTTCATGATCCTGGGAGATATCTGTACCCGTAAGTGTAAATTCTGCGGGGTGAAAACCGGAAAACCGGCCCCACCAGACACGGACGAACCCCTGAGAGTGGCTGAATCGGTGCGTATCATGAAGTTGAGGCACTGTGTACTGACCAGTGTAGACCGGGACGACCTGCCGGACGGAGGAGCTGGATTGTGGGCCGGCACCATTCGAAAGATCAGAGAAATAAATCCCCATACCACCATAGAGGCGCTGATTCCCGATTTCGACGGCCTCCCGGAAAATCTTGATCTGATCCTGGCGGCGGCCCCCGAAGTAATATCCCATAACATGGAAACAGTCAGAAGGTTAACTCCGTTTATCCGCAGTCGTGCCCGCTATGAAAAAAGCCTGCAGGTGCTTAAATACCTGGCAGAGAACAAGGCGGTTACGAAATCGGGCATTATGCTCGGGCTGGGCGAAAGACGGGAAGAAGTGCTTGAAACCATGGATGATCTTCTTTCGGTGGGGTGCCGTATTCTGACAATAGGACAGTATCTGGCACCTACCCTGCTGCATATGCCGGTGGCGGAATATTTTCCGCCCGAAGTATTTCGTGAATACGAACAGATCGGACTGGAAAAGGGATTCCGTTTTGTGGAAAGCAGTCCCCTGGTCCGTTCTTCGTATCACGCTGAGAAGCATGTGGAGAATAAGAAATGAACGAGTCGGTTCATATAAACCCGGGAGTAGACGGAATACCTGTCCGGTTTATTGATCTGGGGATCATGGATTACCAACAGGCCTGGGATCTTCAGGAAAAATATTTCGAGGAGGTTACCAGGGCAAAACTTGATTACCGGGAAGGCATAAAGCCCAATTACCTGCTATTTGTTGAGCATCCCCATGTGTATACACTTGGAAAAAGCGGTTCGGAGCAAAATTTGCTTATCGATCATATTCAGCTTCAGGCCAGGGAGGCCAGTTTTTACCGAATAAACCGCGGAGGGGATATCACCTATCACGGACCCGGTCAGATTGTGGGTTATCCCATTCTTGACCTGGAAGATTTCGGATTGCATGCCCGAAGTTATATTGCATTGCTCGAAGAAGCGGTTATCAGTACACTTGGCCGGTACGGTATCGGGGCCGGACGGTTTCCCGGGGCAACAGGAGTATGGCTTGATTCCGACGTTAAGGCAAAAGCCAGGAAAATATGTGCCATCGGGGTAAGATTGAGCCGGTTTGTCAGCATGCATGGTTTTGCATTCAATGTGAATACGCAGCTTGAATACTTCGGATATATCAATCCCTGCGGATTTACCGACAAGGGCGTAACATCCATGAAGAACGAACTGGGCAGTGAGGTGGATATGATGGAGGTAAAAACCATACTAAGGGAAGAAATGGCCCGGTTATTTAAAATGAAATTTGTACTTTAGTCGACCAACATAAGGGAAATGGAAAAACGCTGGCAGTTAAGGGAAAGAGGTAATGAAAATGTGGTGGAACAGCTTTCCGCAGAACTGAGCATTGATCCGGTTCTGACCAACCTGCTGGTTCAAAGAGGTGTTGAC
Source organism: Bacteroidales bacterium (assembly GCA_049975425.1). GTDB lineage: Bacteria > Bacteroidota > Bacteroidia > Bacteroidales > VadinHA17 > HyVt-105. The sequence goes on from JBNGDI010000001.1 coordinate 150,717, forward strand.
ACGTTTGAAAAAGCAAGAACCTTTTTCCGTCCTCAACTGTCCGATCTGTACGATCCTTTTCTGATGAAGGATATGAATATTGCCATCGACAGGATAGGATCGGCTATGGCCAGAAATGAAAAAATTCTGGTTTACGGAGATTATGATGTTGACGGTACCACGTCGGTTGCCCTTATCTATACTTTTTTCCGTCAGTTTTACCAGAATATGGGATATTATATCCCCGACCGATATACCGAGGGATACGGAATATCTTTCAAAGGTGTCGATTATGCAGCAGATAACAATTACACCCTTATCATCGCCCTGGATTGCGGTATCAAGGCCATTGACAAGGTGGAGTATGCTGCCAGGAAAAAAATTGATTTCATCATCTGTGACCATCACCGGCCCGGCAATGAATTGCCCGCAGCAACTGCCGTACTGGATCCACAGCGTCCCGATTGTAACTATCCTTTCAGGGAACTGTCGGGTTGCGGAGTAGGGTTTAAACTGATCCAGGCTTATGCACGGATCAACAGCATACCTTTTGAAAGCATTGTTCCTTTTCTTGACCTGGTGGCGGTAAGCATTGCTTCCGATATTGTTCCACTGGTTGACGAGAACAGGGTAATGGCATATTTCGGCCTGAAACAACTGAATACCAATCCCAGACTGGGACTTCGTTCCATCATCAAGACGGCGGGGATCGAAAATAAGGAAATTACCATTGAAGATATTGTTTTCCGGATTGGTCCGCGAATCAATGCAGCAGGGAGAATTGAGTCGGGAACCAAAGCCGTGGAACTTCTCATTGCTTCAGATGATAGACTGGCGCATGATATCAGTGATAAAATCAATACATTTAACAATACCCGCAAAAATATCGACCGGAACATTACCCGCGAGGCCATGCAGATGATCTCTTCCAACCCCCGGAGAAGAAATGCCAGCAGTACCGTACTTTTCAACCCCGACTGGCATAAAGGGGTGATCGGAATTGTGGCAAGCCGGTTGATAGAAACATATTACCGGCCCACGGTCATTCTTACCGAATCGAACGGATATGTTACCGGATCGGCCCGGTCGGTTAACGGGTTCGACCTGTATAATGCCATTGAGGCATGCAGCGATCTGCTCGAAAATTTCGGAGGACATATGTATGCGGCCGGACTTACTCTGCGGCCCGAGAATCTCGAGGAATTTTCCGAAAGGTTCGAGCAGGTGGTCAGAAAAACGATCACTCCTGAACAGATGATTCCGGTAGTGGATATCGACGGAGAAATGGATTTTCCTCTGATCGATAATCGTATGATCAGAATACTCAATCAATTCAGGCCGTTTGGCCCTGAAAATATGGCTCCCGTTTTTGTTACCCGCAGGGTACGTGATGTGGGAACAGGCAGGATTGTGGGGAATACCGGTGAACACCTGAAACTTGATCTGGTGCAGGAAGGCCATAATCATCCTCCTCTGGGGGCTATTGCTTTTCATCTGGCCCATCATTTCGACAGGATACGCAACGGGAAACCCTTTGATGTATGTTATACCATTGAGGAAAATGAATTCAGGGGAATCACCAGTATCCAGCTTATGGTGAAGGACATCAAGGGGCTTGAATGAGCTAAAACCTCCAGCGTACCTGGCATTTGACCTCGTGCTTTGTGTGACTGTTTATGGCATTCCATCCTGTGCCGATATATTCCCTGTCGTTGTAATCGGTAACCGACCATTTGATCCAGGTGTCGAGGTTGTTCCATACACTTGTTTTCATTACGAGATAAAAGCGGGTTCCCTTTCCGGAAAAAGCAGGGAATGACATGGAAGTCCAGACATCGTGCTCGTAACTATAAATGCGGCTATCATAATCGTCGGTATCGAAAAGGGCGAAACGGATCCAGGCATACCAGGATTTCTCCACTGGATGAATTCCTATATCCTGTGAAACAAAAAATCCATGCCGGGGGGATTCTCCCTGTATCCAGGAACGGCTGGTTTCCACGCGGGTTGTCAGGCTTATACGGGCCGAAGGTTGGTGATGGATCTGAAACCGGGAACCGGTTTTGTTGTGCTTCACGGGGATAGATAGGTTCCGGTCGTTTGCAGAATAATTCCGGTCTTTATTTTTATGCCGGATGCGGAAAGTACATTTTGTTGATGGATTCAATGTGCGCGATAACCATACCGAATATTCCTGTCCCGCCGACGGGGAATCCACAAGGTACCTGAGCCAGGGAAACCGGAACACGTCATGGGAAATATTTACTTCCCAACCAGATGGCGTTTGGTATCTGAAAGCAGCGTATAAACCGGTTTCATTCGAAACGGTTGCTCCTTCAGAAAACCCGTTTCCGTAAGGAGCCTGGTAGTCAGGCGAATAATGCCGGAAAATCATTGTGAGCCGTATGTTTTCTGAAAGTTGCCATTCCGTTCCGTGCAGGAACGCAGTGGATACATTCAGGTCAAAAGCCGTTTCTCCAAAAAATACCATGTTTTGCAGGGACCACTGGTAATCGACAGAAATATTACATGCATACCGGCCTGACAGATCGTAGATATAGGCCGGTTCCTGCCGTATTACTTTTTCATGGTTCCAGTTGAGGGCCAGCAGGTTCCATCCCAGGTCGAATGATTTACCCCGATACCGTATGGTTCCACCTGCAGCCCATTCCCTCAGGCTTTTCCTGAATTCCATCTGTCGTTCAGTAGCATGTATCCCATCGGTGATCCAGTTTGAAAATCCTTCGTCGGTCATCCGCGCGTCTACACGGTGCCCTGAGAACAGGCAGGACAATGTAAACGGGCCTTTACCGGCAGTAAGTGCTGCTCCTCTGAAAAAACGGTTTTCTTCCGTGGAGCTGAAAGCCCTGATCCCTGCGGGGATTTTTCTGCCCGAAAAGTTTCCGGCCGTTTTCCCCAGGCTGAAACCGGTCCATGCCACCAGGCCCTGTCCCGTCATCAGATGGAAATCACCCAGATTGATCTGTCGGATTATGGTTCCGGGATGGATTTGCATATTAAAAGCATGGTGATCGAATGGTATTTTGTTTTTTTCCGTGAAGAAAGGTTCCCCCGGATCTTTTTCGGCTGTCCATCTGATATGGAGAAAATCCCCGGCAGCCAGGGAATACCTGATAAGTTGCTTAGAGGGATCACCGAGGGGGGCAGAATTACTGCTGAGGCTGTCGGTACGGTATTCCCGGTATACCGGTCTTCTGCCTGCCACTTCCTGGTAGCGTATCATGACCGATTGCCTGATTTTTGAAAAAACCTGAGGTACTGTTCTGGCAAGTGGACTTTCCTTTTTCCCGAAATAAACAAATGGCAGCAGCCAGCCGGCCAGCTGGCTGTCGAAACCGGGCAGGTAGGCTAATTCATAGATGGAACCGACGGGTCCGAACTGCTCTGCATATTTCAGCAATACTTCTATCTGAAAAGGGGTGAGAAAATGTAGCCTGGAAAGTTCTTCTTTACTGGTATTGTTGATATTCAGAGGGTGAACTGAAAACCAGTACAGGTCCTCTTCCAGTTCCGGGATTTCCCCGAAACTTTCCTGCAGAAGAAAAATTTCTTCAATGATTTGTTCGAGTAACGGATCAGGAAATGATTGTGCGGCCATTTGACAGGGTAAGCTCAGGGTTATGAGGAATATCAGCCCTTTCCTGACAGGATGATCTGTACGTCTGTGGTTCATGGGAAAGAAATCTGAATGGAGAAGTGCGGGGTGGTTCCCAGCATGTGATGATAGGTGAATGCCAGGTCGGTTCTGACCCTTCCTGTGCGGTATCCCAGCCCGAAGCACCAGCTGGCCGGTGAAATTCCCGTACCTGCCCTGATCCATATTTGTTCCGAAAGGGTGTATTCCATTCCTGCTTTCCATAACGGACGGGTTGCCAGATCTTTTTCTATTTCGATCCCGATGAGTAATTCATCACCGGCCGTCCAGGCCATTCCGGCACGGAAAATGGTAGGAAGGTATTCGTCAGGATATGTACCCATCCGGGTACGGGTTGGATTGAATATATGGATACCTGCCATCAACCTGGAAGATGGGCGGTATTGAATTCCCGCCTCAACACCCAGGAAACTTTTATGGCCGTATATCCCGGAAATGCGTGTATGAAAATAGTCAAGCTGGACCCCTGCTGCGAAACGCTCTGTGAATTTTCTGGCAAAAGCCATTCCGATGCGCGATTCTCTGTACATTGAGTATCCGAAGCCCGACATATTCAATGCCAGAATGCCCGGCTTTGCCGGCAGGGCAAGGGCCAGACTTTGAAATCCCAGTTTGCTTTCCAGAAAACGGTTTTCATGGTGGAAGCCCACACATCCCTGATCGACCCAGGCTAAACCTGCCTGATTATGCTGAACAGACCAGAATCCAGGCAGCATCACACCCATGCCCGCCATACCGGCGGAGCGTGCTCCCGGTGCATACTGATCGTGGGAAGCCCGTACACAAACCATACCCACCCACCCCTGTATGACGAGAGTCAACAGCAGGATACGAAGGCGCTTCATTTGCGGTTCAGGGCAAATTAATAGGGTGCTTTCAGTTCACTTTATATGGATATTTGATTTTTTTCAGTTCCTCATTGGCCTGAACGATCTTTTTTTCAAGGCCTGCTTTGAAGCGCAGTACCTTTTCATGAATGGCAGGATCCCCGGCTCCCAGGATCTGGGCGGCAAGAATGCCTGCATTACGTGCTGCATCAAGTCCAACGGTTGCTACCGGTATTCCTGGCGGCATTTGTACAATAGATAACAACGAATCCCATCCGTCTAAAGAAATTCCTGCCCTTACTGGTACTCCGATTACCGGAAGCGGGGTCATGGCAGCCACCACACCCGGAAGGTGGGCTGCTCCGCCTGCACCCGCAATGATGACCCTTATACCGCGTTCATAGGCCTTCCGTGCAAAATCCATCACCTGATCCGGTGTGCGGTGGGCGGAAAGAGCCTGTATCTCAAACGGAATTTCAAATTCATCCAGCACTTTGGCGGCCTCCTCCATGACCGTCAGATCGGAGGTGCTTCCCATAATAATACTTACTAAAGGCTCCATAAACGGTATTCAATTATTGATTTTTTATTCATTTCTAAAGTTAATAAATATTTCTTCATATTTTCGTAGCTCATAAAAGTTTTGGCATGCGTTCGGAAACCATCAGATTAAAAGATAAATGGTTCAGGCTCTGTATACATGAAGAACAGATCCTTGAGCGGATCAGAAAAATTGCTTATGAGATAAACAGGGATCTGGAAGGGAAAGAGGTGATGTTTGTGGTGATCCTGAATGGTGCCTTTATGTTTGCTGCCGATCTTCTTCGTGAAATACACATTCCTTCCTGCCAGATGAGTTTTTTAAAGCTCTCCTCCTATGAGGGTATGCAGAGCACCGGACAAGTCAAGGAACTTCTGGGGGTGGAGGAAAACCTGGAAGGAAAGACGGTAGTGGTTGTGGAAGATATTGTGGATTCGGGTGTTACGCTGGAAACCATTGTAACTACGCTTGAAAAACATCATCCGGCGGAAATCCTGATATCTGCCCTGCTGCTGAAACCTGAAGCTTATCAGTACAAAAGGCATATTGATTATGTGGGTTTTGAAATACCGAACGATTTTGTTGTTGGTTACGGGCTGGATTATGATGGTTATGGAAGAAACCTGAGAGATATCTATCAGTTGAAATAATAGTCATTTACTTTAATTTATTGTTATGCTGAATTTGGTAATTTTTGGTCCTCCGGGTTCCGGCAAAGGGACCCAGTCAGCAAAGCTGATCGAACGGTATGGCCTGGTCCATATGTCCACAGGTGATATTCTGCGGGCCGAGATGGCTGCCCAGACCGAACTGGGTAAAAAAGCGCAGGCCTACATGGAAAAGGGAGAACTGGTACCCGATGCCTATGTTATTGAAATGGTTGCCCGGAAGATCGATCAGACAAAAGACCCGCAAGGATTCATTTTTGACGGTTTCCCCCGTACAACAGCCCAGGCAAGATCGCTCAGAAACATGCTTACCGAAAGGGATACACGTATTGATCTGGTGATTTCTTTGGAAGTGCCTGAAGAAGAACTTGTAAAGCGATTGCTGAAGCGGGGTCAGGAGGCAGGTCGTCAGGATGATGAGATCGGGGTAATCAGGAACCGGATTGAGGTATATAAGCAAATGACCACACCGGTAATCGATTTCTATAAGAAAATGAGAAAATATGTGCCTGTGGAAGGAGTTGGAACAATTGATGAAATATTCGAACGGATTGTAAACAAGATAGAACATTACATTTCTTTCACACTCTGAGAAACGGGCTGCCACCTCTTATGTCCGAATCAAACTTTGTTGACTATATCAGGATTTATTGCCGGTCAGGAAAAGGCGGAGCAGGGTCTGCTCACTTATACCGCGACCGGTTCAATCCAAAGGGCGGTCCTGACGGTGGCGACGGAGGTCGTGGGGGGCATATCGTTTTACGTGGCAATTCACAGTTATGGACCCTGTTGCATCTGCGCTACAGAAAACATATACTGGCAGGAAATGGTCAACCGGGTGCGGCAGGTATGAAAACCGGTGCCGACGGAAAAGATGTGGTGGTTAATGTCCCGCTGGGTACGGTGGCTAGAAATGCCGAAACCAACAGAATGCTGTTCGAAATAACCCGCGAAGGGGAAGAGAAGATTCTGGCGCAGGGGGGACGTGGCGGCCTGGGAAACACACATTTCAAATCGTCAACTTTTCAAACCCCACGGTTTGCACAGCCCGGCGAACCTGGTGAAGAAGGCTGGTATACACTGGAGCTGAAAATACTGGCCGATGTTGGATTGGTTGGTTTTCCCAATGCAGGGAAATCTACCCTTCTGTCGGTGATATCGGCTGCCAAACCAAAAATTGCCAGTTATCCTTTTACCACCCTTACTCCGAATCTGGGCATTGTGCCATACCGGGAAGGAAAGTCCTTTGTCATGGCCGATATACCGGGAATCATCGAAGGTGCCAGTGAAGGGAAGGGCCTGGGACTCCGGTTCCTGCGTCACATTGAAAGAAACTCTTTGCTCCTGTTCACAATACCGGCCGACAGCGAAGATATTATTAATGAATACAGGATCCTGGTCGGTGAACTGGAAAAATACAATCCTGAATTACTCGATAAAAAAAGAATTCTGGCCATTACCAAATCCGATTTGCTGGATAGGGAGCTGATGGATGAAATCAAAAACGGGATGCCATCTGTTCCCTGGTTGTTTATCTCTTCCTTTACCCGGCAGGGCCTGGTGAAGTTGAAAAGCATGATCTGGAATACATTGAATGAGGACTCTTAATCTGGAACAAAAATATGCTCGAGCGTCTGATTCAGTGGGATACACAATGGTTTCTGCAGCTTAACGCACTGCATTCAGCGTGGTGCGATGAAGTGATGTGGGCGGTAAGCGGGAAACTTACCTGGATACCTCTTTATCTTTTTATTCTGTTTCTGATCATCAGAAAATACCGCTGGAAATCCCTGGTGATATTGCTGGTATTTATTCCCCTGCTGGTAACTGCCAGCGATCAGTTGTCGGTTCTGATAAAAAATTCGGTTGAGCGGCTCAGACCCTGTCACACGCCTGAAATTCAGAATATGGTGCACCTGGTTCGCGGACACTGCGGGGGTAAATTCGGTTTCGTTTCTTCCCATGCTTCCAATATGTTTGCCATTGCCCTGTTTAATGCCCTTCTGCTGAAAAAGCGCCTGTTTACTCTTTTTATTATCTTCTGGGCTGCCCTGGTGGCTTACAGCAGAATTTACCTCGGAGTTCATTTCCCGGGGGATGTGCTGGGTGGTACATTGGTCGGGATTTTCCTGGGAGTGGGTTTTTCAATGCTGTATGCAATGACTGAAAAAGCATGGCTGGAACGCTGGTTATTTTTCAGGGAGCCGGAGTAACATCCCCCTGCCCATCAGAAAAACAAAATACCCCGTTATTGTGTTTAGGTACCAGTTGCATTTAAACAGTTTCCAAAAAATCTGATATGCTCTGCATCGCACATGATAGAACCGACCCATCCTTTAATCTGGCTGCCGAGGAATATGTGCTCAGGAATTTTAGCGATGATTGCTTTATGCTCTGGCGGAACCGGCCTTCAATCATTGTGGGCAAACATCAGAATACCCTTTCCGAGATCAATGTGGATTATGTCAGAAAGCATCAGATTCCTGTAGTGAGACGCCTTTCTGGAGGCGGTGCCGTTTTTCACGATCTTGGGAACCTGAATTTTACCTTTATTGTTAGCGGGGAGGCCGGGAAACTGGTAGATTTTAGAAAATTTACCCGTCCTGTGCTGGAGGTTCTGCAAAAAATGGGTATCAATGCCCGGTTTGAAGGGAGAAATGACCTGACCATCGATGGAAAAAAATTTTCCGGTAATGCCGAACATGTATTCAAGAACAGAGTATTGCATCATGGAACCCTGCTTTTCTCTTCTGTAATCAGTGATCTGTCAGATGCCCTGAGGGTGAACCCGCTTAAATTTACTGATAAGGCCGTTAAATCGGTTAGAAGCCGGGTAACCAATATCAGTGACCATTTGAAAACACCCCTTGATGTGCTTGCTTTCAGGGACCTGGTCATGAAGCATGTGATGGAAACCAATGCAGGAGCCGTACCCTACGTGTTCAGCCCGGAAGATCTGGAAAAAATCGGTTCTCTGGTGAAAACCAAATATGACACATGGGAATGGAATTACGGATATTCACCCGATTACGGGTTCAAAAAAAGCATACGCTATAACGGAGGATTCATTGAATTCCATCTGGACGTAAAAAAAGGGCTCATCCATGATATCAGAATTTTCGGAGATTTTTTCAATACCCGTGATATTGAGGAAATCTATGACCTGCTGAAAGGAATGCCCCATGATCCGGAAAAGATCATATGGCAACTCAGGGATATCCCTCTGGGAGAATATTTTCACGGAATTGATTCAGAGGAGTTTATCAAAGGTTTGTTCTGAAAGCCCAAAACGATTTGTTTTTCCGGAAACGCAGGATGGGCAAATTAATCATATTTTCATTATTTTTCAGTACTAAATTACGTGATGAATATTCTTAAGTCATTACTGATATGGGTCTTTATTGCTGTGACCCTGTTCCTGTTTTTTTTCCCTGCCTCCCTGATATGGCTGGTGTGCAAACCTTTTGACAGGCGACAGGTGGTGTTTCACAGAGTGACCTCCCTGTGGGCATATATGTATGCTCTGGTTATTCCCGGATGGAAGATCTGCATAGAAGGCAGGGCGAAAATAAGTCCGAATAAAACCTATATTATTATTTGCAATCACCAGTCGGCAGCCGACATTGCCGTTCTTTTCGGTTTATTCAGACATTTCAAATGGGTATCCAAATCCTCCAACTTCAAGTTGCCGGTGGTGGGTTGGGTTATGCGTATGAACCGATACATCGAAGTGGGGGATTCGCCCGGGAGTATTCGCCAGATGCTTGAAAAATCTACCCGTGCTCTCCAGGAAGGAAATTCCCTGTTGATTTTTCCAGAGGGCACACGCTCCAGGGATCTGAAGCTTGGAAGGTTTCATGATGGGGCATTTCACCTGGCGCTGGAAAACAAAATTCCCATTTTACCCGTACTTCTTGATGGAACGGGGCAGGCTTTGCCCAGGAACGGATATGTGTTTTCCGGCCATTCCGGAATCAGGGTGAAGGTGCTGGACGAAGTTCCGTATAGCTTTTTTAAAAATATGTCGTTAAAAGAGCTGAGGGATTATTTCTATTCCTTTTATCTGGAAAAGCTTGCGGAAATGATCAGATAAACGGATGATCGAACTTCCACCATATCCTTCCGCCAGGATCCTCAGAAAAATGAATTATTTGAAGGACCAGAAGGGCATAATCAGCCGGTATTTACGAGAAAAGGTCCAATGGAGCGAGCATTTGATGAATACCAGGCAATACATCACAGGCTTGGTCAGGCTCAATAAATTCAGGGTGGTGGGGATTCTCGGAAGTGGCTGGCTGCTGGATATACCCATCCGGGAACTGGCCTCGGAATGCGAAAAAGTGTATCTGGTGGATATTCACCATCCCCCGCAGGTGGTTCACCTGGTAAATCAATGGCCTCATGTACAGGTGGTTAAGGCAGATATTACAGGTGGTTGGATTGAAAGGGCATTTGCCTGGGCAGCAGAGGGAAGGAAGAAAAATGCCGGGCAGTGGGAAATTTCTGCAGATCAGCCGGTATTTTCGTTTCCCGAAAAGGTCCATGGCTGGTTTTCAGTGAATATTCTGGATCAGCTCGACAGCCTTGTATGTGATTATTTAAGGAGAAAAAATTTTCCGGATGAAATAATTGACAAGGTGGGAGGGCATATCCAGAGCTCCCATATTGAATTTCTTCGGCACAATAAAGGTTTTCTCATTACAGATATCAGGGAAAAAACATTCCGGAAAGGAAAAGAAACCGAAGTGCGTGATGTGATCAGGGTGCCCATTCCTGCAGGAACAAACAGGAAAAAGTGGGCCTGGGTTTTTGATACGGAGGGGACCTATCTGCAGGCCCGTGAAACCTGTTATGAAGTTCTCGCCATTCGCCTCGGGTGAATTTCTTTACGGGGTTTGCTAGTCAAGCCGGCAAAGGAGAGACTTTTCAACAAATACACCGGGGGAGGACGATCCGCGTACCCGAACATTAATTACCTGATTGTGATTCGTGTTCTGGTGCTCTCCCGTTGCCGGAATTTGTGCATAACCTGCGGGGATTGTTGATAAACAATGCTGAAATCGATCTTTCTTTTCCTGTATATTTGCACAAATTTCTTGAAAAAATGACGGCAAACTATTCGGAAGATTCCATACGTACCCTTGACTGGAGGGAGCACATCAGGAAGCGTCCCGGTATGTATATCGGAAAGCTGGGCGACGGTTCTTCTCAGGACGACGGAATATATGTGCTGGTGAAGGAAGTGATGGACAACTCGGTGGATGAGTTCATGATGGGCTTTGGAAAGCAGATTGATGTCACTGTTGTTGACGGAGAGGTCAGTATTCGCGATTATGGCCGGGGAATTCCTCTGGGCAAGCTGGTGGATGCCGCTTCAAAAATGAATACCGGTGCCAAGTATGATTCGAAAGTTTTTAAAAAATCAGTCGGACTGAACGGGGTTGGGATCAAGGCTGTAAATGCTCTTTCCAGCCGTTTTTTAATCCAATCTTACCGTGAAAAAAAGGTGAAAATTGCCGAGTTTTCAGAGGGTAACCTGGTGAGAGAAGAGGAAATACAACCGGCCGATGAACCCGATGGTTTGCTGGTAACTTTTACCCCTGACCCGGAAATGTTCGGAAATTATCATTATCTGAGCGAATATATTGAAACCATGCTCAGAAACTATGTCTACCTGAATGCCGGCTTGATTATCCGCTTTAACGGACAAAAATTTCAGTCGAAAAACGGCCTTCTCGATCTGCTGGAGGAAAACCTGAGTGTGGAAGGCCTGTATCCGCCCATTCATTTGAAGAACCATGATATCGAGGTGGCTTTTACCCATGGAAATCAATACGGTGAGGAATATTACAGCTTTGTAAACGGACAGCATACCACCCAGGGAGGGACCCATCTGGCCGCTTTCCGTGAAGCCCTGGTTAAAACCATTCGCGAATTTTATAAAAAGGATTTTGAACCTGCCGATATCAGGGCTTCCATTATTGCGGCCATGAGCATAAAAATTGAAGAGCCGGTATTTGAGTCGCAGACAAAAACCAAACTGGGATCGAAAGACATGGCACCGGGGGGGGCCAGCGTACGCAACTATATTATCGATTTTCTGAAAAACCATCTGGATAATTACCTGCATAAGCATCCTGAAACGGCCGACATCATCCTGAAAAAAATCCATGAATCGGAAAAAGAAAGGAAAGCCATTTCAGGTATCCAGAAACTGGCCAGGGAACGGGCTAAAAAAGCTAACCTGCACAACAAAAAGCTGCGTGACTGCCGTATTCACTACAATACTTCGGATAACCGGCGGTTGGAATCCACCCTGTTTATAACAGAAGGGGATTCGGCTTCAGGTTCCATTACCAAAGCCAGAAATGTGGAAACCCAGGCGGTTTTTAGTTTGAAGGGTAAACCCCTGAATACATACGGTCTATCAAAAAAGATTGTATACGAAAACGAAGAGTTCAATCTGCTTCAGGCAGCCCTGAATATTGAAGACGGGCTGGAGAACCTCAGATACAACAATGTGGTCATTGCCACAGATGCCGATGTTGACGGCATGCATATCCGCCTTCTTTTAATTACTTTTTTCCTGCAATTCTTCCCCGACCTTATCAAACAGGGGCATTTATATATCCTGCAAACCCCCCTGTTCCGTATCAGAAACAAGGATAAAAGCCTTTATTGCTACAATGAATCGGAAAAGAGAGAAGCACTGGCCAAACTGGGGCAGAATGCAGAAATTACCCGTTTTAAAGGTTTAGGAGAAATATCTCCCGATGAATTCAGTAATTTTATCGGAAATAATATGCGTCTGGAACCGGTAAGACTGAAGAAAGGCGATATGTATGCAGAACTTCTGAAATTCTATATGGGGAAGAATACCCCGGAAAGGCAGGATTTTATTATTGATAACCTGAGGGTGGAAGAAGACACGATTGAAGCCGGCGTGATTTGATGCAACGCCGGGTGGAATGGATATCCTTTTTTGCTTTGTATGGATTGGGAAGAAAAAGACAAAATACGGGAAGACTTTCCCGAGGATTCTCCTTCCGGAGAAACGGAAAGCGAAGGCAGCCCTTATGATGAGACGTACCGGGTTACCCAGTTGAGCGGACTCTACCAGGACTGGTTTCTCGATTACGCTTCCTATGTAATTCTGGAAAGGGCCGTGCCTCATATTCACGATGGGCTCAAACCTGTGCAACGGCGTATTCTTCATGCCATGAAAAGGCTTGATGACGGCCGGTACAATAAAGTGGCCAATATCATCGGGCATACCATGCAGTATCATCCCCATGGCGATGCTTCCATTGGGGATGCTCTGGTGCAGATGGGGCAGAAGGAACTGCTGATCGATACACAGGGAAACTGGGGTAATGTATTGACCGGCGACGGGGCGGCTGCATCGCGTTACATTGAAGCCAGACTTTCGAAATTTGCTCTGGAGGTGGTGTTCAATTCCAAAACCACAGAATGGAAACCATCTTATGACGGGCGGAACAAAGAGCCAGTCACCCTTCCGGTGAAATTTCCCCTCTTGCTGGTACAGGGGGTGGAAGGTATTGCTGTGGGGTTGGCCTCCAAAATTCTTCCCCATAATTTTAATGAAGTTATCGATGCTGCTATTGCATACCTGAAAAAACAGTCATTTGAGCTTTTTCCCGATTTTTTGACAGGAGGCCTGGCAGATTTTTCAAAATATAACGATGGAAAAAGGGGCGGGTCAGTCAGGATCAGGGCAAGGATCAGCAAACTGGACAAAAGAACCCTGGTCATTACCGAGATTCCCTATGGAAAAACTACGGGAAACATCATTGATTCGATTATCAAAGCAAATGAAAAAGGGAAGATCAAGGTAAAGAAGATTGATGACAATACTTCGGAAAAGGTGGAAATCCTGGTGCATCTTGTCCCCGGTGTTTCCTCCGAAAAAACCATCGATGCCCTGTATGCTTTTACCGATTGTGAAACACCCGTTTCTCCCAATGCCTGCGTTATACAGGATGGAAAACCGCGTTTTCTGGGAGTGAGCGATATCCTTCGTGCATCGGTCGACAGAACGGTACACCTGCTGACCCGGGAACTGGAAATCCGCAGGGAGGAGCTGAATGAATTGCTGCATTTTTCTTCGCTGGAGAAGATCTTTATTGAAAAACGCATTTACCGGAAAATTGAAGAATGTGAAACCTGGGAATCGGTGATCGAAACGATCGGGGAAGGACTGAAACCCTTTTCCGGCCTGCTGCTCAGGGAAGTTACCCGGGATGATATTATACGGCTGACAGAGATAAAAATCAAGAGGATTTCCAGGTATGATTCCCGCAAAGCCGATGAGGTAATCAAAAACCTTCAGGCCGAGCTCGCTGAGGTGGAAAATCACCTGGAAAACATTATTTCCTATGCCGTTAATTATTTCAGGCAAATCAGGAAAAAATACGGGGCAGGTCGCAATAGAAAGACAGAAATACGCAACTTCGACACCATTGAAGCCACCAAGGTGGCAGTTGCCAATGCAAAACTGTATGTTAACCGCCGCGAGGGCTTTGCAGGAACGGCTTTGAAAAAAGATGAGTACGTATGCGACTGTTCTGATATTGACGATATCATTGTCATCCGGGAAGACGGGTCGTACCTGGTGACAAAGGTGGCAGAAAAACTCTTTGTGGGGAAGAATATCCATTATATCGGCGTTTTCAAAAAGAATGACAAACGCACCATTTATAATATTCTTTACCGCGACGGGAAATCAGGGCCGGTTATGGTGAAACGAGCGGCCATCACAGGCATTACACGCGACCGGGAATACAATCTGACACGTGGTACAGAAAATTCCAAAATTCTGTATCTCAGTGGCAATCCCAATGGGGAAGCGGAAGTGGTGAAAGTATACCTGAAACCAAAACCCCGCCTGCGGCAAACCATGCTGGAACTTGATTTTGCCGGAATCGCCATCAAGGGTAGAAGTGCACGGGGAAATATATTTACACGTCATTCTGTACAGAAAGTCGTTATGAAGGAAAAGGGCGAATCGACCCTCGGTGGCCGCAAGGTTTGGTTTGACCATGATGTGCTGCGACTCAATTATGACGGAAGGGGAACATGCCTGGGTGAATTTTCCGGTGGCGACAGAATTCTGGTGGTGACCAGGGAAGGAACTTTTTTTACCTGTAGTTTCGATCCGTCAAACCATTTCGAGGATAATATCCTGCTGATTGAAAAATTCAACCCGAACAAGGTGTATTCGGCGGTTTATTATGATGCAGGACAGGAATATTACTATGTGAAGCGCTTCAGTATGGAACCTGCTGAAAAGCCCCTGTCGTTCATAGGAGGACATCCTGAATCAAAGCTGGTAAGCCTGATGGAAGTGGAATACCCGCGACTGGAGATCCAGTTTGGAGGGAAGAATAAGACACGTGAGCCGGAAATTATCGAAGTAGCTGAATTTATCGGGGTAAAAAGCTACAGAGCCAGGGGGAAAAGGCTTACTACTTTTGCGGTGGAAAATATCCGGGAAATTGAACCGGTAATGAAAACAGAAATACCACCTGCTGATAATCAGGAAAACGGGGGAGGGGCAGACAAGGATAATGAGGAACGGATTCCGGAAGTAAAGAAACCTCCGGAAAAGGATACGGATTATGCCCAGATGAAACTGGATATATAAATCTGACTGCCTGATGAAGCGTTCACGGATCATTCTTATCGGTTTTATGGGCTCGGGGAAAACCTGGCTGGGTAAAAAACTTGCAGGAATCATCGGAAATGTTTTTTTCGATCTCGATGAACTGATAGAAAAGGAAACCGGCCTATCCGTGGGCGAAATATTTCGCCGTTACGGCGAAGAAACATTCAGGCAGTCAGAAAGAAACGCCCTGCTGCAGGTATTGCATAAAGAAAGGTTCGTACTGGCTGCCGGAGGTGGAGCCCCCTGCTACTGTGACCAGATGAGGATGATGAATCGTGCCGGATTGACGATTTATCTGAAATGTTCTCCAGAGACTCTTTTCAGCCGCCTTAAGCATGAATCACAGAAACGTCCCCTGCTCAGGGATAAAACAGATGAAAGGTTGATGACCTATATTGCCGGCACCCTCAAACAACGTGAGCCGGTCTATCATCAGGCTGGACTCATCCTGCCGGCAGACCGGTTAACACCCGGTGAGCTTGCAGAGCACATCCGGGAATGGTCTCCTTCCTAGCTTATCATACCGGAGACGCAAAGGTCTTTTCAGTTGTTTTCCGAAAACCCATCGTTGAAATGGATTTTTTTTAATTCCCTGAAAAAGGATAATTTTGTTCTTCCTGTGCACTGGATGAAAACATACATCTTATTTTGCCTGCTGATATGGAACGGTCTTCCCTGCGGGACCCCGAAACATTTTGAAGTGCTGGAGACGATAACTGAAAAAATCATTCCGGGAAGAAGAGAATCCCCTTCCTATGTTCAATATAAAGTGGTGCTGGTAACAGCGAGAAATTCGGAAAGATTGGAATTTTTACACCTCTGGGTGAATAAGAAAAGTATTTCTCTGAAAATCCATCTGAAAAACAGGGATCAGTCCACGAAGGAATTCGGAAGGGGAGACACCCTTCTTTTGTATGCCACGCTTTTCCCCGGAATAATGGAAGCGGAGGAAGAAAAAAGGTGCGTTCCTGAAGAAGTGAAGAAAGCTGCCTCTCCGGTTCTGGAGTATACACTGGGGAAGAAAAAAAATTACAGGGAAATACTGTTTGATACAATAGAAACACAAGTAAACAGATAATATAATAAAAATGAAAAAATGTGTTGAACGAAAAGTGTTGCTGATGATCCTTGACGGGTGGGGTATTGGTGACGGATCTGAAGCAGATGTCATTGCCCATGCCGATACACCGAATATGGATGCCATCACCAGAAAATATCCACATTCCCGGTTACTTACCTCAGGTGAGAATGTTGGACTGCCGGAAGGGCAGATGGGTAATTCAGAGGTTGGCCACCTTAATATCGGTGCCGGCAGGGTTGTTTATCAGGACCTGGTCAGGATCAATCTGGCCATACGTAACAGGAGTATTGAAAAGAACGAAGAGTTGGTGAAGGCTTTTAATTATGCCAGAGATAAGAAAAAAAGTGTTCATTTAATCGGTCTGCTGTCCGACGGAGGCGTACATTCCATGGATACCCACTTATATAAGTTATGTGACATGACCGGGGATTATGGACTGGAAAAGGTATATATCCATGCACTGACCGACGGACGTGACACCGATCCGAAAAGCGGGAAAGGATATCTTGCTGATTTGCTTAAGCATCTGGAAAACAGCAACGGGGTGGTTGCTTCACTGATAGGGAGATATTACACAATGGATCGTGATAAGCGATGGGAGCGGATTAAACCGGGTTACGACCTGATGGTGCATGGAAAGGGAAAACCTGCGACAGATATTCTCGAGGCCATCCAGGAATCTTATGATGAGGGGGTGACCGATGAATTTATCAAGCCCATTGTTTGTACTGACAGAGAGGGGAATCCTCTGGGAACGATTCAGGAAGGCGATGTGGTGATATGCTTTAATTTCCGCACCGACCGGCTGAGAGAAATAACCATTGCACTGACCCAGAAAGATTTTCCGGAGTATGATATGCATACAATCCCTTTGTATTATCTCACTATGACAAGGTACGATGATACATTTAAAAATGTCAGGATAATATATGATAAGCAGAATGTGAAAAACACGCTGGGGGAGGTGGTTTCCCGGGAAGGGCTGAAACAACTCCGCATTGCAGAAACTGAAAAATACGCCCATGTTACTTTCTTCTTCAGCGGAGGTCAGGAAACAGAGTTCGAAGGGGAAAAACGCATCATGATTCCTTCACCCAAGGTGGCTACCTATGATCTGAAGCCTGAAATGAGTGCATACGAGGTAAAAGATGCCCTGGTGAAGGAATTAACGAACAGGGAGCACGATTTTATCTGCCTGAATTTTGCCAACGGGGATATGGTAGGGCATACCGGTGTTTACGAGGCCATCAGGAAAGCCATAGAAGCCGTGGATGAATGTGTGGGGGAGGTTGTGAAAACCGCTCTTGACAACGGTTATACACCCATAATTATAGCTGATCATGGAAATGCCGATAATGCAGTGAACCCGGATGGTTCCCCCAATACGGCCCATTCCCTGAATCCGGTTCCCTGTATCGTGGTATCTGATGATTTTTCATCCGTTGATGACGGCATCCTGGCTGATGTGGCGCCTACCATATTGCACCTGATGGGCCTGAAGAAACCTTCAGAAATGACAGGAAAGGTGCTGGTTTCATGATCCGGATCGGTAATATCATATGCAGCCTCGAAATCGTTGAAAAACATTTTATCTGCGATCTGAATAAATGTCACGGAACATGCTGTGTGCAGGGAGATTCAGGTGCTCCGCTTACTGGAGATGAATCGGAGTTACTCTCACGGGAGATACCCCATCTAATGCCGTTCCTCACGGAAAGAGGGAAAAATGCACTGGAGAGGTTCGGTCCGCATATGATCGACCAGGAAGGGGATATTGTGACTCCGCTGGTAAACGGGAATGAGGAGTGTGCCTTTGCTTATTTTGAGAATGGGATTGCCCGCTGCGCCATTGAGAAAGCATTTGAAGAGGGGAAAACAGGTTTCCGAAAACCCCTCTCATGCCATCTGTACCCTATCCGGATGAAAGAATATCCTGAATACATTACACTGAACTACGATGTATGGGGTATCTGCCAACCTGCCAGGGATATGGGTGAACGTCAGAATGTACCCGTGTACCGGTTTGTAAGAGAGGCACTGGAAAGGAGGTTTGGCGCGGAATGGTTCAGGGAACTGGATAGAGCAGCCCGTGAATGGAATTCGAGAACAATTACCAGAACATAAAATAGAAAAACATGGAACATATTAAGAATTACATTGAGCAACACAAAGACAGATTTCTGGAAGAACTTTTTAGCCTGATAAGAATTCCTTCAGTCAGTGCGAGTCCCGAACACAAAGAAGATATGGTCAGGGCTACCGAAGCATTACGCAAAGGGTTGCTGGAAGCGGGTGCCGACCGGGCCGAGGTGTACAGTACAGAAGGACATCCCATTTTGTTTGCTGAGAAAATACTGGACCCGGCATTACCTACCGTGCTGGTTTATGGGCATTATGATGTGCAGCCGGCCGACCCGGTTGAGAAATGGAAGTCGCCTCCCTTCGAACCTGAAATAAGAGACGGAAAAATCTATGCCCGGGGAGCCGATGATGATAAAGGTCAACTGTTCATGCATCTCAAAGCTTTTGAGCTGATGATAAAAACTTCCTCCCTGCCCTGCAATGTCAGGTTCATGATCGAAGGGGAAGAAGAAGTGGGTTCTCCCAACCTCGGGAAATTCTGTTCTGATCATAAAGACATGCTGGCGTGCGATGTCATTCTGGTTTCTGATACAACAATGGTTGCACCCGATGTTCCTTCCATTACAGTCGGTCTGCGTGGTTTGAGCTATCTGGAAGTGGAAGTGACAGGGCCCAACCGTGATCTCCATTCGGGGTTGTATGGAGGGGCGGTTGCCAATCCTGCCAGTATACTCTGTAAAATGATAGCCAGTCTGACTGATGAGAAAAACCGTATTACGATCAGAGGATTTTATGATGATGTGCTGGAGGTAAGCCAGGAAGAGCGTGCTGAAATGGCCAAACGCCCTTTCGATCTGGAAGAATTCAAACAATCCATTGGGATAGACAGGGAAATGGGTGAGGATGGATATACTACTTTGGAACGTCTGGGTATTCGCCCAAGCCTGGATGTAAATGGTATCTGGGGAGGATACACGGAAGAAGGGGCCAAAACCATCCTTCCCTCCCGGGCCAGTGCCAAAATTTCCATGCGCCTGGTACCAAATCAAAACTCCAAGAAAATTGATCGTTTGTTTGAGGAACATTTCAAATCGATTGCTCCGGCAGGGGTCAATGTGAGTGTGAAAAGCCTGCACGGAGGTGAAGGGTATGTTTCCCCGATAGACACGCCCGAATATCAGGCAGCCAGCAGAGCCATGGAAGATACTTTCGGAAAAAAACCCATTCCGGTACGATCGGGGGGAAGCATTCCCATTATTTCTACCTTTGAGAAAGTGCTTGGGGTGAAATCCATTTTGCTTGGATTTGGTCTGGATTCCGATGCTATCCATTCTCCGAATGAAAATTTCCCGTTGTTTAATTTCTACAAGGGCATAGAAACCATACCTCTGTTTTATAAGTATTTCTCAGAAATGAAGAAATAATTACCGGCCACTGTGCCGAACAGGACTCTTTTAAATAAAATGTGATGTGTTAACATCACATTTTATTATTAAAGACCCCTATAAAATCAGGGGTATTAAAATAAAAATTATAAAATATATAAAAATACCCCCTAAAAAATAGGGGTAATAAGAAAATATTTTATATTATTGCTCCTGTATAAATAAAATTTTACCTATGGCTGAATTGCGTTTCTATGCTTTACGTGAAGTCTTCAATCGGCAGCTTGTTGACGATCACGCGATTACGTCGAAAATTTCGGTGATTTTTGCCGAGAAGGTATTCGACAAACGGAAAATGGAAAAATACCTGACCCGGGAGGCCTATCAGGCAGTTACGGCCGCCATGGAAGAAGGCACATCCATCAACCGGAAGATGGCAGGTCAGGTGGCTACTGGTATGAAAGCCTGGGCCATGGACAACGGGGCTACCCATTATACCCACTGGTTTCATCCCCTGACGGATGCCACCGCCGAAAAACATGACAGCTTTGTGGATTTTGGCGATACCGGCGGACTGGTGGAAAATTTCTCGGGAGAACTTCTGGCCCAGCAGGAACCCGATGCTTCCAGCTTCCCAAGCGGGGGCATAAGAAATACCTTTGAAGCCCGTGGATATACCGCATGGGATGTTTCATCCCCGGCTTTTATTGTGGGACATACCCTGTGTATACCTACCGTTTTCGTTTCCTATACCGGTGAGGCCCTCGATTACAAAACTCCCCTTTTGAAAGCGTTGGCAACCATTGATAAAGCCGCAGTCGATGTTTGCCAGTATTTTGACAAAAACGTTACAAAAGTTATTGCTACCCTGGGATGGGAACAGGAATATTTTCTGATTGATGAGGCACTGTATAATGCACGACCCGATCTGATCCTGACCGACAGAACCCTTATGGGGCATCAGTCTTCCAAGGATCAGCAACTCGATGATCATTACTTCAGCAGTATTCCGGAACGTGTAAATGCCTATATGCGTGAATTTGAAACCGAGGCCTATCGGCTGGGAATTCCTGTTAAAACACGGCATAACGAAGTGGCTCCCAATCAGTTTGAATGTGCACCCATCTTTGAGGAAGCCAACCTGGCCAACGATCACAACCAGCTGATCATGGACCTGATGAAACGTATTGCCAGACGTCATCATTTCCGTGTTCTTTTTCATGAGAAACCGTTTGCCGGTATTAACGGATCGGGGAAACACAATAACTGGTCGCTAAAAACCAATACCGGTGTCAATCTTTTTTCTCCTGGAAAAAACCCAAAAGGGAATATGATGTTTCTGAGTTTTCTGGTCTGTGTTCTGAAAGCCGTGTATGAAAATCAGGACCTTATCCGGGCAAGCATCATGACGGCCGGTAATTCACACAGGCTGGGAGCTAACGAAGCCCCTCCGGCTATATTTTCGGTATTTCTTGGAAAGCAAATATCTTCCACACTCGATGAGATTGTTGAAAAAGTGACCAGCCGGAAAATGACGCCCGATGAGAAAACGGAACTGAAACTGGGTATCGGGAAAATTCCGGAGATTTTGCTCGACAACACCGACAGGAACCGGACTTCCCCCTTTGCTTTTACAGGAAACCGCTTTGAATTCAGAGCGGTGGGTTCTTCCGCCAACTGTGCAGCTGCCATGATCATACTTAACACGGTAGTGGCCGATCAGCTGATAAAATTCAAAAAAGCGGCGGATTCCCTGATCAGGAAAGGAATCAGCAAGGATGAGGCTATCTTTCAGGTACAGAAAAAATTTATTATGGAGTCGGAAAATATACGGTTTGAAGGCGACGGATACAGTGACGACTGGAAAAAGGAAGCAAAAAAACGGGGTTTGAGCAATGTTACCAGTGTTACTGAGGCCATTTCTCATTACCTTGCCCCATCCGCAAAAAAAGTACTGATAGGTAACAGCATTTTTACCGAACGTGAGCTGGAAGCAAGAGTGGGAGTGGAATATGAGAAATTTACAAAGAAAATTCAGATAGAAGCCCGTGTTCTGGGAGATATTGCCATCAACCATATTGTCCCCACGGCCATCCGGTATCAGACCATTCTGCTGGAAAATGTAAAGGGACTGAGGGAAGTTTTTGAAACGAACGTGTATGAAGAACTTTCACATGCCCGGAAAGATCTGATCATGGAGGTGTCACATCATATCTCGCAGATTAAGCAAAAGGTACATGACATGATCGAAGCAAGAAAGGTGGCCAACAAAATGTCCGGTGAAAAAGAAAAAGCCATTGCCTATGAAAAGAATGTGAGGCCTTTTTTCGACGATATCCGCTACCATATAGATAAGCTGGAGCTGATTGTGGATAATGATATATGGCCCCTGCCCAAGTACCGAGAACTGTTGTTTACCCGATAGGTTTAGGTTTAAATGCCAGATGAAAACGAAAATGGGCCTTCAAGGCCCTTTTTCGTTTTCAGTTAAAAAATATTTACTTTTAACCACCGTTATACTAAGCGATATGGCCGCATTTAAAATTCCAGTCATTCTTGTCCTCCTCATGATAACCTGCGTGCAGGGATTTTCGCAGAAAAAGAAGGTTGAAAGAGCAGAAGCTGCATACCATGCGGGCGAATACCATATTGCCGTTGATCTGTTCAAAGATGCCTATTCATCGGTAAGAGACGCTGACAAAAAGAATGAAATGGTTTATATGGTGGCCGAATGTTACCGGTTGATCAATCAGCCGGAGAAAGCTGAACTCTGGTTCCGGCGGGCCCTGAAAAGAGATTTTAACGATCCGGAAGCGGTACTTCATTATGCCGATGTCCTGAAAATGAACCAGAAATATGAAGATGCCCGCAATGAATATAAAAGATACCAGCAGCTGGTTCCGGATGACCCGAGAGGACAGGAAGGGGCCATGTCGTGCGATCTGGCCATAGAATGGCTTGAGAATCCCACGGCCTATGAAGTGGAAGACATAAGGATAATCAATTCGAGGGCCAGTGATTTCAGCCCCGTTTATGCACGCGAAGACCACATGGTGATATATTTTTCTTCCTCCCGGGATGAGGCTACGGGCAATGATACTCACGGAGCTACAGGGGAAAGTTTTTCCGATATTTTTGAAACCCAGCTCGACAGAAAAGGAAAATGGTCGGTACCTGTTCCCCTGGAAGGATCTGTTAACACAGAGTATGACGAAGGGAAACCCAGCCTTTCATACGATTACCGTACCATGTATTTTACCCGGTGTATGGTAACCAAAAGAAAAAAAATGGGATGTCAGGTATATGTGAGTGAACGGTCTGGAACCCGCTGGGGAAAAGAGGAACTGATTGTACTGGCCCCTGACAGTATGGTAGCTGCTCACCCGGCGATTTCACCCGATAACCTGACCCTTTACTTTGTTTCTGACATGCCCGGAGGCTTTGGAGGGAAAGATATCTGGAAGGTGACAAGGGAATCGGAAACAACCGGATGGGGAAGACCTGAAAATCTGGGACCCAGGATCAACACTTTGGGTGACGAAGTCTTTCCCTATGTTCATCCCGACGGTACCCTGTATTTCTCTTCCGACCGGCATCCCGGAATGGGAGGCCTGGATATTTTCAGAGCCACCCGGGGAGATGACGGACAATGGATGGTGGAGAATATGCGGTATCCTATAAATTCCTTTGCCGATGATTTCGGGATTACTTTTCATAGCGATCAGGAAAAGGGTTTGTTTACCTCCAGCAGGAAAGGCCGGGGGAATGACGATATTTTTTCTTTCGTCCTGCCCCCTCTGAATTTCAACCTGATAGGAGTGGTAAGAGATGAAAAAACCGAAGAAGTGTTACCCGATGCAACCGTTAAGCTGGTTGGAAGCGACGGAATAACCATTCAAACCGAAACCAATGATCAGGGAAGGTTCCGGTTTATGCTCAATCCGAATACCGATTATGTGTTCCTTGTTTCGAAGGAAGGGTACCTGAACGGAAAAGGCAGGGAAACAACAAAGGGGCAGGAAAAGAGCCGTGATTTCAGAACCACTGTCTATCTTGCCTCCATCGAAAAACCCATTGAAATTTCTCACAGCAATGTATTCTATGACTTTGCTCGTTGGGATCTGAGGCCTGAGGCCATGGTTTCGCTCGACAGGCTGGTGGAAACACTGAACGATAACCCCAATATTACCATTGAATTAATGTCACATACCGATTCCCGGGATACCGAAGCCTTTAACCTGGAACTTTCCCAGAAGCGTGCACAATCGGTAGTAGATTACCTGATTGAGAAGGGGATTGATCCCGACCGGCTTCAGGCCAGGGGTTATGGTGAATCCATGCCCAAGGTGGTAACCGAGGAAATTCACCGGGAATACGAATTCCTGCCGGCAGGGCAGGTGCTCGACGAGGAATTCATTAACAGTCTTCCTACGGTGGAACAGCAGGAAATAGCACACCAGATCAATCGCCGTACGGAATTTCGTGTGCTATCAACCGATTATTCTGAAGATTGAAAATTGCGGGTTGTGTTAATGGAACATCCGGCCGGGAGTTATCAGTTCCTAATACCGGTAAGGACGTGACATTTTTGTAACTTTGCGAAATAGCTCTATGCAATATGACATCAACTTCCAGATACCGGCAGAGAGGTGTTTCCGCCTCCAAGGAAGATGTTCATCAGGCCATCAGCCGGGTTGACCGGGGCATTTTTCCTTACGCCTTCTGCAAAGTAGTTCCTGATCTGCTGGGGAATGATGAGGAATATTGCAATATAATGCATGCCGACGGGGCCGGCACCAAATCATCGCTCGCCTATATCTACTGGAGGGAAACGGGAGATCTTTCCGTTTGGAAAGGTATTGCCCAGGATGCCCTGGTCATGAACCTTGACGATCTGCTCTGTGTGGGGGCAACCAGCAGGATCCTGGTTTCTTCCACCATCGGAAGGAACAAGGATAAAATTCCCGCCGAAGTAATCCGTGAACTGATTGAGGGCAACGAAGAACTCATCGCCTGGTTCAGATCACTGGGAATGAATATTCAGAGCACCGGGGGCGAAACAGCCGATGTGGGCGATCTGGTCAGGACCATCGTTGTTGATACCACCGTAACCTGCCGGATGAAAAGAAAAGAAGTGGTAACCAATGAAAACATTTCCCCGGGGGATGTGATTGTGGGACTGTCGTCTACCGGTAAGACCACCTATGAAAAAGAATACAACAGCGGCATGGGCAGTAACGGATTAACTTCTGCCCGGCATGATGTTTTTCATCATTACCTGGCTGAAAAGTATCCGGAATCCTTTGATCCCGCACTGGAAGATGAGCTGGTGTATACAGGGGAATACCGGTTAACGGAGTACATTGAGGAACTGGGTATGGATGCCGGCAGGCTGGTTCTTTCCCCCACACGTACCTACTTTCCGGTGGTGAGAGATATATTGCAGTCATTCAGGGGCAGGATCCACGGAATGATCCATTGTACAGGCGGGGGCCAGACCAAAGTGCTCCATTTCATTGATAAGATTCATGTGATAAAGGATGATCTTTTTCCCGTACCTCCACTTTTCAGGATTGTTCAGGAACAATCGGGGACCGATTGGAAGGAGATGTACCAGGTTTTCAATATGGGTCATCGGTTTGAGATATATACCGACCGGGTTTCTGCCTTGGAAATGATAAAAATTGCCGGGAACTACGGACTGGAGGCGAAAATTATAGGATATTGCAGAAAATCCGACCGGAAAAATCTCACCATCAAAGCGGAAACCGGAACGTTTCACTTCTGGTAATGTAGCGTTCAGGTTTTATCCTGCAGGGAAATTGTTAAATTTGCAACGCATTCATTTTTTGTTTCCACATGGCATATAATATGATTCTGGAAAAGCTGGAGGGGGTGAAGGCCCGTTTTCAGGAAGTATCGCAGCTTATTACTCAGCCCGAGATCACTTCCAACATGAAACGGTATATACAGCTTAACAAAGAATATAAAGAGCTGGAGCCCATTGTGAGGGCATATGAAGAGTATAAAAATATTCTGAGCAATATTCAAACTGCACGTGAGATCCTGGCAACTGAAAAGGATGAGGAAATGTGCGAGATGGCCAAAGCCGAGCTTGAAGAACTGACTGCCAGAGTGGAACCCATGGAGGAAAATATACGTCTGCTTCTGCTTCCGGTTGATCCGGAAGATAAAAAAAATGCCGTACTGGAGATCAGAGCTGGAACGGGAGGGGATGAAGCCAGTATTTTTGCGGGAGATCTGTACCGGATGTATCAGAAGTATGCCGAATCGAAAGGGTGGAAAATGGAAGTGAGCCACTTTACCGAAGGAACGGTGGGAGGATACAAAGAAATTGTGATGAATGTAAAAGGGGACAATGTATACGGAACCCTGAAATACGAGTCGGGCGTACACCGGGTGCAGCGGGTGCCGGTAACCGAAACACAGGGCCGGGTGCATACCTCTGCTGCTTCGGTGGCAGTGCTTCCCGAGGCCGAGGATTTTGATATTGAGGTAAAACCCGATGAGATCAGAAAAGATACATACTGCTCCAGCGGGCCCGGCGGCCAGTCGGTGAACACCACCTACAGTGCCATTCGTCTTACCCATATCCCTACCGGCCTGGTAGTTACCTGCCAGGATGAAAAATCGCAGATAAAAAACCTGGAAAAAGCCATGAAAGAACTGAAAACCAGGTTGTATGATCTGGAGTATCAGAAAAGGATGAAAGCCATTGCTTCCAGGCGGAAAACCATGGTTTCCACAGGTGACCGTTCAGCCAAGATCCGCACCTATAATTACCCTCAGGGCCGTGTCACAGATCACCGCATTAATCTCACGCTTTATAACCTGGAATCGATTATGAACGGAAATATTCAGGAAATAATCGATAAACTTCAGATGGCTGAAAATGCCGAACGGTTAAAAGCAGCCGATTTAAATACCTAAAATTTTTCCGCCTATGAATGCCCGGCAGCTGTTTCAACAGATCAAACGAAAAAAGAGTTTCCTGTGTGTGGGCCTGGATGCCGACCTGGAAAAAATTCCTCCGCACCTGCTCGAAAAGGATGACCCTGTCTTCGAATTTAACCGGTATGTGGTGGAAGCCACAGCCGAGTTTGCAGTGGCTTTCAAACCCAATCTGGCTTTTTATGAATCACTTGGCCCGGATGGATGGAGAAGCCTGAGAAAAACCGTCAAATTCATCCGCAGGAATTATCCGGGAATATTTCTTATTGCCGATGCAAAGAGGGGAGACATTGGGAATACTTCAGAAAAATATGCCCGTACATTTTTCGATTATAAAGCTGCAGGCCTCGATTTCGATGCGGTAACCCTTTCTCCATACATGGGACAGGATTCTGTGGTTCCTTTCCTGGCTTTTCCGGAAAAATGGCTGGTGATTCTGGCCCTTACATCCAATCCGGGAGCAAATGATTTTCAGAATGCCCGACTGGAAACCGGTGAATATGTTTTTGAGAAAGTGATCAAAACCTGTGCATCCTGGACGACTTCCGACCGGCTGATGTTTGTGGTCGGCGCTACGCGCGCCGACAGCCTGGTGAAAATTCGCCAATGGGTGCCCGATCATTTCTTACTGGTACCCGGCGTGGGTGCCCAGGGAGGGAGCCTGGCCGAAGTGGCAGAATATGGAATGAACAGGGAATGCGGTTTGCTGGTCAATTCTTCCCGGGCAATTATCTACGCTGATCATTCACCCGATTTTGCGGCATTTGTGAGGGTTAAAGCCATTGAGATCCAGCAGGAGATGGAAAAACTTCTCACAAAGAAAGGGATTTTGTGACTCCTTTTCGTAAATTTATCGGTGATACATGATGAGCATATCCGGCTTGCCCGCTCATTCATGAACATGACTTGCCAATGAATGAACAGTTCCTCCAATTCATTTGGAAAAATGCCCTTTTCGAACCCAGGGAAGGGAAACTGTCCACCGGAGAATATATCATCATCCGGGAGGTGGGAAATGAAAACCATGATGCCGGACCTGATTTCAACAACGCCAGGATCATGATCGATGGAACCCTGTGGGTGGGTAATGTGGAAATTCATATCCGGTCATCCGACTGGTACCGGCACGGTCATCATCAGGATCCTGTATATGAAAATGTGATACTGCATGTGGTGTACGAACACGATCGGGATACCCATACCCTGTCGGGGAGAAATGTACCGGTGTTTTCCCTGAATGTTCCGGCAGAGATATATGGTCAGTATTATGCCCTGATGAACCACAAAGGATGGATTCCCTGTGCCGCTCACCTCAGCCGGATCGACCCCCTTGCCCTCGATCTCTGGCAGCGGGAACTGCTGGAGGAACGCATGGAAAAAAAAGCAGCCGGTATACGCAATGACCTTGAACAAACACGTGGCGACTGGGAGGAAGTGTTTTATCATAAGCTCATGAGGGCATACGGCAATCCGGTGAATGCAGAACCTTTCGAACGTCTTGCCAGATCTGTTTCCTGGAAGGTGGTGCTGAAACATCGTGACAGCCTGAAACAATTGGAAGCCCTGCTTTTCGGCCAGGCAGGAATGTTGGAGAAGGAATCCGGTGAGTTATACGTTCAGGAGCTGAACAAGGAATACCATCATCTGGCCGGGAAATATCAACTGAAACCTCTTTCTGCCTCTGTGTGGCATTTTGCCAGACTGCGGCCAGTGCATTTCCCTCCGGTGCGTTTGGCACAACTGGCCGCCTTGTTCCACAGCCGGCCCCATTTGTTCAGAAATTGCCTGGAAATGGAGGATATGAAGGGAATTACCGATATGTTCCGGGTAGAACCATCTGCCTACTGGTCAGATCATTATCGTTTCGGAGTTGCTTCCCCCTCAGGGAAAAAATGGCCCGGCGAGGTGTTCCTGAAGTATATAATCAGCAATGTGATCATCCCGTTCCGTTATGCCTATGCTGCATTTCACGGAAAGGAAGAAGGAAAACAGAAAGCATTGAAAATGCTTGAACAACAGCCTCCTGAAAAACACCGGATTACAAGAAACTGGGAGAAACTGGGGTTGCCTAATGAACATGCCGCTAATTCCCAGGCACTGATCCACCTGAAAAAAGAATACTGTATCTTCAAAAAATGCCTGAATTGTCACATCGGCAGAATGATCCTTACCGGTTGAATCATGCAGAGAGAAAATCTGAAAAATATCTTTTTTGGTCTGTTTGCCTTGCTTGGCGTGATCTTTATCGGTATTACCGGCTTTCATCTACTGGAAGGATATTCATTTACCGACGCCTTCTTTATGACAATTATCACAATATCTACCGTTGGTTTCAGAGAAGTACACCCTCTTTCGCCCGAAGGGAAAATTTTTACAATTATCCTTATATTCTTCAGTTTCGGAATATTTGCCTATGTGGTATCCACCTTTACCCGAATGCTGGTAGATGGAGTGTTCAGACATTATTACAAAGACAACAAAATGAAAAGAAGAGTCGCTAAGCTCAGTAACCACATTATCCTCTGCGGATACGGACGAAACGGCAGGCAGGTGGCTGTAGATCTGATTGATCATGAGGAAGAATTTGTGATCATTGAACAGGACGAGGCAGTGATTGAAACCATCAGGGAGAATGCCGACCTGATGTACATCCACGGGGATGCTACCCTGGAAGAAGTGCTCAGGATGGCCCGGGTGGATCGTGCCAGATCATTGATAACCACTTTGCCCAATGATGCCGATAATCTTTTTGTCGTATTGACTGCCCGGCAGATCAATCCAACCATGACCATCATTAGCCGGGCATCGCACGATAATTCCGATATGAAGCTGAAAAGGGCCGGTGCAACCAATGTTATCATGCCTGATAAAATCGGTGGTCAGCGAATGGCCAAGCTGGTAACCCAGCCCGATGTCATTGAGTTTATGGAATATATCATCCTTCAAAAAAGCAAGGACGTGACGCTCAAGGAAGTGAGTTGTGCCGATATGCATCCCGACTACGAGGGAAAATCCATCGGAGAACTGAACGTGAGAAATTATTCCGGGGCAAACATTATCGGTATGAAGAAACCCGATAAGTCGTATGTGTTC
The DNA here is from genome assembly GCA_049975425.1 of Bacteroidales bacterium. Classification (GTDB taxonomy): domain Bacteria; phylum Bacteroidota; class Bacteroidia; order Bacteroidales; family VadinHA17; genus HyVt-105. The sequence goes on from JBNGDI010000001.1 coordinate 180,706, forward strand.
AACCCTCCGCCAACCCAGGTGCTTTCAAATAAAGATCAATTATTTGTTCTGGGGACCCCTGAACAGATTTATTCCCTGAAAGAGATACTGAGAAATCCCCGGCAGAACTTACCGTTATCCGGACAGGAAACAGGGGTATAAACCCGGTAAAGGCGGGAGATGTTTTTTGATCAAAAAATTGATTTATTGGAAAAATTCAGTAATTTTGCAGTTCCAAAATTGACAAGCACGAACATAACATTATTAGTTATTTCAGAAAAATATGTATTTAACAGCCGAAAAAAAGAAAGAGATTTTTACCAGGCACGGGAAGTCTGAAACCGATACCGGCAGGGCCGAATCGCAGATCGCCCTGTTTTCTTACCGGATCGCCCATCTTACCGAACATCTGAAAGCGAATAAGAAGGATTACAGTACCCAGCGGGCATTGCTCAAACTGGTCGGAAAAAGAAGGAAATTGCTCGATTACCTGAAGGCCCGTGATATTGAAAGATACCGGACCATCCTAAAAGAGCTCAACTTGAGGAAGTAATGCGGGAAGGCAATGACACCATTGCCTTTTTTCGTGCTTACGGATTCGCAGAATACTTCTGTTTTTATATTAAAGCAATATTGTAAAAATGTTCAACATTACGCAAAAAAATATTGACCTGGGTGATGGTCGTACCATTACCCTGGAAACGGGGAAGCTGGCCAAACAGGCTGACGGTTCTGTGATGGTGAAAATGGGGAAAACCATGTTGCTGGCCACCGTGGTTTCTGCCCGGGAAGCCCGGGAAGATGTGGATTTTATGCCTCTTTCCGTTGAATACAGGGAAAAGTTTGCCAGTTCCGGACGTTTCCCCGGTGGTTTTTTGAAACGGGAAGCCCGGCCATCCGATCACGAAGTGCTGATTTCCAGGTTGGTTGACCGAGCCCTGCGTCCACTCTTTCCGGATGATTATCATGCCGAAACATTTGTCACCATCAACCTGATTTCGGCCGATAAGGAGATCCCCCCCGACGCCATGGCCGGGCTGGCAGCTTCTGCAGCTTTGTCTGTTTCTGATGTTCCATTTAACGGGCCCATTTCTGAGGTCAGGGTGGGACGAATCAACGGTAAGTTTCGTATCAATCCCTCCTTTTCGGAGCTTGAAAAAGCCGATATCGATATTATGGTGGGTGCCACTATCGATAATATCCTGATGGTGGAAGGGGAAATGAAGGAAGTTTCAGAAACCGACATGCTCGAGGCTATTCAATTCGCCCATGAAGCTATCAAAAAACAGTGTCAGGTTCAGATGGAACTTGCCCGTGAGCTTCAGGTAACCGCAAGGGAATATTCCCATGAGGTTCATAATGAAGAGCTGCGTGAAAAAATGAGAAAAGACACCTACGACAAGATTTATGCCGTAGCCAAAAAACAGATCCCCGTTAAACAAGAACGTTCGGAAGCCTTTGAAGCCATTAAGCGGGAGTTTATCGAATCCCTGCCTGAAGAGCAGCAGGAAGAACTGAATCCCGTCCTGGTTGATAAGTATTTTCACGACCTGCATAAAGATGCGGTCAGAAAGATGATTCTGGAGGAAGGAGTCAGACTGGACGGAAGAAAATTGGATGAAATAAGACCTATTTCCTGTGAAGTGGACTATCTTCCCGCCGCCCATGGATCGGCATTGTTCACCAGAGGTGAAACCCAGTCGCTTACCACCGTTACCCTGGGAAACAAACTGGACGAAAAAATTATAGATGAAGTACTGGTGCAGGGAACGGAAAAGTTTACCCTGCATTATAACTTCCCTCCCTTTTCAACCGGTGACGCCCGCCCGGTCAGGGGAGTGAGCCGGCGGGAAATAGGTCATGGGAACCTGGCCCTGCGTGCACTGAAACCCATGATGCCTCCCATTGAGGAGAATCCATATACCGTACGCGTGGTATCTGATATCCTTGAATCGAACGGATCCTCCTCCATGGCCACCGTGTGTGCCGGTACACTGGCCCTGATGGATGCCGGTGTGAAACTGAAAAAACCGGTTTCAGGTATTGCCATGGGGCTTATTACTGATCCCGGTTCCGGGAAATTCGCCATTCTTTCCGATATCCTGGGAGATGAGGATCATCTGGGAGATATGGATTTCAAAGTGGCCGGTACCCGTGACGGGATCACCGCTACACAGATGGATATCAAAGTGGAGGGTCTTTCCTATGAGGTTATGGCCAGAGCACTTGAACAGGCCAGACTTGGCCGGCTCCATATACTGGATATTATGACCGGGGTGATCGCCGAACCCCGCCCTGATCTGAAACCTCATGCCCCGCGTATTGTGCAGATTACGGTACCCAAAGATTATATCGGTGCCATTATCGGTCCCGGTGGAAAAATTATTCAGGAAATCCAGTCACAAACCGGCGCTACCATCATTATTGAAGAACTGAACGGCCGTGGTGTTGTGGATGTTTTTGCCGATAACAAAGAGTCGATCGACAAAGCCCTGGCCCGTATCAGGGCTATTGCCACTGAACCCGAAGTGGGTGAAATCTACCACGGTAAGGTCAAGACCATTGTTCCTTTCGGAGCATTTATTGAAATATTACCGGGGAAGGATGGACTGCTTCATATTTCCGAAATTGAATGGCGCCGGCTGAAAACAGTGGATGAGGTACTCAAAGAAGGTGATGAGGTGGATGTCAAGCTGATAGATGTGGATTCCAAGACTGGGAAACTGAAACTATCCAGGAAGGTGCTTCTGCCACGTCCGGAGAAGAAAGAGAATAAATAGATAGCAGAATGTATGTTGAACCATGCAGCAGGCTGTCTTTCAGAGACAGCCTTTTTTATACCGGGATAACCCGCTCGTTGCCATAAAATAGCCTAATTTTGTATATCATGAAGCCTGATTCTGTTAGCCACCTCGAGGATATGTTACATACCCGGATGAAGCAGATGAACCCGCGGGAAATCAGGTACTGGCAGGTGAAACGTTTTATGGAAATGGCCCGGCACATTTACAGGTTTTCTTCCGAATGCAGTGAATGTCTGAAATTCAGGTTAGAAATACCCTCACTGGCCGGCGGAGTCGATCGCCTTTCTGAAGTTGCTGCCAGCGAACGGATCAGGTATGAAAAGTTAAGCGATGATATGCTGAAGCATCTGAGGCACAGGCATGGGTTTTACATAAAAAAATATTACATTACTACGTATAGTGTGCTGGGAATGATGGGAGGGGTCATCGGAGGTGTGCTGGTGGCATGGATGATACAATCGGTGGCATCGGAGCCTCCTTTGCATATTTTCAGGTATGCAGTGCTTCTCGGTTGGCTGGCCGGATTGGTGACGGGACGGATAACGGGTTTCAGAAAAGACCGGAAAGTGGAACGGGAGGGCCGGCAAATTTGATTATCTTCACGGGGAAATGCAATGAAGGGGGAAACGGGATCAGAACATATTGTGCCTGGTCAGATAATACACCCATGCTATTGAATGGTTGAGCAAATGAAATATCAGTATATAGTTATTGAAGGAAATATAGGGGCGGGTAAAACTTCACTTACGCAAATGATTGCTGCCGAATTCAATGCCCGCCTCATCCTGGAGGAATTCAGCGAAAATCCCTTTCTTCCGAAATTCTATAAAAACCCGGAACGATATGCTTTTCCCCTGGAGCTTTCTTTCCTGGCAGCCCGTTACCAGCAGTTGAAATCAGAGCTGGAAAACCGTGATCTGTTCAAAAGCTTTACCATCTCCGATTATTATTTTATGAAATCACTGATCTTTGCCCGCGTTACACTGGCAGAGGAAGAGTTCAAACTATACAGGCAGCTGTTCCATATCATCTACCAGTCTTTGCCACGTCCCGATCTTTTCGTTTACCTGCATGCAACACCCCGCAAGTTGATCGAAAATATCAGGAAGAGAGGCCGCGATTATGAACAGGAAATTACCTGTGAATATCTGCAGCAAATACAAAACGGTTATTTTGATTTTTTCAGACGTGAAGCCACAATGCGATTCCTCATTATTGATACGGAAAACGTTGATTTTGTCAACCGCCCTGATGATTTTGTCCGGATCAGGAATACAATATTTGAAAATGAAGTGCAACCGGGCCTGAACAATGTGATATTATAGAATTTCGCTGTGAAAATCTTTCTTTGATTATTTTTTTTTAATCAAAACTTTGATAGTTTTGTATTACTGATCCAAAATCAATTGATTGTAACTCAAATATCTGGAATTATGAAAAAAATTAACTATTTAACAATCCTTCTGTTGGCGCTTTTTGCCCTCAGCAGTTGCGGAGGCATAAACAAGATGAAAAAAGAGGCTTCAAGCGTCAATTATGAGGTTACCCCCGAAATACTTGAAACACACGGAGGGGAAGTAGCCTTTACTGTCAAGGGTGTTTTCCCTGAAAAGTATTTCAGCAAGAAAGCGCTTGTGGAAGCAACCCCCGTTCTGGTCTATGAGAACGGTGAAACGGCTTTCAGTTCCGTTACACTGCAGGGAGAAAAAATCCAGGCCAACAACAAAGAAATTGCCTATGTGGAAGGGGGCAGTTTTACCCATTCCGACAAAGTAGCCTACAATGAAGATATGAAAAAGTCGGAACTGATCCTTCGTGTTACAGCTTCTCAGGGTTCCAAATCGGTTGATTTTGATCCTGTCAAGCTGGCAGATGGAGTCATAGCTACTTCTACTCTGGTTCAAAAGGAGCCAAAGCCGGTGCTGGTTGGCGACAAGTTCCAGCGGATCATTCCCGATGAGAAAACTGCTGCCATTATGTTCCTGATTAACCGGGCCGACCTCAGAAATAGCGAGCTCACCAAGGAAGAGATCAAATTGCTTGAAGATTACATGAAAGAGGTTGCCGAGGCTGAAAATAAAGAATTCAAAGGAATCAATATCGATGCCTATGCATCACCAGATGGTCCCTTTGATTTCAATGAAGACCTGGCCGAAAGAAGAAAGCAGGCAGCTAACAATTACCTGAAGCGTATCCTGAAACGGCATAATATTGAACTGGAAGATGCCAGTTTTGAATTGAAATCCACTGCTGAAGACTGGGAAGGATTCAAGAAGCTGATGGAAGCTTCCGATATCCCCGATAAGGACCTGATCCTGCGGGTACTTTCCATGTATTCCGACCCGGCTGTGCGGGAAAGGGAGATCAGGAACATGGCCGCTACCTTCGAAATTCTGAAGGATGATATCCTGCCTAAACTGAGAAGGTCAGAGCTGGATGTTAATGTCAATGTTATCGGCTATTCCGATGAAGAAATTCTTGATTATATAGATTCACAGCCCGATCTGCTGGGTATGGAAGAAATTCTGTATGCCGCCAAACTGACGGAAGACCCTGCCAAAAAAGTGAAAATCTATCAGTATGCCGGTGAAAGATATCCGCAGTGCTTCCGGGCTTTCAACGGGGAAGGATGCTTCCAGCTGAAGATGGGGAACATTGATGAAGCAGAAGCCGCATTCAACAAGGCAAAAGCCCTGCAGGACAACGATGTGGTGAAGAATAACCTGGGTTTTATAGCCCTGCTGAAAGGGGAAACGGAAAAGGCTGAGGAACTCTTCTCTGCTGTGGAAAAACCAACCTATGAAACACAATACGGGCTGGGAACCATAGCCATTATAAAAGGGAATTATAACGATGCCAAAAATTTCCTGAAAGACAAGCCTTCATATAATCTGGCCCTGGCTACCCTGCTGGATGGTGATGCCGCCGCCGCCAGGAATATCCTGGGGAATGTTGACAGTGACAATGCCTGGGTATATTACCTGAAGGCTGTCGCCGGTGCTCGTCTGGGTGATGAAGATTACATGACCAACAACCTCAGGTCAGCTGTGGCACAGAATCCCCAACTGAAGGATTACGCCAAAACGGATATGGAATTCTACCGGTACTTTGAAAGCGATACTTTCAAGTCTATCGTGGAATAATCCCGTTTTTCATAATATAGAAAAAAGGCGGTCATTTCTGGCCGCCTTTTTTGTTACTTTTACTTGTCTTCAGAAAATAATCCCAGAGAACAATACCTGCACTGACCGCCACATTGAATGAATGTTTGGTGCCAAACTGCGGTATCTCCAGGCATTCGTGGCTCAGATTGATAACTGCCTGACTTACCCCTTTTACCTCGTGCCCAAATATTAGGGCATACTTTTTACCGAAAACAAAATGGTATTTTTCCAGTGAAACAGATCCCTGCACCTGTTCCAGGGAAATAATATGATATCCCTCTTCTTTCAGTTGTTCAATCAGAGGAGGGGTTTCTCTGCGATATTCCCATATTACCGATTCCGTCGCCCCCAGGGCGGTTTTCTGTATTTCACGGTGGGGCGGGCAGGCCGTTATGCCGCACAGGTATATTTTCTCAACCAGAAAAGCGTCGGCGGTGCGGAAAATGCTCCCAACATTATTCAGGCTGCGGAGATGATCAAGCACCAGAAGCACAGGTATTTTCCCGGCTTTTCTGAATTCTTCCACACTTTTCCGGTTCAACTCTTCATTCCTTAGCTTTTGCATGCTTGTAGTAGGTTCGGATGGTAAATCTGACGTAAAGGTAGGGCAACTTTGAAAAAAATAATAATTTAGTTCCCTGAATGAAAAGCAACATGTAAAACTTCTCCGATGAACATACACGAATATCAGGGGAAATCTATTCTGAAAACCTGCCGGGTACCTGTTCCCGAAGGTTTGGTGGTGGATACCCCCGAAGACGCCATGAAAGTGGCTGTAGAAATACAGAAAAAAACCGGAGCCGGTTCATGGGCAGTAAAAGCCCAGATACATGCCGGAGGTAGAGGAAAAGGAGGGGGGGTGAAAATTGCCCGTTCACCGGAAGAAGTGAAGGATCATGCAAAAAGTATTCTGGGCATGCAACTGGTTACCCACCAGACAGGCCCGGAAGGAAAAACCGTACATAAGGTGCTGGTTGAACAGGGTATCTATTACAAGGGTCCGGGGGAACTGAAGGAATTCTATATGAGTGTGCTCCTGAACAGGCAAACCGGCCGGAATATGATTCTTTATTCTACGGAAGGAGGGATGGATATTGAAGCGGTGGCGGAAAAAACCCCGCACCTGATCTTTCGTGAAGAAATCCATCCCGGCGTGGGAATTCAACCCTATCAGGCAAGGAGGGTGGCTTTTAACCTGGGACTTTCCGGACAGGCCTTCAAACAGATGACACGGTTTGTTCCCGCCCTTTACAGGGCCTATGAGGAAGCCGATGCATCGCTTATCGAAATCAATCCGGTGATCAAAACGACCGACGATTTGATTTATGCCGCCGACGCAAAAGTCAATCTTGATGACAATGCCCTTTTTCGGCACCCCGACTATGCCGGCATGCGCGATTTGACGGAAGAAGATCCTGCGGAGGTGGAGGCTGGTAGTTACGGGCTTAATTTTGTCAAACTCGATGGAAATGTGGGATGTATGGTTAATGGTGCCGGCCTGGCTATGGCCACCATGGATATAATCAAGCTCTCCGGGGGAGACCCTGCCAATTTTCTGGATGTGGGCGGTACAGCCAGCGCCCGGACCGTGGAGGCAGGATTCAGGATTATTCTCAGGGATCCACGGGTGAAGGCTATCCTGATCAATATTTTCGGCGGGATTGTCCGATGTGACCGCGTTGCACAGGGAGTGGTGGATGCTTACCGGAGTATTGGTAATATTCCTGTTCCGGTTATCGTCAGATTGCAGGGAACCAATGCCGCCGAGGCAAAGACACTCCTCGACAGCTCGGGGCTTAAAGTCCTGTCAGCCGTCAGCTTTCAGGAGGCGGCCGAACTGGTTAAATCTGCCGTGCAATAAATAGATTTGCTGCCTTTTACTCCTGCCCCGTTGTATCCTTTTTTCGGTGAGACCCGTCACAGTATGGCAGGTTTTGAGATAAACCGCAACGACACAGGGCGGTGGTTTGTGTGTGGCTGATCTCCAATCCTGTATCCGTGATCAGGGTGTACGGGCCCTCAATCAAAACGGGCCCATTTTTAATGATCCGGATCTTTGCTTTAATTTCTGCCGAATCATTTTTTTGAGGCTTTCCGCTTTCCCTTGCTTTCGCTTCGGCCCCCCATCTGTTTTTGATGTGATTGGTTTCTGAAGAACCCACTTCCGCATTCTTGCTTTCATCGTTCCATTTCCAGGTCAGAGCGTCAGTGGGGCATCGGTTGACAACCTCAATAATCTTTTTGGTGGGGGCTCCCTGCATATTCACCCAGGGACGTTTCCGTGGGTTGAAAACTTCCAGCAGTCGGGAATAGCAAATGGCTGAATGAATACAGGATGATGGTTTCCAGTATACAGTGATTTCCCCGTTGGTATATTGCCTCTCAACCTGTTTCATACCTGTAACTGAACGGTCTTACCCAACCGTTTCATACTATGAACATATTGCCGGAAGAATGGTTCCCTGTGACGGGGATTATTTTCTTACAACAAGGCAACCCGCCATCATGTCATGCAGGGCCTGCTTCTTTTCTGTTAAGCCCGCGAGAATATACCCAATCATGAAGATCATGCCCGAAATGATTTTTCCAAAATAACGGCCGGTAGCTCTTCCGAAAGAAATCCTTTGCCCTTTCATGTCGGTAACCTTTAACCCCAGAGCCATTTTTCCCAGCGTGCCCTGGTTTTTCGACGCTTCCATCAGGGCAAAATACAGCCAGCCCAGCAGAATGGTTATGATGACCAGCATAAATACCGCACCCAGGATTCCGGCAATGCCGAAAACCGTTTTTTCATTGAACGAATTGGAATCGGCAATGGTAAAGGCACTGAAAATAATGGCCTCGATGAAGGGAATGGAAATAATGAATCCGACAATTTCCAGCAGGAGATAATCAATCAGATATGCTACGAAACGAAGCCAGAATCCGGCGTATCTTACCCGTACAGGTTTTTCCTCGATCACTTCCATGTTGTTTTTCTTTAAGATGAACCTGTTAATTTAGCAAATTTTCTCTGAAATAACTATCAGTTAATACCGGAAAACCAATTTCCTTTCAGCATTTTTTTCAGGTTCTTTTCAAACTCAGGAATAGTGAGCAAGGGATCAAAGGATGGATTGAACACATAACGACCGGTCGGTTGATGGTAATATCCCTTTATAAAATGCGGGGGCAGCGTATAAACGGGTTCTCCGTCATCATTCAGAGTAGGTGGACAAGCTGTCATAACTTCTGAAAAATGGTAAGAAGTTCCCTGCAAACGTCTGGAAAAATCATCAATCAGATTCTTTCCAATACATATTACCAGGGTGAATGTTCCATATGACCTGCGAAGAATTGTGAAATACCTGATCTGTACAAGATCGCCGGGACTGACCTGATCACAGGAATAATTCAGGTGGTTAACAAACCGGAACCCCACTGATACGATCCTGGCCGCCAGTTCTTCTGTGGATGTATTGTGCAGGAATACGTGTACCCGTTCATCATTTCCAATAAATGCCTGAAAATCCAATGCCCCCAACATGTTTTTTTATATAACTCTTCTGTGGTATACGTACGGGCTGAAATATAGGTTTTGCTTTTAACTGATTTTCTTCTTGTTGAATCACACAAGAAAAGTGTTCCGGAACCGGAACACTTGAATTGATGGTATGGAATACGTTTTATTCCAGGTTTTCCTCAAAAAATGCTTTAATTCCTTCTTCCAGTTCCGCAAGATCGTGACTGAGCTCTTCCTTGAAACTTTCAAAATCTTCCACTGCACCTTCTTCCAGTTGCTGTAACTTTTCCTGAAGTTTCTCCTTTTTTTCTTTCAGGTCCTGCTGCAATTCCAGCTTTTCTTCACTTAGTTTGGCTTCTTCCGTTTCCATCCTTGCTTCCAGGGTTTTCATCCTGTCATCCAGATCAGCCATGGCATCATGAATTTTTTGCTTTACACTGTCATATTCTGCCTGAAGAGCTTCATTGGCTTCAGTCTTTACATCTTCCCATCCGTTTTCCTTCTGTTTGCTTCCCTGTTTGCAGGAAAACTGGACCATACTGATTAATGCAATCAATAACCATCCCGTAAGTTTGCTTTTGTTCATTTTCATCATAATGGTGTTTTTGAAATTTGTCAATAAATATAACAAAAAATATAACAAATTCAAAATCAGGGGAACACAGTGCGGTGGCCTGCATCCGTTTATGGCTTCTGCGGGAATAAACGAACGTATGTTCAATTCTTTATTAAATTTGTATATCAGGTTATCGGGGAAATGGTATATATAAAAAAATCAGTGAATGTATTCCTCCATAAAGCAGTAGCTGAGAGATATGATCAATACTATCTTTCCGAATCAGGGAAAACTATTGACAGGTACGAAAAAGAGCTTTTCAGGCAACGGCTGGAGAATATTCCCCGGGTTCCCATGCTTGAACTGGGTTGCGGGACCGGCCACTGGACCCGTTTTTTTGCAGATTGTGGTTTTCAGGTAACGGCGGTTGATAACTCGGAGCCCATGATGGCCATTGCAAAAAAGAAGAACATCCGAAATACTTCCTTTATGCAGGCCGATGTACGTCAGCTTCCGTTTGCCGGTCATAGTTTTCATGTGGTGACGGCTGTTACCCTCCTTGAGTTCGTATCTGAAACAGAGAAAGTGATGGAAGAAATTGACCGTGTTTTGGTGCCCGGCGGATGGCTTTTGCTGGGATGCCTGAATGCTTTATCCGAACTGGCGGAAAAAAAAGATGCAGATGAGGTGTTCCGGTATGCCCGTTTTTTTTCACCCGAAGACCTGAAAAAGCTTCTTAACAGGTTTGGTGATCCCCTTATTGAAGGGTGTGTCCATTTTTCGGAGAATTTTGAATTACTGGACCACACTCCTGCTCAGGATGCCGTTCATCCTGCATTTCTGGTAGCTACCGTAAAGAAAACAACCAAACTCAAAGACGATGAACATTAGTCTGGAAATAAGCTACTATCCTCTGACAGAACAGTACAGTACCCCGATCAAGGGGTTCATCGATGGCCTTGGTTCGGATCACAGGATATCTGTTCAACCGGGTCCGATGAGCACCCTGATTAGCGGAGACTATGATGTGGTGATGGAGGACCTGGTGCATCAACTCAAACCTTTATTGGAAAAGTACCCTTCGGTATTTACCATGAAACTTTCAAATGCATGTAAAATATCCGGTGAATAATCTTTTTTCATCTTTCTATGAAAAAAGCATTGAAAAGCTGAGGGGGTGAGGAGAATTGTAAAAATTGTGGAAAATGAATCGTACAAACCAACTGACCGTATCGGTCCTTACAGATAATGTTGCCGGGAATACATACCTGTCTGAACATGGATTATCCTACCTTATTGAATTTAATGGGAAAAAGCTGCTTTTTGATACCGGGCAGAGCGATGTGTTCCTGCGGAATGCTTCGTTAATGGGGCTTTCCCTTCACAACCGGGCCCTGATTATCCTGAGCCACGGGCATTTTGATCATGGCAACGGATTGTCTTTTCTGGAAGGGGGTCGATTACTGTGTCATCCCGGCTGTTTTGTAAAACGTTACCGGGCTTCGGATATGAGCTATATCGGACTGGAGAACAGCCGGAATGAGTTGCAGAAAAAATTTGACCTGATCACTTCTGCCGTTCCGTTTTCTGTTGGTGAACGAATCGTTTTTCTTGGGGAGGTGCCCCGGAATACGGCATTTGAATCGAAAAACACTTCTTTTGTTTTCGAACGCGGAGAGCCTGATTTTGTGATGGATGACAGCGGGATTGCCCTGTTGCTTGAAGACGGACTGTTTGTTATTACCGGATGCGGACATGCCGGGGTGGTGAATACACTGGAACATGCCCGGAAAGTGACCGGAGAGAAACGCCTGTACGGGATCATGGGAGGGTTTCATTTGAAACGGGTTGACCGGCAAACGGTTGAAACCATTGAATACCTTAAAACGAACGGATTGAAACATGTGCTGCCTTCCCACTGTACTGCCCATCCGGCCCTGGAAGCTTTTCACAAACAGTTTGGAGGGCATACGGTGAGAACAGGGGATGTGTACAGGTTTTAAGTAATAATCATGTGCAGAAAAAAAACGACAGGTTGGCGATGGCAAACCGGTCGTTTTTATTAGTCGGGGTGAGTGGACTCGAACCACCGGCCTCTACGTCCCGAACGTAGCGCGCTAACCAACTGCGCCACACCCCGCCCTGATGCTTTTATGGGGAGGCAAAATTACGATTTTTCTTCCAAACGTGCACATTCTGCCGCCAATTCTTCGCGTTTCACCGGCACCACTCCCACGCGACCACATACCAGACCGCCTGCAATATTGGCCACGGCAGCCAGTTCGAAAACATCCATTCCCGAAACATAACACAGGGCAGCAGTGGCAATCAGCGTATCGCCTGCCCCACTAACATCGGCCACATCCCGCACATGTGCCGGAATAACCTTGTATTCCCTCCCGTTGCTGATAAAAACCCCCTGCTCCGAAAGAGAGACCAGCATGAACTGAATGTCTGCTTTTTTCTGATATTCCCTGCAAACATCGAACAGGGAAGGGATATCCGCTTTATCCAGATCGGTTTTCAACCCTTCCTGCAATTCCTTGAAGTTCGGCTTTAACAGGGTGACCTGCCGGTAGGCATCAAATTGACGTCGTTTCGGATCCACACATACCGGAATGTCTCTTTCATGCGCAAGTTTAATGGTATTTGCAATGACCCCCTGCGTACATACTCCCTTGTCGTAATCCTCAAATACAATGCAATCGATCCGGTGTTTCTGTACAATCTGTTCTATTTGCCTGATAAACCGTTCCTCCAAAGCGGATGACAGAGGAGCGTCATCTTCCTCGTCAACCCGAAGCAGGTGCTGGTTTCTGCTTATGATCCGGGTTTTCCGTGTGGTGATCCTTGACTGGTCGGTCATGATTCCTTCCATTTCCAGATGGTGATAACTCATGCATTGCATGAAAAGCTTTCCCTGATCATCTTCCCCAATTACAGAACAGAGCAGGGGAATACCCCCCAGAGCCTGTATGTTCAGGGCAACGTTGGCAGCCCCGCCCAGCCTGTTTTCACGCCTGGAGCTTGCCAGAATGGGTATTGGGGCTTCGGGAGATATACGGCTCACTTCACCCCACATGTACGAGTCGATCATGACATCCCCGATCACCAGAATACGGAAATGCGGGAACGTGTTGAATAATTTGGCGATGGTTCCGGTACTAACCATAGGTACATGTTATTCCTGTCAAAGATACATTTTTTATGCTATGTCGCGCTCCGGTTTCCGTTTGAAAAGGAAGAATGCTCAGTAGGGATCCACATCAGGATGTATCTGCAACAGTCGGTATTGCTTCATTTCCATAAGGCGCCTTACCGTTTGCTCTGCCTGCCTTTTTGATGCAGACAGTGTAGGGTCCTTATCCAGTTTCATCAACACCTGTTGCAGATACAGGTTCTGTATTCTTGAAATCAGCGGGGCTTCCGGTCCCATTACCCTTCCGGGGAATTTTTTCTCCAGTGAGGATGCCAGTTCCCTGGCGGCTTTTTTTAGCAGTTCCGGATCTTTGTGTTTCAGAGTAAACCGGATCAGCCGGCTGAAAGGAGGATACCTGAATTGTTTTCTTTCTTCCAGCTGGGAACGGTAAAAATGCCTGTGGTCCTGATTAAGCAGGTCGGTAATTACCGGATGACCGGGCTGGGCGGTTTGCAACACAACTTTTCCGGGAGTAGCTTTCCTTCCGGCTCTGCCGCTTACCTGGGCCATGAGCTGGTAGCTTCTTTCAAAGGCTCTGAAATCGGGAAAATTCAGCATGTTGTCGGCGTTAAGGATTCCTACCAGCTTAACATGATCAAAGTCCAGTCCTTTCGATATCATCTGTGTTCCTACCAGTATATCAATGTTCCGCTGTTCAAAGTCTTCCAGGATGCGTTCGTAATTTCGCCTTGAACGGGTTGCATCCAGGTCAAGCCGGGCTATCCGTGCCTGCGGGAAAAACGCGGTTATCTCATCTTCTACCTTTTCCGTACCGAACCCCCGGGTTTGAAGAGCAGCCTGGCCGCAGGCGGGGCAGGTTTTCGGTACCGGAATGGAATATCCGCAATAATGACAGATCAGTCTTCCTATCTTCTGATGGTAGGTAAGGCTTACGTCACAGTGTTTGCACCGTGGAACATGCCCGCACATCTGGCATTCCAGATAAGGGGAAAAGCCGCGCCGGTTCTGAAAAAGGATTATCTGTTCACCGTTATCCAGCACTCTTTCCATTTCTTTGAGCAACACCGGTGAAAAATGCGATTTCATCTGTTTTTTGTGGTATGCCTCACGCGTATTTACCAGAACGATCTCGGGCATGCGGATTTCGGTATACCTTTCCGTTAATTCCACCATACCGTATTTTCCGGTAGTGGCATTATACCATGATTCAAGTGAAGGAGTGGCAGTTCCCAGCAGGATTTTGGCGCCGTGAAGGCCCGCAAGGTAAATAGCTGCATCCCTTGCCTGATAACGGGGAGCCGGATCGAACTGCTTGTAGGTGTTTTCGTGTTCTTCATCCACAATCACCAGACCCAGATTTTCGAATGGGAGGAAAACGGAACTTCTTACTCCAAGTACCAGGGGAAAACCGTTGTGCTTTCTAACCGACTGGTATGTTTCAACCCGCTCGGCATCACTGAAACGGGAATGATAGATGCCCACCCGGTTACCAAACACCCGCCTGAGCCGGGTGATGATCTGCCCGGTAAGGGCAATTTCAGGAAGCAGGTACAGAACCTGTTTTCCTTCCCTGAGCTGTTCTTCAATAAGATGTATATAGATCTCGGTTTTGCCGCTGGAGGTAACCCCGTGAAGCAGCACTACATCCCGGCGTGTCCAGCTTTCTTTTATCCGCTGCATGGCCTGTTGCTGCGGTTTGGTAAGCAGAACTGGTTCCTTCCGGGCGGCTTCCAACCAGTCTACCCTTGATTTTTCAAATTCTCTCAGCTCCAGTACCCCCTTTTTTCTGAGTGCCAGCATCGAGGCTTCACTTACCCGCCGGTGTTTCAGAAGTGCTTTTTTGGCAACCGGCAGGGGCTTCCCTTTTCCTCTGAAGCCCGATATTCGCAGGTATTCAAGCAGGGTGGCCGATTGGGCAGGTGCTCCCTCCAGACGGGCAATCAGGTTGCTGAGATTTTCTTCCTGCTGCCATTCCGGTTTGAGCACCAGAAAAGGCTCTGTCAGGGGGCGGTATTTTTCCTGCAGATGTTCTTCGATTCTGACTGCCCCTGCACTGACAAGCCTGTTGATGATCCTGAACCGCTGGCTTCCCGGAAGCATGCGTTCGGCTTCCTTGAAGGAGAGGTATTTGCGGTTGTTGATTTCCTCCCAGACCTTCCGGCATTCCTCATCGGGCAGTTCTTCTGCCGGGAATCCGGGAATAGCCATAATGCGCGATTCACTTTCCAGCTTCAGACCCGATGGCAAAGCAGCCTTAAAAACTTCTCCTATACTGCACAGGTAATAATCACTGAGCCATTTCCAGAATTCCCTTTGCAGGGAATGGACCAGGGGCTGCTCGTCGAGCAGGGTGTGTATGTCACGCAATTCATATTCTTCGGGTTTATGATTATGTACATTCCATATCAGACCCGTATAAAGCTTGCGTTTTCCAAAGGGAACCACCACCCTCTGACCTGCGCCGGCTTTTGCTCGCATGGAAGAAGGAAGAGAATAGGTAAAAAACCCCCCGATTGGGAGGGGAAGAACCACATCTGCATACGAAGCGGCAGTTGCCATGCCTGGTTAGAAAGAATGTGTGGCGGGTGGCTTATGACCTTTCCCGTGTGGCCGCCACCGCAATTCCGGTTACAGGGAAAGGATATCTGCTATTTCCAGCAGGTTCCGGTCAACATCTTTATGCTGTTTGATAGCTTTCCGGAAAGGAACCAGTACGATCTCGTTGTGCTGCAAACCTACCATGACACTGGTCTGTCCGTCAAGCAGTGCTTCCACGGCGGCATACCC
The DNA here is from genome assembly GCA_049975425.1 of Bacteroidales bacterium. GTDB lineage: Bacteria > Bacteroidota > Bacteroidia > Bacteroidales > VadinHA17 > HyVt-105. The sequence goes on from JBNGDI010000001.1 coordinate 196,658, forward strand.
CAGACGGCTGGCATTGACCCGGTCGGATGCTGATGGTGAACCGCCGCGCTGGATATGTCCGAGCACTGTTACACGGATGGAATAGTTTTCAAAGTCCGATTTTACCTTTTCTGCAATTTCGAACGCTCCGCCTTCGTCTTCTCCTTCCGCAACAATAATGATGTTACTAGATTTTTTTCTTTTGAAACCTTCCTCCAGTGTTTTCTTCAGGTTTTTTACCTGGTCGGGTATTTCCGGTATCAGAATAGCTTCCGCACCGTTGGCAATTCCGCTGTACAGGGCAATAAACCCGGCATCGGCGCCCATTACCTCAATGAAAAAAAGGCGGTTGTGGGCCGAGGCGGTATCTCTGATTTTGTCCACCGCTTCTACCACGGTATTCAGGGCTGTGTCATATCCAATGGTATAATCGGTACCGTATATGTCGTTGTCAATTGTTCCCGGAATGCCTATGAACGGGATGTCATATTCTTCGTTGAAAATTCTGGCTCCGGTAAATGTTCCGTCACCACCGATAACCACCACCCCGTCAATACCGAAATCTTTCAAATTATCGTATGCGGTTTTTCTTCCTTCCGGAGTTTTGAACTCTTCACATCGGGCGGTTTTTAGAATAGTTCCTCCTCGCTGGATGATATCACTCACACTGTGTGCTTTCAGTTGCTTGAAATTTCGTTCAATCAGTCCCCGGTATCCGTGCCTGATCCCGAAAACTTCCAGCTGATTGTAAATGGCAGTACGGGTGACTGCCCGTATGGCTGCATTCATGCCAGGTGCGTCCCCTCCGGAGGTTAATACACCGATACGTCTGATTTTTCCCATATTATTGTGTTGTTTGGCATGCAAATTTACGACAATTCTCTGAGCCCCTGAAACCGGCCGGCTATTTTCAAACGGAGGATCCGTTTTTTCGGGTCAGAACCTCTACCCTGGCAGCCACCTCACTGAGCAGCCATCCGGGCGTGGAAGTAGCCCCCGATATTCCGACAGAACGGGCATTTCTAAACCATGCGGATTGAATTTCTCCGGCATGCTCAATAAAATGCGTGTTCCTGTTTACCAGCAGGGCAGACTGATATAACATGCGGCCGTTCGAGCTCATCGGATCGCTGACGAACAGAATGACATCGTGACTGCCGGCGAAAGCTTTCAACCGGGGTTCCCGTCCCGACATTTGCCGGCAGATGGTGGGATTGATCTGTACTTCAGCATCGGGATTACCTGAGCGGACAATTTGTTCTATTTGTACCGCCAGCTCTGCAAAATGACCGGGATTTTCCGTGGTCTGGGAGTATATTACCGCCGGGATTCCCGGTTGAACGTTCGTCAGATCGCTTTCGTTTTCAACCACCAGGACCCTGTTTCCGGCATGACCGGTCAAACCGCGTACTTCGGCATGCTTTTTCTTTCCGATAATAATTAGCTGCCCTTCTTTCTCCACCGCCAGACAGGAGGCTTTCTTTACCTTCCATTGAAGTCTTTTAACTACCGGACAGGTGCCATCGATGAGCCGGTATCCTCTCTGGCGGGCCAGTTCAAAAGTGGAAGGAGGTTCCCCGTGCGCCCTGATAAGAATATGACTTCCCCGGGGAAGCTGCTGCATATCCTGTTTCTCAATATATTGCATACCCAGGTCTTCCAGCCTTTTTCTTTCCTGTGCATTGTGGATCAGTTCTCCCAGGCAATACAGGGTGCCATGGTTTTTGAGGTGTTCTTCGGCCAGGGCCACTGCCCTTACCACCCCCGAACAAAATCCACACCCCGGGTCAATGTCTATCTGCATGGTATTTTTTTTTCAACAGTTTCCTGAACCATTTCATTTGCTCTTCGGGTGTCATGTGGCTGTTATCAAGAAGAATGGCGTCATGAGCCTGTTTCAGGGGACTTTCATCCCGTGACTGGTCAATCCGGTCACGTTCGTTGATATTTTTCAGCACGTTCCGGTAATCGGTTTTTATCCCTTTTTCCTGCAACTCACGATATCTTCTCTTCGCCCTTGTTTCCGGGTCGGATGTCAGGAATATCTTGATGTCAGCCCGGGGAAAAACCGTGGTGCCGATATCCCTTCCGTCCATCACAATACCTCCCTTTTCCCCCAGTTTACGCTGTAATTCCACCATTTTCCGGCGCACTTCCCTGATTCGACTGACCGGACTGACCAGTTCTGACACCTGCATATCCCGTATTTCTTTCTCCACATCGCGTCCGTTTAGCAGTGTGTGTTGTGTTCCATCAGCATTTTTTTCGAAACGGATACTGATCCTGTCCAGTGCTCCGGTCAATGCCTCTTCGTCAGGCTCCCCATTGCTGATCATGCCGTTTTCAATAGCATACAGGGTTACCGCCCGGTACATGGCCCCGCTGTCAATATACAGGTACCCCAGTTCCCTGGCAATGGCTCTGGCAAAAGTGCTTTTACCGCTTGAAGAATGTCCGTCGACGGCAATGATCAGTTTATGATCCGGTGTAATGGTCATGCGCAGGAAGGTAAAATTTCATTTCAAAGAAAGTAAAAAAATCACGGTTTTGTGCCGGGGAAATTCATCATAAGCTGAACAGATCATTCAGCCGGGTGGTTACGGTAAAGTGATTGGAAGCTCCTGCCAGGTGATAGGTGGCCCTTCCGTAGGCAATGCTGAAGTGCGAAATTTTCAGTCCGAAGCCCCATGAAAGCCCCACGGTCCCAATACGGGTGGGAACCTGAAGTTCCCGCCTTCTCTGATAGTTGTATCCCAGCCTGAGGTACAGGTTGTCAAGTGGCATAAATTCCACTCCTGCGATCAGATGCCGCATCAGGTTCTCTGCTGCTTTTTCCAGACCCGACGGATTATCTGTGGGGGAGGACCCTGCATTGACGGAATTTTCTGCTTCGGTTTGGTATGTCAGCGTATATCTTTCCATATGGTGCAGAAGGAAAATGAACCGGAAAGGCGCATGCTCGGGCTTGTAAGAAGCTCCCAGCATGATCTCCAGAGGCAGCGGTTCGGTAATCCCGTGGTAAGTAAATAGTTGCGTACCCAGGTTTCTGATAACCAGCGATGCGGTGAACCCATTCTCAGGTCGGTGATAGGTGGCCCCCAGATCGGTTGCCAGTCCCAGGGAGGTGTATCTTTCGAAAACGGAAAAAACAGGTTTCAGGGTGATTCCGATTGTTAGCAGGCTGTCGATGTCCTTCGACCACATCAGGTGGAAGGCATATTCCGAAGCCCTGAACTGCCCGGTAATAACACCGGTTTCGTCGGCTTCGGTGAAACGGCCGTAATTGATGAACTGAATGCCCACGGCCCGGTTGCCCCAGGTTCCCGACGGGAGCGCGAAGGAGGCATATCCGTAACTGATTCCGGCAAAGTAATCGGCCATGTTCAGGACTAGCTGGTACTCCATCTCTTTTGTCAGGAGTGAAGGATTGGAAAAGCTAAGATTCAGGTCTCCGTCCTTCACGGCGACCATCTTTCCCCCCAGGGCAGCTATGCGGGCTGTTGCCGGAAGACCCAGGAAAGTATATGTAGCCGTTCCACCGGTCTGACCCGAAAGATGGACCGGAAGCATTATTATCATCGCAACCCGGTAAATTTTTTTCATGTCGCCCGGTAAACCGGATTTTTGTGAAAAATAACGGTATTTTCTCAAACGAAAAAACAACCGGTTGATTGCTAAAAATAAATAAAATAGGTGCGGAAAGCTTGTTTTTTCAGAAAGCCGGTTAATTTTGCGGAACTGTAACCCGAAAAACCACTGTTTTGGAAGCAGCCGATAAACCGGCACCTGGGAAGAAAGTTCTTTTTATCGTCAATCCTGCCGCCGGTACCTCATCTAAACGTAACCTGCCGGGACTGATAAAAAATATTGTCGATCCCATGCGTTTCGATACGGAGGTGAGGTTTACCGAAAAACCGGTACATGCCCGCGCCATCGCAAAAGAGGCAGTTGCGCAGGATTTCCAGGTGATTTATGCCGTGGGAGGAGATGGTACGGTGAACGAAGTGGCCGGAGCCCTGATTCATACCCCGGCTGTGCTGGGGATCCTGCCCATGGGATCGGGAAACGGACTGGCCAGGCATTTTCGACTCCCTCTGATAGTGAGACGCTCGCTGAAACTGCTGGATAAGGGAAAGGTGGTAACCATGGATTATGGCATGGTAAACAAAATCCCATTTTTTTGTACCGCAGGGGTGGGTTTTGATGCCTACGTGGGGAAATTGTTTTCAGAAGATCCCAGCCGGGGAGGGGCCGTGTATGTTAGAAAGGCACTGGAAGCGCTGTTCCGCTACAAACCGGATGATTATACACTCATTATTAATGGAAAACAGCTGGGAATACGTGCCTTTCTGATCACTTTTGCCAATGCCTCCCAGTACGGGAACGAAGCATTTATTGCTCCGGCCGCCGACATTACCGATGGCCTGTTGGATGTGGTCATTTTCTCCTCTTTTCCCCTGATCGTGGCCCCTGCTCTGGGAATCAGATTGTTTACCCGGATGATCGATAAAAGCCGGTTTGTTCAGATGATCAGGTGTGAAAAAGCCCTTCTTTACGGACCATCCGAAAAAATGGTGATCCACTACGATGGAGAAACCCATCAGTGTGGACGGGAGATGGAGGTCGAAATAGTAAAAGCCGGGCTCAGAATCCTGGTTCCATGAGAGATCAGATGCCCGGATGATAATTTCGCTGTTTTTCTCTGGATTTTACCCTGCTGATCTGCGAAAGCAATACCCCGGTCAGTACAACCAGCATCCCGGTAATCAGTTTCCAGGTAATGGGTTCCCTGAGAATGATGGCTGCCAGAACCGCAGTAATTACCGGAATCAGATTCCCATAGATGTTGGCCTTTGAAGTGCCGAATTCCCTGACTCCGTATGTATAGAAAATAAAGGCCAGCGATGATCCGAAAATGGCCAGCTTAAAAAGGGGCCACAAAACATCAACGGAAAGGGGAATGGTGAGGAATGAACCGGAATCTACCAGGAAGACCAGTGGAAGAAAATACACGGCACCAATGGTGTTCTGGATACTGATGATGGTAATGGGATGGTATTCTCCGGTCATATCTTTCAGGATCATGGCATAAAAGACCGCCGAAGCAACCGCCAGCAATAAAAAGGCCAGTCCTTTGAGCGAAACACTGATATTCCAGCCATCACGGAACACGATGATCAAAATTCCCAGAAAAGATATCAGAATACCCAGAATATTTACCGTTTTCAGCTTTTCGCCCAGGTATAACCGCGCGGCAATTGGGGTGAACAAGGGAATGGTGGAAATGATCACGGCACTCACACTGGAAGAAACCAGACTGACTCCCACACTTTCCCCGATAAAGTAAAGAAAAGGATTGAAAAGAGCCAGGAGCAACATACGGAACCTGTCTCTGGGTCTTATGGGTTGAAGCCGTCCGGTATAATGGGCAAAAGCAAGCAGAATGACCGAAGAAATAACCAGCCGGAGAAAAACCACCGTCACCGGAGGATAGGCTACAAATACCTGCTTGTACCATATGAATGACCAGCCCCAGAAAAGCATGGCCAGAAACATGCCCGTTACTACCAGGATGTGTCTTGATTTTAACATAGACAAAAATCAAAAAACAAAAGTGCAAAAAATTCTTTATTTTACCGGCCATTGGATTACGGTCCGCCTGCGTCGTCCCGTGATCCAC
>JBNGDI010000001.1:202416-214006 GCA_049975425.1 Bacteroidales bacterium
CATCCACCCCTGTCACCGGCGGCTGCCTTCGTCAGCCACGCCGGTTTTCCTCCGGTCCCTTATGCCGGCAAGCCGGCAACGGTGCCAAAGAAAAACCGGCTATCGCTTGCGCGATGCCGGTGACAGGGGTGGGGTGGAAGACCGGATTCGAACCGGCGACCTCCAGAGCCACAATCTGGCGCTCTAACCTGCTGAGCTACGACCACCATGTAAAGTGGTGGCAAAGATACATAATTTTTCCTGACCTTATAATTGCCTTTTTTCAAAATTATCCGCCATGAAAATGAACTTTCCCCTGCAATCATTTTATTAAGGAAATATTCATTTTATTTTTACGTTCTGTTCCATCAAAGAACCATTGACATTGTTCCTGAATAAATACATTAACAATATTTCGAGCCTTCAGACTTTTCAACTGGTAAGGTTCACAACCTTCCTGCTGATCAGTATCCTGTTTACGAAAAGCTCCCTGTCTACCGCCGACATCGGAAGGTTCGAGATGTTTCTGTTCATCGCTTCTTTTCTGAGCTTTTTCTGGATCAATGGCCTGATCCAGTCGTTTCTGCCCCTTTACCAGAATAATGTGTCGCACCGCACGGCTGAAAGGAAAGAAACCGACCGGTCGCCGGAACTTTTTAATGCTTTTCTCCTGATCAGCTTTTTCAGCTTCCTGTTCTTTCTGTTCGGCTGGACCATACGAAACCATTTTTCTGTTTTCGGAATTTCTGGAAATGTCCCATTCCTCAATCTGCTCCTGGTATATATTCTGCTTAGCAATCCGGCAATGATGGTGGAATATGTCTACCTCCTGAAAAACCAGTCGCATAATATCCTGCGCTACGGATTTGTTTCTCATGCCGTCTTGCTGATGGTGGTTACTGTTCCTGTTTACCTGGGGTATGATATTCTCTGGTCCATCTGGGGGCTGATCATTGTGGCGGTCGTCCGACTGATATGGCTGGGTATACTCATGGCACGATATGCGGAATTCAGGGTGTCATGGTCTTTTATGCGCGAACACCTGTATCTGGGAATGCCGCTGATTATCAGTACGTTGTTAAGCGGTTCTGCCCAGTATATCGATGGGGTGATTATTTCCAGCAAATTCGATGCGGAAGCTTTTGCCAAATTCAGGTACGGGGCCAAAGAATTGCCTTTTGTTCTGTTGCTGGCCAACGGCCTGAGCAATGCCATGCTTCCCGAATTTGCCAAACCGGGAAATCTGAAGAAATCCCTGGCAGAAGTCAGAAAAAAATCGAAACGGCTGATACACCTCCTTTTCCCGTTGTCTATCTTCTTCCTGCTGATTGCCAGATGGATGTATCCGGTTCTGTTCAATGAAAATTTCCTTCGCAGTGCCGATGTGTTTGTGGTGTACCTGCTGTTGATTATCAGTAGGCTGCTGTTTCCGCAAACCGTATTGATCGGATTGAAAAAAACCCGTGTGATCATGCTGGCCTCCTTTGTCGAAATTGTTTGCAATGTAGCCTTGAGCCTCTGGCTGGTAAAAGATTACGGTCTGGTAGGTGTGGCTGTGGCTACTGCCATCGTATTTGTTCTGGAGAAATTGCTGCTGATACTTTATAACTATTTCAGCCTGAGGATCCGGCCCAACGAATACATACCCGTAACCCTTCACCTGGTGTATTCTGCCATTCTGATCGTGACCTTTGTCCTGATTGATCATGGGGTACTGGTGATCCGGTAGGAGAAAAATCAAAAGCATATCAGCCACGATGAATGGAATGGCTTGAAATCAGCTCATATTCATAGATATTGTCGTGTATGTACGATGCGAATAATCCTGGGATCAATGATCCCTGGCACCGAATAGCATCGTGCCGATCCGGACCATATTGGCTCCTTCTTCAATGGCAATCTTAAAACTGTTACTCATTCCCATGGACAGATAACGCATTTCCACGCGGGGTATTTCCTTCTTTTTTATTTCTTCAAACAATGATCTGGTGATCTTGAAATAGGGCCTTGCCTTTTCGGGGTCCCCGAATCGTGGACCCATGGTCATCAAGCCCTGAATGCGAAGATGAGGGAATTCATGGATTTGAGAAATGAGTTTTTCTGCATTTTCGGGCAAAACATCGGTTTTGTTCGATTCTTTTCCACTGTTCACTTCAATAAGTACCGGCATTTCTTTATTCTCCGCAGCACAGTGCTTATTGACTTCTTCAGCTAATCTCACCGAATCCATCGTCTGGATCATGTCAAACAGCCTGACGGCCTTCTTTGCCTTATTGCGCTGCAAATGACCTATCATATGCCATTGTACCTGATCATCCAGGCTTTCACGGATGCTCTCAGCCTCCTGTACATAATTATATCCAATGATTTTGATTCCTGCCTGAATCGCTTCCCTGACTTCTTCAGGTGATCGGGTTTTGGCTGCAGCAACAAGTACCACGCCGTTGGGAAGCAAATCCAGGATTTCCTTTACATTATTTCGGATCATCTGAGTATACAGATCATTTTGTTAATGAGACTGATAGGGATCCCATACCACCAGGATGAGGGCTCCCTTTTTGGATTCAAATGGCCCGTGGGTTTCATGGGCATCAAATTTCTGGTAGGTCCCCGAAAGGAAGGTTTTCCCCTCACTGATGTATTCCCCGTCAATTAAAAAATGTTGTTCTGTGGTGACATGCGAATGAGGGGCCATGTAAAAGCCTTCAGGTAGTTTCAGCAGGATGGTCTTGGCACCCTTTTCGTCGCGTAATACCATTTTTTTTGTGCCGGAAGGATACTCTGATGCATCTTCCCAGTGCGAATCATTGTACACATTGATCGTTTCTTTCATGATACTTTTTTTTCATGGAAAAGGAAGCAAATAACAACAAATGACCGGCTGTTTTCATAACACAAAAGGATGAACCAGTTTTCCCGGAAAGCTGTCACCGATCCGATTGTAATTCCCCCGTCCTGCAGATGGTCAGATCATACCTATTAAAATTACTGAGAATTTATTGTATATGCAAGATTATTTAGATTAAATTAAAATTGATGCCCTCCTGATGGTTGGGATACACCGGGTTGAACCCGTTGTGGCAGGCAGGGGATTTTCAGACCAGGTTTTCGTCCAGGCTCCCGTCGGGAAGCATATGGTCGGGATGGGTCCGGTTGTTTTCTTCCATTTGATATCTGACACAATGCTCCCAATGCCCCAGGCAGTATGCTTCAATCCATTTTTTATTCAGTTCCCCTTCTTCATAAAACCGTTTCATGGGACATACAGGATACCATTTGCAGGGGAGGCGGGTTTTATCCATGTTTTTTGCATCTTTTCTTCAGGGAAGGGTTTATGTTTCCTTTTCAACGGGTTGAAAAGAAACAAGGTTATAAAAAACGGGGGAAACCGTTACCTGCTCCAAATAATCTTTACACACGCAGGGAATTCCTCAGGACATCTGTTTCGTTTCTTCTTTTCAAAAGCGTAAAAATGAGTTTATATTTGCATCAGAATTATCTCGAAAAAGATTTTAAACTATGGCCATTACCCGTTCTGCCAATCCGGCATTGAACAAGAGCACTTTCGTAAAAGAAGTCTCCCGCAGTGCCGATTCGCAGGTTATGACCCTGCAGGGAACCGTGAATAAGGCATTCATTATGCTGATCCTGGTGGTACTGGGAGCAGTGTATACCTGGAACCGCTTTTTTGAGGCTCCACCCGAACTGGCTGCCCGGGCAGTAACGGGCTGGATGATTGGAGGAGGTATCGGTGGGTTTGTTGTAGCGCTGGTTACCATATTCCGAAGGGCATGGTCGCCGTTTACCGCACCGGTGTATGCCGTGCTGGAAGGATTGTTCCTGGGGGCACTTTCAGCTTTTGTGGAGGCACAGTACCAGGGGCAGGGCCTGGTGATGCAGGCGGTGGCGCTTACTTTTGCCACCCTGTTATCTCTGCTGATTGCCTATAAAACAAAGCTCATTAGAGTAACGCAAAACTTTCGCCTGGGAGTGTTCGCCGCTACCGGCGGGATCGCCCTGGTGTATCTCACCTCATTTATCCTGGGATTGTTCGGCGTACAGGTTGGCTTTATTCACGGAAACAGCACCCTTTCCATTCTGGTTAGTGTGGTGGTGATTGTGGTGGCAGCGCTCAACCTGGTACTCGATTTTGATTTCATTGAAAAAGGTGCCAGGGCAGGTGTTCCAAAATACATGGAGTGGTACGCCGCTTTCGGGTTGATGGTTACCCTGATATGGCTTTATATTGAATTCCTGCGCCTGCTGAGCAAACTGGCAAGCAGAAATTAACGGTGGATAATGAACGATCTGGAAACTTATTTCGCTCCTTTCCGGGAAAATATCGTAGGAAAAGATACCCGGTTTGAATCCCCTTACGGGGAAAAGGAAATTGTATATTTCGACTGGCTTGCCAGCGGAAGGTTATATGCTCCCATTGAAAAGAGGCTGACTGATGTGTTCGGTCCGTTTGTGGCCAATACCCATACTGAAACCAATGAAACGGGTACCCGAATGACACGCAGCTACCATGAGGCGCACCGTATCATAAAAAGGCATGTCCATGCCGGTCCCGATGATGTGATCATTACTGCCGGATCGGGTATGACCTCTATGGTGAACAAACTGCAGCGGATTTTGGGACTGAAAGGCTGCGGGAAACTGCTGAACAAACGCTGCCTGAATGACGTGCAAAAACCCGTAGTGTTCATTACCCACATGGAACATCATTCTAATCATACTTCCTGGTATGAAACCATTGCCGATGTGGAGATTATTGAACCCGGGGAAAATCTTCTGGTAGATCCCGACAACCTTCGGGAAGCTCTGAAAAAATTTGAAGACAGGGAATTCAAGATCGGGGCTTTTACCGGCGGATCGAATGTAACCGGTATTATTCCGCCCTATCATACCCTGGCACGCATCATGCATGAAAACGGGGGGGTGGCATTTGTGGATTTCGCCGCGTCGGCGCCCTATGTGGATATCAATATGCATCCCGGAGACCCTCTGGAAAAGCTCGATGCCATCTATTTTTCACCACACAAGTTCCTGGGCGGGCCCGGCTCGTCAGGGGTGCTGATTTTCGACAGAAGCCTGTACCATAACGACGTGCCCGACAATCCCGGGGGGGGCACAGTCGACTGGACCAATCCATGGGGAAACTATAAATACATTGACGATATTGAACATAGGGAAGACGGAGGTACTCCCGGATTCCTGCAGGCTATCCGGGGTGCTCTGGCTGTCCGGCTGAAGGAAGAAATGAGGGTCGATAAAATGCTGGCGCGTGAAAAAGTACTCGTCGGCAAAGCCATGACCGGCCTCCGGAAAATTCAAGGCATACACATTCTGGCCGATGATGTGGAAGAACGCCTTGGGGTTATTTCCTTTTATCATGAAGATATTCATTATAATTTATTGGTGAAACTGCTGAGTGACCGGTATGGCATACAGGTACGCGGCGGATGTGTTTGTGCTGGTACTTACGGTCATTACCTGCTGGAAGTAAGCTATGAAAAATCGCGTGAGATCACGGAACTGATCAACACCGGCGACCTTTCGAAAAAGCCCGGGTGGGTACGCTGGTCATTGCATCCCACAACAACCGACAGGGAAATGGATTATTTTTTAAATGCTCTGGATGACATAGTGAAACACCACAGGGAATGGAGACGAGACTATTCCTATAACAGGCATACCAACGAGTTTGTCCACAGAAATTATTCACCCCGCAACTACCTTCCTCACTGGTTCAATATGGATCCTCAAAAAACATCTGCTCATGAAACTCCAGGAAGTTGATTCTCCACTAGCCCGAAAAGATTTCCTCAGGGTTCCCAAAATTCTGTACCGTAACGATCCAAACTGGGTGTGCCCGCTGGATAATGATATAGAAGACATCTTTACACCCGGTAAAAATATTTCCTTTCGTCGGGGAGAGGCTTCCCGGTGGATCCTCAAAGATGACCACGACAGGTTGATTGGCCGTGTGGCAGCCTTTATCCATGAAGAAAGATCCAGAGAATATGAACAGCCTACCGGGGGAATGGGGTTTTTCGAATGCATCGATGATCGTGATGCAGCTTTCCTGCTTTTTGACACAGCCAGGGAATGGCTGGCTGCCAGGGGGATGGAAGCTATGGACGGACCCATCAATTTTGGGGAAAATCATAACCACTGGGGATTGCTGGTGGAAGGATTTATGCAACCCGGTTATGGTATGCCGTATCATTTCCCATATTACCGCAAACTGTTTGAAAGCTACGGGTTCAAACCATATTTCAAACAGTACAGCTACCACCGCGACCTTACCACGGTTAAAACGTTTCCCGAACGGTTTATGAAAATTGCCGACTGGGTTTCCAAACGGCCCGGTTTTAGCTTCCGCCATTTTACCTTCCGGGAAACCGACCGGTTTGTTAACGATATGGCTCATATCTATAACGAAACCTGGTCGACTATCAAGGAAGACTATACCCCCATGGATGTGGAGGAGGTGAAAAAAGGACTTCGTCAGGCAAAACCAATCATCGATGAGGAACTGATCTGGTTTGCATACTATCAGGACGAGCCCGTTGCCTTTTTTATCCTGTTCCCCGACGTGAATCAGATATTAAAACACCTGAACGGGAAGATGACCCCCTGGAACATGATCAAGTTCCTCTACCTGAAAAAAATACATACCATGACCCGCATGAGGGCCTTTGTTGCAGGAGTAACCCCCAGATACCAGAACTCGGGAATCGAATCGGCCATATTCAAGCATCTTTTCGAAGTGTTCAGGAAAAAACCCTATTACCGGGAAATTGAACTGTCGTGGGTTGGCGATTATAACCCCAGAATGAAAGCAATTTATGAAGCCATCGGGGCCGTACACGCCAAAACACATATAACCTACCGTTTCCTTTTTGATCCGGAACGCCCCTTTAAAACCTATGTGGAAGAAATAGGCGTCATGGGACAGGAACAGAAAATCAAATAACAGGGCAAATAATCATGCCGGGTTATTTGTCTATTTTGAAATCAATGTGTATTTTTGCAAGCCCAAAGGAAACAGTTAGAAAGAGAAGGAGAATCGAATCATGAAAAAGGATATACATCCAAAAAATTACCGCCTGGTGGTATTTAAGGATATGTCAAACGGTGAAACATTTATTACCCGTTCTGCAGCCCCTTCCCGAGAAACCATCAAACTGGATGACGGAAAGGAATACCCCCTCATCAAACTGGAAATTTCCAATACCTCGCATCCCTTCTTTACCGGGAAGATGAAGCTGGTGGATACGGCAGGACGTGTAGACAAATACATGAACCGGTATAAGAACCACCTGGACAAAAAGAAGAAATAAGATTCATCACAGATGAAGTGTTCTTCCAAAGCTCCTGTAACGGGGCTTTTTTTTTCTCAAACGGAAGAAAGGCAAAAAAGCCGGGTACTGCCCGGAATGCAGCGGGACAGTGCATCTGCGAGTACATGAACAGGACACGGCCCGGCCATTGTTTGTAAAATTTTGTATATTGTACATGGTGTACCAATAGGATTAAACTGGATGACCCGACTTATTTTGTTCGACGGCCCGTACAGAGAGCATCTGCTGCCGCTTACGTATACACGTCCCGTTTCTGAATTGCGAACGGGTATTCTTACCATAAGGGAAAAATGGGAAAAAATACTCGGGCTCAGGGCTTCCTGGCTTACCCTTCCATATTTGCAGAGTATGTATCCCTGCTCAGCGGGCAGCGACAACCTTTTGATATCTGCTTCCCTCCTGCCCGATGAAAGGCTGGTGGATGAAATACAGGCACTGAAAACGGGTGAATCGCTGTATGCCGGGAATACATTCCTGGCCGGCAGAACGGATGCGGGAAACCCTGACATTTTGCTGCAGCCCGGAAGGAAGAACGGAAAAGGAAAAAAATATGAGCATCCGGTGAGGGAAATAAGATATCCCTGGGACCTGTTTGTTATGAACGGGGTAGAGATAGAGAGTGATTTTCGCCTGCTGACGAAGGGAAGAACTTCTCTGCCCCTTCCTCAGGGAAGCAGAATACTGGGGGATCATCCCCTGTTTCTCGAAGAAGGCGCCGTTATGGAATATTGCACGGTGAATACCCGTTCAGGACCAGTATATATCGGTAATAATGCCGTGGTTTCCGAAGGGTCGATGATCAGGGGACCCTTTGCACTGGGCGACCGGTCGGAAGTGCGCATGGGAGCCCGGATATATGAAAATACCTCTGCCGGCCCCCGATGCAAACTGGCAGGAGAGATCGTTTCATCCGTGATTCTGGGGTACAGCAACAAATCGCATGAAGGTTTTCTGGGCCATTCGGTAGTGGGGGAATGGTGCAACCTGGGAGCCGATACCAATACCTCAAACCTGAAAAACAATTACGCTTCAGTGAAGGTGTGGAATTATCCCTCGGAAAGATTCATATCCACCGGGTTGCAGATGTGCGGCCTGATCATGGGCGACCATTCAAAATCGGGTATCAATACCATGTTCAATACAGGTACCGTGGTGGGGGTTTTTGCCAATATATTCGGCGACGGGTTCCCCAGAAATTTTATTCCTTCTTTTTCATGGGGAGGAGCTGCCGGATTTCAGGTGTATAATCTGGAAAAAGCACTGGAGGTAGCCCGGATTGTTATGAGAAGGAGAGACAGGGAACTGACCGGGGAAGAAGAATCCGTTCTTCGGCATGTCTTCAGCCAGACAACCCGCTTCCGTAAATTTTGATGCCCGCTGATCCTGTGCCGGGAACTTTTTCGTTTTTCCTGCGTTAAATCACCGGCACAATGAATTTTTGGCACAACGATTGACCGTACATATACCACGCTAAATGTTGAAAGGGTCTGACAAAATGTCCAGAATGGATTCAGACCGAAAGGAGGAAAGATTGTATGAGCGATAAGAAATCAGGATCCATGAAAAATATATGGCTTTCTGCCGGTTTTGACGAAGAAGCCGATTTTATTCCCCTGATCTCGGATGATAATGAAGAGGTCCTGAACAAGGAGTCTATCCCTGAAACACTGCCTATATTGCCTTTACGAAACACGGTTTTGTTTCCGGGAGTTCTGATCCCCATCACGGTGGGCAGAAGCAAAAGCCTTACCCTGATAAGGGAAGTTTACAGGAAAGACCGGCTGATAGGGACTGTTGCCCAGAAAGATCCGGAAGACGATGATCCCGGTCCGGAAAATCTGTACAGCATTGGAACGGCTGCACAGATTGTCAAGATCCTCGAAATGCCCGACGGTTCCACTTCAGTGATTATTCAGGGCAGGAAAAGGATCAAAATCGGGGAATACACCTCCTCCGATCCCTATTTTACGGCACGTGTGACAACCCTTTCCGACCAGATGCCGGCCCGGAAGGATCAGGAATTCGAAGCCCTGATCGGCTCATTGAAAGACCTTTCGCTTCGGATCATCAAGCTTTCCAGCAATATTCCACCCGAGGCTTCCTTTGCCGTAAAAAATATCGACAGTTCCACTTTCCTGATCAATTTCATTTCGTCCAATTCCAATGTGAAACTGGAAGAAAAGCAAAAGCTTCTGGAAACCGACGACCTCCGCCTGCGCGGTATTCAACTGCTGGAATACCTCACGCGCGAGGTACAGATTCTGGAGCTCAAACGGGATATCCAGACCAAGGTGAAGCTGGACCTTGACCAGCAGCAACGGGAATACCTTCTGCACCAGCAGATGAAGACCATACAGGACGAGCTGGGCGGAAACCCGCTGCAGCAGGAAATGGAAGAGCTCAGAAAAAGGGCTCAGGAAAAGAAATGGGGGAAAGAAGTGGCCCAGGTGTTTGAGAGGGAGCTGAACAAGCTTCAGCGTATGAATCCCGCTGCCGGTGAGTATTCCGTGCAGATGAATTATCTGCAGGTACTGCTCGATCTGCCCTGGAAAGAATATACTCCGGATAATTTCGACCTGAAACATGCCGGGAAAGTGCTGGACGAAGACCATTACGGACTGGAACCCGTGAAGGAAAGGATTCTGGAGCACCTTGCGGTGCTGAAGTTGAAAGGCGATATGAAATCGCCCATTCTCTGCCTGTACGGTCCTCCCGGTGTGGGGAAAACCTCACTGGGGCGTTCCGTGGCCAGGGCCCTGGGAAGAAAATATGTCAGAATGTCGCTCGGAGGATTGCACGATGAGGCCGAAATCCGCGGACACCGGAAAACTTATATCGGAGCCATGCCCGGACGAATCATTCAGAATATCCGGAAGGCAAAATCGTCCAATCCCGTTTTTATCCTCGATGAGATTGATAAGGTGGGCCGCGATATACACGGTGATCCGGCATCGGCCCTGCTGGAAGTGCTCGACCCGGAACAGAACAGTACATTTTACGATAATTTCCTTGAACTGGAGTATGATCTTTCCCGGGTGTTGTTTATCGCTACGGCCAATACTACCAGCACGATACATCCTGCCCTGCGCGACAGGATGGAAATGATCGACATCAGCGGATATATCGTGGAGGAAAAGGTGGAGATAGCCAGGCGCCATCTCGTTCCAAAACAGCTTGCCAATCACGGGCTGAAGAAAAACCAGATGAGTGTTACCAAAAAGGTACTGGAATATATTATTGAACACCATACCCGTGAATCGGGTGTTCGTGAACTGGACAAAAAGCTGGCCAAGGTGGCCCGGCATATAGCGCGGAAAATCGCCTTCGGGGAAGAGTACCGCCGTTCATTGACCCGGGCCGATATCCGGAAGATCCTGGGGCCGCCTGAATACAAGAAAGATGTTTCTCAGAACAGAAATATGACCGGAGTGGTTACCGGACTGGCCTGGACTGCCGCGGGAGGACAGATCCTGTTTGTGGAAACCAGCCTGAGCAAGGGCAAGGGAAAACTGACCATTACAGGAAATCTGGGTGATGTGATGAAGGAATCGGCGGTGATCGCCCTGGAATACATCCGCTCGCATACGGCCATGCTGGGACTTCCCGATGAAGTGGTTGACCACTGGAATATACACCTGCATGTTCCGGAAGGAGCCATTCCCAAAGACGGCCCTTCAGCGGGGATTACCATGCTCTGCTCCATGGTGTCGGCCTTTACCCAGCGCAAGGTAAAGCGGCATGTAGCCATGACCGGGGAAATCACCCTCAGAGGGAAAGTGCTGCCTGTTGGAGGGATCAAGGAAAAGATCCTGGCAGCCAAACGGGCCGGTATCCGTGAGATCATTATATCTGAGGATAACCGGAAAAATGTGGAGCAGATTAAGGATATTTACCTGAAGGGGCTTGCTTTTCACTACGTTACGGAAATCGATGAGGTGATTGATCTGGTATTACTCAGGCAGAAAGTGGCCAGGCCCTTGAAAATTGATTACTTCCTGGAAGAAAAATCCCACGCTCCGGCCAACAGGGAATAACCGGTCCCCGGACGGGTTGCCGCTTTTCTTTAACCCCTTTACGAGTAATCACTCCCCGGTAAGTTTGCCATGGGGCCTGATCAATGCCGGAGTACATTAAGTTTCAGAGTATGATTTGCAGGATCCGAGGCGAAGAAACTATCTACGTAGACAACTGGCTTTGTTGTGATATAATCAGCAATTTCTTGTATATTTGGAAAAAATGCT
>JBNGDI010000002.1:0-154524 GCA_049975425.1 Bacteroidales bacterium
TGAAGGATCACCTGGGCAACACAAGGGTTTGTGTGCGGGACAGCGGAGGTGTGGCGGCGGTAACCCGGCGGGAGGATTATTATCCCTTCGGCATGGTGATGGGGGGCCGCACCCTTGCCGGGGATGATCCGGTTGTGTATCTTTACAACGGGAAGGAGATCGTCAGGGAATTTGAGCTGGGATGGCTGGATTACGGGGCCAGGTTCTATGACCCGGTGGCGGGAAGGTGGTGGGTGGTGGACCCGAAAAGTGAAGTAAATAGTAGCCTGAGTCCTTTCCGTTATGCCTATAACAATCCTTTGAAGAATATCGATCAAGATGGGATGCTCGAGGACTGGTTCGAAAATGAAAGAACTGGTGATATTTATTATAATTCAGAAATGAAAAAAGGACAAGAAAATGAATTAGGTAAAGATTGGAAGCATTTAGGTGAAAATGGTTTATTTTACGATGAAACTGTTTGCAAATCGGATCTTTCGGTAATTGTACGTAATGATAAATTTTCTTCATATACTTCAATTAAATATGAAAATGGGAAAATAATAACCGAAGCCTTTTTTGAAAGCAGCAATGCCGAAAAATTAATGGTAAAATTGGGGTATAAGAAGGTAACCAAACAGGCCACACAAGAAATTGAAACATTGACAGCTGTTGGTGGTATTGGCGGACCTGGAGAAGTAAATGTTTCTTTAAACAGAAAAAAGGCAGAATATATTGAGAAAGTTGGATATGTTCCGAAAAATTATGAAATCATTGGAACCTACAGATTATCAACTCCCAAACCAGCAACTCAGGTAATTGGAGGAGGAATATCAACAGAAATTGTACAATATAGATTTGAATATGGAAAAAAGCCTTGGGGTCTCAAATTACTGGATATTTTAATAAGAATTGGTAATATTCAAACAGGAAATATTGAATTCAATCATTAATAAAATGAAAAAGTTAAAAGATATTAAATATTTTTATTTTGTACTGTTGATTTCTTCATGCAATGTGGCAGAAAAAAAAGAATTAGTAAGTGTTCTTAATAATTATTTAACTGGATTATCTGCATTTGAAACAGAATTAATTGATCATTTTCCATTTGAATTTTGTGAAAATGAAATTAAAGAAATGTCTTTTGTATTACCAAGTGCTCTGGTGAAAGGAGAATATTCTCATGCAATGCTTAGAATCAGACCTCCAAAAAATAAATTTGATAGTTTGTATGTAAAAATTGAAAATAGTTATATTCTGCTGGATACAAACGAATTATCTATTCTAAATAATAACACAAAAATAACCAATGGGTTTAAACCAATCTTAATTCCAGATATAAAAGAATTATTCAAAAATCAAAAAGCTCCTAGTAATTTCATTCAAGAAATAAATTTTTATGTCATTGAATCAGATACAGGTAATTTTACAAAATATAAACTACCTATGCGAAAAAATTTTCCGGCTTCCTATCAGCATGGATTTTCCAAAGGTGTGGGAATCAGAAAAACTGAATTTGAAATTATTTATTGGCTCCTGATTTGGTAAGGTTACATTTTCATTATCATTACCCCTATCAATACACAAATCCGTATTTATATAGGTAAACTTCCATTGCATTCGTAACAAACCCTATTGGTCTGGATGAAGGCTTTAGATTATGGATACAAAGATCTGAAAGGAAATTATAAATGGTTTGAAGACGAGACGGATGAAATTATCTGCCGGGATGATAAAATATGGCTAAGGGAAACGGATGACCGTAATTTATTTGAAATGGTATCAGCCGGATTATTTGACAAATCTTTTGGATCATACCCGGGCATTATCAAAGAACCCGATAGAATATCAAAACTAGAAATGTGGTTGGATTCTCCATCCGAAAGAATTGGTGAAGGTATTGGTAAAATTGGCGCAAATATTGGATACAACATTATTAACTCTCCTTATGGTTTAATCACTGGCCAGACAATTGGTGGGAGACCTCTAAATTCTACCGAAAAAACAGATGCATTTATTGATGTAGCACCTCTGGTAATTTCTCTGGGATTGACAGGCACAAGGGAAATTGTAAAAGTTTCAAAACATTCATTGGAAGGATATAATAAATTTGTTAAGAAATCTGCCATAAAATTTAAAAATAAGAATTGGCAAAAAAGAGCCAGTATGTTATATAAATCCAATAAAATAAACCAATCATCTCATGAGGGATTAAATATTGCAACATTCGGGTCTGGTACAATTGGAAAGATATATGATGAACTTGATAAATAGAATGATATATGTATTCTGCAGCTATATATTTAGGGGGGTTGGTAAGATGGATGCTAAAAGGGTTTAAGACAAAACTAAAGGATGAACTCGAAGGTAATCTCGAACCGACCTGGGGCGGAACCTATGATACAGAGAACTACATCATTGGCGTTATTACAGTGGTTGTGATACTGGGGCTTGTCATCTGGCTGATTATATGAACCTGTTTTTTGGTGGGAGAAACGCAATCCCTTCGGGCTTCTCTTGTGATATCCAAACCCACACCTTCCCCTGGCAGGGGAAGGTGGATTCCCCCTCTCAACCACCCCGCCCCGCCGAAGGCGGGGCACCCCTCCTTGCAAAGGAGGGGATTTACAAGAAAGTCCGAATGCGACTATACAGTTGCGGGCAGACTGATTGATGAAATTTCCCCTATCCCGCAAAACGTTTTTCTACTACCGACCAGTCGACCAGTTTCCAGAATGATTCGATGTAATCTGGTCGCCGGTTCTGGTAATCAAGATAATAGGCATGCTCCCACACATCACAGGTCAGCAGGGGCTGCAAACCCCTCCGCAGGGGATTCCCTGCATTCGATTCCTGTACAATGTCCAGATTGCCCTCTTTTGTCCGCACCAGCCAGGCCCAGCCCGATCCAAAAAGTGTAGCAGAAGCTTTCGAAAATTCCACCATCAGGGCATCCAGACTGCCAAAGGCTCCCTCAATGGCACGTTTTAATTCTCCTTCCGGTTTCTCTTTCGGTTTCGGATTTAACCCGGTAAAATAGAAGGTATGATTCCAAACCTGGGCGCCATTGTTGAATATTCCTCCTTCAGCTTTCCTGATAATTTCTTCCAGGTCAGCCTGAGCAAATGGCGTCCCTTCAGTCAGCTTATTCAGATTATTTACATAAGCCTGATGGTGTTTACCGTAATGGAATTCAAGAGTCCTACGACTCACATGCGGTTCCAATGCATCCAGTGCATAAGGTAATTCAGGAAGAGAAAAGGCCATGTTGATTTATTTTTTGATTATATGGAGAAGATACGGATTTTTTCTCTGGAATCCATATGTTAAGACAAATCATTGGACATTACCATAAATGCCTGAGCGTGCTGCAAAAAAATACCGTCACAAAAAATGCGTGACGGTATTCTGTTGAAAGGGTATTCAATAATTACCTACTAAACCTGCGGGCCACTTCATCCCAATGAACCAGGTTCCAGAATGCGTTAATATAGTCGGGCCGGCGATTCTGGTATTTCAGATAGTAGGCATGTTCCCATACATCAAGTCCCAGGACAGGAGAACCCTTTAACTCTGCAATATCCATCAAGGGGTTGTCCTGATTGGGCGTTGAGGTAACAGCCAGTGAACCGTCATCCTTTCTGATCAGCCAGGCCCATCCCGAGCCGAAACGGTTGGCAGCAGCTTTGGAAAATTCAGATTTAAAATTCTCAAAAGAGCCGAAATCCCGGTTAATGGCATTCAGCAATTCACCTTCAGGTTGTCCCCCTCCATCTGGTGAGAGAATGGTCCAGAACAGGCTGTGGTTGTAGTAACCTCCCCCGTTATTCCTCACTGCCACCGGGTATTCGGAAATACGGGCCATGATTTCCTCAACGGAAAGTGATTCTGCAGGAGTTCCCTGTATGGCATCATTCAACTTGGATGTATAGGCTCCGTGGTGTTTGGTATGGTGAATCTCCATGGTCCTGGCGTCGATATGTGGTTCCAGGGCATGATAATCATACGGTAAATCGGGTAATTTGAAAGCCATGGTATTTTCTTTTTTATTGGTTCAACTATTTATATTCATTCTTAATAATCAAACAATTCAACAGCCCAATTGTTCATATTTTGCTATCTTCAACCCTTCTTTCCCTACACTGAGCCATGAACCGGAAGATTCTGAATCTGGCTGTACCAAACATCATCAGCAATATCACGGTACCCTTGCTGGGAATGGTCGACCTTGCCCTGGTGGGGCATCTGGATTCGGCAGTGCATATCGGAGCCATCGCGCTGGGGGGCACCATTTTCAATTTCATATACTGGGGATTCAGCTTCCTGCGCATGGGAACCAGCGGATTTACCGCCCAGGCATACGGTAAAAGGGATCTTCAGGAAGCGAGCCGGTGGTTGGTAAGAGCTCTGGGAGTCGGACTCGCCGGAGCCTTACTTGTTTTATTGCTGCAATGTCCCATCGGTTGGCTCAGCTTCACCCTGTTTGGAGGAAGTGCAGAAGTGGAATACTGGGCTGCACGGTATTTTTACATCAGGATATGGGCAGCACCGGCCACCATCACTCTGTATGCTTTCACCGGCTGGTTCATTGGCATGCAGAATGCCCGGTTCCCCATGATCATCACCCTAGTCGTAAATCTCCTGAATATTGGTTTTAACATGCTGCTTGTACTGGGAGCTGGTATGCTGTCAGACGGGGTGGCTCTGGGAACGGTGCTGGCTCAGTACAGTGGTCTGGGAACAGCCGCATGGCTTTACGCGAAGCATTACCGTAAGACAGGTCGTAATACCCATATCCTCAAAATCTGGAATGCAGAAGCAATGAAACGATTTTTTCTGGTAAATAAGGACATACTGATCCGCACCCTCTCTCTTATTTTCGTCTTTACTTTCTTTACAGCAAAATCAGCCGGCCATGGAGATATTATCCTGGCCGTTAATACCCTGTTGCTTCAGTTTTTCATGGTTTTCTCTTATCTGATCGATGGTTTTGCTTATGCTGCAGAGGCACTGACCGGAAAATACAAAGGAGGGGGCAACCGATCCATGCTCAAAAAAACCGTCAGGTATTTATTTGCATGGGGAATTGCTCTGAGTATTCCTTTTGCTCTTTCCTATCTGGCAGGAGGAGAATTCCTTATCCGGATACTGACAAGCAATCGGGAAGTAATTGAAGGTGTTCAGCCATACATGTTCTGGACAGTGGTTATCCCTCTTATCACTTTCCCGGCATTTCTGTGGGATGGAATTTATATCGGAGTAACCGCCTCGTCCGGCATGCGGAACAGCATGCTGATCTCTCTGGCACTTGTCTTCCTGCCGGGTTATTATTTCCTGACACCCATACTGGGAAATCACGGACTGTGGCTGGCCATGATGTTGTTTATGGCCAGCCGGGGACTTATGCAGACGGTTCTGGCAGGAAAATCAGTTTTCAAGAAATGACAGATCAGGACTGCGAAGCCGATACAGGACCTTTTTCCATTTTTTCTTCAACAAAAGAAGCAATCCGTATTCCGAAAAGGTAAATTCTTACATCATACAGTTTCACATGCCACTTCCGGTCTAGGGAAGGGACACTTCCCCGGTAATTTGTTGTTCTTCCAAACATGGGATGCTTTTTCCCGTTCTTTCGCACTGTATCTCAATACATGAATTAACAATGCAAATTTATATTTTATCATTCAGTTTACTAATTATCTGATAACTATTTTGATCAACCGCTTATCAACAGCCGCAAATAATCACTGAATGTAGATAAATTCATATCTTTGTTTAAAACATGGACCATAATAATAAAACATGACGGTTATTTCACGCGATACAAGCATTGAAGAACTGGTGGAAAAAATACCGGCCTCGGTGTCATACCTGATGAAAGAAGGCATCCGGTGCATTGCCTGCGGGGAGCCCATCTGGGGAACACTGGAAGAAGCAGCCCGGGATAAGGGTTTTGACGACAAAACCATCGATCGTTTTGTAAAAGAACTAAATGAACTCGCTTCATCTCCCGGAGAAAAAAAGCAAGAACCCTCCATTCATGTTAAAAAACTGAAAGATCTCTGAGAGGGATCTTTTTATTATTCATATTGTCCCTCGACCAGGTATTCCTGCACATATTGTCTGATCCCTTCTTCCAGTGAAGTAAAGGAATTTTTGTATCCTGCTCTTTGCAGTTTTTCCATTCTGGCTTCTGTAAAATACTGGTATTTATCCCTGATATCTTCAGGAGTATCAATGAAACGGATCCGTTCAGGTTTTCCTGCGGCAGCAAATACACTGCGGGCCAGATCGAGGAAGGTGCGTGCCCTTCCGGTTCCCAGGTTAAATATCCCGCTGCGTTCCCGTTGCTGCATCATCCACAGCATCACTTGGGTCACATCCTTCACATAAATGAAATCGCGTTTTTGTTCGCCATCCTTAATATCCGAACGATGTGACCGGAACAGTTTTATTTCTCCTGTTTGGCTGATCTGGTTCCAGGCATGCAACACCACCGATGCCATTCTGCCCTTGTGGTATTCATTCGGACCGTACACATTGAAAAATTTCAGCCCTGCCCAGAAATAGGGTTTTCTCTCCTGTTCCAGCGCCCACATGTCGAATACCTGTTTTGATTCACCGTATGGATTGAGGGGTTTTAAACCAGGTATCAGCCGGTGGTCGTCATCATACCCATGTTCTCCCCTTCCGTAAGTGGCTGCAGAGGAAGCGTAAATCAGCGGCAAGCCGTACTTTATGCAGCTCTTCCACACCTGCCGGGAATATTCGATATTCAATACACGAAATACATCCCGATTGAACTCGGTGGTATCGGTTCTGGCTCCCAGGTGAAACACAAACTGCACAAAACGATGGTTTTCGGAAAGCCAGGGAAAAAACTCATCCCTGTGAACTTTTTCTGTCAATTCCTTTCCGGCAAGATTCCGTTTTTTATCTTCGCGGCTAAAATCGTCTACAGCTACCACATCGCGGTATCCTTCCGCATTTAGCCGGGCCACCAGATTGCTTCCGATGAATCCGGCCGCACCAGTAACAATAATCATAGTATGTAAATTATACTGCGAAAATAATCATTTCGGTCTATGTTAACGAATGAGCCCATTATGATTGATTTCCTGTACAACCATTTATCTGTTAAAGATTTTCTATCTTTGCCAGGTTCAAAGGCACCAATCATCTGAGCATGCTTTATCTGACACGCAGGGAAAGGTTCAATGCCGCACACCGGATGTACATTCCGGAATGGACGAACGATAAGAACCTGGAGGTATTCGGAAAATGTTCCAATCCCAACTGGCACGGGCATAACTATAATCTGTTTGTCACTGTCAAAGGAGAGCCTCATCCGAAAACCAGCCTGGTGGTCAATCTGAAAGTCCTGAGCCGGGTAATCAGGGAAAAGGTAGTTGAGCCACTGGATCACCGGAACATGAATCTGGAGGTAGATTTCATGAAAGGAAAAATCGCCTCAACAGAGAACCTGGCACTGGCTATCTGGGAAGTGCTTGAAAAGGAAGTACAGGTACTGGGGGTTAAGTTACACTGTATCAGAATTGAAGAGACTGAAAATAACATTGTGGAATATTACGGAGAAAAAAATCATGGAAATTATTAACGATGGTATAGAAACACGTGATGATTTTGGTTATTCAAAAATCGAAAGGTACGATGCCGAATCAACACGTCAGCTGGCTGAAAATTACAGAAACATCCTGAAACTGCTCGGTGAGGATCCTGAGCGGGAAGGCCTGCTGGATACACCCGTGCGGGTAGCCAAAGCCATTCAATTCCTCACCAGCGGATACGATATCAATCCGGCCGACATTCTATCAAAAGCCCGGTTTAAGGAAGAATACAAGCAAATGGTCATTGTGAAAGATATTGAAGTGTATTCCATTTGCGAGCATCACATGATCCCGTTTTTCGGGAAAGCTCACGTTGCCTATATTCCCAACGGCTATATTACCGGTTTAAGCAAAATTGCCCGGGTGGTGGATGCTTATGCCCGAAGGCTGCAGGTACAGGAGAGGATGACTACTCAGATACGTGACTGCATTCAGGAAACACTTCAACCCCTCGGTGTGGCGGTGGTCATTGAAGCGCACCACCTGTGCATGATGATGCGGGGAATACAAAAACAGAATTCGGTAACCACTACCTCGGCCTTTACCGGTGAATTCCTGAAGGAGCCAACACGGCAGGAATTCATCCATCTGATCGGCTCCAAACTGCACTAAACGGCATTCCCTGGCTATGACCGGATTCGTACCGAAGCAGTTCATATTTTTGTAACCCCAAAAAAAACAGAAACATGAAAGCTTATTTGTTTCCCGGACAGGGTGCCCAGTATCCAGGTATGGGAAAAGATCTTTACGATTCCCTGCCGGAAGCCCGCGAACTATTTGAAACAGCCAACCGCATCCTGGGATTCCGTATCACCGATCTGATGTTTGAAGGAACGGACGAGGACCTGCGTCAGACACAGGTAACCCAGCCTGCGATTTTTCTGCACTCGGTGATCCTGGCCAGAGGGCTGAAGGACCGTTTCCAGCCCAACATGGTGGCAGGACATTCGCTGGGAGAATTCTCCGCACTGGTAGCTGCCGGAGCCCTGAATTTTGAAGACGGTCTGCAACTGGTAAGCCGGCGTGCCATGGCTATGCAAAAGGCCTGCGAAGCTGCTCCTTCCACAATGGCAGCTATCATGGGGCTGGAAGATGTTCTGGTGGAAAAAACCTGCCGGGAAATATCCGGCGTGGTAGTGCCGGCCAATTTCAACAGTCCGGGACAAGTGGTCATTTCAGGATCAATTGAGGGGGTGAAAAAGGCCATTGAAAAGCTTACCGAACTGGGGGCCAAACGGGCCATTCCCCTGAAGGTGGGTGGAGCCTTTCATTCGCCTCTGATGGAACCGGCGCGGGCCGAACTTGAAATAGCCATCAACAAAACCGATTTTCGGGCACCGGTATGCCCGGTTTATCAAAATGTTAATGCCCTTCCCTCCAGCGATCCTGAAATTATCAGAAAAAATCTGGTAGCTCAGCTCACTTCACCGGTAAAGTGGACACAAACCATTGAAAACATGATCCGTGACGGGGCTTCCTCCTTCACGGAAGTAGGACCGGGCAATGTGCTTCAGGGGCTTCTGAAAAAAATAAACCGTGATATACCGGCCGAAAGTGCCGTCCTCTAAACGGGCATATTCTCCGAACCGGATATTTCTCCTGGTTTCATGATCACTCCTCGGCGGTGTTTTCCGTCTATCTGCACTTTGATGGGCTGATCGAACCTGATGTGCCTAATATAATCGTCTTCGAAGGCAGCTTTCTGCTTTTTCAGAAAGTCCAGGTCATAATATCCTTCGTTGATATAGGGATTGATGGTAAAATATCCTACCCTGAAGGAAGTGAGGTTATGGAAGAAATGTGTTCCCTGACTGGGGTCGATTCGGTAGTCTTTCAGTCCAGATTCCACAATAACCCTGGCCATGGAAATCTGGGCCCATTTGGTGGGAATGCCCAGCCAGGGATCGTTTGATCCCCACCGCCCAGGTCCCACCAGCACATAATTGCGGTTTTCTTTCTGAAACTGATCATTCAGCTTCTCTATTGACAATGCAATCCGGTCGCTTTTCGAACTGTCAAAATTTTCAGGTTTTACATAGATCAAATCGGCTATACCGGCAATAATTCCGTTTCCCAGGGCCGAATCGGAAATGATGATGGCTTTCTCCGGAGAAATCTCCTGCAATTTAAACTCATTTCTTTGATCATTATCAACAATGGGACGTATCTGCAGGAAATTGAATATTCGCGGATACCCTTTCGGAACATCCATGTTAACGGCAAATTCTATCTCAATAGGATTGTTCATTTCATTTTGCCCCATTTCCAGGAGTGATTCCAGTATTTCGGGCAGGGGAAACTGGTTGTGCCGCAATATTCCGGCAAACGAAACAATGCTCTTCCCACCTTCCTGGTACCCGTCGCGGATCATATGGCTGTGATAATCATAGGTTGATACCACGTATTTTCTGAACAGGGGATCATTTTCAGCTTCTTTGACAGGAAGCTTCAGAATGTTCACACCGTCGTCGGTGGAGGGAACAAAACTATCCAGCGACATATCGAGGGCATAGAACCTTTTCTGGGTGTCGCGCAGGGCCAGGTCAGGATCGGATAGTTGAAGGATTTTCTGTGGATATCTTGGAGAGAACCTGAGGGAAGCTCCACCGTCGACAATCAGTTTCCCCAATCCATAAGCTATGCTGGCTATTCCGTCTTCGGGTTTCTCCGGCCCAATGGGATAAAAATTGATGGAACGGGCCACTCCGCTTAGAGTAGGATAAAACCGGTTCCCGTACTGCCTGCCGCAGACTTCCTGCAGAATTATTCCCATTTTTTCTTCATCAATCACATTGGATGTAGCCATCATATAAGCCTTGCTGCCCTTATAATACACCGAGGCATACACTTCCTTGATGGCATCGGCCAGGTATTTGATCATCACCGTATTATCCTTTACCCGCGGGATCATGTAGGTTGAGTATATTCCTGCAAAAGGCTGGTAATGACTATCTTCCAGTTTACTGGAAGACCGGATGGCAATAGGATTCTTAACCACTCCCAGAAAGGCATAGAGGTCCTGGTAGATCCTTCCCGGAAACTGGGCGTTCACGAAACGCTGCAGTATTTCTTCATCGGGCAGGTCAGACAGGGCAGTCTTGTAGAGCTCATTCATTTCCATGAACTCGTCGAAAATGTCTGTGCTAAGCACCACCGTGCGGGGAATAGTAATCAGCACATCGGCATGTTTGGCAAAAATGTTGTTCCTTTTGATAATGGAATTAACAAATGCCAGCCCCCGGGCTTTCCCTCCGATGGACCCCTCACCTATCCGGCTGAAAATAAGGTATTCATCGAAGCTGTTCTTGTCGAATTTGGCGATTACCCCCCGGCCCTTCCCCATCCGGAAACTGGAAATGGCCTGATACACAAACTTCCTCACCTCGTCGAGATTATGGAAATCTTCCAGGCGAAGGAACTTGAACATCTGGGCTATAGGAAATAATGCCCTGGCATTCAACCATTTTGAAAAATGGTTCCGGCTGGTATGGTATTCCAGGGTGGCATCGGGAATGGAATACAGCATATGCTGGAACGACTGCAGATCGGTAGCTCTGCCGATTTCCTTCATGTTGGCCGGATCGCGGAAAATGAACGGCCCGAAAGCCAGCTGGGTGATAAAATAATTCTGCAGTTCCAGTGTGATGGTTTTGGAGTATTTGTGCACAAAGCCCACTCCCAGTTCAGCAGCCACTGCAGCATTTTTCAGGTCGGACGACTGCAGAAGGAAAGGCATGTGGTCATCATCTTCCCTGATCTTACGGCACAGTCTGATCCCGGCCTCGGGGTCTTTTGTCCCTTTCCTTTTGAAGCTGATATCGGAAATCACTCCCAGCAGATTATACTTGTATTTCTCGTACAGCTGCACGGCTTCCTCATAATTGGTAGCCAGGAGTATTTTCGGGCGCCCCCTCATACGAAGCATCTTCTGGTGTTCGTTCAGTGCCTCGCGCTGGAATTCCTTCGACTGTTTCAGTACAATTTTGTACAATACCGGAAGGTAAGAGGAAATATACCTGATGGAATCCTCAACAAGCAGAATTGCCTGAACGCCGACCTGGTCGATGTCATAATCGGCATTCATACGGTCTTCTATCAACTTGATAATGGCTACCAGAAGGTCGGCATTACCCAGCCAGCAGAACACATAATCGATAGCCCGCAGGTCTTCCTTTTCCAGCTTCATGCTCACCTCGCGAGAAAAGTAGGTCAGCACCACAATGGGAATTCTGGAATATTTTTCCTTGATCTTATGTGCCAGTTGAAAAGGGTCCATATCGGCCACACTCAGCATGGAAATAACCAGATCAATGCTTTCCTTCTCCAGGATCCGGAATGCTTCACGCGCCGTATTGGCCTGGATAAAAACCGGCGGATAGCGCAGGTTCAGAGAGACGTATTCATTGAAGATCTGTTCATCAATCCGGCCGTCCTCTTCCAGCATAAAGGCATCGTAATTACTGCACAGCAGTAGCACTTTATGAATACGGTTCTGCATCAGAAGATTGAAAGAAGTCTCGCTGAAATCGTACTTCTGCATGTCGGCATATATGGACGGATAATCCACTGGCATATTCATTCTTCAATCATTTTTTCCGTTATCCACATGATTCAGGGTAATCACCGCAATGCTTTTCTTCCCGTCCATTTTCACCTGAAGGGGACGGGCAAAACGAACGTGCCTGAAATATTTCTTTTTTTCAATCAGTTCCTGTTCCCCGATGATATTCCAGTTGATGAAATCACCCGGCGACTTATGGTTCACACTGAGGTATCCTACATTCATGGAAGTTACATTATGAAAAAAATGCGATCCCAGGGAAGCGTCAAGAGGAAACTCTTCCATGCTCATTTCCACGATCACTCCTGCGTTCGATATCTGCGACCACACCACGGGTATTCCGATAAAGGGATCGCGTGTACCCCATCGCCCGGGTCCTATCAGAATATATTTCCGCCCCTGATCGAGCATGGCGGCATTTATTTTTTCAATTTCATGGGTCATTTCGCGGGTTTTTGTTTTGTCGAACATACCCGGTTCCACATAAATCACATCCTGAATATTGTTTATCAGTCCGTTCCCCATGCTCTGCTGTGAGAACAACAGAATATCTTTACGGGGAATCCGGTCGATATCCACCGCATAATCCGTCCGGCTACCCACCATGGGTTTGATCTGGAGGAGGTAGAACGAAGCCAGTCCATCTTCATCCTTTTCCAGGTCAACCGCGTATTCAATCTCCACCGGAGACCCCAGAGCTTCCTGCACCACATCCAGGATTACTTTAATAGTATTGGCCAAGGGGACATAGTCATATTTCAGGATATTGGCAAAATTGATGACGCGCGGGCCGTTTGCATCAAGGCCTGGTTCAAGGCGGTCGTTTACCGGGTCGTACACTGAAGCCACGTGCTTCAGTGTTCCTTGCTTTTCGGCTTCGGAGATATCCAGGCACACCAGACCGGCATCTTCCCCTTCCAGCGGGTCAATTTTCTTTTTCCCCATATTCACTGCATAAAACCTCACCTGGGTATTTTTGTGAAGTTCTTCAGGAGTAAGAATATCCAGGCGGGGGTAGGAAGGAGAAAAACGATAAGCTCTTTCACCCTCCACTACATACTGTCCAAGTCCTACAGCGGCTATCGCAAGCCCTTCTTCAGGCTTCATATGGGCAACGGGGTAATAATTATATGACTGGGCGGTACCGCTGATATGCGGATAGTAAGCTTCCCCGTACTGATTTCCCACCACTTCCTGCATTACAATGGCCATTTTTTCCTCCTCGATCTTGTGGTTGATGGCCTTGAAGTAGGTCCTTGCATCGTTCGAATAAATGGATGCATACACCAGTTTGATGGCATGAACCGCCTGCCGGTATCTTTCTTCAAAATCAGGATGGTTATTCGGCAGCAGGTAGGTTTCAAACACGCCTGAAAAAGGTTGCATCAGAGAGTCTTCAAACAGGGATGAAGAACGTATAGCCAGCGGGTGGGTAATCAGTTTCAGAAATATTTTCAGTTTTTTCTCCAGGTTATAGGAAATATCCGCATTCAAAAATGCCTGTCTGATCCGGTTATAATCTGTTTCATGATACACCAAATCATAGAGGTGGTTCCTTTCCATGAAAATATCGAACTCATCGGTCCCGATGATGGAAGTGCGGGGTGTACGGATCCTGATGTTGGGGGTCAGGCGCGAAAAGCCAAAATGATATATCAGGGTATTGATAAATGCCAGTCCCCGTCCTTTTCCACCCAGGGAACCGCCTGCAAAATTTACGATATTGCTTTCATCGAGCACGGCTGTTTCGTCAAAATTGACGATTTTGCCTTTTTCTTTCTCGTTACGGTATTTGTGTATGATTTTGATAAGGAATTCACGAAGTTCCTCCGGGCTGCTGAAATCAGTTATTTTCAGAGGGTTGATAATCTTGGCAATCTGTATCTCACCACGGGCCATCAGCCAGAGCGAAAAGTGGTTCTTGACACCGTGATAGACCAGGGATTCTTCGGGAACCGTACGGAGGTATTGCTCAAACTCACGCATGCTTTTGGCCACGGCGATCTGTTTCCCCTGCTGGTCCCTGTATACGAAATGTCCAAAACCCAGGTGGTAATTGATAAAACTTTTCAGTTCCTGTATCAGGCTTTCCGAATTTTTATCAATAAAAACTGCCTTCAACCGGTGGGCAAGCTCCGCATTTTTCGGATCGGACGATTGCAGGACTGCCGGAAGATTGCTGATTTCGTTTTTCACGAATCGGATAAAATCAACCCCGGCCATTTCATCCAGTTTTCCGTTTCGGGGAAAGCGTACGTCGGAAATAACACACAGCAGGTACTCCTTATATTTGGTGAAAATTCTCAGGGCTTCTTCATAGGTCGAAGCAAGCAGTATTTTGGGTCGTGCCCTGAGCTTCAACACCTTATACAGATCGTCCGTACTCACATCCTCAATAATCCGCTGGGTTTGTTCAAGCACAACAGAATACAGCAGTGGCAGGTAACGGGAATAGTACATAGGACTGTCTTCCACCAGCAGGATAACCCTTGTAAGACCTATGCGGGTATCATTATCGGCGTTTACCTTATCTTCCAGCAATTTGACCATGGCAAAGAAAACCTTTGAATCGCCGTTCCACACATATACATGATCCACCGCTTTCAGGTATTCAGTTTTGTTTTCCAGGTACTCATAATCCCTGTTGTTATTCAGTAACAGGAAAACCGGGATATACGGATATATTTCCTTGATGCGGCAGGCCGTTTTCAGCGGCGTTTTCTTGTCCATTCCCATCATCACAATGATGAGGTCGAAGTGTTTGTATTTCAGCCGCTCAAAGGCTTCATCCTGAGAGGAGACTCCGATTACCCGCGGCATGGAGGTAAGGTTCAGCTGATGATACTCTCCCAGGATATGGTCGGAAAATCTTCCTTCTCCTTCAATGCTGTATGCATCGTATAATGTTGCAACAAGCAGTATCTCATGTACCTTGAAGGGCATCAGATCATGAAAAATATCCCGGGAAGCATTATGTTTATCGAGAAATTGCTGTAAAAGCTGCCGGCTGCTGGTAGGTTCCTGTTCCTCTTTCAGTAACTCTTCCTTATTGAATGGTTGCGGCCTGGTTTGCTGGATAATTTCCCTGGCTCTGTAACTGTTGATATACCCGGCAATGATATTGGCCAGGGTACTGATCAGGTCTCGTTCTTCTTTCAGGAAGGGCCCCTCGTCCATTTCAGGGAATTCACGGGTATAACACACCTCAATTTCTCCTTCCTCATCCCCGATGGTATTGAATTTTTGCGACTGTATCCACCGTGTCTCAGAAAAATTGGGCGAAAGAAACACCTGTTTATTGAAGGTGATACGTGCTCCCGCAAAATCAG
This sequence comes from Bacteroidales bacterium, assembly GCA_049975425.1. Taxonomy (GTDB): domain Bacteria; phylum Bacteroidota; class Bacteroidia; order Bacteroidales; family VadinHA17; genus HyVt-105. The sequence continues at coordinate 15,498 of JBNGDI010000002.1, forward strand.
GGTATTGCCAGGCCAACGGTATGATCAGAACAACCTGTTTCAATGATTCTTCAATGGGTTTCCCCTGCTTGAGGATTTTGGTTGTTTGATTGATGCATGCCAGTTCCTTGGTCCTTTCCTGTTTTTCAGCCAGGACCTTTGCCATTTCCTGCTCCATGCGGCTTTGCATTTCAGGATTGTGCCGGTTCGGATGCCCGCTCATGGTGTTAAACGGAATTATTTGATAATACAGGAGTGTATCCTGATAAAGGTAATGGATTTTTGGAAAAAGAGGTAAAAAAATGCCGTTCCCTATCCAGGAACGGATCAGAGGATGTCAAACTTCCCAGGTATTCCCGCTGTGCAGAAGATCATCCAAACATTTCAGGGGAGATGTTTTTTTCACTTTCTGTATCTGAGCTTCCACAGCCCTTTCATAGGTCGGCGCCGTAACATTTCTGATCACTCCCAGCGCCACGGGATAATTTGGATACCTCATATTTGCCAGCATGAGATGGATTCCGGGATTATTTTCCGTTGCATTGTGCACCAGAATGTCTTTCTCGGTGATCCCATTCTCACCGATCTTTACCACCTTCAGTTTGAGTCCGTCAAGTACCAGCCCCTTATCCCTGTCCTTTCCGAATATCATAGGTTCGCCATGTTTCAGGATAATCTGTCTGTCGTCTTTATGGGCTTTATCGGTAATTTCTGCATGGGTTTTGTCATTGAAAATAACGCAATTCTGCAGAATCTCGATCACCGATGTTCCTTCGCTTCCGGCTGCCTCAACAAATATTTCCTGCGAAAGTTGAATATTGGTATCTATTGAGCGGGCAAAAAATTTTCCCTGGGCCCCGATCACCAGTTCTCCCGGATGAAACGGATTTTCAACTGTTCCAAAGGGAGAGGTTTTTGTCACAGCCCCCATTTTGGATGTTGGAGAATACTGTCCCTTGGTAAGTCCGTATATCTCGTTATTGAACAGTACAATATTGATATCGACATTGCGCCGTACTGCGTGAATAAAATGATTTCCCCCAATGGCCAAGGCATCCCCGTCACCCGTAATCTGCCATACGCTGAGTCGTGGATTGGCCACCTTGACACCCGCGGCAATGGCCGAAGCCCTGCCATGAATGCCGTGAAATCCATAGGTGTTCATATAATAGGGAAAGCGGGATGAACAACCGATCCCACTGACGAAGGCATAGTCTTCTCTGTTGTAATCCAGTTCTGCCAGGGCTTTATGAATAGCATTCAGAATGGCATGATCACCGCAACCCGGGCACCACCTGACTTCCTGGTCGCTTTTAAAATCTTTAGGAGACAACTTATGGGCCACTGTTTCTTCCATGGCTATTCCTCATTAAGTATCTTGCTGAAAGCTTCTTTTAATTCAACTACAGTAAAGGGCAGACCCTGTACTTTATTTACCTGATGATAATGATGATCCTGAAAATTCATCCTGAGATAACCGGCCATCTGGCCCAGGTTCAATTCACATACCACTTTCTTTTTGAATCTTCCCAGCAGCGTTTCGACATTTTCAGGGAGGGGTTTGATATAATGCAGATGCATCAGGCCCACCCGGTATCCTTCTTTCCGCATTTCATTCACTGCTGTAATCAAATGACCATAGGTTCCTCCCCACCCAATTACCAGGAGGTCGCCTGTCTGGTCTCCCTCAATTTTCTGTTCAGGGATATCATTGGCTACCCGCTGTACCTTTTCCTCCCTGGTTTTGACCATTTTTTCATGGTTCAGGGGATCATGTGACACGCTGCCTTTCAAGGCATCTTTCTCGAGTCCGCCGATACGGTGTTCCAGCCCTTTTGTTCCGGGAATGGCCCACAGGCGGGCAAGGGATTCAGGATCCCGGGCATATGGCTGAAAATTCTCATGCCCTTCTTTCGCAATGGGAGGTTTGATGGAGGGTAAATCTTTCGAAGAGGGTATGCGCCAGGGTTCGGAACCGTTGGCCAGGAATCCGTCGCTCATAAGCAGCACCGGTGTCATGTGCTCCAGGGCGATCTTGGCTGCCTGAAAAGCGTAATGGAAACAATTTGAAGGAGTACTGGCAGCGATTACCACTACCGGGCACTCCCCGTTCCTTCCATAAAGGGCCTGCATAAGATCCGCCTGTTCGGTTTTTGTGGGCAGACCTGTAGAAGGACCTCCACGCTGAACATCCACAATCACAATGGGGAGTTCGGTCATGACAGCCAGGCCAATGGCCTCCGATTTCAGGGCAAGCCCCGGCCCCGAAGTGCTGGTCACAGCCAGGGACCCGGCAAAGCTGGCACCCAGTGCGGTACATATCCCGGCAATCTCGTCCTCTGCCTGAAAGCTCTTCACTCCGAATTCTTTTCTCAGAGACAATTCTTCCAGTATTCCGGTAGCAGGGGTAATAGGGTAGGATCCGATAAACAGCTGGAGCCCTGCTTTTTCGGCAGCGGCAATAAACCCCCATGCTGTAGCCACATTCCCGTTGATATTCCGGTAAGTTCCCTTCGGAATTTCGGCGGGGCTGACCATATAGGTTGGAGTAAGGGCCTCAATGGTTTCCGCATAGTTATAGCCAGCCTGCAAAACCCTTCGATTGGCTTCCACCACCAGGGGCCTCTTCTTAAACTTGGTCTCGAAATATTTAATGGTATGGTCAAGCGGCCGGGCAAAAAGCCAGTAAACCATTCCCAGGGCAAACATATTCTTGCTCCGCAGAACACTTTTCATGTCCAGACCCAGGCCGTCCAAAGCCTGCCTGGTAAGAGTTGTAATAGGCACCCTGATAATATTGTAATCGTTCAGCTTTTCTTCCTCGATCGGATCAATGGCGTACCCGGCCTTCCCCAGACCTTTTTCATCGAAACTGTCACTATCAAGTATGACGGTGGCTCCGGGTTTGAGCCAGCGAGCATTGGCTTTCAGGGCGGCCGGATTCATGGCAACCAGTACATCGGCATAATCGCCGGGAGTTCTGATTTCAGTGTGACCCAGGTGGACCTGGAACCCCGAAACACCACCCACGGTTCCGTGAGGAGCCCTTATTTCAGAAGGATAATCGGGGAAAGTCACCAGGTCATTACCAAACAGGGCTGCCGAATCAGAAAACAGGGTTCCGGTTAACTGCATGCCGTCTCCTGAATCTCCGGAGAACCTGATGACCACTTCTTCCCGTTCAATAACTTCTCGTTTGGTTGCCATTATCCCTTATTGATTACATATTCTCATAAAAAATGTAAATGCATATAAAACCATTGATTTCATATGCATTTATTCCCGTTGTGAGTTACCTGCGCTACGTATGGTAAATTGACATCGGTTTACAGAACAAAGGTAAATAAATATGAAATGGTTCTGATAAAAAGATTTGTATTTTTCAACATAGAAAAAAAATCATTGCAAATCTCACATTTGCGGGGATCATCTACCAGGGAACGGTATTAATCCCTGTTTATTTTCATGGGAATAAGGGCTACCTTTGATCCGTTGAACCCGAATAAAGCATTCCATTATGGCGCTAATCAAAGCAGTCAGGGGCAAAACCCCCTCGTTTGGCAAAAACTGTTATCTGGCAGATAATGCCACGATTATCGGCGATGTTATCATGGGAGATGAGTGCAGTATTTGGTTCCAAACCGTGATAAGAGGAGATGTGAATTCTATACGCATAGGGAACCGGGTAAACATTCAGGACGGATCGATATTGCACTGTCTTTACAAGAAATCAACCATAAACATTGGCAACCATGTTTCCATCGGTCACCATGTAATCATTCACGGCGCTACTGTCCATGACCATGTGTTGATTGGCATGGGCGCCATTATTATGGACCACGCTGTTATTGGTAAAAATTCGATTATTGCGGCAGGGGCCATTGTGCTTGACGGAACGGTTGTGGAACCCGGTAGTATTTACGCAGGCATACCTGCCGTGCGGGTAAAAGATGTGGACCGGGAACAAACCAAAAACATGATTGAGCGCATTGCAGAAAACTATCTGATGTATGCGGGATGGTACCGTGACAGCAACGGACAGGAATGATCAGCGCCACAGATCTTTCAATTCCAGGAAAATATCTTCATCGAAGAACATGCGGGCTACCTTCCCGAAATAATCGGTGTGATCGGATACAAAAAATTGATGCTCACCTTTTTTATCCGATGCCAGAAGATCCTCACGGGAAAGTGCTTCTTTCAGTTCTTCGGCTACAATCTGTGCCGAATCGATGATATCCACCCTGAAGTCATAATATTTCCTGATCTGGTTCTTGATAATGGGATAGTGTGTGCATCCCAGTATCAGAGTCCGGATATCTTTCAGTTTTTCACTGGAAAGGTATGCCCGGATGATGGCGTTACTGATGTCATCATAAACAAAGCCCTCTTCAATCATAGGAACCAGTAAAGGGGTAGGCATAGAAACAATTTCCATATCAGGCTGCAGTGCCCGGAGCTTTTTCTCATAGGTTCCGCTGTGTATGGTGCCTTTGGTACCAATCACCCCAATTTTCCCGGAAACATGGGAAGAAGCAATGCGGCTGACCACCGGGTCGATTACGTTCATCAGGACAACCCGTTCACCAAACTCCTGTTGCAGGTCTTCGAAAGCAGCGGCTGAAGCTGTATTGCATGCCACCAGCACCACCTTGCATTGTTGATCCAGTAGAAACCGGGTGATTTCCTTCGAATAATGTTGTATAGAAGCCGCCGATTTATCACCGTACGGAAGGTGAGCCGTATCCCCGAAATAAATCATTCTTTCGTTGGGAAGCAAAGACCGGATGGCCGAAGCAACGGTCAATCCTCCAACACCGGAATCAAAAATACCTACAGGCTGGCAAGATTCAAGATTCATCACAACTGGCAATGAAAAAAATGACCACTCCCCGGAAGGGAATGGTCATATCTTTTTATCATTTTTGTTATTCAAGGCCCAGTTTCTGTTTCACCAGAGGCAAAATATCCTGGCTGTCCTCTGAGAAATAAATAATGGCCCCTCGGCTGATATCAAAAATATATGTAAAACCGTTTTCCTCGGCCACATTTCTGACTGCCTGTTCAGCTTTTCTCACAATGGGCTGAAGCAAACGGGCTTCCATTGCCTGCATGTCTTCCTGGGCGGATACCTGAAAATTCTGTATCCTTTCCTGGAGATCAGCCAACTCCTGTTCCTTATTTCGCCTGATCAGGTCCGTATAATTCTCCTGTTCAGCCAGGTACTTCTGGACCTTATTCTGGTATTCCACCTGCATATCTTCCAACTGTTCCTGCAGCTGAGTTACATAACGTTCCAGCTGGAGTTGTGCGCTGTCCCTTTCGGGCATGAGTGACAACAGTTCCTGGCTGTTGATATGGCCGAATTTATATTTTCCGGTCTGGCCATGGAGGGTAGTACCTGCTACCAGAAAGAGGCAGCAGATCACAAATCGGGTTAATGATTTCATATACACGATATTCAAATTTTAATTGGTTTGCAAATGTACTGAATTAATCTTTATAACCTAGTTTTTCAAGTACTTCATCGCTCCGGTCATACTTCGGATCGGTGTACAGCATGCTCACGTCGGAAGAGGTATCGAAAATCACGGCATAGGCCCCTTCCACGGCAATTTCCTTCACGGCATTATAGATCTCGTCCTGTATGGGTTTGATCAGCTCCTGCCTTTTCTTGAACAACTCTCCCTCCGGTCCGAAATACTTGTTCTGGAGTTCCTTTACCTCTCTTTCTTTGTTAATGATCTCATCCTCACGGGCTCTTTTCATTTCTTCGGTAAGCAGGACCTGTTCCGACTGGTACTTTTTATAGAGCCGGTCAACATCTTCATACATGGTTTTGATCTCCTGCTCCCATTCCCTGGAATACTGTTCCAGCTGATCCTGGGCAGCCAGATAAGCAGGAATATTATTCAGAATATATTCCGTATCCACGAAGGCATATTTTTGTGCAGACCCGGTTGCTGCAACCAGGAGAAGCACAAGTGTAATGGTTGTTAACTTTTTCATGATATTGGTTTTTAGATTTGTTTTGTTTAAAATTGCTGACCAATCACAAAATGGAACTGGCTGCCATTCACATCCGGACGACCGGGAACTTCGTCGAATCCGTATCCCCAGTCAATCCCAAGGAGTCCGAACATTGGCAAATAAGCCCGAACCCCAACACCGGCTGAACGGCGTATTTCAAAAGGATTAAAATCCCTGATGCTGTACCATGCATTTCCAGCCTCAAGAAAAGCAAGTGCATACAATGTAGCCTGCGGATCGAGTGAAATGGGATACCGCAATTCAAAAGTCAGTTTTTCATATACGTTTCCGGCTTTATTGCCGTTGACGACAGGTGTCAAAGAACCGTTCTCATATCCCCTCAGGGCGATTGTTTCACGACCATAGAGGCTGTAACCCGACATGCCGTCACCTCCCAGATCGAATCCTTCAAAGGGGGAAGGTCCGATATCTTCGTTATAATATCCCAGATAACCGAACCTTGCTTTTGTACTTAATACCAAATCTCCTGCCAATCTTAAGTAAAATTCGGATTTAAATACCCATTTATGGTATTCAATCCAATTATATTTCTCATTATCAGATACATTTGAATAATCTTTCCCGTTAATAAATGAATAGGGAGGTGTTATTTGCAGGCTCAGGGAAACCGAAGAACCACGTCGCGGATAGATCAACTGGTCAACTGAATTCCTTCCAAAAGTACTGGTCACAGAAAAATTATTCGATTTCCCGTTTGAAAAAAGAAAATAGCCTGCCCAGTTATCAAGCACATAATTCTGTAAACTGATCTCATTATACAGGGTAAAATAATCGTCGGGCCAGCCCAGGCGGCGCATGGACCCTATGGCAGCCCCGTTAATATCGATCGATTGCCGGCGGGCATCGTCTTTGGGGCGGCCGTTTGTTTGAATCGTACGGTACAATGTCACAGAAAGTGAATTGGGTTTTTTGCCGCCAAACCATGGCTCCACAAAAGACAGGCTGTAGGCCTGGTAATAGCGTCCGTTGGATTGTGCCCTGATGCTCAAGGTTTGTCCGTCACCTGTTGGAATGGGTCTCCAGGCATTTTTCTCAAAAACCCTCCCGATGGAGAAATTATTAAAACGAAGCCCTATCGTACCGATCAGCATATTGGCTCCCCATCCGCCGGATATTTCAAACTGGTCATTGGCCTTTTCTTCCAGGTTATATTCCAGATCTACCGTTCCTTCGGCCTGGTTTGGGATGGGATTGGGAACGATCTTCTCCGGATCAAAATGACCCAGAACGGCCAGCTCCCTGACCGATCGCATAATATCCGACTTGCTGAAAAGGTCTCCCGGGCGGGTACGCAGTTCCCTGCGTATAACATGTTCATTGGTCTTTGTATTCCCCTTGATAATGACCCGGTTGATAGTAGCCTGTTCGCCTTCCACCACAATCATCTCCAGATCGATCGAATCGTTTTCCACCCTGGCTTCCACAGGATAAATATTGGAAAACAGATACCCGTTGTCCATGTAAACCGAGCTTACGGCATCTTCGTCAGAATAAAGCCTCTCATCCAGCAGGGTCTGGTTATAGGGATCTCCTTTTTCAATACCGAGCACAGCCGTAAGATATTCCGAGGGATATTTTGTATTGCCCACCCACTCAATGTTACGGTGATAATAACGTGGACCTTCCTCCACAGTTATCTCAAGTGCAATGCGGTTTTCTCCCGCATCATAGGTGCTGTCTTTCAGAATACGGAAATCCCTGTATCCTTCCTCATTGTAAAACGTTACCAGGCTTTCCTTATCTTCCTTGAATTTATCGGCAATATACTTGGAAGCCTTAAAAATATTCAGGTTTTTCTTTTTCGTATTCTTCATCACCCTCCGTAACCTGCCGTCGGAAAAAACCTCATTGCCTCTGAATATTATATCGGCAATTTTCACCCTGTCATTTTTATCCACATCAATATTCAATATCACCCTGTTCTGGGCATCCGGATCATCTGCCTGGGTAATGCTCACTTCCGTTTCCAGAAAACCTTTATCCCTGAAAAAATCGAGAATGATCTTTCTGGTATTGTTCAGCACATTTTCCGTTACCTGATTCCCGCTGTGAAGCTTTATTTTTTCAATGATATCGTCTCTTTCGGATTTTTTCACGCCGGAAAACTGAATTCGGGAAAGTCTGGGCCTCTCGCCCAGGTGAATGGTAAGATAAACTAAATCATTCTCAATGTCGGACACGTATATTTTCACATCAGAAAACAGGCCGTTCTTCCATAGTTTTTCCACTGCCTGTGTGAGTGTTTCACCGGGTATTTTTATACGTTGCCCCACTGCAAGACCTGAAAGCTGAATCAAAATATTTTCATCCAGGTACTGTATACCGGTCACCCTGATACCTCCTATTTCATATTCGCGCGGATTACTGTAATCAGCCACCCGCATGCTGTTGAAATCCTTTTCTTCCTGAGGAAAAGCGGGAACAACACAAAGACAGGCGATCACCATCAACAGGGTTCTCAAAGCAATATTCATCTTCATCATCATCTGGCTTGTGCTTAATGTTGTTTGATCTGCTCACTGATTCTACCAAAACGCCGCTCGCGGCACTGAAAATCGGCAATGGCCTGGTAAAAATCTTCCTTGCGGAAATCAGGCCACATTTTCTCTGAAAAATACAACTCGGAATAAGCCAGCTGGTACAGCATAAAATTACTGATTCGGTATTCACCGCTTGTTCTGATCAGTAATTCGGGATCGGGCATGCCGGCGGTGGCCAGGTTATTGCTAATCGTTGTCTGATCAATGTGTGACGGGTCCAGTTTCCCTTCGCTTACCTGACGGGCAATTTCCCGGACGGCATGAACCAATTCCCACCTGGCACTGTAACTCAGTGCAAGCACCAGGGTTAAGCCGGTAAGATGAGCAGTATCATGAATGGTTTCAAGCAACTGTTCGTAAAGTTTCCCGGGCAGACTTTTCAGGTCGCCGATAGCCCGCAACCGAACATTATTTTTCAGAAGCGTTTTCTTTTCATTATTCAGGGTACTAACCAACAAAGACATCAATGCGTCCACCTCCTCTTTGGGTCGTTTCCAGTTCTCGGTTGACCATGCATATAAAGTAAGATACTCCAGACCGATTTCAGCCGCTGCCTCGGTTACCTCCCTTACAGATGTCACCCCGTTCTGGTGCCCGTACACGCGATTTTTCCCCTGCAATTTTGCCCAGCGTCCGTTTCCGTCCATAATAATGGCTACATGCCTGGGTAGTTTTTCTTTTGATATTTTTTCTTTCAGCGAGTTCATTTCAGTTTGATGCGTTCAATTAATAATCCCAATAAGCCGGACAATCCCTGTTCATGTTATACAAATTATAGGTAATGATCAATCCGGCAAACGAATACCAGTCATTATTATGAATCAAAGACCAGGAACCGGGTTCGGTAAGATTAACCACCCCGTCTAAATCGTCGAAGAATGTCTTTCTGAATTCCCATGCTACAGACAGGGCCCATTGCCGGTTCAGGTTCAGCCTCCATCCCACGCCAAAAGGGAGCACCATCTCATAACCTGTTCCTCCCGGTTTCTGCATCACCGACATGCCCAATCCTCCCCCAACATAAGTGGTTTGCTGTAAAAATCGGGTATAGGGCTTAAAAGGGAAAAAGTTAAACTCAAACTGGAGTCCCATATCCACAAATGAAGAACTGAAACGCGGACTATCATAAAGATAATCAAAAGACGGATTTTCAGCCGAAATTTCTGCATAAACCAGATTCCAGCGTATGCTGTGGTGGGGATTAAAATTGTGCCGGTAAATCAATCCGAACCCGGGACCTACAGAACGGAAATGTCCGGAAGGGTTTAATTCGCCAAGATAGTAGGATCCTCCCGCAAAAATACCCAGATCAGCGTTTTTCTGGGCTTTGAGGGAGTATACGTATATAAGACAAACACACAATAAAAGATACTTCTTCATGAACACAATTTTACCACCCCGGATTATTCTTCCCTCAATATCGGCCATCCTTTTCTGGATGTCTTGAATTTCCAGACATAACTTACCACACCAAAATAATAAACGTCATTTGCCCGGGAATATTCTGAAGGATAACCGTCAATAACATCTGAAGTGGTAAGCCGTCCTCCCACTTCAAGTGTGAGTGAGGCTTTGGGTGATAATCCGTATTTCAGGGCAACCCCAGCGGGAAATACCAGAGCTGAAGAGGTTTGGATCTCTCCAGCCCGGTCAATCAACTTATCATTCTGCCAGGGATTAAATACCGCCATACCGATCCCGGCAAAGGCATAGGCACTGAAACTGGAAACAAAATCGGTTACCCCCCGGCCCTTCATCATTAAATAGCTTCGGGAATACTCTTCCCGCCAGAAAGCATATTCTCCCTGGAAAGAAAACTCAAACAAACCGGTAGTAAAAGAATAATCACGTCCGATATTGGAACCTTTTTCATCGTTACCACTAAGGAATGCGTAGTTCAGATTTACTTTGGCCGCTACTCTTTCCAAAATTTTGTACCTGGCTCCCAGGTGAAAAGTGGGCCGTGTCTGCAGGAACCGGATGTCCTTCAGACCCAGAAGATTCTCTCCCTGGCTATACCCTCCGATATCACCGAATTGATTGGCCGTACCTAATCCTGCCATAGCCTCCCATCTTCTGATGCGCCAAACCTGCCCCATGGTTTCCACCGAAGAGATCAGGCTGATAAAAACCAAAAAGAACAGCGGCTTTTTCATGCTGGTTGTTTTTTGGTGCGTACAAAACTATAAAATATTGTGTAAACCATGTCCTTGAAACAAATCAAATTTACACCATCCTGATTCCAGCCTGTTATGTTTATGATCCACACCTAATTTACAAATATTCAATCGGTTTGAAAAGGACCTTGTTAAAAAACCAGTTATTCATTCACGTTTTTTAACATTAATTCCGTTTATCGACCCCCCACATTAATTTATTTCTCAAGGTATTATAAAAGTTCTGGTTGTTGAATCTTACCATTTTTATGGAAAAACCCGCCTTTTCAATCTGGAATGTATGATCCACAGGCATTTCAACAGACTGGTAATCGGCTGACAGGAGAAAATGGTTATCCCGGCCTGAAACCCTGATCTTCAGAGCCGAATCATCCCTGATCACCAGCGGTCTGACTGTAAGGTTATGCGGGGCGATAGGCGAAATAATGAAATTACTGCAATCAGGCACCAGTATGGGTCCCCCAGCACTCATGGAATAGGCTGTCGATCCGGTTGGTGTGGAAATGATCAGGCCATCGGCCCAGTATGCATTCAGAAATTCATCGTTCACATAAGTATGAATCGTGATCATTGACGATGCCTTTTTCTGAATAGTGATTTCATTCAGGGCATATTTTTTTTCCAGGGGAAGGAAGGCATCGGATTTCAGTTCCAGAAGAGATCTTTCCTCCAGACTTATCTGGCCGTTGAACAGGGCGTCGAGGGCCACCGGGATCTCGGGCCCGGAAATATTCGCAAGGAAGCCAAGCCTTCCCGAATTGATCCCTATCAGGGGAATCGATTTTTGCCATACATAGCTTACGGCTTCCAGAAAGGTGCCATCACCGCCTATACTAAAAAGAAAATCGTAATGACCAGACAGGTCTGCCTTTTCCCTGAAAATCTTTACGGGTCGCATTTTCAGATCAGGATGGCCGGAAAGCAATTCCATGAATTTTTCATGCACTGCATATTCCACTTCCCCGCGATGAAACCTGCTGAACATTTCCCGGATATGGGGAAGAAAAGCAGTTTCAAACTGCCTGCCGTAAATGGCTATTCTCATACTCTCTGGTTCAAAACTTACATGCTAAGGTATTTCATGAACTCTTCGAACCGGTTATTATAGAAGACATCCATTTCCTCATCCACCATAAATGTGCTTTTGATGATATAATTGTACCGCTCAAAAGTTTGAATGATGGATGACAGATCGGTCCGGTTAATTTTCAGGGTCAATTCCATCTTCATTGATTCACTGGGAGAACTGATATAAAGACTTAAAATCTTGGCATCGTTCCCTTCCACAATCTGTGCAATCTGCGATAGGCTGTAATCATTCTCATGAAGTTCCAGAACCAGAATGCCACCGGGATTTTTCATGGCAGTCAGTTCGGCAAAGTGTCCCATGAGATCGGTCATGGTAACCAGACCCAGGTACTCCTTCCGGGCATTCAGAACAGGAACCACAGTAATCTTCAGCCGTGAAACTATCTCGATCACGCCGTAAATATGGGTATCTGCTACCACATAAGGACTGAACAAAGAAAGTTTGTGGTTACCAATGGGTTCATTGGCCATGTTCAGATCATAAATATCCGTATCGGATATCAGTCCCAGAAAATCTTTGTTATTCACAATAGGCAGATGCGATACACGGAAAATCTCCATCCAGTTCAATGCCCTGAGGCCGGTATCGGAAGTCCTGAGTGCAGGTACCACATCTGATATCAAGTCCTTCGCCAGCATAACGATCGTGTTGATTGAAGGAAAAGGTTTATTTTTGTAGCTAAGTTACAAATTTTAAGCCACAGATAAACCTCCGAAACTGAATAATATGACTCGACTCAGCGTTAACATCAATAAAATAGCCACTCTGAGGAATGCCCGGGGTGGGAATATCCCCGACGTACTGAAAGCTGCCGTTGACTGTGAACGTTTCGGGGCTCAGGGAATCACGGTTCATCCCCGTCCTGATGAGAGGCACATCCGTTACCAGGATGTACTGGACCTCAGACCCCTGATCAAAACGGAATTCAATATTGAGGGTTATCCTTCCCGCCGGTTCCTGGATCTGGTTAAAAAAGTAAAACCACACCAGGTAACACTGGTCCCCGATGCCCCCGATGCTCTTACCTCGAACCAGGGTTGGGATACCCGTAAGCACCTGAATTTCCTTACCGGGGTCATCAGCGAATTGAAAAAGACCGGCATCCGTACCTCGCTTTTCACTGATACAAAAAGGGAAACAATTGAATACGCCGCAAAGACCGGAACCGACCGGATTGAACTCTATACCGAACCCTATGCTTCGGCCTACAGGCACAATCCTGCCAGAGCGGTCAAACCTTTTGCCGAAGCATCGCACCTGGCCCATTCCCTCGGTCTGGAAGTTAATGCAGGCCATGACCTGAACCTGGAGAACCTGAAATTTTTCTGTCGTAGTGTGCCTTATCTGGAAGAGGTATCCATAGGGCATGCCCTGATCAGCGATGCGTTATATTTCGGCCTGGAAAATACCATTCAACTGTATCTGAGACAACTCAGATGAACAACCCGTATTTAAAAACTTTTACAGAAAGAATGGCTATGGCTTACCGGCTCCTCAAATGACAGAACCTTATGAAACTGTTTTACAGAACATTCGGGGAAGGACCCGCACTCATCATTGTTCACGGGTTGTACGGATCATCAGACAACTGGGTAACCATTGGCAAAGCCCTGTCTGACCGCTTCGAGGTATTTCTGATCGACCAGAGGAATCATGGACGGTCCCCGCACAGCCGGCAGCATGATTACCCTTCCATGAAGGAAGACCTGAGGGAATTTATGGACGACCGTGGCATCGAATCGGCGGTATTGCTGGGTCATTCCATGGGAGGAAAAACCATCATGTATTTTGCAGCTGATTATCCTGAAAGGGTAAACGGGCTGATCGTTGTGGATATGTCTCCCCGCTCCTACCAGGATAACCAGGATTCCGCCACGCGATCAGTTGACCATACCACCATTCTGAAAACCATGCTCTCCCTGGAACCTGAAAAATACACCGAAAGAAGCGAAATTGACAGAGCATTCGCCAGAAACATTCCGGCGCCCCGTGTAAGGCAATTCCTTCTGAAAAACCTGCGCAGAAACAGGGACCATACTTTTTCGTGGAAACTCAATGTTCCTGTCATCCACAACAACCTCGACAGGATACTGGAAGGCATGGATGCAGGGCGCTTTGAAAACGGACACGGCATTACGGGCTTTCCCGTACTTTTCATCAAAGGAGAAAAATCCGATTATATCAGAAAAACAGATGAACCCATTATTCGCACCATATTCCCCTATGCCGAAATATTCAGCATTCCTAACGCAGGCCACTGGATTCATGCTGAACAACCCGAACGGTTGCTGCAAAAAGTGGAAGAATTCATTCTGGAAGTTTAACCGGATGAATGCTCTACATGTTCCGGCAAAATAACAGATTCACCCCGGTATTTAAGAAAAAGCTGCGCAACGGCCAGCACATCTTTTTCGCAGTACTCCACAATTTTTTCAAGGTTTTTCTCCAGGTAATATACTTCATATACCTGCGAACCATCCATATCATCCTTCGGCGAAGGGATATGAAACAGCCTGGCCAGCAGGTTCAGTGAAGTATAGTGTTTGAAATCACCAAACTTCCACAGTTCCAGCGTATCAAGAAAAGTTACTTCCCATGGTTTTTTCCCGGCAACATCCAGAACAGGTGGAAGCTTTAGTTCGTTAAGCAGAATCCGGCGGGCCAGATAAGGAAAATCAAATTCTTTGCCGTTATGGGCGCACAGGTACAGGTTCCGCTTGCGGGTGGAACTGTTCAGCATGGCAATAAATTCTGTCAGCAGTTCCTTTTCATCTTCCCCGTAAAACGACTTCAGCCGAAAATATTTATCCCCGTCGCGCAAGAAAACAAATCCTGCAGAAATACATACGATTTTGCCAAATTCTGCGTAAATACCGGCCCGCGGATAAACATCGGCGGGGGTTTCATTTTCCTTTCGGAAGAAACCTGATTTTTTTTCCCAGAAATCCTTGAAATCTGGATCCAGGCTTTCAAAATCGGGAGAAGCCGGTACGGTTTCGATGTCGAGAAAAAGAATGTCCTGTAAATAAATAGTATCAAGCATGTCGGGTTGAATTTTCCGATTGGTCAAGATTCTTTTCAATGATCGACGTCAGTATATCAATAGCAACCTTGTTCTCCCCTCCCTGCGGCACAATAATGTCGGCATATCTTTTGGTCGGCTCGATAAACTGCAGGTGCATGGGTTTCACTGTTTTTTCATACCTTTCCAGCACCTGCCCCACATGCCGGCCCCGTTCTTCCAGGTCACGATGGATCACCCGGCCCAGACGGTCGTCAGCATCGGCATCTACATATACTTTAATATCAATCATATCCCTGAGGGGAGGATGGGTGAGGATGAGGATCCCTTCCAGGATAATTACCTGCTGGGGTTCAACTGTCACTGTTTCAGACAACCGGGTGCATGTAAGGTAGGAATACACGGGCTGCTCAATGGCTTTCCCCATCTTCAGTTTTTTAATATGTTCCACCAGAAGTGAAAATTCTACGGAATCGGGATGATCGAAATTGATTTCCTGTCTTTTCCCGGGAGGGATATGTGAATTGTCTCGATAATACGAATCCTGCGGAATGACGGCTACAGATCTTCCCGACAGATTCTCGACAATTTTTTTCACCACGGTGGTCTTTCCCGAGCCGGTTCCTCCGGCAATGCCAACAATCAGCATATTTGAACCATTATTTGAGGTTAAAATTAATATATTTGTCCGGAAAATGGCATTTTTACCCATGAACACTTTATATCCGCTGAAATTCAAACCTATTCTGAAGGAAAGGATATGGGGCGGCAATCTCATGCAAGTTCGACTGCAGAAAAAGTTCAACGGTTTACAATCGGTCGGGGAAAGCTGGGAATGCTCGGGTGTTGATGGGAATTTTTCGGTTGTTGAAAACGGATTTCTGGCCGGCAACAATCTACAGGAACTGATCGGGGTATACATGGGAGATTTGGTGGGTGAACGTATATTCAGTCATTACGGAATCCATTTCCCCCTTCTGATCAAGTTCATTGACGCCCGCGAGAACCTGTCGGTACAGGTTCACCCGGACGACAAGCTGGCGGCTGAAAGGCACGGATCATTGGGGAAAACAGAAATGTGGTATATTATCGATGCCGTTCCCGGGGCAGTTATCTATACGGGATTCAACCGCGAACTGGACCGGAAAACATTTCTTGAGTTTCTGAAAAACGGAAAACTCAAAGAAATTCTGAACCGGGAAGAAGCCCTGCCCGGCGATGTGTTTGATATCCCGGCCGGACGGGTACACGCCACGGGAGCCGGCATTCTGCTGGCTGAAATACAGCAGGCATCGGATATTACGTACAGAATCTATGACTGGGACCGGGTAGATGCACAGGGGAAAAGCCGTGATCTGCATATCAACCTTGCTCTGGATGCCATTAATTTCAAAAAGCCGGCCTCGTTCAAACATCATCCGCAGGGACCTGATAATGTGCCGGTAAAATTGTCAGCCAACAGTTATTTCCATGTTTCACGGCTGACATTGACCACCCCGTATGAAAGGGATTTTCACAGGCTTGACTCTTTCATGATTTATATGTGCCTGGATGGCCAGGTTACGTTCTATTTCCAGGGTGGAAAAGAAAATTTAAGCACCGGGGAAACAATCCTTGTTCCTGCCTCCCTTGAAACAGTAAACCTTGTACCCTCTCCTTCCACTACCCTGCTTGAAATATATCATCCCTGAGAAATTTACCTCCTTCGAAAAGCATCGGAAAGGGAAATATTTCGTCCATACAATTACTTTTTGCAAAATATTTGTGATACATCGAATTACTTATTTGATATACAGCCTGTTACAAATATTCTTTCAGGAGTGTTTTTTTTCATGAAAAAAGGTTGTATAATTATTTTTTTTTCTAATATTGCAACCCGAAAAAAGGAAAAACTGTATGGGATTTACCAACAGCAAGGTCCCGCGCCATTCACGATTCAGGCCTGATTAGGTAGTGAATCGTGGAGCAGATATGTCGCATGGACCTGCCATTAAATTTCATGCCATGAAAAAATTTCATACATATCTGCTTCAGCGTAAAGTCCCGGTTCTTTACCTGTTTTCCTTTTTCAATCTTTTTGTACTTTACTCGTTACAGAGTACCTACCTGCCCCGCCGCATTTGATGGACTGATCCAGTGACGGCATCAACCTGTCTGCATCCAGCTTTCGGTTTCAGACAGGATTCTGAAATTATTTCAATCCATTACCCCAAAATTCTTACAATAATGATCACAAAAGTCAAAAAACAAAATATCATTGCCCGGGGCAGGAAATCCAGGGGCATTGTTATCGGGAACCGTATTCCCATGGATTATTTTGAAACCAGCGGCATCGGGCAGAGCGACATCACGGTACATGCCGGCTCATACCACCTGGCTCTGAAAGACGCCGGCATTGAGCAGTATAACATTATGACCTATTCCTCCATACTTCCGGGTATTGCCAGGAAGGTGGAAAAACCCGAAAAAATTGAGCACGGTTCCGTGGTGGAATCCATCATGGCGGTATGTACCAGCCAAAAAGGAGAACGTGCCACGGCCGGCATCATTTACGGCTGGCTTTACGACAAATCCACCGGAAGCAAATTCGGAGGTCTGGTGTGTGAAAATTACGGAAATGAAACGGAAGAAGAGATCTCTCTGAAACTCCGTGCCAGTCTTGATGAATTGTATTACAACGGGTTTTCAGAAAAATACCTTCTCAAAGACATTCATACCATTACCCGAAGTTTTATTCCCGAAAAAACCCACGGGACAGCGCTGGTAGCCCTCTGTTTCACCAGCTATTATTATCCAATTATTGAAGGCGCGGCGTAATGAGCTTCATTTACGGAGGTTTACCCGATTCTTATTCCCGGCCCGATTCCAGCAGAATCGTCATCCTTCCTGTGCCCTATGACGATACCAGCACCTGGATCAAAGGGGCTGACAGGGGCCCTGACGCCATTTTGGAAGCATCGGCCAACATGGAACTGTACGATATTGATACCGATAGTGAAGTGTACCGGCTGGGCATTCATACGGCCCCGCCGCCCGGAGGGTTTCCTTCTCCTGAAGAAATGGTGAAAGAGGTTGAGAAATCTGTTGAATATTACATCCGGAAAGGAAAATTTGTTGTCACCCTGGGTGGGGAACATTCCATCAGTATCGGCTCCATCTTCGCACACGCAAAAGCACACGGGAACCTGACCGTTCTGCAAATCGATGCTCACGCCGATCTCCGGCAGGAATACATGGGCAGCCGCTTCAATCATGCCTGTGTCATGGCACGTGCCCGCGAAGTGGCACACTGTGTGCAGGTTGGTATCAGAAGCATGGATGTCACTGAAAAGGAATTTGCCGAAAAATCTGATCTGTTTTTTGCAAGTGAAATCCATAAATTCCAGAAATGGCAGCAAAAAGTTATTGGAAGACTTCGGCAAAATGTTTATATTACTTTCGATCTGGATGCACTGGACCCGTCAATCATGCCCAGTACAGGAACTCCCGAACCCGGCGGCCTGGGATGGTATGAGGTGCTGGATCTGATAGGCATGGTGATTGAACAGAAAAACCTGGTGGGAATGGATGTAGTGGAATTATGCCCCAATCCCGCCAACCGGGCGCCTGATTTTCTGGCGGCCAAACTGATCTACCAGACACTCTCCATGCGTTTTGCAGGAGAACTGTCACGGTTGAATAAAAACAATCCGTCATGAGTAAAAAGGAATTATTGAAAAACACAGTAGAACACATCGACATAACCTCCTTTGATGCAAGGCCCATTATTGATGCCATGAGGAAAATGTCGTTTTCATCACGTGCCACGGCTCATGCCACCGATATTCTCAGCCGTATGATCAGGGATAAAAAATGTACCAGCATTCTGACCCTGGCCGGCAGCACCAGCGCAGGAGGCTGCATGCAGGTGTACGTGGATATGATCAAGAACAATATGATTGATGTGGTCGTCGCCACCGGAGCTTCCATTGTGGATATGGATTTCTTTGAAGCACTGGGATTCAGGCACTACCAGGGAAGTATCCATGTCAATGACAGGCAGCTGAGAAATCTGTATATTGACAGGATTTACGATACATATATTGACGAAGACGAGTTGCAGGTATGTGACAATACCATCAAAGAAATTGCCGACAGCCTGGAACCGCGTCCTTACTCCTCACGCGAATTTATCCGCGAAATGGGTAAATACCTTGCAAAAAACAGCGTGAAAAAAAATTCTCTTGTGCAAACAGCCTACGAACAGGATGTTCCCGTTTTTTGTCCGGCATTCAGCGACAGCAGTGCAGGGTTCGGGCTGGTTATGCACCAGTGGGAAAATCCATCCCGGCATCTGTCCATCGACTCGGTAAAAGATTTTCTTGAGCTAACCCGCATCAAGATTGCTGCTGAAACAACCGGTCTGTTCATGATCGGCGGGGGTGTTCCGAAAAATTTTGCCCAGGATACGGTGGTCTGTGCAGAAATGCTTGGGAAACCGGCGCCCATGCATAAATATGCCGTTCAGATCACAGTGGCCGATGTACGCGACGGAGCCTGTTCTTCTTCCACCCTGAAGGAAGCCTCTTCATGGGGCAAGGTAGACACCGTTTATGAGCAGATGGTTTATGCCGAAGCCACCACGGTTCTTCCTCTTATGGCCAGCTATCTCTATCATCAGGGAAACTGGCGTAAACGGCCGGTGCACCGTTGGAACAAACTTTTCGAACAATAAGTTATTACATCATGTCATGAAAGGGAAAAAGGAGTTCAAGAAACGCAGAAAGAATTTTGACACTTCGGAAGATCTCTATTCAAAAAAGAAACCCGGGAAAAAACACGACCAGAAACAGGGCAAAAAGTTTTCCATTTACGATACATGGGATGAAGAAGAGGAGTAATAAATCCCATGACAAAGGAAATGATCATACATTCAATCAGGTTTACAGGAAGCAGTGCAGATCTGGCCCATCTGCCGTCGCCCGATAAACCTGAATATGCCTTCACGGGGCGATCGAATGTGGGAAAATCCTCCCTTATCAATATGCTGACAGGAAGGAAAAACCTGGCCAGGATCTCTTCAACCCCCGGAAAGACACGGATCATCAACCACTACCTGGTCAATGAACAATGGTATCTTGTTGATCTGCCCGGCTATGGATACGCAAAAGCCTCAAAAACAAACAGAACCGAATGGAACCTGCTGCTGAAGCAGTACCTGCTGAAACGACCCAATCTGCTTTCGGTATTCGTGCTGATCGATTCCCGCATCCCCCCTCAGAAGATTGACCTGGATTTTCTGGAATTTTTGGGAACGAATCAAATACCTTTCTGCCTTGTGTTCACCAAGACCGATAAGTTAAGCTCCAAAAAACTCAAAACCGCCATTCAGGAATACAAGAAAGGACTGCTTCTGGTGTGGGAAACCCTCCCGCCCTGGTTTGTCACTTCCTCGGTCACTCGTGCCGGAAGGGAAGAAATACTGGGATTTATTGATGAAACCAACCGGTTTGATCATCAAAATGTATGAATTTACCCGCACCGGCAGCGTTTTTTCTTTTCAGTTTTACTAATTTTACAGTCAGAATGATCATTCGGTAAATGTAATAACCCCTGTATGCCAGCGAAATCCAGTATTAAATTCTTTTCCGGAAGAAGCTCCCGTTATCTGGCTGAAAAAATAGCCAAAAGTTTTGGTTCTGAGCTGGGCAAAACTTCCATTCTTGAATTCAGCGACGGAGAATTTCAGCCCTCCTATGAAGAATCGGTACGCGGTGCCACCGTTTTCATTATCCAGTCTACCTTCATGCCGGCCGAAAATCTATTTGAACTCCTGCTAATGATTGATGCCGCCAAAAGAGCCTCCGCCTACAAAATTGTTGCAGTGATGCCTTATTTCGGATTCGCCCGGCAGGATCGCAAGGATAAGCCCAGGGTCTCTATCGGGGCCAAGCTTGTGGCTAACCTGCTATCTGCAGCAGGAGCCGACCGGGTCATGACCATGGACCTGCATGCTGATCAGATTCAGGGTTTTTTCGATTTCCCTGTTGACCACATCTACGCTTCCACCGTATTTGTCCCTTATTTCAAAAGCCTTGATCTTGATAATCTGGTTATTGCCTCCCCGGATATGGGCGGAAGCAAAAGGGCCAACGCCTATTCCCGTTTCCTGAATGCCGAAATGGTCATTTGCTATAAGCAACGTGAAAAAGCCAATGCTGTGGGTAAAATGGTGGTCATTGGCGATGTAACCGGGAAAAATGTGGTCATAGTGGATGACATGATCGACACGGCCGGGACCATCACAATGGCAGCCAATATGATGAAGGAACAGGGTGCCCTCAGCATACATTGCGCTGCCACACATCCTGTTCTTTCAGGTCCGGCCTACGAAAGGATAGAAGAATCGGCCCTGGAAGAAGTGGTGGTTACCGATTCCATTCCCCTTACCCGGGAAAGCCCGAAAATCAAGGTGTTATCAATTGCCGATATTTTTGCCGATGTAATCAACAAGGTATACAATTATCAATCGATCAGTTCCACATTTATTGTATAATTCACTATATTTGCACCCTCTTTAAAACAATCAATTATTAACGTGTGATGGGAAGCTGGAAACTCATATTCCGGCTTCAGGTAGCACATAAAGGAATTCACTATGAAAGAGGTAGAAATTAAGGGTAAACTACGACAGCAAACCGGAAAAAAAGATGCAGCACGACTGAGAAAACAGGGGTTTGTGCCCTGTGTTATGTACGGAGGAAAAGAAAATATTCATTTCTGTGCTCCCACAGGAGATTTTAAAAAAATCATTTATTCCTCTCATATCTACCTGGTTAATCTTGATCTGGAGGGAAACCATTATCAGGGTCTGATCAAAGATATACAGTTTCATCCGGTTACCGACGAGATCCTTCATATCGATTTTATCGAAGCTCTCCCCGGGAAGGATGTCATTGTCAACACCCCCATTCACCTGGTGGGTGATTCGGTCGGGATCAAAGCCGGCGGAAAACTTCGCCAGAGAAGAAGGTACCTGAAGGTGAAGGGTAAGGCCGAAAAAATGCCCGAATACCTGGAAATTGATATTACCGACCTGGATGTGGGTAAGAAAATCAAGGTTGGGGATCTTTCCTTTGAGGACCTCGAATTGCTTGATACTCCGCGCGCCCTGGTGGTTCAGGTCATTTCTTCCCGACTGGCTGCCAAAGGCATGATTATTACTGAAGAAGCCGGGGAAGCACCTGCTGAAGAAGAGTCTGTTGCAGCTGAAGAAGCCGCAACTGAAGAAACCGGAGAGGAATCAACAGAAGCGTAAACCAAATCTGCTGGATTGAAGTATCTGATAACCGGACTCGGAAATCCCGGGCGGGAATATGAAAACACCCGCCATAACATTGGATTTTCAATATTGGACGCCCTGGTAAAAGCGTCCAATATTGCTTTTGAGGACCGCCGGTATGGATGGATTTCAAGGCTTTCTCACAGGGGAAGAATTTTTGTTCTTCTGAAACCCTCTACATATATGAATCTGAGCGGAAGTGCGGTTCATTACTGGCTGAAGAAAGAAAAAATTCCCCTCGAACGTTTGCTGGTTGTGGTAGACGATGTGGCTCTTCCCTTCGGAGTCTTGCGACTCCGGGCTAAAGGAAGCGATGCGGGACACAACGGCCTGAACCATATCAGCACCATTCTGGGCACACAGAACTATGCGCGCCTGCGTTTCGGAATAGGAGACAATTATGGGCCGGGACAAAAAGCAGAATACGTGCTTGGTCCCTGGTCGGAAGAAGAAAAAAAACTGTTGCCCCAAAGGATCGAACTGGCAGGAGAAATCATTCTGCAGTTCGGTGTGCTGGGAGTGGAAAGAACCATGAACCTGTATAATAAGCACGGTAACAATCTGTTGCAGAAAAATGAAGGAAAAACCTGAAGAAGAAAAGGTTCGTATTGATAAATGGCTGTGGGCCGTTAGAATATACAAAACCAGAAGTCAGGCTACCGAAGCATGCCGCAGCGGAAAAGTCTTCGTAAACAATGAACCGGCCAAACCCGGCCGGACGATACGGCCCGGTGAGATTGTCGTGGTTAAAAAAGTGCCCGTATGGTACACCTATGAAGTAAAAGCCCTGACTGAAAAAAGGCTTCCGGCTCCCCTGGCAGCAGAACATTACCGGAACCTTACCCCCGAAGAAGAACTGAACAAATTGAATATTACCAGATTATCGGGATTCGAATACAGGGAAAAAGGCAGGGGCCGCCCCACAAAACGAGAAAGAAGAGAAATCAACCGCCTCAAGAAGCTCCCCTGAAAAGAAGATAGTTTATGCTGATAGCCCAACACAAACGAAAGGAAAACCTTGCCGAATACATCCTGTATTTATGGCAGGTGGAAGACATGATCCGCGCCCATGACTTCTCGATGGAAAAAATCAAAAAAAACATCATTGGACCCTTTGGTTTGCCTCCCGATATTCAGCAGAAAACGGAGGAATGGTACAGCCAGCTGGTTCATCTGATGAAGAAGGAAAAAATTGAAGGCACCGGACACTGCCGTTTCCTCATTAATCTGGTAAACGATCTGCACCAGCTTCACCTAGAGCTACTCGACCGGCCGGAAGAAACCACCTACAGGCATCTTTACCGGCAGGCCGAACCACATATCAGGGCCCTGGAAGAAAAAAGCCTCCACAGGTATATGCATGAAACCGACACATGCCTGCATGGCCTTTATGGTTTGTTGCTACTGAAACTGCAAAAACGCAAAGTACATCCTGAAACACAGGATGCGTTTCAGCATATCGGGAAAATGATTTCCTACCTGGCAGCCCGATACAAAGCCCGCGAAGAAGAGGAAGAATACCTGGAATAAAACAATCCCCGGCCTGCTGCTGAGCCGGGAATCTGTTCCTGGTTCCGAACTCCCTGTCAGAACTTACAGGAAAACCCTAACCCGAATACTTCCTTGAACTGGACCTTCGGCCTTTTTATCCCATCATCGTCAATCAATCTGATGTTGTCATCATAAATCAGATGGGTATTGATATTGGCACTGATATACTGGTTTATTGTCATGGTGATCAGCACCTCCCAGTTAACATCCACATTCTGGGGTTTATCGAGGTAATTGGAGAAAAGATCCAGTTTGGTAAGCAGATCCACATTGGTAACCACCGGAGTTTTGAAAGCCATTTTATAATAGCCTCCGAATTCGCCCCTGATTTTTTTTCCTGGCTCAAGCCCGAATCCCGTGGCAAGTTCCGGGTCGATTACTATGGTCGTCTTTGAAGTGAGCGGTGATAAAAACAATGTGAAATTGTCACCAGGCTTGTAATCCATACCAAGGGAAGCAGTAATATAGGCCGGTGCAAAGAAAGATGAAATAACAGTTGAATCATTGGGATAGTCATACCCGTCAGCGAACTGTGTCTTAAAACCGACCATACCACTGTAGTACCATTTCCCCGGTGCTTTCCGGCCATATTTCGAGGAAAACTCGAGCCTGTCATCACTTTTCCGAACACCCTGACCCTCATTATTCAGCAACCCATATCCCATGTCCAGGTTATTGTCCCAGGTCATTTGTCCTTTCTTCAAATTTGCAAACATGTTCACAAAAGCATTCCCGGCAATAGAATTGGCCCCACCGGAAGCCCAGTTTACAAGGGAAACCTGGGAAAATGCAAGAGAACCGGCACCTCCTGTCTTCCATCCTTCCAGTGAATCCGTTGATTCCTGTCCATGGGTAGTGAATGGGAACCAAACCAGCAAACCTGCCAGTATTATGTACTTTTTCATCTTATCTTTTATTTTCATATTTTTTCTGTAAATAGATGCACATCGGTCTGTGGAAAAAGGGATTAAACGTTAAAGCTACACAATTCTTTCA
The DNA here is from genome assembly GCA_049975425.1 of Bacteroidales bacterium. GTDB lineage: Bacteria > Bacteroidota > Bacteroidia > Bacteroidales > VadinHA17 > HyVt-105. The sequence continues at coordinate 40,225 of JBNGDI010000002.1, forward strand.
TTATTATTTGTTTTGTTCAACAAGATCGTATGAATAACTGACAAATAACCGGTACCGGGATCCCGGCGAGAGAGCCTGTTGCTCATGATAAAACAAATTATTTTTTTATCTTGTCCGGGCTAACCATCAATACTGCATGTAATGCTGGAATCACTCAAAGTGCTCGATGAGTTGAGGCTGAATTTTTCCCAGAGCGGACTCTTCATCCTGAACCTGACACTGGCGTTTATTATGTTTGGTGTTGCTCTGGAAATAAAACTCGAACATTTCAAGAAAGTAATACTGAATCCCGTTTCTACCCTGGTAGGAGTATTTTCCCAGTTTTTTCTTTTACCTCTGGTCACATTTCTCATCACCATCCTGCTGAGGCATTACATTACCCCCACCATCGCCCTGGGCATGATTCTGGTAGCTTCATGCCCGGGTGGGAATATCTCCAATTTCATGTCTTCTCTTGCCAGAGGCAACGTGGCACTTTCAGTAAGCCTTACTGCCATTGCCACTCTTTCTGCCATTTTTATGACTCCGCTGAATTTCTCTCTGTGGGGGGGATTGTTTACTGAAATCTACAGCAGAACCGATGCCTCCGGCCTGGTCAGGCCCCTGGAGATTGATGTAATGCAAATGTTTCAAACGGTTTTCATCCTGCTGGGCATCCCCCTGGTTCTGGGAATGTGGTTCAACCATCGCTTCCCCGACCTCACAAAAAAAATTGTGGTTCCCATAAAGCGGCTGTCCGTTGTGTTCTTTATGGGAATGGTGGTAATGGCATTTATGAACAATTTCGACTATTTTAAAGCCCATATAAAATACATATTCCTGCTGGTACTTATCCATAATACCGTGGCACTTACAACAGGTTATTCCATAGCCTCTCTGTTCAGGCGCAACGCCACTGACAGAAAGACCATATCCATCGAAACCGGAATACAAAATTCCGGTCTGGGCCTGGTTCTTCTTTTCAACCCCAAAATATTCCCGCCCGATCTGGCCATTGGAGGGATGGCTTTTATTACGGCGTGGTGGGGCATATGGCATATCCTGTCAGGACTTGGAATCGCCGGCCTGTGGGGGCGCAGGCGAAAAAGGGTTGTCGCAATCCAGTAATAGAAACACGGCCATATGATGGAACACATTAGATGGAAAAATCTTGAGCGCGAATCAATCAGATATGCCCTGCTGAAGATAGGGGTCAAATTGTGGCACAATTTGTTTTATTACCGGAAGGTAACTGCGCTGAACACACATAAAATTCCCGAAAACCGGCCTCTTATATTTGCCCCCAACCATGAAAACGCCGCTATGGACGGACTGGCAGTACTGTGTACCACCCGTGGCCAGCCGGTTTTTCTGGCACGTTCTGATATATTCAAAAAGAAACTGCCCGCCCTGTTGCTGACTTTCCTCAAAATCATGCCCATTTACCGTATTCGCGACGGGATCAGCAGCCTGCAGAAAAATGACAGGGTATTCCAGAAAACGGTCGAAATCCTGAAAAGAAAACGACCCCTGGTCATACTGCCCGAAGGAAACCATGCTGAATTCAAAAGACTTCGCCCATTGAAGAAGGGTATTACGCGTATCGCTTTTCAGGCAGAGGAAGCCTCAGGATATAACCTGGGAATAAATATCGTTCCGGTTGGGATTGATTACCGCGATATTTACAAATTCAATACCGATGTACTGGTGAATTACGGCGATCCCATTGATGTATCAGAATATTTCGATCTCTACAGGGAAAACGCTCAGAAAGGAATGCTGGCCCTGCGGGAACACCTGGCTTCTGCCATTCGGAAATTGATGGTACATATTCCCACGGAAAAATATTATCATGGGTATATGGGATTACTCGATCTGTATTTCCATCGGATGAAAACACGGATGCAACTTTCCGGGAACACGCATGCCAATAAATTCCAGTCCGACCGGAAACTAGTGGAAATTCTGAATCGTTTTCTGGAAAAAGATCCTGAGACTGTAGCCGAGCTGAGCTGTAAAGCAGAAAAATTTTTCGCCCTCATGAAAAAGCTGAGGCTCAGAAACTGGCTTTTTGAAAAAGACAGGATTTCTTTTACGGGTATTTTCCTTCACGGATTACTGCTGGTAATCGGTTTTCCGGTGTTCCTGACCGGTCTCCTGACCAACTACATCCCCTGGCACATTCCCGTAAAAGTTACTGAACAGTTTGAGGATAAGGTCTTTATTTCAACTGTTAAGTTTGTGGTCTCTTTCCTCCTGTTTCCCCTGTATTATCTTCTTTTATTCATACTCTTCTGGATCATTTCCGGCAATCTTCTGATAGCTCTTGGCGGATTTACCCTTTGTGCTTTTACCGGGTGGATTGGATTCAAATATTTCATTTCATGGAAAAAATGGTTGGGGAAATACCGTTATCGCAGGTTCATGAGAAAGAAAAACAAAACCTTTAATGAAGCAAAAAACCTCAGAAATGAATTGATCTCCAGGATGGATGAACTGGTGGCTTCCGTCTTTCCCATGCCGGAATCTTCCTGATGTGCCGGAAACCTTTCAAACGGTTAGTTTCCGGCCGCTGCTTCCACCTCCCGGAAAACCCGCATAAAATTTCCTCCCCAGATTTTTCTGATCTCTTCTTCCGAATAACCCCTTTTTACCAGTTCCATGGTTATGCTGTGCATTTCACTCACATCAAAACAATCCTTCAGCCCCCCGCCACCGTCGAAATCACTTCCTATCCCTACATGATCGATACCGGCAACCTCAACCACATGATCAATATGTTCCACCATGTCTGACACGGTGGGCAGAACGGGTGGATATTTCCGGTCCAGTGCATACCATTCCTGACGTACTTTTTCCATGGTTTCCTCGTCAAGTTCTGAGAAATTCCCGTATTTCTCCCTGAGTGCCACCCGGGCAGAGTCGCGCTGGGGATTGGATTCCATGTCAGCCACATAGGAAGGAACAAAACAGATTTGCACCACTCCTCCATTGGTTGCCAGAGCCTTCAGCATATCATCGTCCAGATTTCTCGGGCTTGTACACAGGGCGCGGGTACATGAATGGGAAGCAATCACCGGGGCGCGGGTTATCTTAAGCACATCATAAAAGGCTTCATCACTGATATGCGAAACATCAATCATCATTCCCAGCCGGTTCATTTCTTTTACTACCTCTTCACCAAAGGGTGAAAGGCCATAATGCTCCGGTCCGCCAGGATCAGTCGATGAATCACAGATATCATTGTTGCTGCTGTGGCAAAGCGTTATATACCTGGCGCCCAGGCGGTAATATTCCTCCACCATTTCAAGATCCGTTCCAATAGGGTATCCGTTTTCCAGACCGATATACACAGCCCGTTTCCCCGTCTTTTCGATCCGGTATCCGTCATCGGGGGTATAAGCCAGTTCAGCCTGTTCACTGTTACTCTCCACTGCATCCTTCAATACCGAAAAAATCTCATCTGTTGTTGCCCTGGCTTTCCTGATACTTTCCGGAGTTCGTTCTCCCTGCCCGATAAAAACAGCAAAAAATATGGCATCCAACCCCCCTTCCTTCATGCGGGGAAAATCAACTTTACTGCCGTTTTCATAGGGATCATTCCGTTTCCCAATATCAAAATATTCCCCTCCGATTCGTAACGGAGTATCTGTGTGTGTATCCACAGTAAAAACCTTTTCATGGATTTTTTCTGCCTTTCGCTGTATCCGATATTCGTTCTTTGTACTTTGACAACCCGAAAAAAGAAGACCGGAAATCAGGACTAAATAATTCAGTTTCATTTTTTTAAACAGTTTATTTACAGTGTAAAAAAATCTTTTCTTTTGAATTAATCAGACCCTGAAATTATAAAAAAATAAGAGGTTGTTCGCAAACAACCTCTTCATTTATTCTCTTTCAGCAGATTAATCAGTAACAATACTAATCTTCAACCCCATTTCATCGTAAATAAATTGATCTTTCAGGTTGTCAAATATTTTCTGTGAACCATAATTCACTCCCCATGCCGTACGGTCAATGGTGAATGAATTGGTTTCGCCAACATAAATCTCACCTTCGCGGTAAACCCGTCCTGGAAATGAAATTCCTCTGATAATTCCCTTCATCGTTAAATTTCCTGTGATCAGATGAGTGGATTTAAATTCACCCTCCACCCCGGGTATGTCATCTTTTTTTTCCACGCGGGTAATGACAAATGTGGCCACTGGAAAGGAATCCACATGAAAAAAATCTGACGATTTCAAATGTCCAACAAGCTGGGCGTTCATATCCGGATCATCAAGGTCTTCATTCACAATGGTCTGAAGATCGATCACAAATTCTCCTCCGTTGATTTCACCATTCTTCACTGTAACATAACCCTCACGAATCATCACGGTACCATGGTGATTGCCGGTAGGCTTGGAGCCCGTCCATTCAATCCGGCTCTTCTCCGTGTTAACAGGAATCTGTGTCCCATCTGTAATCTTTAGTTCTGTGGCTTCTTTTGTTTCTGCTCTTGTCCCGCCGGGACCCTGATTGCATGATGACAATGCAAGGGCAAACCCCATAAGTATGATCATGCCTGATCTGATTGTTTTCATATTTTCAATTTTAGTCTATCCAACATAGTAAACAGAAAAACAATCCCTCAACCGGAATGTTCATTGCATTAATCAATAAAAGGAAAGGAGCTGGCAGAAACTAGTGGGGAAAGAAAAGGCTGATGATCACAATGGATCCTACCAGTACCAGAAAACCTCCAGAAATTCGGTTTACCCAGAGCAATCCTCTCAAGCGCAGGTGTGTACGGAAACTGTAAACCAGTGAACTGAGAAAAAACCACCATAGAGAAGCACCAACAAACACTCCCGTAAAAAGAATAATATTCTGTAACAGGCTGGTCTGGTCAAGTACCACGTTCAAGGCTGTAAAAATACCAAGAAACAACAGGATGGCCATGGGATTGGAAAGAGTGAACAGCAACACGGAAACAAAATCCTGTACCAGGTTGTTTTTTGACACCTTTTTGTTTCTGAATTTTTTCACCGGATTTGTGCTGAAAAGACGCCAGCCGAAATACATGATAAATATTCCTCCCAGGATCTGAAAATAGAGTTCCTGCTGGTGGATGAAATTGATAACAAAAGTAATTCCAAATCCGGTGACCAGCGCAAAAATGGTATCGGCTGTAGCAGCCCCTAATCCTGAAAAAAAACCGCTGTATCTTCCGTGGTTCAGAGTACGTGTTACACAAACCATCCCCATCGGTCCGATAGGCACAGAAACTGCCAGCCCAATAAGCAAACCCTTCAATAACAAAATTGTATTCATGCTTTACTCAATCCCTCGTAAATTCCCCGTTTTCAATCCCATATACCTGTGCAGAGTAAATTTTAAGGGGTGAAAATAAGAAAAATTAATGAACAATTACCTTAATGGCACAAAAAATCCAATACCAGATGCACAAATATTGCACCAAAGTCTTCATTCAGGATAAAATATATTCTAAATCAAACGGGAACGTACCAGCAACCGGGGTTCCATCATTTCGGCAATGGCATATTTCAACCCTTCCCTGCCGAATCCCGAATCTTTTACTCCTCCGTATGGCATGTGATCGACACGAAATGTGGGCACATCATTCATGATCACTGCGCCGGTACGGGTATATTCAAAAGCATATTGTTCCTCTGCCAGGTCGTGCGTAAAAACTCCCGCCTGTAACCCGTATCTCGAATCGTTGATCCTCCCGATAGCTTCAGAAAAATCATTAAAGGGTTCCACACTCACCACCGGCCCGAATACCTCCAGGGCACATACTTTCATATCGGGAAGAGTTCCGCTGAGAATCGTCGGTTCCACAAAGCTACCCCTTCTTTTTCCTCCGCTCAGGACTTTTGCACCCCCATTCTCCGCTTCTCTTATCCATTCCTCCACCCTCATGGCATTTTCTTCATCAATCATCACGGAAATATCGGTATCAGGATCAAGTGGGTCTCCGTATTTCAGTTTTCCCGCACCGGCCGCAAATTTCTCAATAAATGAATCAAACAGGTTTGTATGTACAAAAATCCTCTGCACATGGATGCACACCTGACCGGAATAGGCAAAACCACCCGTCAGGCATTTGCTCACAGCTGTATCCAGATCGGCAGAACGGGATATCACCACACCTGCATTCCCGCCCAGTTCCAGCAGCACTTTCTTCTTCCCTGCCTGGTTTTTCATAGCCCATCCAACTTCCGGGGAGCCGGTAAATGACAGCATATGGATCCGTTCATCGGTCACCAGCTGGTTCCCTGCCTTCCGGTCCATGGGCAGGATAGAAACACCGCCGGCAGGCCATCCGCTCTTTTGAATAAGCTTTGCAAGTTCAAGAACCGATAGCGGAGTTGACCGGGCAGGTTTCAGAATAATGGCATTCCCGGCAGCCATAGCAGGCGCAATTTTATGAACCGCCAGGTTCAGAGGGAAATTAAACGGAGCAATACCGGCCACCAGCCCCAGTGGAAAATGTTTAACCAGTCCTTCCTTTCCCACACCTGCAGGAGTCCAGTCCAGACTGAGATATTCACGTGGCAGTCGCCTCGATTCTTCCGCCGCCACATGAAAAACCTGGATGGCGCGATCAATTTCTGCCAGAGCATACTTCAGCGGTTTCCCCGATTCCATAGCCAGCACTCTGGCAAGCCGTTCCCGTTCAGCTGAGATCATGGAAGAAATGCTTTCCAGAATATTGTATCTGTAATATCCTGGCAACGCCTGTAACTCTCCTGATACCTCCTCTGCTTTCCTGACAGCATCTTCCAGCTCAGATTTCCCGGCCAGGTATGTCCCGGCAATGACCTCCCCTGAATAAGGGTTCATTACCGGAAGGTCGGTAGCGGTTTCCCGGAATATACCTCCCACAAATATCGGATATGTTTCCATGCTTTTTTTTATTAAAGATAAGAAATCAAAGCTTTTTATCTTAACGGTTACCTTCCCGATATTCTTTTCAAATTTCTATCTTTGCCCAAATTTTGGGTTATGCTCGAGAAGAAAAGATGGCAATGGGCTGTTCTCCTGGTACTTTCATTAATCTGGGGATCCTCCTTCATTCTGATGAAACGTGGACTGGAATCATTCAATCCCTACCAGGTAGCTGCTTTCCGCATCTTCCTTTCCTTTGTTTTCCTCCTGCCCCTGATTTTACAGCGATTGAAACGATTGAACCGGAAAAATCTGAGATCCATTCTGATCGTTGGTTTTATCGGGAACTTTTTCCCGGCATTTCTTTTCACCACGGCCCAGACCCAGATCAACAGTTCCCTGGCCGGTATTCTCAATTCCTGTACACCGCTGTTCACCCTGCTCGTAGGGATCCTGATCTATAAAACCAGGTTCCTGATGATCAATGTCATCGGATTATTCCTCGGGTTTATCGGGGCCATCGGTTTAATATACAACGGAGGACTCATATTGAACGGCGGGAATCCCTGGTTCGCCCTCTTCATAATTCTGGCTACCCTGTTCTACGCCATCAGCGTAAATGAAATCAGGAATTATTTGCATCAGATGGACGGAGCCACCATCTCATCACTGGCATTCCTGTTCATTGGGCCGGTTGCGGGCATCTACCTGATCTTTTCCGATTACAGTACAGCCATGGCTACACCCAACCACTGGAAAAATTTCGGATACATTGTTCTTCTGGCTTTTTTCGGATCCTTTATCGCCACCATCCTGTTCAATGAACTGGTGAGAAGGACATCGGCCATTTTCGGAGCATCGGTTACCTATCTCATACCGGCTTTTGCCATTATGTGGGGAATTTTCGACGGTGAATCATTCGGGTTCGAACAATTCCTATGGGTTCTGGTCGTACTGGCAGGCGTATATCTGGTCAATAAGAAAAAGCTTGTCATGCTCTGAGAAATATGCCCTGTCTGTTCCTCAGCGCGACCTCCTTTTGAATTCGGCTACCCCGCGATCCAGAAAATCCCTGAATGCCCCGGCATCCAGGTTGTATCCTATGGGGGTGGTGAGCAATTCCCCGTTGTGATCCACCGGAGCGTAAAATGGCTGGGTATTGGCCCCGAAACGGGTAATTTGCAGATCGGTATTTTTCTTGCCGATACGATCTTTTACTTTGCCGTCATATTCGGAAATGATCCACTCGTCTTCAGGAAGTTTTGTCTTGTCATCGGTGTACAGAGCAATGATCACATAATCATCCTTCAATCTTTGCAGCACTCCCGGATCCGACCATACCTTTGCCTCCATTTCCTTGCAATTACTGCAGGCATGACCCTTAAAGTCAAGCAATACCGGCTTGTTCAATTCCCTGGCACAGGCCATTCCCTGTTCGTAATCAAAATATCCCTGCAAACCATGAGGCAATGAAAACAGGTCGTTGTACCGTGGAACATCACAAAGGGTGCCTCCACCGGCAACCTGTTTGCCTGGGTCTCCGGTATATTCAGTAAGATCAAATTGCTGGGCTTTCTGAGGAGGAAGAATTCCTGATATTCCGCTCAAAGGTGCACCGAACAATCCCGGCACCATGTACAGGGCAAAGCTGAACGAAGCAACGGCCAGGATAAGACGCGGCACTCCTACAAACGGCACGTCACTGTCGTGGGCAAGCCTGATCTTCCCCAGCAGATAAAAGCCCAGGATAGTAAATAGCACAATCCATATGGCCAGATACAGATCGCGGCTCAGGATTCCCAGGTGATAAGCCTGATCGATATTGGAGAGGAATTTAAAACCGAAAGCCAGAATAATAAAGCCCATTACCACTTTGACTGAATTAAGCCAGCCTCCTGATTTCGGCAAACTTTTCAGCAACGACGGAGAAAAAGCCAGCAGCGTAAAAGGCAGAGCAAATGCCACAGAAAAGCCGAACATCCCCACCAGGGGTTCAAGCACTTCGCCAGTAGCCGCCTGCACCAGCAAATATCCCACAATGGGGCCAGTACAGCTGAAAGATACCAGGGTCAAAGTAAGGGCCATGAAGAAGGAGCCCAGAAAACCGCCGCGATCGGCCTGGCGGTCCACCTTGCTGGTCAAACTGCCCGGAATGACTATCTCGAACATTCCCAGAAAGGATGCGGCAAATACCAGGAATAAAAGAAAGAAAATCAGATTCGGGATCCAGTGTGTACTCAGGACATTGGCAAAATTCGCACCAGCACTGGTAAGGGAAATGATCAGCCCGATCAGGGTATAGATGGCTACAATGGAAAACCCGAATACAAGCGCCTGGAACAGAGCTCTGCGCCGGCTTTCACTTCCCCGCATGAAAAAAGTAACCGTCATGGGAATCATGGGATAGACACACGGGGTAAGCACTCCGGCAAAACCAAGCAGGAAAGCCACCAAGAACAATCCCCACAACGATTTTCCCTGAAAGTCACCCTGACTTGCGGCCTCCGTATCTCCGGCACTCAGTTCAACAGCAGGGGTCATAATGCCGGGAGCCTCACCTGATGATGTAACTGTTTCTTCCCCGGCTGCCTCTTCTTCAGCAGATTCATCCCCAGGCGGGATCAAGATGCTGAAAGCCTCCTCCCTCGGGGGCAGGCAACGTTCATCGTCACAACTCATAAACTCCACTGTTCCGCTTACTTCAAATGATCCGGGAACAAGCGAACGGATTACCTGCCTGAATACCGCCTGAACGCTGAACATCTTCAGGTCCATCTTAAAGCTTTCGTCATATTTTACTTCCGGATCAATGGTTTCCACCACCTCCCCAATACGCTCGTAATTGTCTGATGGATGAAATGTAAATGTGGTGGGAATAGGCCCCCCCGGCGGTATGTCCTGTGAATAAAGATGCCACCCCTGATCTATGCTGGCCGTAAGCAAAAGGGCATATTCCGATTCATTGATTTTCTCAGCACTGAATTTCCAGATAACGGGATCTACTATCTGGGCCGTCCCTTGAGTGGCATTCAGCAAAAGAGTAACAACCAGTACAAAGGCAGTTCTTTTCATCTTTCTTGATTTATGAAAGGTCACTGATTACAAAATCTTTTCTGTAAATATTCGTAAGTATAAACAAGAAAAACCGTTTACAGTTCAATCTCCTCGCCGGAAGGAAGGAAAAAATGGTATTCCATGAATGAATAGGCATAAGAAGATTCAATGATAATACGGCATCCGAATTCCCGGTTCCATTTTTTCCTGATCGACCGGAAACCGTGGGTCAGGTATGCCGCAATGTAAGGATGTAAGCGCAGGATAAATTTCTTTATTTTTTTCTCTTCCACCAGGGTACGGATATGTATTTTCAGCTCATCCTCCAGCAGGGCGCTGGATGATATTTTCCCGGTACCTTTGCAGGAAGGGCAGGTTTCTTCTGTAAGGATATGCATTTCAGGCCGCACCCTTTGCCGGGTAATCTGCATCAAACCGAATTTGCTGAGCGGTAAAATATTATGTTTGGTGCGGTCCGATTCCATAATCTCGCGCATCCGGTCGTAGAGTTTCTGTTTGTGCTCGTTGGAATGCATATCGATGAAATCGACTACGATGATTCCGCCCATATCCCGCAACCTCAGCTGCCTGGCAATCTCTTCAGCAGCGGCCAGGTTAACTTCCAGGGCATTGGTTTCCTGATCCTTAAAACTTTTCGACCGGTTCCCGCTGTTCACATCAATCACGTGCAGGGCCTCCGTATGCTCAATGATCAGGTAGGACCCGTCTTTCAATGAAACGGTCTTTCCAAACGACGACTTAATCTGTTTGTTCAGGTTCAGGTAATCGAAAATCGGTTGCCCCCCTCTGTACAGTTTGACAATTTTTTCCTGGTCGGGAGAAATCGAGGCAATGTATTCGCGGGTTTCCTGATAAACCCCTTCATCATTCACCCAGATCCGGTTGAAACTGGTATTGAAAATATCACGGAGCAAAGCCGAAGCCCTGTTCATTTCGCTGATAACCAGCCGGGGCGGATTGCCTTCCTTCACAGCCTGAAATCCGTATTCCCATTTCCTCACCAATCCACGTAACTCCTGATCCAGCTCGGCCACCTTTTTGTTTTCGGCCACCGTACGGACAATAACCCCGTAATTTTTTGGCCGGATACTCATCAACAGGTTTTTCAACCTCGCCCGTTCTACATTCGATTCAATTTTCTGTGAAACGGAAACCTTATCGGAAAACGGAATCAGCACCAGGTTCCTTCCGGCAATCGAGATTTCCGATGTAAGGCGGGGACCTTTGGTGGATATGGGTTCCTTGGCAACCTGCACCAGAACCGGTTGCCCGGGCTTCAGCACATCGGTTATTTTTCCGTCCTTGTCAATATCCGGCTCGCGTTTAACTCTTCCGAAGGATATGGATTTGGTCTTCTTCTGTAGAAGCTGATGCAAAAATTTGCTAAGCGAGCTGAACTGCGGGCCCAGATCGAGATAATGCAGGAAGGCATCCTTTTCGTAGCCTACATCAATGAATGCCGCATTCAAACCCGGCATAACCTTCTTCACCCTTCCCAGATAGATATCTCCAACGGCAAACTGAAGATTACTCTTTTCCTTTCTTAGTTCAACCAGTCTCTTATCTTCAAGAAGGGCAATCGTAATTTCTGAAGAAGATACATCAATTACCAGTTCTTTTTCCACATTCGCTTCATTTACTCGCGGCCGAATGGTTTCCCCGTGTGGTATTTGAATGATAATGAACCTAAAGGCCCGGGCGGGCCTTTAGGTTCATTCTTATACCACAAAGCTTTCAGGAATACTATTTCTTCTTCTTATGCCTGTTTTTGCGCAAACGCTTTTTGCGTTTGTGGGTAGCCATCTTATGTCTCTTTCTTTTCTTTCCGCTTGGCATGGTATAAATATTGTATCAAAAAATTAAGGAACCCTACCGCTTGACGTTAGCTTTTACCCGGTTAATGAATGATTTGGCAGGCTTGAAAGAAGGAATGAAATGTTCCGGAATAATGATGGTAGTATTTTTTGAAATATTACGGGCAGTTTTTTTCGCACGTTTTTTCACGATAAAACTGCCGAATCCCCTCAGGTAAACGTTTTTATCCTTTACCAGGGATTCTTTTACCGTTTCCATGAAAGCTTCCACTGTTTTTTGAACAGTTACCTTTTCAATTCCCGTGTTTTTGGAAATTTCATTTACAATATCAGCCTTAGTCATTTTTAAAATCTTTAATTATCAGTTAATTAGAATAAGTTTTCGCTTATGAATTGCAAATATAAATGTTTTATGTTTATAAATGAAATCTGCATTGATTATTTTTGAATCGGTGATATTTTATTTTCAGGTCATTATATGGAGATGAATGTTGGAAGTGTGTTGCAGACCTGGTATGAAAAAAACGGAAGAGAACTTCCCTGGAGGAATACAGGCGATGCATACCATATCTGGGTTTCGGAAATTATTCTTCAGCAAACCAGGGTCAGCCAGGGTATTGCCTATTACCACCGGTTCATGAAAAATTTTCCCCGGCTGGAAGATCTGGCCCGAGCCCGGCCCGACGAGGTGATGCACGCATGGAAAGGCCTGGGATATTACAGCCGGGCCAGAAACATGCATGCCACAGCCATCCGCATCCTGAATGAATACGGGGGAAAATTCCCTTCGGGTTATGAAAACCTGCTCCGCCTCAGTGGAATAGGCCCATATACAGCCGCCGCCATTGCCTCATTTGCTTTTAATGAACCGGTCCCCGTGATCGATGGCAATGTGTACCGCTTCCTGGCCCGTTTATTCGGTATTGTCGATTCTATCAGCACGGCTGCAGGGAAAAAATCGGTAACCGAAAAAGCCGGAAGGGTTATGAACCAAAAAAATCCTGCGCTTCATAATCAGGCCGTAATGGAATTCGGTGCCCTGCAATGCACCCCGTTCCGCCCTTCCTGCCAGGCATGTCCTTTCCGTAAGGATTGCCTTGCATATATTACCGGCAGGGTGAATGAACTACCGGTCAAACATAAAAAACCGGCATCCGTAGAGCGATATTTCAATTACGTGCTGTTGACAGGTGGACTGGATATGCTGCTGAAAAAGAGGGAAAAGCAGGATATCTGGCAGGGCTTGTATGAATTTCCCCTGTTTGAATCGACCTTCCCAATTGAACCGGGCCAGCTTACCGGAAACGAATGGTGGAAAAAACTGGAAAAACGGACCGGCCCCCTGTTCCTGAAATATCATTCAGGTATTATAACACATAACTTATCACACAGGAGAATCCGCGCCGTATTTTACCATGCGGAAACCCCGGGGGCCCTGCCCGCTCTGTGGCCAGGAGAATCTGCCGTTTCCGTAACGAGCTGGGAATCCGTTGCTTTCCCTGTGCTGATCGATAAATTCCTGTCGCAATACCTGCCGTTATTTTTCAACGGTAACACTTGATACTGGCATGAAAATTTACTACTTTTACAGGCTGATTTCAAACCAACCATAATTATGTCGGTAAACAAGGTAATCCTGGTAGGCAATGTGGGAAAAGATCCCGAGGTAAACTATATCCGGGAAGACGTGCCTGTGGCAAAATTCCCCCTTGCTACCAGTGAAACATACACCAAGGACGGAGAAAAGATAACCCAGACCGAGTGGCATAATATCGTACTCTGGAGGGGACTGGCCAGGGTGGTAGAAAAATATGTCAGAAAAGGCTCATTATTATATATCGAAGGAAAGATCAACACCCGCTCTTATGAAAAAGACGGGGAAACGAAATATATTACTGAAATAGTGGCCGATAATATGCGCATGCTCGGAAAAAGACCCGACGATTCAGGCCAGTCCTCTTCCCGTCCGTCAGAACAAAATGAACAGGCTCCTGAAAGCGACGCAACAGGGATATCCCAGGAAGACGATGATCTTCCTTTCTGATGTTATACAGATTCTTTTAGATCGCAGACTGTGGAAGCAGACGACCCTCTCCCGTATTTATCGATCCTTGCCGATTTGAACATCAGTTTTTATCAGCCCGGCCCATCACTGTTCCTGGGCCTGGGTGTTCTGATCATTCTGCTGGCCTGCTCTGCCATGATCTCGGCATCGGAAACCGCCTATCTGTCATTAACATCCCCCGATCTGCAAAAGATCAGGGATGGAATAAGCCGTTCGAACCACATCCTGCTGAAATTGCTTGAAATGCCGGAAAGGTTGCTCACAACCATCCTGATTGCCAATAATCTATTCAATATGAGCGCGGTGGTGCTTGCCGTCTTTCTGCTTAACAGCACCCTGCAACCAACCGGATATCCGGTAGCCACTCTGCTCATCGAAGTGATCGTGATAGTCTTCTTCCTGCTTGTTTTTGCAGAGATCCTGCCAAAAATTTATGCCGGAAGCCACACGGTAAAGATCAGCATGCTCATGGCCACGCCCCTGTTTTACATGGAAAAATTGTTCCGCCCCTTCAGCCGTTTACTGATTTTTTCAGGTCACTTTTTTACCCGGCGAAACCTACCCGCCAATTCGAATATTTCCATGGATGACCTCTCGGAAGTCCTCAGCAAAACCCCACCCGATCTGAGAAAAGACGAAAAAATGCTGCAGGGTATTGTCAATTTCGGAAATATCAATGTTAGTGAAATTATGACGGCACGGGTGGATGTGGTGGCCGTGGATATATTCACCGGACTGAAAAAACTGCTGCATATTATCGTCGAGTCGGGGTACTCGCGAATACCGGTATACAAAGATTCATTCGATAACGTAAAAGGAATCCTCTATATCAAAGACCTGCTGCCTTACATCAATTATCCCGACGATTTCAAATGGCAGGATCTGATCAGACCTCCCTATTTCGTTCCTGAAACAAAACGTATCAACGACCTGCTGGCAGAATTCCAGAGTAAAAAGATCCATATGGCCATTGTGATTGATGAATACGGCGGCACCCAGGGCATTGTAAGCCTGGAAGACATTCTGGAAGAAATTGTGGGCGAAATATCCGACGAATTTGATGAGGATGAATCAACCTATACACGTATCGATGAAAACAATTACATTTTCGAAGGAAAAACACAACTGAACGATTTTTACAAAATCATGGGGGTTTCTCCCGATGTTTTCGACAAGGTAAAAGGAGATGCCGACACACTGGCCGGGCTGATTCTCGAAATCAGAGGGGAAATACCCGGCCAAGACGAAATCATCACAATAGGTAAGTACATTTTCCGTATAGAGTCGGTAGATAAGCGAAGAATCAGAAAAATTAAAGTGACAGTGAATGAACCGGAGTAACAAACCCCTTTTTTCGAACCACATCCTGATTACAGCTTGCATGGTAATGGCGGTCATGACCGCCGGTGCCTGCAGGCGAAATTATACACCAAAGCCCCGGGGGTATTTCCGTATCGATCTTCCTGAACACGCTTACCGTGAATACCGGTCCGATTGTCCGTTTTCCTTTGAATTTCCGGTGTATGCAAACGTACAACCCGACCGGAGCCGCATGGCCCGGCCCTGCTGGTTCAATATCGTTTACCCCGGTTTCAACGGCACGATCCATCTGAGCTACCAGACAGTAAAAAAAAACCTGGAAGAACTTACCGAAGATGCCAGAACGCTGGTTTACAAACATTCCATCAAGGCCGATGCCATTGGGGAACAATTGTTCACGCATCCTGATAAAAAAGTATACGGCATTCTTTATGACATTAAAGGAAACGCAGCTTCATCGGTCCAGTTCTTTCTTACCGACAGCTCCCGGCATTTTATCAGGGGGGCATTATATTTCAATGCCAGTCCCAATGCCGATTCACTGGCTCCAGTCATCCGTTTTTGCAGGCAGGATATCATCCACCTGATCGAAACATTCTCCTGGGAGTAAATGCCCGGTTTACCCCGGCAAAATGAAAACGTGTGGGAAAAAATATGTAAATTCGTGCCTCGTACGTGTAACCATCTGGTTTAAACCCCAAACCTGTTCATGGGTGTAATCTACAAGAACGAATACAGAGATGAATGCATCCTGGGTATCTGGAAAATCACGGAAACCTATGATGAGCTAAGGCAGTTGCTTACACTCGACCGACGGCAACAGAAAACACTCAACGGGTTCGGCAGTCTCAACAGAAAAATTGAATGGCTCAGCGTACGTGCCCTCCTTTCGGAACTGACCAACTCTTCAACCCGCATTGTCTACAACGGGGAAAGGAAACCCCTGCTGGAAGACGGATCATACAATATCAGCATCTCCCATTCCGACGAACTCACATCTATTCTTCTGAGCCGTAACCGGCGGGTGGGAATTGATCTGGAACATATGACTCACCGCATTGAATTGCTGGCCAGCAAGTTTCTTAATGATTCGGAAGAAGTAACCTATGATCCCTTTCTGCAGCGATATCACCTGTATATACACTGGTGTGCCAAAGAAGCTCTTTTTAAAATATGCGACAAGAAAAACATCAACTTCCGGGAGAATCTCATTATCCACCCGTTCGAACTGAAAGACGAAGGAAAGATCCTGGGAACCGTGTGGAATGAACATATCCATGAAACGTTCAACCTTCAGTACTTCAAACTTGAGAACTACAGCATTGTATGGTGCTGCAAGGAATAGACCATGAATATCTACCGGAAGATACAGGAAAGCAGGGATAAGCAAAAGCTCTTTGCTGTTTTGATCGATCCCGACAGATACCAGCAAAGGGATTTGCTGAAAATGATCGATCAGTCGGTTGAAACAGGGGTGGATTTCTTTCTGGTTGGAGGGAGCCTGATCTCCCATCCCATCGAACCGGTCATCTCGCTGATCAAATCACACGGCAACATTCCGGTCCTGCTTTTCCCGGGCAGTTTACTCCAGATCAGCCCTGCAGCCGATGCTATCCTCCTGCTGTCCCTGATTTCGGGGCGCAATCCCGAATTCCTGATCGGCAATCATGTGGTGGCAGCTCCCCTGCTGCACCGAAACCGGATGGAAATCATACCCACCGGTTACATGCTGATCGGCAACCAAACATCCACTTCGGTTGAATACATCAGCAACACACGACCCATCCCATCTGAAAAAACAGATATTGCAGTTGCCACTGCCCTGGCCGGCGAGATGCTGGGTCTGAAACTCATTTACCTGGAAGCCGGAAGCGGTGCACCCGGTACGGTACCCGGCGAAATGATCCGCCAGGTTAAAAATGAAATTTCTGTTCCTCTGATAGCGGGAGGTGGAATCCGGAGTGTCAAAACACTTGAATCGGTTTACCGGGCAGGGGCCGATATGGCGGTGGTGGGAAATGCTTTCGAAAACAAACCGGGCCTGCTGAAAGAAATGGCTGCCGTTAAACGCGATTTTCACTGATCGCCGGCAGCCACTGATGTTTTCTTTGTGCCGGGACTTCCAGCGTACCGGTTATTTTTTATCCGTCACATTTCAGCACGTTCTCCACCTGGTATTTGGCATTCTCCAGATAGGGACCGTGCATGGCCTTACGGTATGCCTCACAGGCTTTGGTCTTATCCCCCTTGGCCTGGTATGCGTTTCCCATATGGTAATAAAATCCGGCCCGGGCAGCAGCATCATCAGCCGACAACCCAATGCCTCTTTCCAGATACTGTATGGCCTTGTCAGGATCCCCCAGCTCATTGTTAATCTCACCCAGTTTCAGGTAAATATCGGGGTCATTGTTTCCATACTCAATACTTACATCAAAATAATCCTCCGCCTTGCTGTAATCTTCATCCTGAAGAGCAATTACACCGGCATTGTAATAGCTGTTCCTGACCGCTTCCTCAGCCTCCCTCATGGTTTCGGCATCCCTTCCGGCACTCACCGTCATGGCCTGGTCCATGGATTCCCTCATTTTCGTCAGGTCGTCCAGCCCTTTGTATGCCAACCCTTTTGCCAGGTATGCTTTTCCGTAATTCGGATTTAATCCAATGGCTTTATCAAATAGGAGAATTGCCCCTTCAAAATCCTGTTTTTTATACGAATCAATTCCTTTGGCATAATATAACTGAGGAACAGCTGCCCTGGCTTTCCGGCCGGTTTCTTCATCGCCGTATTTTGAGGCGGCTTCTTCAGCCTTTTCAAACGCCTGGATAGCGCCGTCGAAATTCCTTTCCCTGTAGTGGGTCATGGCCTGACTGAAGTATACTCCGGGAACCCTGGCCAGAGCCGCCAAAGCCTTTTCCCGGGTTTCGGACCCTTCAGCCCCTATTTGATCGGCAATCTCAATACACCTTTCAAAATGCATGGCTGCCAGATCGGGATCCGTTTTCAGTATCTGAGCACCCTGATTGTATTCATTGATGGCATCGCTGAGGGATTGTGCACTCAAACCACCCGCTATACATAGTAACAAGCTCAGTGTGGTAATTCCTTTCAGCATAATCCTTGCTTTTTTCATCTTTTTTCAGTTTGTTATTGTTTATCTGTGTATGAACAGCCAGCAAATATAGAAAGATATTGCAAAAAATGAAATTATTGCTCTTTCATGCCGAAAACCACCCCCCGTTCATTCCATGTCCAGAATAAACCTGTATTGCGTGGTTGATTCGGCCAGTTTTCCATATTCTCTGGCCAATGATCTATCCCCCTCCCGGCGGCTGATCCTTGCCAGCCCGGCATATGCCACCGCCAGATATGTATTTACCCATACTCCAAATACCTTGCCATTTTCTATGCCGGTAAGATATTTATCACGCGACATGTCCGGGTCGTTGAATACTTTCTCGTAAATATACCCGTCGAAAATGTTCAGCACCATGGTTACAAAGGGATGATGCGGATATTGCCGCCTCAGCACATTCAATTCTTCAGCACACTCACGGGTTTGCCCGGTGGCCATAAGATTCAGCAGTAGACGGCTGCGGTAAAAATAATTATCCGGATAATCGTCTACCAGTTTTCTGATATACTTCAGTGAACGGTCCGGATCATCCTCGTAGTTCAGACAGAGATGATTAAGAAACAGCAGGGCTTCGTTTTTCAGGTAAATACCCTGCTCAGCCACAGTTTCAAGCATCCTTAGCCCCCGTTGCATATCCCCCCCGGGAAACAACAGCGCCAGCGGCCGGTAAACGGGGTACATTCTGGGATACGCTTCGATATAATAATTATATAACCCGGTGGCGAACATGAACTCACCAAATTGCTCCTGCAGTTCAAATCCCTTTTTAAGCGACCGGTAGGAAGGGGAAAGATAAGGAATTACTTTCCCGGTAAGTCCATTATCGGCATAATACATCATCAGCATACCCTGCCCCACCAAATCGAAAAACACCCCTTCCACATCCATGGGATCATCGGCCATTCTTTCTCCGGCCAGTTCTACAGCCTCTTTCAGTTTTACCTGGTAATTCTCCGATTCCGCATGATCCGGGGTCAGCGGCAAATTCTTCCAGTAAATGATCAGGGCTTCAAGAAAAGGGCCGGCAGGATGCTGCGGGTGTTCCTTCCGGAATGAAACAGCATATTCAAAGGCACGGTCAAACCGGAAACTATAAATATCATCCAGACATTGCTCCATAGCTGCCATGGTGGCGGAATCGCCCAGAATACCATACCGGGCATGAACCGAACCTGTCAGCATAAACCAACCGGCCAACCATACCCACACCCTGAACAGGCCCGAAAAACCCTTTCTCCCCTTCTGTTTGGTTATTTTCCTCTCCAAAACCATAAAATATTCTTTTATTTTATTGATTTTTATTTGAATAATCAAAATTATTTTTTTTACTTTGTTAAAATAAATGTAAATTATTTTTAATTACTTTTTTCTGCATGGATAAGAAATTACCGGTATCCTGTCCTGCCTGTGGGAACGAGCTGGAGGTAAAAACTTTATTCTGCCCTGCCTGTGAAACCACGGTATCGGGATTGTATGAGCTACCTCTGCTGTCCAGTTTGCGGGATGAAGATCAGCTTTTCATCATTGATTTTATAAAAAACAGCGGCAATCTGAAAATAATGGCAAAGAACATGGGGCTCAGCTATCCTACGGTCAGGCATTTACTCGACGGGATTATCCGCCGGATCAAGGAACAGGAAACACACCATAAAATCTGAGCGACACCTTTCAGCTTTCCAAGGTTAAGAACTGTGCTCTGCTTTCAATAAATTCCTATCTGCAATCCATAAGTCCACCGGGGAAAATCAGGATATGCCGGATAATCTTTTCCTGTAAGCGTGGATAACCGGTACCGGACCGTTAGCAGATACCTCTTCCATCCAACACGGGCATTTGCCCCGTAAAAAAATGAATTCAGATATTTCAGTTTTTTATATACGGTTTTACTCCTCACCGCTTCATAGGCCGGATCGATGCCGGTATCAAACACCACATGTTTCCCCTCAACCAGCCATGCCGCATCGGCTCCCAGGTCTATAAAGGTTCCCATATAATCGCCGCGTTTCCCGGAATTAATCCGGAAATACAAACCGGCCACCGCCTGATGGAGAATAAGTAATTCCTTTTCATGAAGCCGATTATTTGGAAATATTTTCCCCGGGTTCTGGTCCAGGTCAAAACTGGTTTTACGATACTCCAGATCATATCCTCCGGAAAGGATTTCGGTGAATTTATACTTATATCTCCTTCCCGCTACAAGCTGTCTCGATCGTATATACCTGATGTCGGCCCCTTCAAACCCGGAGGGTCCGGCCGGAAACCCGTACCCCAGGTAAAAATGGCTGAAACGGAGGCTGTTTCTCCCAAAATCCGTACGTTGGGGTAGTTCCACTTCTTTCTCCAGCAGCACTTCCTGGGAAAATGCCTCCGGAACCGGATAAAGAAAAATGATGATAAGGATGAAAATCAGAGGTTTCATAGATCGGAATTTTCTGCGCACAGGCATCTGGTTTGTCCTCCGTAATAAACACGCAAAATATCATCGGGGTTCAGTTCCTGTGCGGGAATTACCAGGGGGATGCTGTCGGTTACCTCAATTACAGCATATTTTTTCAGCAAACCGCCGGGGTATGCAATGTGATAATACAGATAGGGACGGATTCCCACGGCTGAATCCCCCGGCATTTTCCTGATCTGCACAGCCAGTTTTTCTTCGTCTGCCGATATCGTGAACAACGGTTCATCGTCTTTTTTCTTCGCTGTAAAATACGAAGCTTGAGGAATACCATACCCGTGAGCATAATCATAATATGGATATAAATGACCCGATCGTTCGATGGCATGCAACAGTTCCAAATTGTTCCACTCGGGGTGCATTTGCCTGACGCAGGCGGCAAAACCGGTCACCAGCGGAGTAGAAAAACTGGTTCCATAAGCCGTTTTCACTTTCTTTTTCCCCGCTACGGCAGCCTGTGCAGGGGCACATACATTGGGCTTGAGTCGGCCGTCGGCAGAAGGCCCGAAAGAACTGAATGCCATATGCCGGCCGGTAAAAGGATCGACACCTCCCACCGACAGGATACTGTCGGCATCGGCCGGTGCTCCGAGGATTTCCCATCGGGACGCACCGGAATTGCCCATGGCGTTCACTACCAGGATGCCCTTTTTTGCAGCCAGGGTGGCAGCCCGTGACACCATGGCCACCCTTCCATTCATTTCATCAGGAAAATACCGGTGATAAGTGTAACCCAGCGAGCTGCTGATAATATCCGCCCCATAACGGTCTGCCCATTCCATGGCACACACCCAGTTTTCTTCCTCAGAAAAAGGTTCGCCCCACTGTTCTGTCCGTGCCAGAAGAAATTCAGCACCGGTTGCCAGCCCCAGGGTCCATTCACTGTTTATTCCCGCTATACAGGAAAGAACCATGGTGCCGTGAACATTCCCTGCAAAAACATCATCCTTCCCCTTTATAAAATCATGGGTGGCCACAATGCGTCCTTCTTCTCTGATATGGGCAAACAGGGGGTGGTTATCCACTTCCGGAAATCCGGCATCAAATACCGCAATGCGCACACCCCTACCGTCCAATCCCAGGCTGTCGAAAACATCTCCCTCCAGCATGGCAAGCTGCAACTCTGCCAGTTCTTCTTCTTTCCCCAACCACGGAACCTCCTGCCGGAACGTTTTCAGGGAAGGTGCCGGGACACGCAGCACAGGCTCTATGGAAGTAACAAAGGGCAATCTGGACAGTGCCTCCTGTTCCTTTCTTCCGGCATATACCGTAACGGCATTCAACCAGCGGCTCACCTTTACCACACGGCCAGCGACCGCCTCCACCCGGCGAATGTAGTCGACCGAAACCGGCAGATCGGTTTCGTCATACAGGGGCAATTCCTGCCTGACCCGCCTTTGCACGGAATGCGGGTCAAAATATTCCCCGGGATCAAAATATCCGTAGGGTTTGTCGGAAAATACCACCCATACCTTTTCTTTCCCCTGGGCAAACAATGATACGGATAACAGAAGAAAAAGCAAGGGAATCAATATACAGACCACCTGTTTCATGAATACATCTTAACGGGAAATAAGGCCGGGTATAGGTTCTTCCATATTTCCGTTCGGATAGGAAATATTCATCAGAAAAGCCATGGTGGAAGCTATCCCTGTCATATCCACCGGGTCGGAGATCACAGTGCGCGGGATCTTCCACCCGTACCACACGAGGGGCACATGGGAATCATACCGGTAGGCCGAGCTGTTTCTTGACACATCCCCGTTCCGGAAAATCCAGCCCGGTTCCAGACTCAGGATCACATCCCCCGAACGTTTTTGGTTATACCCGTTCTGGATTCGCTGCAGCATTCCGCTGCCGAAATAATTGCTTTCGAGTGTTGTGGAGGTAACAGCCTGCGCCACACCCGAAATCTGGACCATAAACCTGGCTACGCGGTTCTGTACTTCTTCGAGCGATAATTTTGAATCCTCAATCAGCTGCCGGTTGAGGAATATCTGCTGGTCAACCACCGCATCCACCCAGTTGCCGTTTCCATACATTACATTCAGGTATGCTCTGAGCAGGGCAACCGCCCCGTTCAGATTTAAAAAACCACCTGGTACCCTGAGAGTTTCCAGGTAGGCCGGGCTGGCTGACACGCCGTGATTAGAAGTAAGGTAAACAAGCACGTTCTTTTTGCCGACCTGCCGGTCGAGAAACTCCAGAAAATGTTCCAGGTCGCGGTCAAGCCTCAGGTATACATCCTGCATTTCCATTGAATTGGGGCCGAATAGTTTACCCACTTCTCCCGGGGGATTAAATGCCACTGTCAGCAGATCGGGAAATTCATCCTCACCAAGCTGTTCGGAAACGATCAGTGAAACAGCAAAATCTTTTGTATAGGTATTTCCAAACGGCACGCAGCCAAGCAAACTGTAATCCCTTTCCCTTCGTCTGACCCGGCTGAGGCGGTCCAGATCATAGGGGAAAACATTCCTGCCTCCCAGGCCCGTTTCATAACTACACGAATCGGGAAGGCTTTCCGTATAGCTTTCCGCAGAATACAGGGGTTCCCATTTCCTTTCGAGGTACAGGCGGGGAAACTCCTTTTCATTGAATTCGCTCACCCATTCCGGCAGTGAATCGAGATACCAGGTACTGCTCATCCATGTACCGGTAGACGCGTCGAACCAGTATGCCGCATTGGCCGTATGACCTGCCGACAGGATGGCGGCATGCTCTTTCATACCCACCCCGAATACCTTCGACCGCATATTGAAGTACATTCTCAGCTCATCACCCAGTGTGGTAGCCACCAGATGCACCGGTGAATGCATTCCGTTTTCATAGCTCCCTCCCACAGCTCTCACCCCATCATCCTGTGTACAGTAAATTCTTTCTTTCTGCAAGCGCCTGTACCATTCGTCAGCGATTATTCCGTGAGAGGCCGGCATGGAACCGGTGGATATGGTAGCATAGCCGGTAGCCGAATAGGTATTCAGATAACTGAACCGGGCATTTTTGCAAAAAGTTCCCTCGTCGATCAACCGGCGAAATCCTCCTTCACCAAATTTATCCCAGTAACGGTAAATATAATCATACCGCATCTGGTCCACCACAATGCCCACGATCAGCTTCGGCCGGCCGGGAGGTACTGTGAGAGAAGACTGTGAAAAAAGCGGGATGAAAGAAGGCAAACAAAACATCAACACGGAAATAATCCCTCTGAGCATGCTTTCGTATTTACGGGTTTGCAAATCAGGAAGGCAGGCAAAAATCCCCGGGTCCTTCCCCTGCAAATATAATCATTGCATGTATTCAAATTTTCAAACGCAGATATTCTCCGGTTTATTTCAGGAATATTTTCATGGAAAAATTCCCTTCCGGCCCGCTAATCACCATAATATACATTCCTTTCATATCCGGAGGCAAGGGAAATTCAATATCTCCTTCCCCCTGTTCAAGAAATGCCTCTCCCACCATTTGTACCGGCTGGCCTGTCATAGAATACAGGATAAACCGATAACTGCCCCGTTTCCCGATATGGTACTCAAACCGCAATGCTTCTCGGGGCGGATTTTCCACCAGCCTGAAACAGAATGAGGAATCAGGAGGTGGAGGTAATTGAACCGGGACCATACGGACATCCAGTCTGGCCTGCTGCCGGTTCCACACCTGCACGGGAATTTCAACCGGTTCATATCCCTCTGCAGTAAATACCATATTCCAGCTATCTTCCGGCAGTAACCTGACAAAGAATCCGTTGAGTGAATCGCTGAATACATGGGAACCCAGACTGTCATGCCCGGTAATGGTAATTTGGGCGGCCACCGGATCACCTGTAA
The DNA here is from genome assembly GCA_049975425.1 of Bacteroidales bacterium. Lineage (GTDB taxonomy): Bacteria > Bacteroidota > Bacteroidia > Bacteroidales > VadinHA17 > HyVt-105. Next base: position 64,788 of record JBNGDI010000002.1, read on the forward strand.
ATGCATCGGTTACATAACCATGTACCCCGAAATATGCCTGCTCCAGGTAATTCAACAGGGAACGACGGTTATATTCCCAGTACAGCGGTAGAGTGGCCGGATCAGGGAATTTTGTGTTCGAAAGTTCAATGGTCACCTCCCGTCCATGCAGGAAGTAAGTCACGTAATCCTGCCTGCCTCCGGTAATGGAGTACCATTCGGCCCCGTTGGTAATTCCGTTATCCGACCAGGAAGGGTTCATGTATCCTTCCGTGCTGTACAGGTGAACGGTATCGGCATATTCATGGCCGATATATTGAAACCACAACTGGTCGGGATGGACCTTGACAGACGGGTACCAGGTATCCCACGGATAGTTCACCACTTCAACCCCCCCGTGAAAATTGGCTGATATACAGACTTTCAGGGTATCCATAAACGCCATCATTGCCAGGGTCTCCTCCTGATAGGGACCACCCGGATTTTCCCCTACCCGCGGATCAGGAAAATTCCGGTTCAGATCGTAGCCGTTGTCGTTGTACCTGCGGGGATTGGTGATCTCGCCCGAGGGAGAATTGTAATAGGTTCCGTCGGGGTTTGCCAGGGGATTGATCCATATCTCCAGGCTGTCAACCAGGGCAGTAATCTGAGGATCGTGGCCGTAGCCCGTAAGCAGGGTGTCAATCAAACGCAGCATCAGTGCATATCCCACGGTTTCATCCCCGTGCATGGAGGAGGAATACAAAACAACGGGCTCAGCTTCCTTTTCCCCCACATGATCGGAAATTTTTACGAACAGAATGTCACGGTTACCAACCGATTTCCCTGCATTTACCAGGCGGCACAGCGAGGGATACCCGGTTTCGAATGCCTGCATCATATCCAGGTATTCCGCATAGGAGGGATATGATTCCCAGGCGACCAGGTTTTTTGTTTTCGGAACCGGCCGAATCACCGGAGGGATGACCCGGAAAGGCAGATCCAGGGTTAAGAATTCACGGAATTGCTGAGGATTGGCATAAGCCCTTACCGTATTTCCTGTCACAGCGTCGATGGAAAGGATACCTGACAGGCGTTCCGGTAATCCGGGCCCGGGCACCTCAAATTCGATACATACCTCATTTCTTGTCTCCAGCATATTGATGGCCTGTCTGAGCGAAGTGTCCCTATCCTGTGCACTCATCCGGGCATTCAGGATAAGCAACATACAGAGACAGAATACAAATGAAGATCGAAATATCAATAGTTACACATTAAATCGTATATGCAGGATATCCCCGTCTTCCACCATGTAATTTTTCCCTTCAACAAAAAATTTCCCTTTTTCCTTACAGGCCTGCTCCGATCCCAGTTCGGTGAAATCGGCATATTTCATTACTTCAGCCCTGATAAAACCTCTTTCCATGTCGGAATGGATCACACCGGCAGCCTGCGGAGCGGTCATCCCCTCGCGGATGGTCCAGGCTCTGATCTCTTTGGGGCCTACCGTAAAAAAAGTCCTCAATTTCAACAAATTGTATGCACTTCTGATGAGTTTGTTCACCCCGGGTTCAGAAAGCCCCGCGTCTTCCAGGAAAACCCGCCGGTCGTTTTCATCCTCCAGTTCGGCAATCTCGGCCTCCAGGGCAGCAGCGATCACCAGCACTTCTGTGTCTTCATCTTTTACCGCTTCCTTTACCTGTTCCACATAGTGGTTCCCGTTAACTGCCGAAGCAGCATCCACGTTGCACACATACAAGACGGGCTTATCGGTCAGCAGAAAAAGATCCGACATCCATTTTCTGTCATCAGGGGAAGCCTGAAAAGTACGGGCAGGCTGAAATTCTTCGATATGTGCCCGCAGCGCCTGCAATACCGACATTCCATGTTTTGCCTGCCTGTCACCCGAACGGGCCATTTTTTCCAGGCGCTGGATTTTTTTTATCACCGATTCCTGGTCTTTCACCTGCAACTCCAGGTCAACCGTTTCCTTATCCCTTACCGGATCAACCGAACCGTCTACATGGGGCAGGTTCTCATCATCGAAACAGCGTAACACATGGATCAGGGCATCCGTATTCCGTATGTCAGCAAGGAACTGGTTCCCCATTCCCTCCCCCTGGCTGGCACCGCGTGTCAGGCCGGGAATATCAACAAACTCCACCGTGGTGGAAACCACCTTTTCTGTGGGCTGATACTTTTCCAGCTGTTTCAGGCGCGGATCAGGAACATTCACCATTCCGATATTCGACCTGTTGCTGCTGAACGCAAAAGAAGTCACTTCGGCCCTGGTATTTGAAATACAGTTAAAAAGGGTGGTTTTGCCCGAATTGGTGATTCCGATAATCCCGCAATGCAATGGCATAATAATCGTTTTTTCCGGCACAAAATTACACTTTTACCGTGTAAAACGAATGGAAAACATGAAATTCGGAGGTCACCCCCTACGCAACCAACATCACTTCCCATAATTTTCTTATTTTAGCATACAATTGCGGTAAAGTATGAACATATCACTACGTATTCTTTCCGTCACTTTGTTTCTGTTGTATGCCGGCACATACGCTCCGGCGCAGATTCCCCGGGAGCAGGAAGCCCATCTGACACGTATCCTGTTTATCCTTGATGCATCGCAGAGCATGACAGGCGAATGGCAGGGCGACAGAAAAATCAACATTGCCAGGAATTTCCTGATCCGTACCGTTGACAGCCTTGAACAGCTGCCCCAGGTGGAGATTGCTCTCAGGGTTTACGGGCACCAGAGTCCGGTACCTCCACAGGACTGCAACGACACCCGCCTGGAAGTTCCTTTCAGAAAAGGCAATGCAGGAGAGATCCGGCAGAAGCTCCGTTTCCTGAATCCAAAGGGGACCACGCCCCTGGCCAGGTCGTTGCAGCTCAGTGCCTCTGATTTCCCTGCCTGTGAAAGCTGCAGAAACATTGTTATCCTGATCACCGACGGCATCGAAGCCTGCGACGGCGATCCCTGTGAGGTTTCCCGGGAACTTCAACGAAAGGGGATCATTCTCAGGCCATTCATAATCGGTATCGGACTGACCGATGATCTGAAGGAAAGCTTCAACTGTGTGGGAGAATACTTCAATGCGAACAATTCACAGCAGTTCCAGGAAGTGCTGGGTGTAGTGATCTCGCATGTCCTTGACCAGACATCAGCCCAGGTCAATCTTCTGGATATCAAAGGCATTCCATCGGAAACGGATGTTGGAATGACCTTTTATGACCAGCTTTCGGGCAAGGTGATGTATAATTTCATTCATACCATCAACCACAGGGGTAACCCTGACACCCTGTATCTGGATCCACTGGTCACCTACAGGCTGGTAGTTCATACCCTGCCAAATGTAACGGTAGAAAACATTGTCCTTAACCGCGGAAAACATAACCTGATTGCAGCCGACGTGCCCCAGGGGAAACTTCAGGTTATCAGTGAAAGTCCCGGCCAATACCGTGACCTGCAATTTCTTGTCAGACAAGCCGGTAAAAGCGGTTCCCTGAACTGGCAAAAGATTAACCGGGAAGAAAAATATCTGGTGGGGAAATACGACCTCGAAATACCAGTGCTGCCAAAAATTGAACTGAAGAACGTAGAGATCAGGCCGCAGGAAACCACTACCATCACCATTCCCAAACCCGGCCTTGCCACCCTGATCATTAACGGTACAGGTATCGGAAACCTGTTTGTGATTCGCAACCAGGAAATGGAATGGATTTATAATACCGAGCTGACCACAAGGACCGAATCGCTGGTACTGCAACCCGGAACTTACCGGTTCCTCTATCGTCCGCTCAATGCGCGGAAGAGTGTGTATACCTTCGACAAGATTTTTACCATCAAACCGGGAGGTTCGGAAACTATCAGGCTTTACTGAGCCCGCCCGATTAAACCTTTTTGGCCGGAGGTTATCCAATAATCGTATCATCAAAATCCTCAGGACCGGAGAATAATGGAAATCAGTGACAGCGAACTGCTGGATCTTCTGCAGGAGAAACGGGGAGATCCCCATTATGCCTTCCGGATTCTGGTAAAGAAGTATCATCAGAAAATCTACTGGCATATCAGGCAAATAGTGATTGACCACGAGGATGCAGACGATGTGACACAAAACACGTTTATAAAAGCATGGGAAAATCTACCCGGATTCAGGGGTGAGTCGAGCTTATACACATGGTTGTACCGGATTGCCACTAACGAAGCCCTGGGGTTTCTGAAAAGGAAAAACAAAAGGCACCTGTTTTCCATCGATCAACATGAACAGCTTCTGGTCGGACAGATTGAAAACGATCCACTTTTTGACGGAGACGAAATACAAAAACTGCTTCAACAGGCCATACTTTCGCTTCCCGCAAAGCAACGCCTGGTGTTTCAAATGAAATATATGCAGGAAATGAAATACGAAGATATATCACAAATTCTGAATACCTCGGTGGGAGCATTAAAGGCATCTTACCATCATGCAGTGAAAAAGATCGAACAGTACATGGAGAAATTTTAAACCTTTTCCCGGCAAATCAGTCAAAGCAACAAATGGATAACAAAAATAACACCCGCAGAAAGCTCACAGATATTCCGAAAGCAAACCCCTTTCGGGTACCGGAAGGATATTTTGACGAGCTTCAGGACAAGATTGACAAAGCAGTGGCCTTCCGGCAGGTAACTCCTTACGGGAAACGCGGCTTTTCAGGTCTTCTCCGCCCACAGCTCGCCCTTGCCGCCGGTTTTGCGGGGCTGGTGCTGCTGGGATTTTTTACCGTCAAGCTCATTTTGAAGCCGGAAAGCGAAACAGCAAAGAACGGTCTGGCCGAATACATTGAATTCTATATGGACGATTTCGATGAATCACAAATTATTGATGCCCTGGGAAATCTGGACCCGGGAATGCCCGAGCCGGCTTACACGGATGATGAAATCATTTATTACCTGGTCACCGAAGACATTGATGAAACAACCATAATGGAAGAACTGCAATAATATCTACCGCCATGAAAAAACATCATATTGCAGCACTGATAATGCTCACACTCGCAGGAATTCTGCAGGCCGGAGCACAGCAGCCGGATGAATTTCCGGACATGGACCGTATGGACCGGTTAAATGCCCAGAAAATTGCGTTTTTTACCAACCGGTTGCAACTGACACCCGAAGAATCAGAGAAATTCTGGCCTGTATACAACGAATATCAGAAAAAGCGCACTGATATTCAGGAACAGCGTCGTCAGTTGCAGGTGAGGTATAACCGCGAACAGTCGAAACTGAACGATGCAGAAATTCTTCAGATGACCGATCAGTTCATCGAACTGCAGGTGGAAGAAACCGAACTGGCCCGTGAATACCATGAAAAATTCAAACAGGTGCTTCCCATTCGCAAGGTATTACGCCTGTATCATACTGAAATACAGTACAAAACATTCCTGTTACGGCAATTACGTGAAAGGGCGGCCAATATCAGGCAAGGTCCGAGAAGATAAAATAAAATTTCTTCAGACTATTCATCGGGAAGGGACATCTTCACGTTACGCAGAAACTCCACCGACCGGAAGATATCCTGATACATTGTTTTGTCATTCTCAACGAAGTGTACCTGCCTGCGGTATTCAGCCACAAAATTCTCTAGCCAGGGAGATGTTTTCAGGGGCCTTCTGAAATCAAGCGCCTGGGCTGCATTGTACAATTCAATAGCAAGGATCCTTTCCAGGTTTTCCATAATCTGATAGGCTTTCAGGGCGGCGGTGGCTCCCATACTAACGTGATCTTCCTGCCCCTGGGAAGTTTCGATGGAATCGACTGAGGCAGGAGTTGACAGCTGTTTGTTATAGCTTACCATGGCGGCCGCTGTGTATTGAGGAATCATGAACCCGGAATTCAACCCCGGATTGGCAACCAGAAAAGGAGGCAACCCCCTTTTCCCTGAAAGCAATTGATAAATTCTCCTTTCAGAGATATTTCCCAGCTCGGCCATGGCGATACACAGGTTATCCAGGGCCAGAGCCAGGGGTTGCCCGTGAAAGTTGCCCGCTGAAATGATCATATCCTCTTCGGGGAAAATGGTAGGGTTATCAGTCACTGAATTGATCTCATTCCTGAATACGCCGGCCACATAAAGTATGGAATCTTTCGAGGCTCCGTGCACCTGGGGGATGCAACGGAATGAATAGGGATCCTGCACGGCTTTCCCTTCCCGGGCGATCAGTTCACTACCCTCAAGCAGCCATCTGATCCGGCGGGCAGTCTCGATCTGACCGCTGTGAGGCCTGATTTTCTGTACCAGGTGATGAAAAGGTTCGATACGCCCATCGTATACATCGAGGGACAGCGCCCCGATCACATCGGCCAGCAAGCTCAGCCTCGATACGTTCAGGGTAAGGTAAACCCCGTAAGCGCTCATAAACTGGGTTCCGTTCAGCAGGGCAAGGCCTTCCTTTGACTGAAGTTCTACAGGCTGCCATCCCATTTTTTTCAATACTTCCCGGCTGCTCACCTTCCGGCCTTCCGCATATACCTCCCCCAGACCGATCAGTGGAAGGCTCAAATGAGCCAGTGGCGCGAGATCGCCGGATGCCCCCAGTGATCCGTACTGGTAAACCACGGGAATGATATCATGGTTGAAAAAATCGATCAGGCGCTGAACAGTGGCTATCTGCACTCCTGAATTTCCGTAAGCCAACGACTGTATTTTAAGAAACAGCATGAGGCGCACCAGTTCAGAAGGCACTTCCGGCCCGGCGCCACAGGCATGAGATTTCACCAGGTTTTCCTGCAGGGTTCCCAGTTCTGCCCTGGAAATACTCCGGTCACATAAAGACCCGAAACCGGTTGTAATCCCATAAAGAGGCTCCGATGAGCGTTCAATCCGTTGATCCAGGTATTTCCTGCACCGGTTGATTCTTTTCCGGCATTCATCGGATAATTCCAGTTTTGTGGCAGGATTCAGAATGGTCTGTATGGTATCGAACCCGATTTCACCGGGGGATATGACATGGACCGAAGGTTTTTTCATGATACAAGACAGATTAGGCAAACAAAAAAACAAAGCTAACAGGTTTGCCCGGATAACCATATGTCGTATATCATCTTCTGAGTTCGGAAATCAATGCAGTAAGCGATAGTTTGCTCTGATCACCTGTAGCCATATTTTTCAGGGTCACCGACCCCACTTTCATCTCTTCCTCTCCCACCAGGGCAACAAACGGGATTCCCCTGTTATGGGCATATGTCATCTGTTTCTTAATTTTCGCAGCATCGGGATACAATTCTGCCTGAATGCCTGTCCGTCGGATTGTTTTCAGCAGGTTCAGACAATAGGCTGCTTCTCTTGCACCAAAATTGATGAACAACAAACGGGTAGAATGAACCGCCTCATCGGGAAACAGGCTGAAATGTTCCATCACATCGTAAATGCGATCGGCGCCGAAAGAAATCCCCACACCCGACATGCCTTCCATTCCAAACACTCCTGTAAGGTTGTCGTAGCGGCCACCCCCGCACAAACTGCCCATTTCCATGTTGTCGGCCACCACCTCAATAATGGCACCGGTATAATAATCCAGGCCGCGTGCCAGGGTTATATCCACTTCCAGCCGGGAAACAATATCCAGGGGCTTCAGAAAATCCAATACTTGCTCTGTTTCCTTTATCCCCTGCACACCCGTTTCCGAAGCTGCAAGAAATTCCTTCATTGTCTTCAGCTTCATGGCAGAGGATCCTTTCAAATCCCACACCGGTTTCAACTTTTCCACTGAAGCAGCAGGAATTCCTTTTGACAGCAATTCCTGTTTCACTTTTTCTACGCCTATTTTCTGCAACTTGTCAAGCCCCACCGTAATATCGGTCAGTCTTTCCGATTGTCCTATCACTTCGGCCAAACCGGCCAGGATCTTCCGGTTGTTCAGTTTTACCGTAACGGAAATTCCCAGACAGGTAAAAACCTCATCAATAATCTGGATCATTTCCACCTCATTCAGCAGGGAATCGCTTCCCACCACATCCACATCACACTGGTAGAACTCACGGTAACGGCCACGCTGGGGTTTGTCGGCCCTCCATACGGGCTGTATCTGATACCTTCTGAACGGAAAAGGGATTTCACTCCTGTGCTGCACCACGAAGCGGGCAAAAGGCACGGTCAGGTCATATCTTAATCCCCGGTCGCATATTTTCATGGAAATGGAAGCCGGGTCCGGATCCTCCCAATCAGCCTCATCCAGTGCCTTCAGAAAATCGCCTGAATTCAGTATTTTGTAAAGCAGCCGGTCGCCTTCCTCTCCGTATTTACCCAGCAGGGTATGCAGGTTTTCCATAGCCGGGGTTTCAATGGGAAGAAAACCGTACCGCTTAAAAATTTCAGTAATGGTATGGAAAATATAATTCCGCCTGATCATCTGATCAGGAGTGAAATCACGCGTTCCTTTCGGAACAGATGCCTTTTCCTTGCTCATACCTTCTGATTTGGGCACAAAGATAAGAGAAATTCCGCCAGGCTGAAATCCTACTGTATAAACCGGATGCTGAGGGGATATTCAAAATACTCTCCGCTATTGGCCCTGACCGAGGCAATGATCACCAAAATCAGATTCAATACTCCCAGGGCAATCAGTATGAATATACCGATCAACAGGATAATCAACATAGCCGCAAGAATAAGATAGAGAGTCATGGATATCTGAAAATTCACGGCGGCTTTTCCATGAAAATCAACAAAAGATGATTCTTCCCTCTTCAGCACCCAAACGATCAGAGGGCCAATAATATTCCCGAAAGGAATAATATAACCCGCCAGCGCTGCCAGGTGGCAGAACATGGCCCAGTTTCTTTCCTCGTTAGTTCGGGGATCAATTACTTCCATAGCAACCGGATTTTAATTCATTTGTACATCAGTATCGACCGATCCGCCGGAAGTCGCTCTTCAGAAATCCGTCGGAATTTCTTCTGTTAATGGTGTGGTAATTGAAATAGTATACCCTCGCATCATCGCAACCGATCAGCACTTTATAGGTACGTCCTGTATTGCTCGTATTTTCTGGCCCAACCTTGTGAAGAATCACGGTATGAGGTCGTTTTTCTGCAATGGCTGCTTCAATTTCATCCCTGGCGACTATCCGGAAAGTGTGATCAATCAGTTCCCGTATTTCCTCTTCTGTGTTGACATCTTCAGCCAGATCATCCGCTTCCAGAAGCAGGGTTTTGTCCACCAGTTCGGAAGTGTTTTTATTATAATAGGTAAGAAACTGCAAAGCGGTAACGGAAGGGTCTTTCAAGATCATTTCAGCATGCTGTTGCATAAACCGGATGACCAACTCCAGCTTGTACACATACTCTTCCTCATCGGCTTCTGAATATGAAAGGGGAAAAGAACAGAGTTCGGGCATTTCTTCGATTTCCCTGACATCTTTCCCCAGAAGGAAATTCAGGAAGTTGTAATATACATGCCCTTTATCCTGTTCAAAACTGGTTCCGGTAAGGACCAGAAATCCGTAATCGGGATCTTTCCGCAGATTTTCGAATTCCGCAGTTGAAATAAATTCAAAGGGGGTCAGCTTCCAGTGCTTCTCCATCGCATCTTTCACGTAAATATTGTATGAGGAAAACATATCGTTTTCCAGCACCACCATGGTTGTGATTTGCGGGATCCTGCCGGCTTCTTCGGGCGTGGGAAATGGTGCCTGTGAAAAAGAGATACCAAAACAGAGCAGCAAGAACGGGAAAAACAGATAATACAATTTATTCATAACAAATTGGTTAAAGGATTCATAAAAAAGTACCAGGTCTTCTGTTGGTTAATCTACCGCCGGCAGATAAATGGGATTTCTTTCATTAAAACGCCGGATGAAAAGAAATTTCTGTTGTTTTTTTTTCCTGCGCCGGAGAGTGGCATATTCATCATGCAGCTCCGGATCCTTCATCAATAACACTTCCAGATTGGTCACGTCGTAATCAACCACCTCACCGGTTTCAAAATCCAGCAGGAACTGCCTTACTTCCGTTTTCGTATAAGTGTTCGGCCTGCGGTTATAGTAATAATAATCATAAAAGGCGTAGCGATTGTAATACGGATCATAGTACTGTCCGTCATATGAAATGATGGATGCCAGAAAATGGCAGATTGAACCGATCACCGTAATGCGATGAAACCCTCCACCGATACCGATATATAACACTCCGTTTTTTGAGTAACCCCATATATCCTCTGTTTCCACTTCTTTCCGCATGCCGAAATCATCAAAATACTGAATGGTCTCCTCCGCGAGTAACTTCTGGAAAAAATCCCTGTCGGAATAATCCACTGATGTCAGAATCCTCGATTTGGGAAGGGGATTGTTGTTCCTTACCTGTTCAAAATTCAGAAAAATACCTTCCCGGAACTGATAATCGGGAGTGTATTTAACCATCTTATAGACACTGTCACTCTCCTGTGCCTCACATATTGCGACGCTCACCAGCATTGCCGCAATGCAGTGAACCATAAACTTCCTCATAGCTAATTCCCTCCTCTTTAATCACGAAAATATAACAATTTTCACAAAGATTCTCAATATTTTCTTGACCACAGGTTCATACGGCGAAATCTCCGGAACATTCCCAATACAGACCGATTAAATAATGAGCTTTCTCTTTCAATTTTTTTGAATATCTTTATATTTTTCGGTTATCGGGAAGAACCTGCAAAAGGATGAAAAATCTTCGACCAAGGATAAACGATTATCTGTACAGGAAAATGGCTGAGGCGCAGGTGGGTCATTCCAGGCGTTCCGCCGGTCAGTTGATCCTGATCCTTCTCAGCATCTGCATTCTCATTCTGCTGGGAGTCTATTCCATCTATTCTTACATAAAGGGTTACTACCTGAACGCAGCAGTGGATCTGGCAGGTTTTATACTGATGGGTGGCAACCTGCTGCTGACCCGCACACACCCTTCTTACCGGTATGGGAGAGTGGTTTTCAGCGCTATCTTAATGGCGCTGGGTATTTTCCTGTTTGTTCAGGGAGGAATTCATCATCTGGGATATCTCTGGTCGCTGCTTGTCCCCGCCATGCTCCTCCTGCTTCTGGGCACAGGAACAGGAACCGTTCTTACTTTCGCATATCTTGGATTGCTGATCGTTGCCATGTTGCTGCCGTCAGACTTTGTCCTTTCATCCACCTATCCGTCCAGTATAGAATTCCGCTTTGTGATAATATACCTCTGCCTGCTGATCATCACTTATGCATACGAATATCTTAATTTACTGTCTGTCAGCAAGCTGGAAGAATCCATGGAGGAAGTAAAAAAATCAAAGCGGAACAGGGATGAATTCATCTCCAAACTTTCTCATCAGATCAGGACCCCCCTGAATAATATTGTGGTGCTGGGAAATATTCTTTCTGAATCGAATCTGGGAGAGAAACAGAAAGAGCTGCTTGACACCCTGATTGCCAGCACCAACAACCTGGTTGATATTGTCAACAACATTGCCAAGGTTTCGAGCATTGAGATTACGGAACCTGGTAAGCAGGATGCGGTGTTTGACCTGCAGAAAAGCCTGGAAAACACCGTGGAATTTTTTACCGGCCGCGATCCTCATAAGGTCAGGATCCATATTAAGGTTTCTCCGGAACTACCCTCCCGGCTGAAGGGAAATGCCATTCGCCTGCGGCAGATCATTCTGAACCTTATCGAGAATATGATCCAGGGGTGGGGCGACGGAGAACTACAGTCTTCAATACAGGCCATTCCGGGAAACAGTGACCAGAGCCGGCTCACTGTAAATTTTGAAGTAACAGCGGGAAAAAGACTGAACCTTTCTCTGTATTCACTGCCTGTGGAGGATACTAACTCCAGAATGATTGACCTGGGAGTGGCCAGAAGACTGGTTGAGTCAGGAAACGGAAAAATTGACGTAGAGACCGGGAAGGATCAAACCCATATACGGTTCAGCCTGCCTTTTCAGAAGGTTGTTCAGGAAAAAGTGTCCGGAGCAGAGCGCGAAAAAGTATCACACCTTTACCTGGTGAAGCACCCCGGCCAGACCAAAACCGAACTCAAAGACGCCAATGTGCTGCTGGTGGAAGACAACCTGATCAATCAAAAAATTGTTCAGCTCAGCCTGCAAAAAGTTGTACGTAACATCGATGTTGCCAATAACGGAAAAGAAGCCCTTGATAAGTTCGGGACCTCGAAATACGATATCATTCTCATGGACATCCAGATGCCTGTGATGGACGGCCTGATCGCCACACAGAAAATCAGAGAACTGGAATCAAGTACCCATTCGCATGTTCCCATCATTGCCATAACGGCTAATGCTCTGCTGGGCGACAAGGAAACCTGCCTTACTTCGGGCATGGATGAATACATCAGCAAACCCTTCCAGATGGAAGAGCTGATTGAAAAGATCGAAAACCTGCTTTCGGGCAATTAGCGTGATCAGGAGGTTTGATTTAAACCCGGCCTGAAACCGATCACCAGGATATCATCTACCTGTTCATTATCTCCTTTCCAGTGTTCAATAGTTTCGTTCAGGATCATGTGCTGTTCCTCCATAGGCAGCTTGTGTATGGTAAGCAATAGATGCCTGAAACGCCGATACATAAATTTTTTCTCGCGTGGTCCTCCGAACTGGTCAACGTAGCCGTCAGTAAACATATAGATCACATCATTGGGTTCGATGGGGATAATATGATTTCTGAATTTGTCCTTCTCGGGATCTTCGGCCAGTCCGACAGACAAACGGTCTCCTTTCAGTTCGGTAATGGTATCGTCCCGTATCAGATACACCGGATTAAAAGCCCCGGCAAACTGAAGCAAATGGTTTCTGGTATCAATGGCGCAAAAAGAGAGGTCCATGCCATCTTTCAGGGTGATTCTTTCCACTTCCTTATTGAATGCCTCTGAAATACCCTTGTTCAGCTTGTGGAGTATCTGGGCAGGTTCGATAATATTTTGCACATTGATAATATTTCTGATCAGTTCAAATCCGATCATCGACATCAGGGCCCCGGGTACTCCGTGACCGGTACAATCCACCGCTGCAATGAATATATGATCACCCTTTCTGTTCACCCAGTAAAAATCACCCGAAACAATGTCTTTTGGTTTGAACAGAATAAAAGAATCGGAAAGAATCTGTTTGAACAGCATAGCTGAAGGAAGCATGGCCTCCTGAATTTTCTGGGCATAACTGATGCTGTCGGTAATATTTTTGTTCTTGATGCTGAGTTCTTCTTTTTGCCTGCTCAGCTCAATACCCGCCAGTTCTTTTTCTTTCAGGTACTGATTGGCTCTTCGCAATTCGCGCGTACGTAATCTGAAAAACATATACAGCCAGAACATACCCGTCAGGATATAAAGGGTAATGGCAGTACGCGTACGAAACACCGATGTCCTGACCACTACCTGCAGCGACTCCCCTTCCTTGTTCCACAGGTGATCACTGTTTGACCCTCTTACCCTGAAAACATATGTTCCATACGGGAGGTTGGCATAAGTAACCTCCGGTCTGCCCTGTAATCTTATCCATTCTTCGTCGTATCCTTCCAGTTTGTATTCAAACAGGTTTTTCGATGGGTTTGTCAGATCAAGGGAAGTAAAATAAAGGGTGAATGATGTATGCCGCGGACTCAGTGTCAGTAATTCCGGAACATCCAGAATGGTTTCCACCCACCTCCCCGAGGTAAAAAGATCCACCCGCGTGATCACTACGTCGGGAATATGGGTGTTGACATGGATGGAATCAGGGTAAAAAGAATTAAATCCGAGTACCCCGCCGAAGAATATTTCACCCGAGGCAGAGCGGTACCCTGCTCCAAGATTGAATTCATTGCTCTGCAACCCGTCGGTGGAATCAAAATGTTTCCATTGCCCTTCAGAAGGCTCATACATGATCAGTCCCCGGTTGGTACTCAGCCACAGGCAACCCTTTTTATCCTGTAAGACATTGTATATCAGATCGTTTGATGTAAGATTCAAATCCTTTACCATCACAAAAGGCATGGCCTGCATATCCAGGCGGTACAATCCCAGGTGGGTGCCTGCCCAGAGCACACTGTCTCCTGAAACATTAAGGCTCAGCACCTGCACCTGATGCGAAAGGTCCATGCCTTCGGTACCCGATATGGCTATATGATCCAGCCTTGCCGACTGAAAATCAAGACGGTACAACCCCTGTCCTGTGCCGAACCATATGTTCCCTCCGTGATCCTCAGCCAGGCTGAACACATGTTCTTCCCATTCCTCTGTGCCTTCACCGGCAGGAGGAAAAATCTTCACCAGTTTTCCGCTTTTCGGAGAATACCTGAAAACTCCCCTGTCGGCCCCCATCCATATCATCCCGTTACTGTCTTCCATCATGCTGTGGATCATCTTACCAGACATGGTTTCAATCCCATGATCCTGCACAGGAACGTTAAACGGGATAAAATTCCGGCTTTCCCGGTAAGATACTTCCAGTCCCAGGTCAGATCCCAGCCATATATTCCCGCTGCTGTCCATCCAGAGCACCCGTACGTCGTTACTCTGTATTCTCCGTCCTGATCCGGTTCCGTAATGCCTCACAATCCTGTTCTGCTTTCTGTCAATCACATCCACTCCATTTCCGTAGGAAGCCACCCATATGCGCCCTTCCGTATCTTCCAGGATGGAAGAAATATTCAAGCCGCACATACCGGGATAACTCTGTGGAGAGCGGTTGTACTTTTTAAATTTTCCGGGTTTCATATCATATTTTGCAATCCCCCCCCGCACTGCAAACCACAGAATCATCGATTGGTCGTATACAATATCATACACATTCATGATATCGAGCTGATTTCCCCCGTAAGATATCTGATAAAAAGGAATCGTCCGGCTCCGTGAAGCATCCACCCGGAACAAACCGTGCCGTGTTCCCACCCACATTCGACGTGCCGTATCCATACACAGTGTCAGCACGTCTGTGATTTTCTCTTTTATTCCGATACTCTCCAGTCGCCGGTTTTCAAATATGTAGCGATACAATCCGCCGTATGTGCCGATCCAAAGAATGCTGTCTCCTTCCGGATACAGGGAAGTTACCTGACGGACCGGGCATTCCGGGATCATTTCCCATGTATTGCTTTCAGGCTTTAGAAGATATACTCCATTCCCGGCACCGATAAAAAAGCGACCATCGGAACATTCTGCCATTGCCTCCGG
The DNA here is from genome assembly GCA_049975425.1 of Bacteroidales bacterium. Taxonomy (GTDB): domain Bacteria; phylum Bacteroidota; class Bacteroidia; order Bacteroidales; family VadinHA17; genus HyVt-105. Next base: position 79,909 of record JBNGDI010000002.1, read on the forward strand.
AACTTTTCCCTTTGTGTATACATATGCTTCAGCTGGAAGGCGGTAGGTTTCGAAATCACCGGTTCCGGGCTGGTAACGCTGTATATGCTCGGAGGTACGCACCCATACGTATCCGCGGGGAGAAACCCTGACGGCATATACCTTTTCTCCTGCCAGGCCTTTGTTCTCCTGTTCACCGGGCAACAGAACGGAAAATTTACCGGTTTTTTCATGGTAAATGTTCAGGCCGTTCCGGGTACCCAGATAAAGGGTCCCTTCTTCAGAAGAAGAAAGGGAATAGATATAGTTGCTTGAAACCGACTGGCTGTCGGCCACAGAATGCCGGTAGATTCTGAAATCATAACCGTCGTAGCGATTCAGGCCATCTTCCGTGCCCACCCACAGAAATCCATGGTGGTCGACCTCCACGGCATTAACACGTGACTGCGATAAACCCTCGTTTACGGAAAACAGATGTAAATTCTCCGTTCCTGGTACCTGTCCCCGGACCACCTGGCTGATCAAAAAAAATCCCAGCCGGACATACTTCAGGTAAATGCCGCTTCTTCCCATGGTTATGTGACGAAATTAGCATTATTTGGGATTATTCCCAACCCATGGGGAAGTCCCTTCACCATGATTTATATCACCGAGCGGGAGAATAAAAGAGGTTCTGATCAATTTTTTTCAGCCTGTTCCAGAAACCATTCAAGAGTTTGAGATGAGGGTCTTTCAATGGGAAGGCCAAAAACCCGGTCCCACACCAGCTGAGAAAGCACCCCCAGAGCCCTTGAAACACCGAACAGCACTGTATAGAAATCGTATTCCTTTATACCGTATGCCAGCAACAGGGCCCCGGAATGAGCATCTACATTGGGCCAGGGATTTTTGATTTTCTGATAGGTTTTCAATACCTCGGGCACTACTTCATACAAACATCCCACCGCCTGGATCAGGGGATTGTTAGGCAGGTATTTCAGGGCAAATTCACGCTGCACCAGAAACCGCGGATCGGTCTTTCTCAACACCGCATGTCCGTAGCCCGGCACCACTCTTCCGGATTCAATGGTCTTCACCACATATTCACGTATCCTTTCCTTGGAATCGCACACATAGCCTATTTCTTCTATCATTTTCTGCAACCACCTGATTACTTCCTGGTTAGCCAGTCCGTGCAGGGGGCCTGCCAGTCCGGCCATTGCGGCCCCGAAAGCATAATAGGGATTGCTGAGTGCCGATCCCACCAGATGGGTTGTATGGGCCGACACATTCCCTCCTTCGTGGTCGGCATGTATGTACAGATACATACGAAACAACCGTTTCACTTCTTCATTGTCGTACCCCATCATGTGTGCAAAATTACCGGCCCAGTCGAGGTAATGGTCGGCCTCTATCTGCATATTCTGATGGTACAGCCTTCGGTAGATATAAGAAGCAATGCGAGGTAACCGGGCCACCAGATTCATCACATCTTCAAAGGCAGGTTCCCAGATGTCTTTTTTGCTGATCCCCTCACGATATGCCTTCTGAAAACGTGATTCTGTGGCCATGGCTATGATAGCTGCGCTGAATATGGTCATAGGTTTGGCTGTCAGGGGCATGGCATCGATCACATCGAAAACATGCTTGGGCACCTGTGACCGCATATTCAGTTCCCGGCTTACCATATCCACCTGTGCTTTATCGGGTAATTCACCCATCAGCATTAAATAGAACAGTCCTTCGGGCAGAGGTTCCCCTTCAGGGTGCAGTTTGGGAAGGTTTTTGTGGAGTTCGGGAATGGAGTATCCCCTGAAACGTATACCCTCTTCGGGGTCAAGCTTGGAGGTAAGGGTAAGTAAGCTGACCACTCCCTTCATTCCTGAAAGGACATTTCCAATGGTCACTTCACCGATGATTTTGTCACCATGTTCCCGGGCAAGTTCTTTCACTTTGTCAGCCTGCGGCAGAGCTATCCGTGCAAATTTATCCTTTAATGATTCCATAAGGCAGGGAAGATTAAACTACAGTATTACATAAAGTTACTAATGATTGATCATATTTCCTATGGTAACGGACAGTATACACCAAAAAAAAGGATGGCTGCCTGCCATCCTTACTAACAACCCGGTACTGAGAATTGTTTATTTTCTGTAAAATTTGAATTGTTTTCCCGGGAACCTTGCCGTTGCCCCCAGCTCTTCCTCGATACGGAGAAGCTGGTTGTATTTTGATATCCGGTCGGACCTGGAAGCTGACCCGGTTTTGATCTGACCGGTATTCAGGGCCACGGCCAGATCGGCAATAAAAGTATCTTCCGTTTCACCGGAGCGGTGGCTGATCACAGCTGTGAATCCGTTTTTATGGGCAAGCTCCACTGCTTCAATGGTCTCGGTCAGAGTACCAATCTGGTTCACTTTGATAAGAATGGAATTGGCATTCTTTTTCTTTATTCCGTCACTGAGGCGCTTCACGTTGGTCACAAACAGGTCATCGCCCACAATCTGAATCTTATCGCCAATGGCCTTGGTCAGCATGGCAAATCCTTCCCAGTCGTCCTCAGCCAGCCCGTCTTCAATGGAAATAATGGGATATTTTTTCACCCAGGTCTGCCAGTATTCCACCATCTGTTCAGAGGTACGGTCCTCGCCGGTGGAATCGAAATGGTACACTTTTCTTTCGGCATCATAAAATTCAGAGGCCGCTGGATCCAGAGCAATAAAAATATCTTCACCCGCTTTATATCCTGCCTTTTTGATGGCCTCAAGTACCACCTCAATGGCTTCTTCATTGGAATTCAGGTTTGGGGCAAAACCTCCTTCATCGCCTACATTGGTGGAATGTCCCCTGGCTTTCAGCACGGCTTTCAGGTTATGAAACACTTCTGTACCCATTCGGAGGGCTTCACTGAAGGAAGATGCCCCGGCCGGAAACACCATAAATTCCTGGATATCAATCTTATTATCTGCATGCTGTCCCCCGTTCAGAATATTCATCATGGGAACAGGCAGAGTATTGGCCTGTACGCCTCCGATATACCGGTACAGGGGCTGGTCGGTTTCATAGGCTGCCGCCCTGGCAATTGCAAGTGACACACCCAGCATGGCATTGGCGCCCAGTTTTCCTTTGTTTTCAGTCCCGTCCAGTTCGATCATTTTCCTGTCAATAAGCGCCTGCTCGAACACATCATATCCCTGCAGTTCATTGTTCAGAATTTCGTTTACATTTTTCACTGCCTGGAGCACTCCTTTTCCCATGAACCTGGATTTATCCCCGTCACGCAGTTCCACGGCTTCATGAACACCGGTAGAGGCTCCGGAAGGAACTGCTGCCCTTCCCATGGAACCAGTATCTGTAAAAACATCTACTTCAACAGTGGGATTCCCTCTTGAATCGAGAATCTGTCTGGCCTGAATACTGATTATGCTACCCATAATGTTTTGATTTATATTTTGTTAATTTTGAATAAGCCGTTAAAAATACAACAAAAAAAGGGACAGAACAATATGTTCCGTCCCTTTTTGGTTTTTGTCATCCACCCCTCAGGATTCCTTATTCTCCTCATCTTCCTTCCGGTCTCCGGAGGATTTGTTTCCTTCTTTCTCAGTTTCAGTTTCTTTAGCCTGCGCCTCAGGTGTTTGCTTTTCTTGCTTTTCTTCCTTTTCTTCTTTCCCTTCCTCTTTCCCTTCCACCGGCTTTGCGTCCGGTTTTTGTTCTCCGGTCACTGTTTCCGTTTCGGCAGCAGGTTCCTGCCCGGTTGGGCCGGCTGATGCTTCGGTTGTTTCCTCTTCCCTTACATCAGTTGCGGATTTTTCTTCCTTCTCAGCCGTAGCTTTCGCCTCCACTTTTTCCCCTTCCTGAACAGCCCGGCTTTCCTGTTTTTTCTTTCCACCCCTTCTGCGGCGGGAAGTCTTCTGTTTCGGCTCTTCAGTACCCAGCATGGCTTCGTTGTAATCCACCAGTTCAATCACACACATGTCGGCATTGTCTCCCTGCCTGTTCCCTATTTTCAGAATCCTGGTGTACCCCCCGGGCCGGTCACCCACTTTTGCAGCCACTTCGCGGAATAATTCCGTAACAGCATTTTTATCCTGGAGATAACTGAACACCACCCTGCGCGAGTGGGTGGTATCGTCTTTTGAACGGGTGATCAAAGGTTCCACATAAGTTCGCAGGGCTTTGGCCTTTGCTGTCGTAGTGGTAATGCGTTTATGAATGATCAGCGAACTGGCCATATTGGCCAGCATAGCCCTGCGGTGCGAACTGGTTCTGCTCAGATGATTAAAACCTTTCCTGTGTCTCATTTTCCTAATCCTTGTCTAATTTATACTTGCTGGTATCCATCCCGAAATTAAGATTCATGCTTTCCAGAAGTTCATCCAGTTCTGTGAGCGATTTTTTTCCGAAATTCCTGAATTTCAGCAGATCGTTCCGGTTGAACTTCACCAGATCGCCCAGGGTTTCCACTTCTGCCGCCTTAAGGCAGTTCAGCGCCCTTACGGAAAGATCCAGATCAACCAGTTTGGTCTTCAGCAACTGCCGCATATGCAGGATTTCTTCATCGAACTCCTCGTTGGCGAATTTCTCATCCGAATCAAGGGTGATTTTCTCGTCAGAGAACAACATGAAATGATAGATCAGTATCTTGGCCGCTTCCTTCAGAGCATCCTTGGGATGGACCGATCCGTCGGTAGTGATTTCGATCAGCAGTTTTTCATAGTCGGTTTTCTGTTCCACCCGGTAATTCTCCACCGTATATTTCACGTTCTTGATGGGAGTAAAAATGGAATCCAGGGGGATCAGTCCGAACTCAGCCTCAACAGGCTTGTTCTCCTCGGCGGGAACATACCCGCGGCCTTTCTGGATGGTAAGTTCCATCTGCAGTTTTACATCGGGTTCCAGGTGGCAGATCAGCTGATCGGGGTTCAGCACCTCGAACCCGCTGAGGAACTTGTTCAGGTCACCGGCTTTAAAAACCGACTGACCGGAAATATTCACCACCAGTTTTTCATCATCAATTTCATCAATCAGTTTCTTGAACCTGACCTGTTTCAGGTTGAGTACTATTTCGGTAACATCCTCCATTACTCCCTTGATGGTGGAAAACTCATGTTCCACTCCTTCAATTTTGAGGGTGGTAAAGGCATACCCTTCGAGGGAAGACAACAGAATACGTCTGAGAGCATTCCCGACGGTAATACCATAACCTGGTTCCAGTGGTCTGAACTCGAACTTCCCGAAGGAGCCGGTTGCTTCCACCATAATTACCTTGTCGGGTTTCTGAAATGCAAGAATAGCCATAAAGCGTGGATTGGATTTTTATTTAGAATACAGTTCAACGATCAGTTGTTCCTTGATATTTTCAGGAATATCGCTACGTTCCGGTATGTTCATAAATTTTCCCGCCATTTGCGACTGGTCCCACTCAAGCCAGCTGTACCGGGAACGATTGGCTCCCCGCAGCGATTCGGTAATGGCAGCAAGCGATTTTGATTTTTCCCTCACACCAATTATATCGCCGGGTTTCAGGAGGTAGGACGGTACATTAACCACTTCCCCGTTCACCGTAATATGCCGGTGGCTGACAAGCTGCCGTGCTGCGGCGCGGGTGGGGGCTATGCCCAGGCGGTACACCACGTTATCAAGCCTTGACTCGAGCATCTGGAGCAGCACTTCACCGGTTACACCCTTGGCCCTGGAAGCATGTTCAAACAGATTACGGAACTGTTTTTCCAGGATCCCGTAAGTATATTTTGCCTTTTGCTTTTCTTTGAGCTGAATACCGTATTCGGATAGTTTTCTCCTTCTTTTGTTCTGGCCATGGAATCCCGGAGGATAATTTTTCTTTTCAAATGATCGGTCGGGCCCGAAGATCGGATCACCGAATTTCCGGGCAATTTTTGTTCTGGGTCCTCTATATCTTGCCATGAATCTGCTGTTTGTTTTCGTTTACACTCTTCTTCTCTTGGGTGGCCTGCATCCGTTATGGGGAATGGGGGTAACATCCACAATTTCCGCAACTTCAATGCCGGAAGAATGGATGGTTCTGATAGCACTTTCCCTTCCCGATCCGGGTCCCTTCACAAACACCTTCACTTTACGCAATCCCAGGTCATATGCTACCTTGGCACAATCGGCCGCAGCCATCTGTGCAGCGTAAGGAGTATTTTTCTTCGATCCCCGGAAACCCATTTTACCGGCCGAAGACCAGGAGATGACCTGCCCCGAATTGTTGGTGAGGGAAATGATAATATTGTTGAACGAAGCATGGATATGAGCCTGACCAATGGGCTCAATCTTCACCACTTTTTTCCTCGTTGTTCCTGTTTTCTTAGCCATAATTCAATTATTTGGTCGCTTTCTTTTTGTTGGCAACGGTTTTCTTTCTTCCTTTCCGGGTACGGGCATTGGTCTGGGTACGCTGACCCCTTACCGGCATACCGGTACGGTGCCTTATTCCGCGGTAACAACCAATATCCATCAGCCGTTTGATGTTCATCTGAACAGAAGACCTCAGTTCCCCTTCCACTTTATACTGTTCGTTCAGAATGGAACGGATCCGGGTTATCTGGTCATCGGTCCAGTCTTTTACTTTTATATCCTTATCTACACCTGCCTGGGCCAGGATCTTCTGGGCGGACGACCTGCCAATTCCGTAGATATAGGTCAGGCCGATTTCCCCCCGTTTGTTTTTTGGTAAATCTACTCCGACAATTCTAGCCATAAGTATATTGCATTAATATTGAAAATTTTCCTTCTTATCCCTGACGCTGCTTGAACTTGGGATTTTTCTTGTTGATGACGTACAAACGTCCCTTGCGCCTGACAATTTTGCAGTCGGCGCTGCGTTTTTTCACTGAAGCTTTTACTTTCATCGGTTCCTCAATCTAATATTTCTATTTGTATCTGAACGTTATTCGTCCCTTGGTCAAATCGTAGGGTGACATCTCCACTTTCACACGGTCGCCCGGAAGTATCTTGATATAATTCATCCGCATCTTTCCGGAGATATGCGCCGTGATCACATGGCCGTTTTCCAGTTCCACCCGGAACATGGCATTGGAAAGAGCTTCAATGATTGTGCCGTCCTGTTCGATAGATGGTTGTTTTGGCATACCTATATGTTTTTTTGTTCAAGAGCTTCTTCTATAAACCTGAATGTTGACAACACATCTGCCTTTTTCTCATCCACCGCCACTGCCAGTTCGAAATGGGCAGAAGGCAGATCATCTGCCGTTCTTATGGTCCATCCGTCCTTTGCACCCAGGATATGCTTTTCCCCCATATTGATCATAGGTTCAATGCATATCACCAGGCCTTTTCTCAGCTTCACCCCCTGGCCCCGGTTCCCGTAATTGGGTACTTCGGGAGGCTCATGCAGCTTCCTTCCCAGCCCGTGACCCACCAGTTCTCTTACCACCGAATATCCGGCCGATTCGGCGTGGTGCTGTACTGCAAAACTGATATCCCCCACTCGCCTTCCCACAACCGCCTGCTCAATGCCTTTCATCAGGGCTTCCCGGGTAATTCTCAGCAACTTCTTCACCTCTTCACTGACTTTCCCCACTTCAAAGGTAAAGGCAGTATCGCCATAATATCCGTTCCAGAACACACCACAATCAACCGAAACAATATCACCCTCTTTCAGTTCGTAAGAAGAAGGAATACCGTGCACTACCTCACTGTTGACCGAAGTACAAAGGGTGCTGGGATATCCGTTGTATCCCTTGAACCCCGGTTCTGCCCCGTGGTCACGTATGAACTGCTCGGCAATCCGGTCAAGTTCAAGGGTAGTGATTCCTGGTCGTATCCACCTGGCTACTTCTGCCAGGGTTTTCGACACCAGAAGGTTGCTTTCCCTGATCAGCCCGATTTCTTCTTCCGAACGTATATTCAACATCAAAGAACAACTGAGATTATATGGCGGCGGCAGAGCCGGTCCGCCCTTTTATTCTGCCTGTTTTCATCAGACCGTCGTAATGCCTCATCAGCAAATGACTTTCCACCTGCTGCAGGGTATCGAGGATCACCCCCACCAGGATCAGGAGAGATGTTCCCCCGTAGAACTGGGCAAACTGCCCGTTTACTCCCACCAGGGCGGCAAAAGTGGGCATAATGGCTACCAGGGCAAGAAATATGGAGCCGGGCAGTGTGATTCTCGACATGATGGTATCGAGAAATTCCACGGTTTTCCGGCCGGGTTTCACCCCGGGAATAAAGCCTCCGTTTTTCTTCATATCTTCCGCCATCTGGGTGGGATTAATGGTAATGGCCGTATAAAAATAAGTAAACAAAATGATCATAATGGCCATCAGCAGATTATACCAGAATCCGTAAGGGTTGGTAAAAGCTGCAGCAAAACCTCTCATGGAATCGGCGGAGGCATAATTGATAAACATCATGGGAATGAACATCAATGCCTGGGCAAAGATGATGGGCATCACCCCGGCAGCATTCACCTTCAGGGGGATATACTGCCTTACTCCTCCGTATTGCTTGTTCCCTACGATCCGTTTGGCATACTGTACGGGTATACGCCGGGTTCCCTGCACCAGCAGGATGGTTCCCATAAACACCATGAACAGGATCACGATCTCCATGAGAAAGGCCACCAGGCCTCCGGCCCCGTCAAGCCTTGAAATGAATTCGGCAAACAGAGCAAAAGGCATGCGGGCAATGATCCCGATCATAATGATCAGGGATATGCCGTTCCCGATTCCCTTGTCGGTAATTCTTTCTCCCAGCCACATCACAAACATGGTACCCGACGTAAGGATGATCACCGACGAGACCTGAAAGAATACCCCCTTGAGCACAAAAGCCGATTCAGGCAGCTGGGCATGCAGGTTGGCCAGGTAGGTTGGAGCCTGGACCACCAGAATCAGTACCGTGAGATACCGGGTGATCTGGTTCATTTTCCTCCTGCCGCTTTCCCCTTCACGCTGCATGCGCTGAAAATAAGGTACGGCAATGGTGAGCAACTGCACAACGATGGATGCGGAGATATAGGGCATGATTCCCAGAGCAAAAATGGAAGCATTGGCGAAGGCTCCACCTGAAAACATGTTCAGCAATCCGAGGATTCCCTCGGAAGTTTGCCTCTGGAGAGCTTCCAACTGACTGGGATCCACCCCCGGGAGCACCACATAGGATCCCAGACGGTATATTAACAGTATACCCAGGGTATATGTGATCCGGTTGCGCAGATCTTCAATCTTATAAATATTCTTTATGGTCTCAATGAATGATTTCATCCAATTACAATTTTACTGCGGTTCCGTCCAAAGCTTCGATGGCCTCCCGGGCCGATTTTGAAAAGGCATGCGCGGTAACTTCGAGTTTCCGGGTCAGTTTCCCGTTCCCAAGAATCTTGACCATCTGGTTTCTGGAAGCCAACCCGGCTTCTACCAGTGTCTGTATATCTATCCTGTCAACGCCTTTCTTCTCGGCCAGGGCTTCCAGGGTACTCAGGTTGATAGCCTTGTATTCCACCCGCCTTATATTATGGAATCCGAATTTGGGCAGGCGACGCTGCAAAGGCATCTGCCCTCCTTCAAATCCGGCCTGACGGGAGTAGCCCGAACGGGACTTCTTCCCCTTGTGGCCACGGGTGGCGGTACCACCCCTGCCTGAACCCTGTCCGCGTCCAAGTCGCCTTTCGCTTCTGGTGGAACCTTTTGCCGGTTGTAAGTTACTTAAATCCGTCATATTCTTTCTTTATGCTTTTATTTCTTCCGTTGTAACCAGGTGCTTTACCTTATTCACCATACCCAGTATCTGGGGGGTTGCTTCCACTTCTACCGTGCTGTCAATCTTTCTCAGCCCCAGAGCCTGCAGGGTGCGTTTCTGGCGCAGTGTACTGCCGATACTGCTTTTTCTCTGTTTGATCCTGATCTTGGCCATATCGTCTGATTTTTCCTTCTTATCCGTTAAACACCTTTTGCATGGGAATCCGCCTGTGCTGTGCCACGGTGTATGCATCCCGCAACTCCATAAGGGCGGCAAAGGTGGCCTTCACAAGGTTGTGGGGGTTGGACGATCCTTTCGATTTGGCCAGTACATTGTGCACACCCACGCTCTCCAGCACCGCACGCATGGCACCTCCTGCCTTTACTCCCGTACCCTCGGAAGCAGGTTTGAGAAATACCCGGGCTCCCCCATACTTGGCTTCCTGTTCATGAGGAATGGTTCCGTTGATGATGGGGACCTGTATGAGATTCTTCTTGGCATCTTCCACTCCTTTGGCAATAGCCGTGGTCACCTCATTGGCTTTTCCCAGACCATATCCCACGATCCCATCTTCATTTCCTACCACCACAATGGCAGAAAAGCTGAAGGTACGGCCGCCCTTGGTTACTTTGGTAACCCGCTGGATACTGACGAGCCGGTCTTTTAATTCCAGATCGCTGGTTTTGACTTTTCTGATGCTTGTCGCCATAATATAATTAGAATTTTAAACCACCTTCCCTGGCTCCTTCCGCCAGTTGTTTTACACGTCCGTGATAAAGATATCCGCCCCGGTCAAACACTACCGTTTCAATGCCTTTGTCCTTGCAAAGGGAAGCGATGCGTTTGCCTACCAGGCGTGCCTGTTCAGCTTTCTTCATCTTGCCCTGCCCGGCCACTTCCCTGTCAAGGGAGGAGGCAGCCACCAGGGTTTTTCCTGCCGTATCATCAATGATCTGCACATAAATCTGTTTGTTGCTTCTGAACACCGACATCCTGGGCTTCCGGCTGTTTCCGGAAATGGTTTTCCTGATCCTTTTCCGGATGCGGCTTCTTCTTTCTATTTTCGTTAAGGCCATGGTACTTTACTAATTTATCAGATTAAACACTGGCGGCTTTACCTGCCTTCCTTCTCACCTGTTCACCCACATACCTTATGCCCTTGCCTTTGTATGGTTCGGGTGGCCTGAGGCTGCGTATCTTTGAGGCTACATGTCCCAGCAGCTGCTTGTCGTGGCTTTTCAGGGTGATCACCGGATTGCTCCTTTTTTCCGTTTTGGCTTCCACCTTGATCTCCGGTGGCAACTCGAACACGACATCGTGGGAATAACCCAGGCTGAGCTCCAGAAGCTGCCCTTTGGCCTCGGCACGGTATCCTACACCTACCAGTTCCTGTTGAATGGTAAATCCTTCCGACACTCCCACCACCATGTTATAGACCAATGAACGGTAAAGTCCGTGCAGAGACTTATGCCTTTTCTCCTCGGAAGGCCTCTCCAGCACTATCTCTCCTTCTTTCACATGCACTTTGATAACTGGATCGACCTGTTGTTTCAGCTCTCCCAGCGGACCTTTTACGGTCACCAGATTGTTGCCGTCAATGTCGACGGTAACACCGGATGGTATTGGAATGGGCAGTTTTCCTATACGTGACATGGATTTCTCCTCTTTATTTTAATATACATAACACAACACTTCACCACCAATATTTTTAACCCGGGCTTCCTTGTCGGTCATCACACCCTGCGAGGTTGAAATGACAGCAATGCCAAGCCCGTTGAGCACACGCGGCAATTTATCGGCTCCGGCATATTTACGCAATCCCGGCCGGCTGGCCCTTTCCAGCGATTTGATGGCAGGGGCCTTGGTTTCGGGATGGTACTTCAGGGCAATCTTGATGGTGCCCTGGGGACCTTCCTCCTCAAATTTGTAACTCAGGATATAACCCTTTTCATAAAGAATGCGGGTGATATCCTTTTTCATATTTGAAGCCGGAATTTCTACCACCTTATGCCTGGCCATAACGGCATTCCGTATCCGGGTCAAATAGTCTGCAATGGGGTCTGTCATTTTCTTTCCTGTTATTTAAATTCCTGTACCCTGATTATCAATTACCAGCTGGCCTTTTTAATGCCCGGAATCAAACCGGTATTGGCCATCTCACGAAAGGTAATACGGCTGATGCCAAACTGCCTGATATATCCTTTGGGCCGTCCGGTCAGCTTGCACCGGTTATGCAACCTGATGCGACTGGAATTTCGGGGTAACCTGCTCAGAGCCTGGTAATCCCCTTCGGCCTTCAGCCTGGCACGCCTGGCAGCATATTTGTCAACCAGTTTCTGCCGCTTGATCTCGCGGGCCTTCATGGATTCTTTTGCCATAATCAGTTTCTTTTAATATCCTTGAACGGTAAACCAAATTCACGCAACAGGGCGTATCCTTCCTCGTCGGTACGGGCAGTGGTTACAAAAGTAATCTCCATGCCCAGTATTTTATTGATCTTGTCAATGTCGATTTCTGGAAATATTATATGTTCAGTTATGCCCATGGTATAATTCCCTTTACCGTCAAAACGGGTGCTTACTCCCTTGAAATCCCTGATTCTGGGAAGGGCTACATTAATAAGCCTTTCAAGGAATTCATACATGCGGTCCCGGCGAAGGGTCACCTTAACGCCGATGGGCATTTTTCTCCTCAGCTTGAAATTGGATATATCCTTGGTAGCCACTGTCTGCACGGCTTTCTGGCCGGCAATCAACGACAGTTCCTCCTGGGCCACGTCTACCAGCTTCTTGTCTGACACGGCCTGACCAACTCCCTGATTGAGCACGATCTTGCTCAGCCTGGGCACCTGCATAACCGATTTGTAATTAAATTCCTTCTGCAGGGCAGGAATGATCTCTTCCTGATATTTCCGTTGAAGATTCGGTTTGTAATCCATTATTTAATCTCCTCTCCAGATTTTTTTGCGTACCGAACAAGTTTATTATCCTTCCCGGGGCGGCGACCGATCCGTGTTGGCTCACCGGTTGAGGGATCAACCAGGTTGAGGTTCGAAATATGGACCGGGGCTTCTTTTTTGATAATGCCTCCCTGTGGATTCTGTGCATTGGGCTTGGTGTGGCGGGAAACCATGTTGACTCCTTCCACCAGTGCCTTCTGTTTGTCTGGATATACTTCCAGCACTTTCCCCTGCTGGCCCTTGTATTCGCCGGTATTCACGTACACCGTGTCGCCCTTTTTGATATGCAGTTTCTTACTCATTTTCCTGTTCATTATATTGATTAGAGCACTTCGGGTGCCAGTGAAATGATTTTCATGTACTTATCACGCAATTCTCTGGCCACGGGCCCGAAAATACGTGTTCCACGCATTTCATCCAGATTGTTCAGCAACACCACGGCATTGTCGTCGAACCGGATATATGAACCATCCTGTCGTCTGATCTCCTTTTTGGTGCGTACCACCACGGCCTTGCTCACAGTTCCTTTTTTGATATCTCCCGATGGCAGGGCACTCTTGACAGTCACCACCACCTTGTCGCCCACACTGGCATATTTCCTCCGTGTTCCGCCCAGGACACGGATGACCAGCACCTCCTTGGCGCCACTGTTATCGGCTACGGCCAACCTGCTTTCTTGTTGTATCATGGTTATTTTGCTCTTTCAATAATTTCAACTAATCTCCAGTTCTTGTTTTTACTGAGTGGACGCGTTTCCATGATGCGGACGGTATCCCCCACATTACAGGTATTTTCTTCATCGTGTGCCATAAACCGGGTGGTCTTCTTGACGAACTTCCCGTAAATGGGGTGCTTCATTTTGCGGTTCACAGCGATCACAATGGTTTTATCCATCTTGTTGCTGATCACAACGCCAATCCTCTCTTTGCGTAAATTCCTTTTTTCCATCGGAGTACTTAACTATTGTTTTTTACTTCCTCTCTTTTCCGCTTGTTCAGCTCGGTTTTGAGCCGGGCAATGGTTCTGCGGGTGTGCATGATCTTCTGGGGATTGTCAAGCGGAGTAATGGCATGATTCAACCTGAGCTTGGCCAGGTAGCTTCTCTCATTGTCAATCCTTTCTTCCAGTTCCTTGGTATTCAGTTCCCTGATTTCTGAATTCTTCATGACCTCTAGTTGATTTTTTCTTCATAATCACGGCGCACCACAAACTTTGTGGTGATGGGCAGTTTCTGGGCACCCAGCCTCAGAGCCTCACGGGCCACTTCATAGGGCACCCCCTCGGCCTCCAGGATTATCCGTCCGGGGGTAACGGGAGCCACGAATCCTTCCGGCGCTCCTTTTCCTTTACCCATCCTCACTTCGGCAGGTTTCTTGGTAATGGGCTTGTCGGGGAAAATGCGGATCCATATCTGCCCTTCACGTTTCATGTACCGGGTAACAGCCTGCCTGGCTGCTTCGATCTGCCTTCCGGTTATCCATGATTCCTCCAGGGCTTTGATACCGAATGACCCGAATGCCAGTTGATTCCCCCGCTGGGCATTCCCCTTCATCCTGCCTTTCTGCTGTCTTCTGTATTTTGTTTTTTTCGGCTGTAACATAACAATCGATATTTGTTTCCGGTAAACCGGTATATCTTATTTCCTTCTTTTCTTGAATCCTTTCGGACGGGCACTTTTCACTCCAATATTGGGGGACAGGTCGCGTTTTCCGAACACTTCCCCCTTGCAAATCCACACTTTCACTCCGATGAGTCCCACCTTGGTGAGGGCTTCGGCCAGGGCATAATCAATATCAGCCCGGAACGTATGCAGAGGGATCCGGCCTTCCTTATAGGTTTCGTTCCTGGCCATTTCGGCTCCGCCCAGCCGGCCTGATACCTGGACCTTGATCCCTTCAGCTCCCATACGCATGGTGGAAGCAATGGCCATTTTAATGGCCCGGCGATAAGAAATCTTTCCCTCAATCTGGCGCGCCACATTGTTGGCTACGATGGTGGCATCCAGCTCGGGACGTTTAACCTCGAATATATTGATCTGAACCTCCTTGTTGGTAATCTTCTTGAGTTCTTCCTTCAGCTTGTCCACTTCCTGTCCACCTTTTCCTATAATGATCCCCGGACGGGCAGTATTGACCGTTACGGTAATGAGCTTCAGGGTGCGCTCGATCACAATCTTGGAAATGCTGGCCTTGGCCAGCCTGGCGTTCAGGTATTCCCTGATCTTATTGTCTTCAACCAGCTTGTCAGCATACTGATTGCCGCCATACCAGTTGGAATCCCACCCTTTAATGATCCCAAGACGATTACCTATTGGATTGACTTTCTGTCCCATGTATGCTTATTTCTTGTTTGTTTCTTCTGTTTCGACCGGTTTGGTGGCTTCCGCCAGATTCATGCTGTCAAGCACCACCGTTACATGATTGGAACGCTTCCTGATCCGGTGGGCACGCCCCTGCGGTGCCGGACGCAACCGTTTCAGTGTTCTGGCCTGATCAACATATATTTCTTTGATATACAGGTTGCTCTCTTCAATCCTTACCCCTTCGTTCTTGACCTGCCAGTTGGCAATGGCCGACATAACCAGTTTCTCCAGCCGGCGTGAAGCTTCCTTGGATGAATACTTCAGCAGATCAAGCGCCCTGTTCACTTCCACTCCCCTGATCATATCGGCTACCAGCCGCATTTTTCGCGGAGAGGTCGGGCAGTCTTTCAAAACGGCAACATATTTGTTCTTACGTTCTTCCTTCAGCTGATTGGCTCTGTTTCTCTTTCTTGCACCCATTGGTTTGGTTTTAAGAAGTTTTCAAAGGGTTTATTATTTCTGCTTGCCTCCGTGCCCGCGCCAGGTACGGGTAGGCGCAAATTCGCCCAGCTTGTGTCCCACCATGTTCTCGGTAATGTACACCGGAATAAATTTGTTCCCGTTGTACACCGCCACGGTGTGGCCCACAAAATCAGGAGAGATCATAGAACGCCTTGACCAGGTCTTGATCACCGTTTTCTTCCCCGACTGGTTCATTTCGAGGATGCGCTTCTCCAGTTTATAATCGATAAACGGGCCTTTTTTCAACGATCTGCTCATGATTATTTCGATTTTCTCCTTTCCACGATGTACTTATTCGAAGTTTTGTTCTTCTTCCGTGTTTTATATCCCTTGGCCGGCAATCCCTTGCGTGAACGGGGGTGACCGCCCGAAGCACGTCCCTCGCCACCTCCCATGGGGTGGTCAACGGGGTTCATGGCCACGCCACGCACCCGTGGTCTTCTTCCCTTCCAACGGCTTCTTCCGGCCTTACCCGATTTTTCCAGGGCATGATCGGAATTCGAAACCGCACCCACAGTGGCTTTACAGGTGGTAAGTACCATCCTCGATTCGCCGCTGGGCAGTTTCACAATGGCATATTTCCCGTCGCGGGAGGTAAGCTGGGCATACGATCCGGCACTGCGGGCCAGGCTGGCTCCTTTTCCAGGCTTCATTTCAATACCATGAATAATGGTTCCCAGGGGAATATCCGAAAGGTACAGGGCATTCCCTATCTCGGGAGCAATGTCCCTGCCCGATATCACTTTCTGCCCCACCTGAAGTCCGTTGGGGGCCAGAATATATCTTTTTTCACCGTCTTCGTATACCAGCCGGGCAATCCTGGCTGTACGGTTGGGATCGTATTCAATGCTTTTCACCGTAGCAGGGATCCCGTCCTTATCACGCTTGAAATCGATCAACCGGTACCTCCTTTTATGACCGCCTCCCACGTAACGTATGGTCATTTTTCCGTTGCTGTTCCGGCCGCCCGATTTTTTCAGGGGTCTCAGCAACGATTTATCAGGACGCGTCTCCGTAATCGAATCAAAGGCACTGATGATCTTATGCCTTTGCCCGGGAGTAATCGGTTTTAGTTTTCGTACTGCCATGACTCATCAAATATTGCTGTAGAAATCAATTGTATCTCCTTCGGCCAGGGTAACCACCGCCTTTTTATACGATGCTGTTTTCCCTTCCTGTATCCCTGACCGGGTATAACGGGTCTTCAGTTTCCCTCCATACCGCATGGTATTCACCGCCTGTACCTTCACCCCGTACATTTCTTCAATGGTCTTCCTGATCTGAAGCTTGTTGGCCCTTTTGTCAACAATGAATCCGTAACGATTCAATGTTTCACCCTGGGCGGTCATCTTCTCAGTAACAATGGGTTTAATCAAAATATCCATGTGCGTATGATTACTGAATTCCAAATTGCCTGTTCAAAAGGTCGATCGAGCTTTCCATAAAGACCAGAGTGCCTGCATCGAGTATGTCGTAAGTATTTAACTCATCGACAGTTACAACTTTGGTCCCCGGCAAATTTCGAGACGACAAATATAGGTTTTTATTCTTTTCGGATAAAACAAAGAGCGACTTTTTCCCGTCGATCCTGAGGTTTTTGTTCACATCGGCAAATTCACGGGTTTTCGGAGCATCCAGGCTCCAGTCTTCCACTACCATAATTCCTTTTTCCCTGGCCTTGTATGTCAGGGCCGATTTTCTGGCCAGACGCTTTACCTTCCGGTTCAGCTTGAAGCCATAGGAACGGGGACGCGGGCCGAATACACGGCCGCCCCCCCTGAATATGGGGTTTTTGATATCCCCGAAGCGGGCCGTGCCCGTTCCCTTCTGTCTTTTGATCTTCCGGGTACTGCCAGCCACTTCCGAACGCTCTTTGGCTTTGTGTGTTCCCTGGCGCTTATTCGCCATGAACTGCTTTGCATCCAGATAAATAGCGTGGTCGTTGGGTTCGATCTCAAAGATCTCCTTCCTGAGTTCCACTTTCTTTCCGGTATCTTCGCCGGATTTGTTGTAAACCGCTACTTTCATTACTTCTCAATAATTAAGTATGAACCATTGGCTCCGGGTACCGAGCCCTGCACCACCAACAGGTTTTCCTCCGGAATCAGCTTCACCACCCGCAGGTTGATCATTTTCACTTTCCTGTTACCGGTCTGTCCTGCCATCCGCATACCTTTCAGTACCCTGGAAGGATAGGAAGAAGCGCCCAGCGATCCGGGAGCCCTGTTCCTGTTATGCTGTCCGTGGGTTTGATCGCCAACCCCCCGGAATCCGTGTCGCTTGACCACTCCCTGGAAACCTTTTCCCTTGGTAAAACCTGAAATATCCAGCCAGGTATCGTCGCTGAAATATTCTACTGTAATGCGGTCACCCACTTTCCAGTCGCGCACAAAACCCTTCAGTTCGATCACTTTTCTCTTGGGACCGGTATTGGCCTTTTTGAAATGACCTATCTCCGCCTTGTTTGAATGCTTTTCTTTCTTGTCTTCATAAGACAGTTGAACGGCATTGTATCCGTCTTTCTCCAGCGTTTTGATCTGTGACACCACATTGGGTTTTACCTCGATCACCGTGCAGGCAATGTTCTTTCCTGCACCGTTGAAAACCGAGGTCATTCCTATTTTTTTACCTATTAATCCTGGCATTTCAGTATATTTTTCTGTCTAATCCTGTCAAACTTTAATTTCCACCTCCACCCCGCTGGGCAGCTCAAGCTTCATCAGGGCATCAATTGTCTTGGGAGTAGAACTGTAAATATCCAGCAGCCTTTTATATGAGGATAACTGGAACTGCTCCCTCGATTTCTTGTTCACAAAAGGAGAACGCAGAACCGTATAAATCCGCTTGTGCGTGGGCAGAGGTATGGGTCCGCTTACAACTGCCCCGGTTGATTTGACCGTTTTCACGATCTTTTCTGCAGATTTATCAACCAGGTTGTGGTCGTACGATTTCAATTTGATTCTGATCTTCTGGCTCATCTTTCAGTATACATAATAATATTATACAGTGGCTGTTTTGCCTTTCGTTGTTTCTATAATCTTCCGCGACAGTTCAGGCGGCACTTCTTCGAAATGGCTGAATTCCATGGTGGAGGTTGCCCGGCCCGATGTAAGGGTACGCAACACGGTAACATAGCCGAACTGTTCGGCCAGGGGTACTTTGGCCCGGATCACCCGTGCGCCTGCTTTCGATTCCATTCCTTCCACCTGGCCACGGCGCTTGTTAAAATCGGCTATCACATCCCCCATGTATTCTTCCGGAGTAACCACTTCCACTGCCATAATAGGCTCAAGCAGGATGGGTTTTGCTCTTTCCGAGGCTTTCTTGAAGGCATTCCTGGCAGCAATTTCGAATGACAGGCTGTCGGAATCCACCGGGTGGTAGCTTCCGTCGAGCAATTCCACTTTCATGCTGTCGACGGCATAACCTGCCAGAGGGCCATTCTGCATGGCTTCACGGAATCCTTTTTCCACGGAGGGAATAAATTCTTTCGGAATGTTCCCTCCTTTGATGGCATTTTCGAACTGGAGACCCCTTTCGTCTTTATCGGCCGGAGAAATCCGCACCATAATATCGGCAAATTTCCCTTTTCCGCCTGTTTGCTTTTTAAAAACCTCCCTGTGTTCAACCGATGCGGTAATGGCTTCCTTGTAAGCCACCTGGGGTGCGCCCACATTGCATTCCAGCTTGAATTCGCGCCTCAGGCGGTCAACCAGGATATCCAGATGCAGCTCACCCATTCCGCTGATCACCGTTTGCCCGGTATTTTCATCAAAATTCACCTGAAAAGTAGGATCTTCTTCAGCCAGCTTGCCCAGGGCTATTCCCAGTTTATCAATATCTGACTGTGTTTTGGGTTCAATGGCCACGCCAATGACCGGTTCCGGAAATTCCATAGACTCGAGGGATATGGGATGTTTCGGGTCGCACAGGGTATCACCGGTTTTCACATTCTTCAAACCCACTGCTCCGCATATATCTCCGGCACGAATCTCCTCCTTCGGATGCTGCTTGTTGGCATGCATTTGATAAAGGCGTGAAATCCGGTCTTTTTTCCCTGTTCTGACATTCATAACCTGCACACCCGATTTCAACACTCCCGAATAAATCCTGAGAAAAACCAGTCTTCCCACGAAAGGATCGGTAGCAATTTTAAATGCAAGGGCTGTCAGCGGTTCACCGGAATCCGGATTCCTGTTTTCATCCTTCGATGTATACGGATTGAAGCCGGTAACCGCCCCAATATCGAGCGGGCTGGGCAGAAACGCAACAACGGCATCGAGAAGCCGCTGTATGCCTTTATTCTTGAAGGCGGATCCGCAAAAAACGGGAACCACGCTCATATCAATAGTAGCTTTCCTGATGGCCTCCCTCATCTCATCGGGCGTGATGGAGTCGGGATCATTCAGGTATCGCTCAAGCAGGGTATCATTCGTTTCGGCCACAGCCTCCACCAGCTTCCCCCTCCATTCCATAACCTCTTCTTCCAGCCCGGCAGGAATGTCGGCCAGCTCATAATTCACCCCAAGGGTCTCATCGTCGTACCATACCACTGCCCTGTTCTCGATCAAATCGACCACCCCCTGAAAAGTATCTTCCTTGCCGATGGGAATCTGTATGGGAACGGGGTTGGCGCCCAGTTTTTTTCTGATCTGGTTAACCACTCCGTAGTAATCGGCCCCGACGCGGTCCATTTTGTTGACAAAAGCCAGCCGGGGCACCCGGTACTTACTGGCCTGCCTCCATACTGTTTCACTCTGAGGTTCCACACCACCCACCGCACAGAACACGGCAATAACCCCGTCAAGAACCCTCAGCGAACGCTCCACCTCCACGGTGAAATCGACATGGCCGGGGGTATCAATGATGTTGATCTTATAGTTTTTGTCCTGATATTTCCAGAAAGTAGTGGTAGCAGCCGAGGTAATGGTAATGCCCCGCTCCTGCTCCTGCACCATCCAGTCCATCTGGGCAGCACCGTCATGTACCTCCCCCATCCGATGGGTAATCCCGGTATAAAACAGGATCCTCTCGGTAGTGGTGGTTTTACCCGCATCAATATGGGCCATAATCCCAATATTTCTCGTATATGCCAGATGCTGGTCCATGCAATCAAACTATCTTTCTCAGCCGTTTTCTTTATTTTTATTAAAACCTGAAATGAGCGAATGCCTTGTTGGCTTCGGCCATCCGGTGCATGTCTTCCTTTCTTTTGAAAGCTCCTCCTTCCTGGTTGTAAGCGGCAATGATCTCGGCCGCCAGTTTCTCACTCATGGAATGTCCGCTCCTTTTGCGGGCAAACAGGATCAGGTTTTTCATACTGAGCGAAATCTTCCTGTCAGGGCGAACCTCAAGGGGAACCTGAAAGGTGGCGCCCCCTACCCGGCGGCTCTTTACCTCAACCTGGGGAGTAATGTTCTCCAGTGCCTTTTTCCATATCTCAAGGGGGGTATGTTCCGCATCTTTCATCTTCTCCCCTACCAGATCCATGGCATCATAAAAGATCCGGAAGGCCAGGGTCTTCTTCCCCTCTTCCATCAGGTTATTGATAAACCGGGTAACCAACGGATCATTAAACCGGGGATCCGGCAGCAAAATCCGCTTTTTGGGTTTGGACTTTCTCATGCTTGTATACCTTATAAATCAATAATGATTAATTCTTCGGTCGTTTTGCACCATATTTGGAACGGCGTTGCTTTCTGCCCTCCACACCGGAAGTATCCAGAGCTCCCCTGATCAGGTGATACCTTACTCCGGGCAGATCTTTTACCCTGCCTCCCCTGATCAGTACAATGGAGTGCTCCTGCAGATTATGCCCTTCCCCGGGTATATATGCGTTCACTTCCTTCTGATTGGTCAGTCGCACACGTGCCACTTTCCGCATAGCTGAATTTGGCTTCTTCGGAGTGGTGGTGTATACCCGGACACACACTCCCCTGCGCTGCGGACAGTTATCCAGTGCCGGCGCTTTACTCTTTTCAGCAATCTTCTTTCTGCCTTTCCTGACAAGCTGTTGAATCGTTGGCATAGCCTGAATTTAAACGTTTATTAACTTGCTGTTTACAAATCGGGTTGCAAAGGTATAGTTTTTCTCTTTAAAAACAATAGCCTCACTTCAATAAATTTCATTTCAGTGCAGCATGTTTTCCTGCCCTGCGGAACCCGTTCCGGCAGATTTTTTCCGAACCCGTATTATAATTAAATAGGTATGTCTTCGGCCGGTATCCTTCCCTCAGGTAATGGTAACCGGTATAAAGGAAAGGGGTCTATGCTTTTTATTGAAAATTTTATTACTTTTGGACCGCATTTTCAGGAGGAAGAGCAAACACGGTAAAAGCTTACAGAGCAATTCTTTAAAAACGTATTTTTTATGAAAACCTTTCAACCAGAAGACATCCGCAATATCGCCCTGATGGGAAACGCCGGTTCAGGCAAGACCAGTCTTGCAGAAGCCATGCTGTTCAACGGAGGGATAATCGACCGAAGGGGGAATGTGGATAACAAGAATACGGCATCCGACTACAATGAAATTGAACACGACTACGGATATTCGGTTTACAACACCCTGTTATATACCGAATCCCAGGGGAAGAAAATCAACATCCTTGATAATCCAGGACTGGACGATTTTGTTGGCGGGTTGATATCCTCGCTCCATGTGGCCGATACGGGACTGATTGTTCTGAATTCCCAGAACGGGATCGAGGTGGGTTCTGAAATCCATTTCAGGCATGCCGCAAAAATGAATAAGCCCATGATTATTGTGGTAAACCACAACGATCATGAAAAATCGAACTTCGACAAGACCGTGGAACTGGCACGTGAAAGTTTCGGGAAACAGGTAACCCTGGTTCAATTCCCGGTAAACGAAGGACTGCAATTCAACGCCGTGGTGGATGTCCTGAAAATGAAGATGTATACCTACCCCGACGACAGCGGAAAAGCCCGGATCGACGATATTCCTTCCGAGCACATGGAAAGGGCTGAAACCCTCCGGAACGAGCTGATGGAAAAAGCCGCCGAGAATGATGAAGAACTGATGGAACTTTTCTTCGAAAAAGAGATGCTCGAAGAAGATGAAATGAGGAAAGGAATTACCGCCGGATTGATCCAGCGCGGAATTTTCCCGGTATTCTGCACTTCGGGAAAAACCAATGTGGGAGTGGACAGGTTGATGGAATTCATTGCCAATGTAGCTCCTTCACCGCTGCAGATGCCTGCCCCGAAGGCAAGCAACGGCAAAGAAATTCCCTGCGATCCCGGCAAACCCGCTTCCCTTTTCGTATTCAAAACCTATATCGAATCGCATATCGGCGAGATCAATTATTTCAAAGTAATGAGCGGGGAACTGAAGGAAGGCATGGATGTGACCAACACAAAAACCCAGAACAAGGAACGCATTTCCCAGATCTTTGCCGTGGCCGGAAAGAACCGTAACAAGGTTCCCTCCATGATGGCTGGAGACCTCGGGGCCACCGTCAAGCTGAAAGCCACCAAAACGAACCATACCCTTACTGCGCCGGGAGCTGACTGGACCTTCGATCCCATTGAATTCCCCGAGCCCAAATACCGAACAGCCATTAAAGCCGTCAGTGAAGGCGATGAGGAAAAACTGGGAGAAGCCCTTTCACGCATCCATGATGAAGACCCCACCATTGTGGTGGAATATTCCAAGGAACTGAAACAGATCATTGTGCACGGCCAGGGCGAGCACCATCTGAATATTCTGAAGTGGCAGATGGATAACCGCTTTAAAATTGAAATACAATTCCTGCCGCCCAGAATTCCTTACCGGGAAACCATTACCAAAGTAGCCCAGGCCGATTACCGGCATAAAAAACAGTCGGGTGGGGCAGGCCAGTTCGGTGAGGTGCATCTGGTCATCGAACCCTATAAGGAAGGAATGCCTCTTCCCTCGGTGTACAAGGTAAACGGAAAAGAAATAAAAGTAAACGTTCGCGATGTGGACGAACACAACCTTCCCTGGGGCGGCAAACTGGTATTCCTGAACTGCATCGTGGGGGGGTCCATCGATGCACGCTTTATGCCCGCCATTCTGAAAGGGATTATGGAAAAAATGGAGGAAGGACCCCTCACCGGCTCATACGCCAGAGATATCCGCATTGCAGTATATGACGGGAAAATGCACCCTGTTGATTCCAATGAAATATCCTTTAAACTGGCCGGGCGGAATGCCTTCAGCATGGCTTTCAAAAATGCCGGCCCCAAAATCCTCGAGCCCATCTACGAGGTGGAAATCTATGTTCCCTCCGACCGGATGGGCGATGTGATGAGCGACCTGCAGTCGAGAAGGGGGGTTGTACAGGGAATGAGCAGCGAAAAAGGATTCGAAAAGATCATGGCCAAAGTACCCCTGGCCGAGATGAACAAATACTCCACAGCGCTTTCTTCCCTGTCAGGCGGAAGGGCCATGTATTCGATGAAATTTTCAGAATACACCCAGGTTCCGCCTGATATCCAGGAGCAACTGCTGAAGGCATACGAAGCCGAACAGGAAGAAGAATAGTTATCTACGTAGGAAACTACGTAGATATCTACGTAGTTTCCTACGTAGATTATTCTCTAATCCTCAGCATCAGCCCCTTTCCCCGGATGGTTGCAATCTCAGCCCCTCTGATATTTTTCAGATATTTTCTCAGGCGACTGATAAAAACATCCATGCTGCGGCCCATAAAGTAATCGTTCTCCCCCCACAGGTCGGTCAGGATTTTCTCCCGCTCCACTACCTGGTTCCTGTGTTGCCACAGGTACCGGAGCAGCTCGTTTTCCCTCACGGTCAGCCGGAAGATCTTATCACCCGCTGCCAGGGTCATTTCGTCAAACGAAACAGTGGCCGAGCCCAGTGCGATCTTTTCTGCCGGCACAGCATGGCTGCGTCGCAACACATTCCTGATACGCAGCACCAGTTCATCTACCTCAAAGGGTTTGCAGATATAGTCATCAGCCCCCAGGGCCAGCCCCCTGATCCTGTCTTCCTTCAGAGTCTTGGCCGTCAGGAACATCAGCGGCATGTCGGGCTTCAACTGCCTGATCCTCCGGCTGAGTTCGAAACCGTCCATCCCCGGTAGCATGATATCGAGCAGGCAAAGGTCGTAGCGCATTTCAGGATCCGCCTCCAGGGCTTCTTCCCCGCTTTCCGTCCAGATCACCTCAAAATCCTTCAGTCGCAGGTATTCCGCAAGCACATTACCCAGGTCGTGCTCATCTTCCACCAGAAGAATTTTCATGGGTCGGGGGTATTTGTGGTATATATATTATAAATGTACTTCCTTTTCCCGGCCGGCTCCTGACGGTAATACTTCCTCCATGGGCCTCCACCAGCTGTCTGGCCTGATACAGCCCCAGACCCAGCCCTTCCGAACCGCTGGCACGACCCGCACTGCCCCGGTAGAACTTTCCGAAAACCTGCCGCCGTTCATCGGCATCCATCCCCGGACCATGGTCAGATACCGAAACATACCACCCCTCTTTCCACCACGACCTGACCCTGACCACCGGCTTTTCGCCTCCGTATTTCACTGCATTGTCGAGCAGGTTATTGATCACGGTGGCAAGCATTACCGGATCGGCCACCAGCTTCCGTTCCCGCACCAGATTCTCTTCCTCCACAACCACATCTTTCCCTTCATACTGTTTCCGGAAATCGGTCACCAGATCAGCCAGAAATTCGTCCACTTTTATCTCCAGGCTATTCAGCCTGATACCTGCATGTTCCTGAAAACTTATGTCAAGCACCTGATTGATTCGCCCTGAAAGGTAGCGGTTCTGCCGGAAAATAACTTCAGACAGGCTTCTTACCCTGGCCGGATCGGTCATGACCTGCTTATCGAGAAGACTTTCCGATGCTACCGCAATAGTGGCAAGGGGTGTTTTCAGATCATGCGTAATGCGGTTAATAAAGTCGGTCTTCAGGTCCGATAATTTTTTCTGTTTATGCCAGTGCCTGATGGTAATGATGAAAATCAGACCCACCGCCAGTATACTGAACACCCCCAGCAGAAAATACGCCATCATGCTCCGGTAAATGATCTTCCTTTTATGTGTAAAATCGACGAAAAAATCAAAAGCAATGCGAAAACGGGTGCCTTCAGCCCGGAAAGTATTAACATACAGCCCGGGCGATCTGTTCCCGAATGCTGTTTCCTGTTTGTCTACTGCCACGGGAAGATCGAAATCGGGCTGATTCCTTTCCCCCAGCAGAGAAAATTCACGAATAATGTAACCCAGGTGAAAATCTGTTTCCTGATTTTGCCTGGCCAGAAAAATACTCAAAACCGGGGTGAAATTCTCCCGGGTCCGGATCAGAAAACCGGCCTCGCTGAGGATCTGGTTGTAAACTTCAGGAAGCCAGGAAAGGGAGGCTGTGTCGCACATAAAATACCATTCATAGGCCACCGGCTCCATGGCATAGAATACGGAATCAAAACCGGTTTGACCGTACCGGCTGTCCAGCTCTTCAAGTGCCTGGTCAATGGTAAACTGCCTTTGCAGGTCGAATTCCCGGCTTTTCAGCAGGTATACTTCCCTTACAAAATAAAACTGGATCACTGCCAGAAGCACCATGCCCAGGAAGGAAAACACGATGAGGGGTTGCGGCTTCACCTGATTTTTTTGTTAAAGTTAACCATTTTGTGTTTTGGTAAACGGGATTAACAACCCGTTAACTCTCCATTAACACATTCCGGGGGCTGCAACACGTATCTTTGTTGTACAAATTCGAATTCAACATTCACCATTAAAATAATATATGCCATGAAAACAAAATGGATTGCCACTCTCCTCCTGTTCCAGGTCCTTCCGGCAGCTGTTTTTGCACAGAAGCAGGATGAAGTGAAAAAAGAAGAAAAAAGGGAAACAATTGTCGTTGCTCCTGCTGCCACATGGAAACCACAGATTGATATGGAAGAACTAAGGGAATCTGTGGAAAACATATACCACCGCATACCCTCAGCCCCGGAAATGATGACATTCGCCGGTCTTCAGAACAGGGCTTCCAGTTCGCTCATGCTGAGCAAACGTTTCAATGAAGAAAGCCTGACGAAAACATCCAGCTTTGTGGTGGAAAAAGACCAGAAATTTATGTCCATCTCATTATCGGGTTCCTGCGAACAGGGTGAGATACAAATTACTATTAAAGATCCTTCAGGCAAGAAAGTGCAGGAACTGGTAATCGATCCCTCGGCCAGAGTACAGTGGACCAAATCAATCACCATTGTGGAGGAACCTACTCTCAGGCAAATGTACATTGTGCAAGTGAGTGAGAAAGATGAAAAAGAAACTGAAAAAACTGAAAAGAAGGAAACCCCCGTGGTGCATGAGGAATACCTGGGCACCTGGACCATGGAGATCAAAGCCGTAAAGGCAACCGGAGAATATTCACTGAAGGTTTCCACCCGGTAAACCCCGGCAATCTGAAAACACCAGGGAAGGTCTATCTGAAAAGGTAGACCATTCCCTGTTGATTATATACCTGTCCGTCCCAACCGAAAGCCTTGATAACATACAGGTACACTCCCGGACTGGCATACTGGTTGGAACCGCGTATTCTCCCGTCCCAGCCCGGCCATTCACGCAATGCCCCGCTGTCGCCGGAAAATTCATACACTTTTCTGCCGTTTCTGTTAAACACCTGCATTTGCAGAACGCGAAGGGATACGTGGTCTATTTTGAAAAAGTCGTTGCGGGTATCGTCATTGGGCGTAAATACGTTGGGGACATCCAGCACCGAGGGGTCTACCACCACCGTCACTTTCATGGAATCCCGGCATGATTCCTCGCTGGTAACCACCAGTGTAACGGTATATTCCGACGGATATCCCGGGTCCACTTCCGGATCGTTACGGTAGGTATGCATGGCAGGAAGCAGGGGGTCAATGGATACCGTATCGTTCCCGTCGCCGAAATCCCATTCGAACATCACGGCATTTTCCGAATTGTTCGTGAAATAGACATCCAGCGGGGCCGATCGCCGGTTCTTGGCATCCAGCTCATAATCCACTGAAAAATCGGCCCTGGGGAAAATGGTTTCGAAGAAAAAACCGGCCTGTTGCCGGCAACCCGTTTCATCGGTCGCCGTGAGAAAAAATTCGGTATCCACGGTTGGAGGAGGCCATATCAGGGGGTCGAGCACCGGAATACTTCCCAGGTAACCGATGGGCGGATCGGAACTCCAGACAAATTCCACATCATTGGGCAGTATTATGACCGACTGGTCGGAGGGGTCGAAATAACGGAATACGTCGCTGTCAATACTGCCTTCGATGGCAAACTGCAGGCAGGTGAGGTTTTTTATTCCTGCCGTTACTTCCAGGTGGCGCACATACAACCAGGCGTAATAATACCGGTGTGTACCTCCCCCGTCGGTAACCCGCACACGGTACCCCCCTGTATTCAATCCGGTAACGGTGGAGGAGGGTTGTCCCGTTTCAGTCAGAAAAGGATCCCATGCAAACGTTACGGTATCGAGCCTGCTCCACTCGAAATCCCATCCCGGTGTACCATGTTCGGGCAGGGCGGTGAGCGAGCCCGTTACCGGATTACCTGCCCCGTCAGGGCTGCAAAAAACGTAAATGGTATCGACCCGGCCGGTAAACACGGGATAATCGGTGAGCAGGCGGCTGTCGGCACCGGGAGAAATGATCTGCCCCGTTGCCGGGCCTGCCCCGATTCCGAAAACCAGCAGCACGATCACTGCGCATCTGCAAACAAGCGGTCTGAACATCATACCCTTTTGGCCGGCCACTATGTATCAATAAACTCCAAATATATTCATTTATTATGATTCAACTAAATCCGCTGACTGCACCGGCCGGGCCTGAAAACCGCCCTCCCCTGTTGAAAACTCATGGGCAAGTTGGCCCGGGCATTCACCCTCCTTTTCATACCAATTACTAACTTTGATTCCTGCATTTTTTGAAATCCTGGCATGGAATATCTGAAGGAGTTGAACCCCTCACAAAGGGAAGCGGTTGTAAACACCGAAGGGCCCGCTCTGGTCATTGCCGGAGCCGGTTCCGGAAAAACCAGGGTGCTGACCTACCGGGTGGCGCATCTGCTTGTAAATGGGACCCCGGCCCACACCATTCTTGCCCTGACCTTTACCAACCGTGCAGCAAACGAAATGAAGGAAAGGATCATCCGCATTGTGGGGGAAGCCACCGCCCGGTATCTGTGGATGGGTACTTTCCATTCCATTTTTGCCCGCATCCTGAGGATGGAATCACAGGCACTGGGTTATCCTGCCAATTATTCCATTTACGACACCCAGGATTCGAAAAACCTCATCAAGGAGATTATCCGGGAACTAAACCTGGACGAGCAGGTTTACAAACCCGCCGTGGTGCTGGGCAGAATTTCCTCGGCCAAGAACAACCTGATCACCGCTCCCATGTACGCCGGCGATCAGCGGATTACCGAAACCGACCGTAACCGGGAGCGGCCCTGGGTGGCCGAAATATACAAACGGTATGCAGCCCGGTGCTTCAAGGCCGGAGCCATGGATTTCGACGATCTGCTGGTCAATACCTACATCCTCCTGAGGGATTTCCCGGAGGTCCTCCGCAAATACCAGGATCAGTTCAGGTACATTCTGGTAGACGAATACCAGGACACCAACTACGTGCAGTATGCCATTGTGAAGAAGCTGGGAGAAAGGCACAAAAACGTATGTGTGGTAGGCGACGATGCCCAGAGCATTTATTCGTTCCGGGGGGCAAGGATCGAAAACATCCTGCATTTTAAAAATGATTACCCCGGTTACCGCCTGTTCAAACTGGAACAGAATTACCGTTCGACCCAGAACATTGTGAACGTGGCCAACAGTTTGATTGCCAGGAACCGCGACCAGATCAGAAAAACAATTTTTTCCCGGAACGAGCCGGGGGAAAAGATCACCGTGGTCCGAACCCTCACCGATACGGAAGAAGGTTTTGTGGTGGCCAATGCCATACAGGATATTCATTACGGGACAAAAACCCCATTCAGCGAATTTGCCATTCTGTACCGAACCAACGCGCAATCGAGAATTTTTGAAGAAACCCTCCGTAAAAAAAACATCCCTTACCGGGTGTACGGAGCCGTATCCTTTTACCAGCGTAAAGAGATCAAAGACCTGCTGGCCTATTTCAGGCTGGTATCCAATCCTGCCGACGACGAAGCCCTGAAACGTGTAATCAATTATCCGGCCCGTGGGATTGGCAAAACAACCCTCGACAGGCTTATCACACTTTCCAATAAGCACGATATCCCCATCTGGAAGGCAATCACCACCGGCACCATTAATGAAGCCGGGCTGAACCGGGGGATCACAGAAAAAATAGAGGCATTTACCGGCATGATCCGTTCTTTTATGGAGAAAAAACAGAAAGCCGGCGCCTATGAACTTGCCATGGAAATCGCTACGGAAACCGGAATACTGAAAGAGCTGTATCATTACGACTCTCCGGAGGAATTCAGCCGGTATGAAAACCTGCAGGAACTGCTTAACGGAATCAGGGAATTTGTGCAGGCGGCCGAAAAAGAAGGGCAACCCGCCAGGCTGGAAAATTACCTGGAAAACGTTTCTCTGCTCACCGACCTGGACACCGAACCGGCTGAAGAGCACAACCGGGTAAAGATCATGACGGTCCATTCGGCCAAGGGGCTGGAATTCGATTACGTGTTTATTGCCGGCATGGAAGAAGACCTTTTCCCCTCCCACTTGTCGGTTTCCACCCAGCGGG
The DNA here is from genome assembly GCA_049975425.1 of Bacteroidales bacterium. Lineage (GTDB taxonomy): Bacteria > Bacteroidota > Bacteroidia > Bacteroidales > VadinHA17 > HyVt-105. The sequence continues at coordinate 110,120 of JBNGDI010000002.1, forward strand.
AGCTGGAGGAGGAACGGCGCCTGTTTTACGTGGCCCTGACCCGTGCCCGCAAGAAAGTACACATCAGTTATGCAGGCACGCGCTTTCGCTGGGGAACACCTTCGGCTTGCACCCCCAGCCGCTTCATCACGGAACTGGATGAACAGTATATCACCCTGCCCGAAGATGCAGGCCTGCCTGTAAGCTACACGGGAAGATCCTTTTTGCATGAACACCGCAGGCCTGAACCGAAAACCAGCCGCCCACCGAGCAACAGAGGTGAAATGACAGGTAAAAAATGGGTCAGGGCAAAGACCCCTGCACCCGCCACCGGTAATTTTCCCCGGCCCGATGATATTCCGCCGGTTAAAGCTGGAATGCTGGTGGAACATCCCCGTTTTGGGAAGGGAGAGGTACAGGAGGTGGAAGGGGTCCCACCCGATGTGAAAGCAACGGTATTCTTCACCGATCATGGGAAAAAACAACTGCTCCTGAAATTTGCCAGACTAAAAATCATTGGATAATACCACGGGCAGTTGGTATGATCGGCGAAATAATGTAGCTTTGCAGAAAATAGTTACGCACAATGGATTATAATACATCAAGAAAGAAAATGGTACTTCCTGAATACGGACGTAATATCCAGGAAATGGTTGATTATGCCTGCACCATTGAGGACCGCGAGGAAAGGAACCGGGCAGCCCGGACAATCATACAAATCATGGGACAAGTGAATCCCGGATTGCGCGATCAGGGGGATGTCAGGCACAAACTGTGGGATCACCTGTTTATCATGTCGGATTTCAAACTGGACATCGATTCGCCCTACCCCATCCCACCTAAAGAAAAATTCAACCAGAAACCCGATCCGGTTGAATATAACACACATGATATTAAGTACATGCATTACGGCCGCATCACTGAGCAGCTGATCGGGGCGGCCATTGCCATGGAAGAGGGACCGGAAAAACAGGCTCTTGTCACAATGATTGCCAATCACATGAAAAAATCTTATCTCACCTGGAACAGAAACCAGGTGACCGACGAGATTATTTTCAAGGATTTGGAAACCCTGTCGGGAGGGAAACTGAAAGTGAGCGAAAACACCCGTTTAAGTGAACCCAAGGAGATGTTCTCCGTCAAGGGATCACGGAAAAAGAGGGGCCAGCAGAGAAAAGGCAGTCACTCTTAGTATGATGAACTATATCCTTCCCCTATGAGCAGATTCGAAGTCACGGGGGGTAAACGCTTACATGGATCGATCACACCCCAGGGGGCAAAAAACGAAGCCCTCCAGGTGATCTGTGCCACTCTGCTTACCCCCGAGAAGATCACCATTCATAATATTCCCGACATCAGGGATGTGGTAATGCTTATCGATCTGCTGACGTGCATGGGAGTAGAATCCAGGCAAACTGCACCGGGAACATGGGTTTTCCGGGCCGACAAAGTCAACCTGGATTATCTGGCGAGTGAAGATTGTATGACAAAAAGCGCCAGCCTGCGCGGGTCGGTCATGATTCTGGGCCCCCTGCTGGCACGTTTCGGGATGGCCAAAATTCCCAGGCCGGGGGGAGACAAGATCGGACGCCGCAGGATCGACACACACCTCAACGGGTTTCAGAAGCTGGGCGCCATTTTTGATTACAGGCAGGAAGAAGACATTTACCTGGTTTCCGGTAAAAACCTGAAGGGGACATACATGCACCTGGATGAAGCCTCGGTTACAGGCACAGCCAACCTTATCATGGCCGCTGTGCTTACTCCGGGAACCACCACCATCTATAATGCCGCCTGCGAACCATATATTCAGCAGCTTTGCCGCATGCTGACCAGGATGGGCGCCCTGATCACCGGGATTGGATCGAACCTGCTTACCATTCAGGGGGTGGATTCCCTGGGCGGCTGCGAACATACAGTGCTGCCCGATATGATAGAAGTGGGGAGCTTTATCGGAATGGCCGCCATGACCCGGTCAGAGATCACCATAAAAAATGTATCGTACGAAAACCTGGGCATCATTCCCGATTCTTTCCGGCGCCTGGGCATACAACTGAACAGGCAGGGGGACGATATCCATATTCCCGCCCAGGAAAATTATACCATTGAAACATTCATTGACGGGTCGATCATGACCATTTCCGATGCCATATGGCCCGGCCTTACCCCCGACCTGCTGAGTGTATTTCTGGTAGTAGCCACCCAGGCGAAGGGAAGCGTCCTGATCCACCAGAAAATGTTTGAAAGCCGCCTGTTTTTCGTTGACAAGCTCATTGATATGGGAGCCCAGATTATTCTGTGCGATCCGCACCGGGCCACCGTCATAGGATTAAACCATGAGATCCAGCTACGGGCCACCCGCATGACCTCACCCGATATCCGCGCCGGCGTGGCCCTCCTGATAGCGGCCCTTTCGGCAAAAGGCACCAGCGTAATTGACAACATTGACCAGATTGACCGGGGATACCAGTCAATCGACACCCGCTTGCAGAAACTGGGCGCCGACATTCGCAGAATAGAATGACACCCTGAATAAACGCAATACCTGAATAAGGCGAAACAGATCATGCCAATTTGTCCGACAGGACATAATTGGCAAAATCTTTGCTCAGTGCATGTGGCTTTTTATGATGTCAAACCATAAATCAAACCGGGCGAAGATGACGAAAAAGAAAACAAACATAGAGCAAGAGGATCAGATGAAGAAACAGAGCAAGGGACAGAAACCGGCAGGAGAAAAGAAGGTTTCAGAAGAAAAAAAAACCACCGTAACAGCAACCGGTGGTGAAAAAGAAGTTGCAGAAAAGCCGGAAGCCAAAAAGGAAAAGGAACCTTCAGTGGAAGAAAAACTGGCCGATTTGCACGATAAATACCTCAGGTTATCGGCCGAATTCGACAATTACAGAAAAAGGACCCTGCGGGAAAAAATGGAACTGACAAAAACCGCCGGGGAAGATATCCTGGTTCAGTTTCTCCAGGTGATGGACGATTTTGACCGGGCCAGGGAACTGATAAGGGACGCCAAAGACGTGGAATCAATAAAAACAGGCATTGAGCTGATTTACCAGAAACTAAAAGATTTTCTGAAGATAAGGGGTGTGAAAGAAATCGAAGCCCTGCACCAGAATTTTAATACCGATTATCACGAAGCTGTTACCAAGATCCCTGCTCCCGACGAAAAACTGAAAGGCAAAGTGGTGGATGTGGTACAGAAGGGATATATCATGAACGACAAGGTGATCAGGTATTCCAAGGTAGTGGTTGGCGAATAAATAACATACCCGCGAAAGAAAACAGGCGGCAGAAACAGGATCTGCCGGAGTAATTTAACATGAAATGGCAAAAAGGGATTACTACGAGGTACTGGAGGTTTCGAAAAACGCGAGCAAGGAAGAGATCAAGAAAGCGTACCGCAAACAGGCGCTGAAATATCACCCCGATAAGAATCCCGGTGATGCCCGTGCTGAAGAAAAATTCAAGGAAGCGGCCGAAGCGTATGAGGTACTGAGCAACGACGAAAAACGTGCCCGGTATGACAGATATGGTCACGCCGGTATAGGAGGAGCTGCAGGCGGAGGTTTCGGTTCAGGAGGTATGACCATTGACGACATTTTCGAGCATTTCGGGGATATTTTCGGTACAGGTTTCGGCGGTTTCGGAGGATTCGGCAGCAGCCGCCGTTCACGCCGTGTAAACAAGGGGAGCAACCTGCGGGTGAAAGTCAAACTCACCATGCAGGAAATTGCCACCGGTGTTGAAAAGAAACTGAAGCTGAACAAATACATTGCCTGCGATGCCTGTGACGGTTCCGGGGCACAGGGATCCTCTTACGCCACCTGCCCTACCTGCCACGGAACAGGTCAGGTTACCCGTATCACCAACACCTTTCTGGGCCAGATGCAAACCACCACCACATGTCCCAATTGCGGAGGCGAAGGAAAAACTATTTCGAAAAAATGTCCAAAATGTGCCGGAGAAGGAATCATCAAAGGAGAAGAAGTGGTACGAATCAACATTCCGGCAGGCGTGGGTGAAGGCATGCAACTGAACGTTTCCGGAAAGGGAAATGCCGCCCGGCGCGGAGGAATGAACGGCGACCTGCTCGTGGTCATTGAAGAAGAAAAACACCCCGAACTGATACGCGACGGGAACGACCTGATTTACAACCTGTATTTAAGCGTCCCTCAGGCCATTCTGGGGACACAGGCTGAAATACCAACGGTTGACGGGAAAGTCAAAATCAAAATCGAGGCCGGCACCCAGCCTGGGAAAATCCTGCGCATCAGGGGCAAAGGACTACCCGACGTGAACGGATACCGAAAAGGCGACCTGCTGGTTCACATCAATGTGTATATTCCCCGGGAGGTGACACGTGAGGAAGCACGGATCATTGAAAAATGGAAACAGTCAGACAGCTTCACTCCCCGGCCAAACCGGGAAGACAGAAGTTTCTTCGACAGGATGCGTGGATATTTTGAATAATTTTCTTCCCGGTAATAAATGAAGATATTATCTTCACAACTTCGTAACTAACAAACTAGTTTATTATGGATATCCTGAAGGCCCGGAATATTGTCAAACAATTTTCCAACCACCTGGCCCTGGACAAGGTCAGCATTCATGTTCCGGAAGGAACCATTTATGGGCTGCTCGGACCCAACGGCGCAGGAAAAACCACTCTGCTGAGGATCATCAACCAGATAACAGCCCCCGATGAAGGGGAGATCGACTTTAAAAACAGGAAACTGAAGGCGGATGATGTTTTTGATATCGGATACCTTCCGGAGGAACGGGGATTGTATAAAAAAATGACGGTGGGAGAACAGGCTATGTATCTGGCCCAGCTCAAGGGAATGAAACGGTCTGAGGCAGTGAAGAAACTCCGGTACTGGTTTGAAAAATTTGAGATCCAACCCTGGTGGAACAAAAAGGTAGAAGAACTTTCCAAAGGCATGCAGCAGAAACTGCAGTTCATCGTAACCATTCTGCATGAGCCTTCCCTCCTGATTTTCGACGAACCTTTCAGCGGCTTTGACCCAATTAACGCCCGTATACTGAAACAGGAGATACAGGAACTGAAGAAGAAGGGAGCCACCATCATTTTTTCCACCCACGATATGGGCAGCGTGGAAGAACTGTGCAATCACATCACCCTGATCAACCGGTCGCGCACCCTGCTGGAAGGACCTATCGACAAAGTGAGGGAAGAATACCGGACCAACCGGTTCGAGGTGGTGTTCGAAGGATCGCCCAACCTGCTCGATTTCACCCTGTCGTCACAGTACAAAATAATTGAAAACACCCCTGTTAACGGGACCCAGCGACTTCTTATCGAAATTGTTGACGGGATTTCCACCAACGAAATCATTTCCAGCCTGCTTACCAGAGGGAAGATCTTATCGTTCAACGAGAAACTTCCCTCGATGAACGAAATTTTCATCCAGGTGGTGGAAGAAGAAAATAAAAAAACAGACCGGAAATCCAACTAACCCCAAATCTGACCCATTATGAACAAGATCCTCCTGATAATAAAACGCGAATACCTCACCCGGGTCAAGAAAAAATCATTCATCATCATGACCCTGCTGGCTCCTCTGCTGTTGGCAGCCATGATGATCATCCCATTCTGGATGATGAGCCAGGGTGACGATACGGAAAAAGAAATCGCCGTAGTGGAAGAAGGTACTTCCCTGTTTACCGGTGTGATACCCGACACCAAAACCATGAGGTTCCATTACCTGGAAGATACCCGTATGGAGGAGCTTAAAACCACTTTCTCTGACCTGGGCTATTACGGGGTGCTGTACATATCACCCAAACAGGCACTGGTTCCCGGCTCTGTTGAATTCTGGTGCAAACAGCAACCGCCCCTGGAAGTAACCATGCATATTTCCAATGCCCTGGAAAAGGAAATTGAGCGTCTGAAACTGGAAACCTATAACATCAGTAACCTGGATGAAATCCTGGCATCGGTGGAAACCAATATACAGATACAGACCTTCAAGGTATCTGACACCGGCGAGGTGAAAAAGTCAAATACCGGCATTACCATGGGTATTGCCTACATCAGCGGATTCCTCATCTACATGTTTACCTTTATGTTCGGTGCCCAGGTTATGCGGGGGGTGATCGAGGAAAAGACAAGCCGAATTGTGGAAGTAATCGTTTCCAGCGTAAAACCGTTCCAGCTGATGCTGGGAAAAATCGTTGGCATTGCCCTGGTGGGTTTAACCCAGTTCGTTTCGTGGGTGGTGCTTACGGGAGTGATTGTTTCCATTGCCCAGAGCATGTTCCTTCCCGATAATGTAATGGAACAGATCCAGTCGGGGCAGAGTATCATGTCGGCAGCTCCTGCCGCAGCACAGGCATCCTCTACCATACAGATGACCGAGGCGCAGAGGTTTATTGAATCGATCTATTCGGTGGAATGGGGGTTGATCATTCTCACTTTCATAGCCTATTTCATGGGAGGATACCTGCTGTATGCATCTCTTTTTGCCATTGTGGGGTCGGCGGTGGACAACGAAACCGACACCCAGCAGTTCATGCTGCCCATCACCATTCCCATGATCCTCGGTTTATTTGTAATGCTGAATGCCTTTCAGAATCCCAACAGTTCCATTGCCTTCTGGTTCTCGCTTATTCCGTTTACCTCACCCATCGTCATGATGGCAAGGATCCCCTTCGGTGTACCAGCCTGGGAACTGGGAACATCACTGCTGCTGCTTGCCATTACGTTTATTCTCACTACCTGGATGGCCGGGAAAATATACCGGACCGGCATTCTGATGTACGGCAAGAAGGTTTCCTACAAAGAACTCTGGAAATGGTTGCGATATAAAAACTGATTCATACTGTTTTAACCGCCCTTTATGGGAAATGGGCTTACGGGTGTATGGAAAAATAAAAGAACATGTCAAAAATACTGGTTATCGACGATGAAAAGAGCATCAGGAATTCCCTGAAGGATGTGCTGGAATATGAGAAATACGAGGTTGACCTGTCGACCGACGGTCAGGATGGGATCGAAAAATTCAGGAATAACCGGTATGATGTGGTGCTGTGCGATATCAAAATGCCCAATATGGATGGCATTGAGGTGCTCGAGCAAATTTTCGGCATTTCAAACGATGTGCCCGTAATCATGATCTCCGGCCACGGGAATATCGACACCGCGGTAGAAGCCATTAAGAAAGGAGCCTATGATTTCATTGAAAAACCCCTCGACCTGAACCGTTTGCTGATCACCATCCGAAATGCGCTTGACCGGTCGACCCTGATCAGCGAAACACGCACCCTGAAGAAGAAAGTGAGCAAAACCTATGATATTGTGGGGGAATCGCCGGCCATCAAAAAGATACTGGAAATGATCGACCGGGTAGCCCCTACCGATGCCAGAGTATTGATCACGGGCGAAAGCGGAACCGGCAAGGAACTGGTAGCCCGCTGGCTGCATGAGAAAAGTCACCGTGCCGAACATCCGTTTGTGGAGGTTAACTGCGCCGCTATTCCTTCCGAACTGATTGAAAGCGAACTATTTGGTCATGAAAAAGGCTCATTTACCTCGGCTATTAAACAACGCATTGGCAAATTCGAGCAGGCAAACGGCGGAACCTTGTTTCTTGATGAGATAGGCGACATGAGCCTGTCGGCCCAGGCCAAGGTGCTCAGAGCCCTGCAGGAAAACAAGATCAACCGGGTGGGAAGCGATAAGGATATTCCCGTGGATGTGCGGATTATCGCCGCCACAAACAAAGACATCAAAAAAGAAATTGAGGAAAACCGGTTCAGGGAAGATCTGTACCACCGCATCAGCGTTATCCTGATCCATGTTCCCTCGCTGAACGAAAGAAAAGACGACATTCCCCTGCTGGCAGAGTATTTTAATGAACAGATCTGCACTGAATACGGGATTCCGAAGAAAATCATCGAACCGAAGGCTATAACCGCCCTGCAGAACATCAACTGGACCGGGAATATCCGGGAATTCAGGAATGTGCTCGAACGGTTGATCATCCTGTGTGACAAAGAGATCACGGGCAAAGATGTACTGGCTTTTGCACAACCCATCAGCAAATAACTCATTGCTAAAGAGTTGCCCCGGGAGTCAATTTTCTTTCTCCCCCCTGAGAGCTGCCTGATAATCGGGTGGGTCTAACAGTTCATGATAATTCGCGGGCCAACGCATGGTGCCGAAGATTGTACGGTATGCCTGAAAACTCATACTGTCCCAGTGAAGCAGGGAGGTCCGGTACTGACGCATCTGGAACTGGTTGAGCCAGGTAAGAAATACCAGCAGAAAAACCAGAACCGCTTTGATCCATACTTTTTTCCTGAATACCCAGGTAAGCACTGCCCCCAGAGGAAAAGCCATCAGGGCGTAGGTTTCGATCATGGGACGGCTTCCGTAACTGCCTCCGTACCACCAGCACCACCAGCTGAACACCACATACAGGTGCAGTACAAGAAAACCGGCCACCGGAGCAAAAAGCCCTCTATGGTTTCTGCAGAGAATGATCAGGCCCGGAAAAACCAGCCACATCAAAGGGGTATAGATCAACCATCCTTTCCTCCAGCTCAGTAATCCTTTGACAATATGCGGCTTCAGCCAGAAAAACCTTTCTTCCCCGTAAGAGTAATACAGCCATTCGCCCGCCACCACCTTCCAGTAAAGCAACTGCGGGATCCAAACTGCCAGGGCAGCTCCTGCGGCCAGCAACAGGTGCTGCCAGCGCGAAGGCAGCCTGAGGCATCGTTCCTTCAGTGACCTGAAGGAACGGATATTCCACAGAAGGGCGGCTGCCAGAATCACTGCATTGGCAGGCCTGACAAGCACAATCAAACCGGCTGTCAAACCCAGGAAAAAACTGGTTTTCCATGCCGGTTTGTCCCACCAGCAGTGAACCAGCCACAGGAACAGGGAAAACAGGAAAAAACTGTACACATGGCTCATGCCCGGTTCACTCACCACATAATACATCAGATTGGTTGCAAGTAATACGAGCCCCATGACCAGGGAGGTTACCGTATCACTGAAAAATTCAAGCAGCAGTTTCCTCAAAAACCAGAGACCGAAAAACAGGTAAAACAGAGCTGCCAGAAAAATGCCTGCCGCATAGGGCGTGGAATAACCCGTTGCCTGAGCCAGCCCCGCCGATGCTGCCAGGTGGGCCAGGGCAAAAAACGGGGTCCATAGCAATGCCAGGCCCATGGTCATTTTGGGAGAGTGATATCCCGCAGGAGTTGGATGCACCCATATCCTCCCCTCAAAATCAGGCGGGAGGGTTTGCACAAAATCAAAATACACATCCTGGTATATCCACGCCGCCGGCAACCAGGCATAGTACGAAACTACGTCGTGATTGATCAGCCGGTTCTCTTCCCAGGGGGCCAGATTCATACCGTACCATAAAGAAACGGCTACAAGCAACCACAGGGTAATCAGGGAAATCCGGTATTTACCGTGTTTTGTCATGGAGAATCGTTATTCCGTTTCTAATTAGGTGTTTCCGTTCTTTCCGCCAGAACTTCCATTCTTTTTCATATACATTCTGATTTGATAGGGTTCATTCCCCAGTACCGTAAAGGGCAGATCAGGTTCAAACACTCTGAGGAGGATCAGGCTGCTGTCACGGTCGAGCGTTTCGGCAGGAAGTCTTCCCTCGTTGGGTCCGAAATGACTGTCCCATATCACGATTTCTCCTTCCCCGATCCCCCCTCCCTGGTTTTCAGGATCGGGGACTTTTTCCCGGGAACGGTCGGTATCCCAGGGATTGATCCCCAGGTAATAGGGTACAAACGGATTGTAATAATAGATCTTCCGGCTGTCATATCCTTCCTTCTTTATCCACTGACAGGCTCTGTATACCAGGTCGGTTTCCGCATCACGCATCGTGGGATGGTCGTACCAGGCCGTTAACTGCCAGATCAACACTACAGCTGTCACCAGCTGCAGTAAAATAGCCGGCCAGCCGGACCTTTTTATTAGCCTTATCAGGAAAAAGATCCCTTCGGCTGCTCCAATCGACATCACCGGTACGATCACGGTCATCACCCTGGGCAAACCCAGCGAACCGCCCCAACCCTGCCACCATACCACCGAATGGGCGGTAAAATACACCAGAGGTGAAAGGTATACCAAAAGAAACCACAGGAACTCTTCCGCTTTTTGGGCTTTTTTGCGTGACAGAAGACCGGAAAGCCTGCGGACCATACCCCATAGAAAAAACACCAGCAGGGGAATACCAAATATCCTGTGTGCCTCACCGGCAAAATGAAAAAGGCTTCCCTGTCCGTATATATCGCGTGCCCCGGTGTAAGGCATCCTGTTAATAACCCACCAGAGATCATCGTAGGTTGAATACCCGGCAAGGGAGTAAATAATGAATCCTGCCGGCAGTAACAGCAAGGGTTTCCAGTCACGCACAATGGCCAGGGCCACCAGAAACACAGGAAAGAATACCACTGCTTCTGTTCTTACAAAGGGAAGAAAGGACAAAAGAAGCATGGACACTGAATATTTCCGGCGAATGAAAAGCAGCGTGGCCATCAACAGCATAAACCCGAAAAGGATCTCTGTCATTCCCGTCCCGGCCATCATAAAATACAGGGGGGAAGTAATGCAAAGCAACAATCCCCAGCCGGAATATGGAAGCCCGCGCGAATGCTGGAAACGAAACACCATGTATGCAGACAGGGTGGCAAACAATGCATTCATCACCCTTACCCCATTGAACCCAAAGCGAGCAAACAGGCTGGCCAGTAAGGTATAGAAGGGTTTGGCCCAGTGGTCGAGCAGCAGTTCCGGTTTTCCCCAGGCATACCTTGAGAACTGATAGTGAACCATGTCATCTGCTCCGCCGTAAGTCCCTCTGGAAAGGATGGCAAGGGAAGCAATGAGCATGAAAAAAAACACACTTCCCATTGCTACCCATGTTTTCGTTCTCTGAGGATCAGACGTGATCATTTCAAAGGTGTTTTCAGACGGTAAATACTCACCGGAGGAACTGTTGCCAGGGTATCGGCAATATACGGCATAAAAACACGGTCATTCCCAAGGGTAAATTCGTTGATAAACAGGTATCGTGCTCCCTTATCAATAAAGTACTCCACCTGATCCCCCGACTCAAAGGGATTACGGTAATTGGTCCACCCGCGCTGGTTCATCAGATAAAGAGTGATATTGAAACTCGGATCAGCCACGGATATGATTTTGTCTTCCGGCCGGATAGAAAGTGAGCGGTTCAGGGGTTCAATATCCTCGTATACCGAGAAGTTTTTACGGTGATCATAATTCCACCACCTATTATAACGTTCATCCAGCTTCCCGGCAGTATATACAACAGATACCACCAGCAACGCAAACATAGTTCCCTGGACCGACCAGGCCGTAATGCGGCTGCTTCTTCCAGCCTGGAATAAAAGCATCCCCCAGATCAGCGGAAAAAGGATGTACAGGTTGATTGTATAGTAATCATGATCATAAAAAGCATTAAAAAACAGAAGGATATAAAAAATACTGCAAACCAGCACAAGCAGGAAAAAACACCACAACAACCATCCGCTGCGTCGGGGAGTCAGCAGTAACCAGAGTGCCCCGGCACCTGAAAACACAAGCATCCAGGGATGATGGTATTCAGGAAGCCAGAGGTTTCTGACCTGGTGCAGGATAGACCCGGTTCTTTCAGGATCCAGGTTCCAGAGTGTCCAGTCCCGAATCAGGCCGTACTCTCCCCAGTGATGAGCATTGTACTTAACCGCGTACAGGAACCAGGCTGAAGCCAGGGTTCCCGTTATGACAATTCCGGCAAGTATCGGGAGGGCTTGTTCTTTTATTCTTTTGCTCCAACCGAAATAAATATTCAGGAGGACCAGCCCTCCCAACGCCGTCAGGCTGATCAGGGCAGTCACTTTCAGGAGGGCTGCGAGAGAGGCTGCAGTTATCCATCCTGCCAGCCTCCACCAAAGGGGTTTTTCAAGGTAGAGGAAAAACAGGTACCAGCTCAGAAGCAACAGTCCGAGGGAAGGCACATTGGGCAGAAAATTCAGAGAATAATACGCCAGTACGGGTGAAGCCAGCAGCAGTAAAGAAGAAAAAAGGGCTCCCGCCGTCTGTTCCGTCAGGTGGTCAATCAACCTGAAAAGGGCATAGAGACCCCATGAAAAAATAACAAACACCAACAGCCTGAAAATCCATTCCTGCACCCCCGTCAGCTTCCAGATTCCTGCAACCAACCAGTAAAGCAAGGGAAACTCCCAGGCCGTCTTACCGCTTGTATGCTCATCGCTTAGCTGGTTATGGATTTCCGGCCGGAAAAAATCCATTCCCAGGTCATGGTAATTTCGGGCAAAGGAAAGACAATCGGTTTGCCTCCAGGCATGAACGCTCTGTGGGCGGAGGGGTAGAATATCAGGGAAATCCAGGTACCACGACATACTGATCAGTAAGATCATGAAAACGGCGGGCCGGGATATTTTTTTTATCAAAGGGGCCATTTATTAGAATTATCGGAAGGCCTTCCTGGAAAAGATATTGTATTTCAGAATACAGTATATTGCCCTGAATCCGTCTTTCCAGCTTATTTTTTTCCCATCGGCATAGGTACGCCCATAATATGATATACCCACTTCATAAATCCTGATGCCGGGTACCCGTGCTACTTTGGCTGTTACTTCCGGTTCAAAACCAAACTTTTTTTCCCGGAGGTCAAGCTTCTGTATGATCTCTGTTCTGAAGAGTTTATAACAGGTCTCCATATCGGTCAGGTTCAGATTGGTAAATGCATTGGACAGAAAGGTCAGAAACCGGTTCCCGATGGTATGCCAGAAGAACAGGATACGGTGAGGTTTTGACCCCATAAAACGGGAACCGTACACCACATCGGCCACACCGTCCTTGACCGGTTTCAGCAGCAGGTCATACTCCCCGGGATCGTATTCCAGGTCGGCATCCTGTACAATCAGGTATTCCCCGCAGGCTTGCGCAATACCGGTATGCAGGGCAGCTCCTTTCCCCCGGTTAGCGGTATGGCTGATCAAACGCACCGGGGCTTCCGGATGTTCACTGACGTAATCCTCCACAATGTTCCCCGTTTCATCTGCAGAGCCGTCGTTCACCACAATGATCTCCATTTCCAGGCCCGGATTGGATGATAGTACTTTTTCCAGCAACGGCTGGATGGTAGTTTCCTCGTTATATGCAGGAACGATAACGGAAAGAAGCGGCTTCATGCATCAGGTTCAAGGTTTCTAAGATAGGATTTTCCCCTGCAAAATAAAACCGGTGCCGGCTTCATCAGAACTGAAAGTAAATAAAAGGCTGCACCTGCACCGATTTAAACTGCACAATCAGAAGCACCACCAGCACAATGAGCAGCACCTTGACCCACCAGGGGGTGCCAATAAATATTCCGCGGGCCTTCTCCTTCCATACCGCCGGAAGCCAGTGCAATATATAGGCCAGTACCATGACCAGTAAAGCCGGATAATATGCCTTGATCACTGCAGGTATATATTGCAGGCTAAGATCCGACCCTATTTTTCTGATCATGCTCAGGGCTGTGTCCCAGGTACCGGCTCTGAAAAAGATCCACAGGAAGGTCACCACATGGAAAGTAACGAACACGGATACAGCCCGACGGAAACGACCTGTCCGGGCCGGTGTTTTCATCAAGGCCTGCCAACCTCTCAGCAGGATTAATCCCAAACCGTGCAGGGCACCCCACAGAACGAACCGGATATGGGCACCGTGCCAGAGTCCTCCCAGCAGCATGGTAACAAAGAGGTTAAGAAAGGTTCTGAATTTCCCTTTCCGGTTCCCGCCCAGAGGGATGTACAGGTAATCACGCAACCAGGAAGACAGGGAGATATGCCAGCGCCTCCAGAAATCAGATAAGTTCTGTGCCTTGTATGGCGAATTAAAATTCACAGGAAGCCGGAATCCCATCAACAGGGCCAGTCCGATGGCTATATCGGTATACCCGCTGAAATCGCAATAGATCTGGATGGAATAGCCATACAGGGCAAGCAGGTTTTCAAGACCGGTATAGGCCACCGGTTCCTGAAATACGCGATCGACCAGAAGAATGGAAATAAAATCGGCTACCAGCATTTTTTTTATCAAACCGGAGAGAATAAGAAACAATGCGTGTCCGAATTCCCTGACACTAAGACGGAAATCCTGGTAAAGCTGTGGAATAAAAGAAGCCGCCCTGACAATAGGTCCTGCCACCAGTTGCGGAAAAAAGGAAACATAAAAGCCAAAATCTAGAATATTCCTTACCGGCTCGAGCTTCCCCCGGTACACATCCAGGGTATAACTAATGGTTTGAAAAGTGTAGAACGAAATACCCACAGGCAGGATAATGGTACTGACATCGAAATGTGTGCCGGCCAGGGTATTTGTCCACGATGCCAGGTAGTTCACCGCCTCCAGATCGGTATGGAACATCCGGTTGATCAGATCCACAAGGAAATAGGTATATTTGAAATAAGCCAGTACTCCCAGGTTCACTGTGAGACTGATCCATACACCCAGTCGTTTCACCGCCCGTTTGCTGGCTGAATAAATCATCCTGCCTACAAAATAATCCACCACGGTAGACAGAATAAGCAGTGAAAAAAAATAACCTCCCGATTTATAGTAAAAGAACAGGCTTACCAGGAACAGGTAAGCATTGCGCAGGCGTTTTTTCGGATATACAAGAGCAAACAACAGGTACACCAACAGGTAAAATACCCAGAAATAAACCTGTGTAAACAGAAGCGGCATTTCCTGCCGGTAACCGAGTATGTGCGAGAGGCTATCCATGCGGCGCGGAATACTGCAGGAAATATCCGTGATTGTTATGGCTCATGCTCTGGATTTTCTGACAAATACCTCATGTATTCACGATGAAAGGATTCAAACAGGCGGACGGCAAACAAACGCGACCCGGCATAGGTAAAATGCGTATAGTCAACCCGGGCCAGGGGCGGATCGCTGTGAGCCCATTCAACCACTGAGCCCGGTCCACCCATGGCTTCACAGCCATCCCAGAATATACACCCTGCCTCCGTGGCTGCCAGGCGCTGAGCCTGCCTCACCTCCCCGGCCCCTGTATAAGGTTCCGGACCGTTCATTCCCGTTCTTGCCATATCCGACACTCCGATCACCAGTACAGGCACGGAAGGGAACAGGCTTTTCAGGAAGCAGAGTTCGCGGGTGAGCCGGGCCAGATACCATTCGTACTGGTTGTTCCACCCGGGCACCAGGTTGATACCGAATTGCAGTATCAGAAGCCCCGGATCCATCCCTTCCATGCTTTCTTTCCAAACCCCTGTGTTCACCCTGCTAAATTCCAGTCCGGCACTTCCCCTTACCGGAATATTATGCACCTGCACACCGGCTGTATTTTCCAGAAAAAAGGCATAAAACACCGGACTTCTTTGCACAGATATCTCAAATTCAACCCGACCGTCCCCGGTTGCTTCAACAGGAATGCTGATACGGCGCGGATTTTCTGAAGGAGGCAGCAGGCATGTATTCGAAGCTTCTCCGTTTATCACCATCCGGAAGGAAAAACTGTCAGCAGCCTGTCCGTAGACAAAGCCCGCTTGTTCAAATTTTCTGGCATGGGTTCTGGCCCTCGGATACCATTCCAGGATGATCTGTGCCCTGGACGAATCGGTTTGTATTCTGTCGGTGCTCATCAGAAATCCCAGTCTCCGGGCCGACCGAGTGCTGTCCACCAGATCGGGGAACACGGTTCGTTTCCAGTTGTCAGAATGCCTCAACCGGTATGAAACCGTTTCATCCACCACCGGTGTGGCCGGAAAGGCGCCGGGTCCTCCTCCACCGAAAACCGTCTGCCATTTTTCCCTCAGGAAAGAAGAAATCCTGTCGCCTTCAATCTGTGAATCGCCATAGTGAAAAATATGAACCGAACCTCCCCGGGCACGTGCCTTTTCCAGTTTTCTAAAAAAGGGGAACAGCAGGGTATCGCCCTCCGGGGGATACAGAAAGAAAGGAATGTGATCGGGAAAGGTATCCTTCTGTTCCCCGGTATCTTCCGGAAGTATCGAATCGGATATTCCCCGGCCGGCTATATCAGCAGGCCGGTTAATGCCGGGGAAAAATACAAAGGAAGTATCATGCCTAAACGATACCTGGACAGAAGGCTCGGATTCACCGGTCTGAGAGATCATTTCACTCAGATAATCCCGCAGGCTGGGGAAACGTATATTCAGGGCAGGGCCCAGCTGTATCCCATCAGGAGGAAAAAACCAGGAAAGCAGGCCAAGCGCCAGGAATACAACCAGAAGGAACAGAAAAACCCTGGCAGGTTTCATGCCTGATCTATCCTTTTTTCATGATCTTGAGCATCTGTCCGGGCACGATTTTATCCCCGTATTTCAAGTTGTTCAGCTGCATGATATCCGAATCGGTCACACCGGGATATTTCCTGGCGATATCCCACAGGGTGTCGCCGCTTCTTACCCGGTAATACACATAATCGGTATCGGTGGCCGCACCCGATGTCACGGAATCAGAAGCCGGGGAGGCAACCGTCTTCCCTATCCGGCGCTGTTTCTCGGCGAAACTGAGTAAGTTAACCGGTTTGTATTTCTCCACATCACGCGGACTGACATACACCGCCAGCGACTGTCCGGCCCGGATCAGGTTCCCCCTGATGTTGTTCCAGTATCTCAGATCGGAAACCCGCACGTTGTACCATTCGGCGATATACCCCAGGTTATCACCCGATTTCACTGTATAGGTCAGTTTCACCTTGCCTGTGGGAGGCTCGGGAACATACCTGGAATAGGTAGGATTGATGATCCGGTTTTCCTCGTTGAAATAATGATCATGCCGGTAGGCCAGAATAGAATCCTGGAGGCTGATGAACCGGGTGGTCTGATTGAACGGAAGAGTCAGGGAAAAACCTGTTCCCGTGGCAGGGACAACATCACGACGATACTGCGGATTCAGGTCGCGCAGCAACTGTAAGGGAATGTCCATCACTTCCGACACCTGTTTCAGATGAAGATTCTCATGCACCATGATGGTATCGGTACGCACGGGCATATCTATTTCTTCCGGAACCAGGCCATGGTCGCGGTAATGGTTCATAACATAGGTGGCCGCTATGAATGCCGGCACATATCCCCGGGTTTCCCGGGGAAGATAATAAAACAGGTCCCAGTAATTTCTTTTATTCCCCGACCGGCGGATAGCTTTGTTCACATTGCCGGGTCCGCAGTTATAGGCGGCAATCACCAGTACCCAGTCGTTATAAATGTGGTACAGGTCCCTTAGATATTGTGCCGCTGCATGAGTGGCCCTTACCGGGTCCCTGCGCTCATCCACCAGGGAATTGATGGTGAGGCCGTACATCCGGCCCGTTCCGTACATAAACTGCCATATCCCGGTTGCTCCCACCCGGGATACTGCCCGCGGATTCAATGCCGATTCAATCACGGCCATGTACTTCAGTTCAATGGGCAGGCCGTACTGATCGAATATCTGTTCGAAAACGGGGAAATAATAATCGGCCAGCCCCAGCATCACCTCCATGTTTTCCCTTTTCTGGCCGGTATACACACGGATGTAGTTCCTCACGATGCTGTTGTAGGAAAGCTCCATAACCGAGGGGATGCGTTTCAGCCTTTCCACATACACCGAATCGGGAAAGTCAACAATGGGGGCACCTGCCGGGATGGTATCCGGATCGAATATTCCCGGAGTATTTTGTACCACCCACAGGTAGAGCAGGCTGTCGAGGTTACTGGAGAAAAGCGAATGGGCATTTATGTCAGCCACTCTCAGAGAATCCTTAACCGGCTCATCTGCAGGGGCTCTGCCTGTAGTACAGGCAAGGATCATTAAAATATACAGGGTCTGTTTCATTTCGCTCTGCTTTTAAAATGTCAGGGTACATCTCACTCCCGTCATATTCATCCCGTAACGTGTCGGCTGCCAGGCCGGTTCCACCCTAAGCACCAGGTCTTCACCAACGTCGAAATCATACATATGGGCATCCACGGAAGCATCGATAATATTCAGAACATACCAGGCTGCCAGGCCAATATAGCTCAAATCCCTGTATCTTCTGAAGTAATCACGGTTATTTTTCAACAGATTTTCAAAACTCTCTGCCAGGGAAGGATTGTATGAGTCGGGATAAAGAACGGGGTCGAAGGTGGCCGGGTCCAGGTTGGGTCCGATAAGGTCGAGGTAGGAATCGGTCACGGCCAGGGTATCGGTAAAATCCAGGTAGGCCTGTGTGTATTTTTTCAGCCGGCTTCCATTGTATACCACAAAATAGGCAAGGGTTCCGAATCCCGCATACACAATGGGTACTTTCCAGTATTTTCTGTTGTAAATCTGCCCCAGGCCGGGCAGCACAGCCGAATAAACGGATGCTTTTTTAGGTGAATGCTCTTTCACCACAGGGAAAAGGGTATCTGCCGGTTCCTGGTTGACGGGCAGAGTCACAGGCAGAGAGTCCGGTTCCCGGGCCATACACATATAACAATTCCCGCCGATTCCTGAAAAGAGGATCAGAATAAGAAAACCCGACATCAGGATTTGGATGCGTTTCAAAAATCTGCCGTTTTGTCGTGTAAACGGCAATATTACGCAATTATTGGGAAAATCAGGAATTAAGTTTGTCGAAAATCGATACGATCCTTTCCAGTTCGTCGGTCGATTCAAACGGGATCACAATCTTCCCTTTTCCTTTATCGTTCATGCGAAACTGGACCTGGGTGTCGAAAAAACCGCGCAACTGGTTTTGCAACGAGCGGTATTCCTCACTCACCTGCGATCTCCGGGATCTCCCTGTGTTGCCCCGTTGGCTTTGTTCCTGGGCCTTCCGCACCAGCTCTTCGGTTTGCCTCACCGACAGCCCTTCTTCCCTCACTTTGTAGAAGAGTTTGATCTGGGTTCTGGGGTCCTCCATATTAATCAATGCCCGGGCATGTCCCATGGTTATTTCTTTCTGCCTTATCGCCAGTTGTATTTCGGCTGGCAGTTTCAGCAGGCGAAGATAATTGGAAACGGTTGAGCGTTTTTTTCCAACCCTGTCGCTCATTTCCTCCTGGGTAAGGTTGCATTCTTCAATCAGCCTTTTGTAGCTGATGGCAATCTCGATGGAATCCAGGTCTTCCCGCTGAATGTTTTCAACCAGGGCCAGCTCCAGCAAGGCCTGGTCGTCAGCAGTACGTATGTAAGCGGGAATGGTTTTCAGGCCGGCAATCAATGCGGCCCGGTAACGCCGTTCCCCTGTAATGAGCTGAAACCGGTCATTCCTGAGCAGGCGGACTGTAACCGGCTGAATAATACCCATTTGTTTGATCGAAGCGGCCAGTTCATTCAGGCTGTCTTCGTCAAAACTTGATCTTGGCTGAAAAGGATTGGTTTCGATCAGGTTGATATCGATCTCATTGATCGAACCCAGAACGGCCATTTTTTCACGGTCGGCATCATCAATGAGGGCACTTAACCCCCTTCCCAAAGCATTTTTCTGCGCCATGATAGGTTACTCCAGTATTTTTTCTTCGTTCGGTATCCGGGTCATATTGTTCTTCTGCAACAGTTCCCGTGCCAGGTTCAGGTAATTCACGGTTCCGCGGGAATTGGCATCGTACAGCAGGGCGGGCTTCCCGAAACTGGGGGCTTCACTCAGCTTGATATTCCGTTGTACAATGGTTTCAAAAACCATGTCCTGAAAATGCTTCCTCACCTCCTCCACCACCTGGTTGGCCAGGCGCAGCCGGGCATCGTACATGGTCAGCAAAAATCCTTCAATAACCAGATCAGGATTCAACCGGTTTTGAATGATTTTGATGGTATTCAGCAGTTTACCCAGTCCCTCCAGGGCAAAATACTCACACTGAACGGGAATGATCACACTGTCGGCTGCGGTAAGGGCATTGACGGTAAGCAAGCCCAGCGAAGGGGAACAATCGATCAGAACGATATCGTAATCATCCTTCACTTTGCTTACCACCTGCTTCAGCATTTTTTCCCGGTTTGGCATATTAAGCATTTCTATTTCCGCACCCACCAGGTCAATGTGGGAAGGCAGCAGCTGCATCCCCTCAATTTCCGTATCCAGGAGAATATCTCTGGGATTGGTTCCCTCAATCAGGCATTCGTAAATGCTCGTTTTAATATTTTTGGTATCCAGACCCAGACCTGAGGTGGCATTGGCCTGCGGATCAGCATCTATCACCAGGATCTTATGCTCCAGAGCGGCAAGGCTTGCCCCCAGATTGATTGCCGTGGTGGTTTTGCCAACCCCTCCTTTCTGATTGGCCATTGCAATTACTTTTCCCATAGGTGCTTAGTTTTTCAACAGATCAAAATCCCTGCATTGAAGGTCCAAATTTACAATTTTCTGATGCATCGCTGTTGAAATACCCGCCTCATTCTATAAACATTTCATTTGCACTTATAAACATTTTATTAACATTTTCTTTTGTATTCCCCGTTGTGCAAGGAAAATTTAATTCACCGGCCAAAACACGTTCATAAAAAGACCACCGGTTTCATAAAACGAAAATTGCTTATCTTGCGAAGCTGAAAAACCGATCATGTTGGAAAGTCAAGAAAAATCCTGGCTGGTCATTGTAAACCCCAATGCCGGCAAGAGAAAAGGTAAAAAAGACTGGAATAAAATTTCCCGTTTGCTTGACAGATACGGCTTCTCCTACCAGGCCGAATTCACCCGTACCCGCCACCATGCCATTGAAATTGCCCGGGAGCATGCAGAAAGCGGAACCAAACGCATCATTGTGGTTGGAGACGATGGAACCATGAATGAAGTGATCAACGGGATTTTTACACAGAGCAAAGTGCCAACCACCGATATTACCCTGGGCATGATCACGGTTGGCACGGGAAACGACTGGGGCCGGATGTTCCATATTCCACGGCAGTATGAAAAAGCCATACAGGTTATCCGTAACGGGAACACCATATTACAGGATGCCGGAGTAGTGCACTACCGGTGGAATGAAGACAAAGGCAAACGTTATTTTGTAAATATTGCCGGAATTGGTTTTGATGCCGTGGTGGTGAGCAGGGCCAACGATCTGAAGGATCAGGGAAAATCGGGGAAATTACTGTACCTGTGGAACATTCTTTCCAACCTGTTTCGTTTTCATCACAGCCATACCGTACTGGAAGTAGACGGGGTGAAATACAGCAATAACGTATTCAGTATTTCCATAGGCATAGGAAAATATTCTGGAGGAGGAATGATGCAAACACCGGGTGCAATAGCCGATGACGGACTGTTCGATATCACGGTAATCAAGAAGATCGGAAAATTCGATGTGATCAGGAATATCGGCAAGCTATACAACGGGAAGATCATTCATCATCCCAAAGTGCTCACCCTTCAGGGGAAATCCATCCTGATCGATGCCAATCCCCTGATCCATGTGGAAACCGACGGAGAATCACTGGGCCATTCCCCCATTCGTTTCGATATCATTCCTTCCAGTGTCAGGGTAATATGCGGAAACATGCCTCCTGTTTCCTGAACAGAAAAAAGCCGGAAAGGATCGGTTCACGCAAACCATTGATTCGTTAAGGCGTTTTTTCCACCAGCTCAATCTCGAACAGGAGGGGCCACATTTTCCCGGTCACAAACAAACGGTCGTTTTCACTGTCCCAGGCAATGCCGTTCAGCACATCAAGCCGTGGATGATGGTACCGCGCCGGCAGCAAACCGGCAAGATCAATAACACCCGTTACCCGGCCCGTCTGAGGGTCAATCCGCACAATGAGGTCGGTTTGATATACATTGGCCCATATCTCTCCGTGTATGTACTCCAGTTCGTTCAGGTCATTGACCTGATCCCTGTGGTCGTATACTTCAATACGATGTAATTCTGTAAAATAATCTGGCTCCAGAAAATAAATAATTTGCGTTCCGTCGCTCATGATCAGATCGGTACCGTTGGTGGTAAGTCCCCACCCCTGGGTAGGATAATGGATTTTGTTGATCAGCCGGAATGATTCTTTATCGTATACGAATCCCACCCTGGAAGTCCACGTCAGTTGAATGATCCGGTTACCGAAAAGGCATATCCCTTCGGCAAACAGATCATCGGAAAGTCGGAGCATATTGAGAACTTCCCCTGTTTCTATATCCACTTTTCTGAGGGAAGATTGCCCGTATTGCCCGGTACTCTCATAAATGAAACCCTCGTCGTATATCAGTCCCTGTGTATAAGCCTCCCTGTCATGCGGATAGGATCTGACCACCCGGTAGCCATACTGAACCGGTGGGGTGGCAGATAGAATAACAATGCGTATCTGTCCTTCCTGCACCACCCGGCCTTCCCTGTACCCTCTCACCGAAAGACGCCGTGTCCCCAGCCTTTCACTCCTCAGGTCCCAGGTCCATACAGTCTGGCCGGAGTCAAGTACTTCCCTGGCCTCACTGTCTGCATATATCACCACCGAATCGGGTGCCGGCAATTTTTTGTCGTATTGCACGGAAAATTTCACGGTTTCATCCGAATGAAACCGGCTGCCATTCGACGGCTCCAGGAAACGGATCGTTCCACGGCGATCTGCCGCCTTTTCCTTCATTTCCCCTTTTTCCTCGGCAGACACTCCCACAGAGCCCCTGTCGGAAGAACCACAGGCAGCAAAAACAAAAGAACCGGTCAGGAACAGAATTGCTGTTGTCCATTTTCTCGTTCCGTGCCTTGCTATGAATATCATGGTTATCGTTAAATCAGGTTATTATGAGTTCCCGAAAATTTTCAGTTTTTTCCACCATTTCCTGTGCCTGATCACCTTCTTCTCCAGCATACTTCCCGGATAGTCTTCCGGATGGATCATCCGGTATATATCGGTCCAGCCCGGCAACCCTCCAATGTTCCTGTCGTCAATAAATACATCCGCTTCAATTTTTCTCGATGCTTCTCCCGTCCATTCCTCCTCCGGATAGCTTTTGTTTACAGCATAGAACTCCACGCCCCGCTCACGGCAATACGTCACAGCCTCCTCCAGTTCTTTCCCGGTACGTATGGTCCACAGGATCAGGCGGTGGCCGTTTTTCTGCAGCAGCTTCATGGTCTCGATAGCAAACAGTTTTTCCTTCCCTATATTGGGATATGCATGCTCAACAATGGTCCCGTCAAAATCAATGGCAATTCGGAGCGACATAAGGATTCGTTATGAAAATGATCAGGGTAAATTTACGGAAAAGCCCTGTATGAAAAAACATTTTGCCTGAAACGCATCAGAACATTCATTCTGTGAATTGTTACCTGGGTTCAGCTAACTAAATAAAAAAACTTATTTTTGTCGGGGATATTGCCACCGTTCATTTCTGAAAACATTTTCATGCGCCAGCATATACCCAATTTGATCACCCTGCTCAACCTGGCCTGCGGATTCTCGGGCATCCTGGCCCTTTCAGCCGGGCAACCGGTGTTGACCGTTTATTTTGTGGGACTGGCTGCTGTTTTTGATTTTTTCGACGGCCTGGCAGCCCGCTTACTGAAAGCCCATCATGATATTGGCAAGGACCTGGATTCCCTGGCCGATCTGGTAAGTTTCGGTGTGGTCCCTGCCCTGCTTATGAGTATGGTTCTTTCCGGAGGCCGGATCCCTCTGGCCCTTAACGGAAAGGAACAGGTGCCGGCCTTGCTGGTAACTGCTTCTCCCGTGCTGCTGGTAATTGCCTCAGCCATCCGGCTGGCCCGGTTCAACCATGATGAAAGGCAAAACCATTCATTCCTCGGACTTCCCACCCCTGCCAGCGGATTGTTTTTTACCTCCTGTGTATTCCTGATTATCAGGTTTCCGGAAAACACCGTGGTTCAGTTCATGCAGCAAACTGCTCCCATGTTGGTGCTGGTATTCCTGTTTTCTTTTCTGATGGTTTCTTCTATTCCCATGTTCTCCCTCAAATTCCCTCATCTGAAATATCACGGAAATGAAATTCGGTTTCTTTTTGTTGGAATATCTGCCATTTTATTAATATTATTGCAATGGTTTGCCCTGCCCCTGTTTATCGGATGGTATATTCTGCTATCCTTGTTTGCAGCAGGTTTCAAGCCATCAAAAGATTAAGACTATGAAATTCATTGCCGAAATCAATGTCATGCCTCTGAAAAATCTGCTCGATCCCCAGGGAAAAGCGGTTACAAAAAGTATGACCAAGATAGGTTTTCACGAAATTTCCAATGTCCGGATCGGGAAGCACATCACACTGGAGATTGAGGCTGAAAGCAAGGAACAGGCCATGGAAAAGGTCAACGAAGCCTGCAACAAGATCCTGGCAAAGCCCATTATGGAAGGTTATGAATATACGGTAAGACAGGCCTGATCTGATACTCACCATAAAAAAAAGAGGCTGACCTTTTGAGACAGCCTCTTTTTTTTGTTTCCCCGGCATCCTTATTTCAGCGACACCGTTTTCTGTATTTTCCCGGCTTTCAGTGAAGAGTATTCCACCTGCATTTCCCCTTTCCCGCTCACCAGGAACTGGTATTCAATTTTCCCGAAACCGGGAACCTGCAGAAACTGTATTTCGGGTTTATGCTCCTTGTAAACCACCCTGTTCCGGTAAGAATCAGTCAATATGCCTCCACTGACCACCCTGATCTGTTTCCCGTGCACCTTCAGAATGTCCTGCTCATGGATCTTCTTCTGCACGGCATGGTATGTCAGGGAAGGAATGGCCTTCCGGTTTGACAGCCTCACGGTTACCCGGAACAGGTTCCGGTCAATTTTTTCGGTTTCTGTCACTTCGAGTTTAATCTCGGGGGTTTGCCCGCTGGCAAATATCACGGCGGCAGCATTCCGGTGCACCAGGTCGGGAAGCATAAAAGGATGCGGCAGGCGGGAACTCATCTTAACCCATCCGCCGATCTCTATTTCTCCGTAAGTAGGATGGTTGTAAGGGGTCCATTCTTTATAGAGATCACCGTGCACCACATGATCGTTGAACTCCAGACGTTCTTTTGTACGGCTGGTATTTTCCCTGAACATGCCTTCTTCATCTTCCTGCTTCTGTGATTCAGCGGGTGAACGGTATGTTTCATCATCAGTACGGTACAGTTCGCCCACAAAAGTATAGGCTCCCACGATATTGTCCATGAAATCGCCGAAATCTCCATAGGTGCTGTACAGGTCGCGCCAGCTCAGGAGATATCTGTATCCGGGAACAATCTTTTCGGCATTTTTCCCCAGATAATCAAACACTTCCACATCGTTTCTTGGAAAATCGCCCTGGTCTTCTGTGCCGGGTCCGCGAAGAAACATTCCCCCGTTGTTGTGAAAAGCAAAGGCCATAATGATATTCGGACGGTCTGTAATGTAACTTGCCAGGGCTTTGAGTCCTACACCCGACAAGGGATAGTTGTCGGAGCCCCGCTGAACGTATGGAGGTTCCCAGTTATACGGCCAGTTCCTGTTAGGGTCGACATACCCTTCTGAATCTTCATTGACCTGTCCGTCACCGTCGTTGTCAATCCCTTCCTGGCCCAGCAGGGTCCACTCGCCAGGTTCTCCGGGTTTTACCGGGATCATCAGCCGTGGATCCAGCGGGTCGGTACGGTACTGGCCGAACGGATCCCTTTTCCGCATGTTGCATATATTGCCGTCACCGTCCAGATCATCGGGAAAATCCTCATCGAACAGCCCGTCCCTGTCATCGTCGTGAGGCCTTCTCAATCCGCGGTTGGTGCTGGGAGTATTGGGATCGTTAAAGAAATGGTATCGTCCGTCCACGTTCACCGAAGGAACCACATAATAGGCATTTTTATCGACCAGCGCGGTGATTCTGGGATTCTTGCCGTAATTTTTTAAGAGGTAATCGGCAAAATACAGACATACCTCGCCCGCCTGCACTTCATTTCCGTGAATATTCCCGTCAACATACACTCCCGGTTTATCCAGTTCATTACCCGTTTGAGGGTTGTTGATGGTAAGGGCCCATATTTCACGGTTTTCTTCGCTTTTCCCCACCAGGTCAAGATGTGTAAGCCGCGGATAGGCCCTGTTCAGGGCTTTCATTGCCTCAACAAGTTCTTCATAATCATAGTACCTGTCAAAACGCAGTGGTACGGTGATCTCCTGGGCAGGTATGAAGTTCATCAACGACAGAAACCCGCCTGTGATCAGTATATGCCGGAAAATCGTTTTCATATTAGCCTCCAATTTTTATGGTTTTCACATCACCCCAGGCATTTTTGCTGGTGAGCCTTAGTGTCAGGGTCTGGGAACTGGCAGACCGGATCAGCCATTCTTCCTTATGTACCTTCATTCCACCCACTTTTTGTACCGGAGTACGCGGCAGGCCCTGTAAAAATTCCAGGTCCTCGCCTTCCAACAGCACTATGGCAGGAGCGGGTTGCTGGTTCCTTTCCCCCATGGCTGTGGGAAAGGGTAAATATTTCCCGTTCTCTATCCAGACTTCCAGGCGGTATACACCGTCGCCCAGGTCTGTGGTTTTTACTTCGCGTATGGACAGGCGGGGAAGTTTTTCCGTCAGTTCGAACACCCAGGGGACCTGCAATTCAAGCAATGAATCGATCATTGAAGCGGGAGGTGTGTTTTCGGTAAAGGGTACGGCGCCCCCTATTTCCAATTCACCCAGGTCGGGGTGCTGATATGGCGTCCAGTCAACAAACCCCTGTCCGTCCAGTTTCCGGTCACTGAAAGCGAGCAGAGCTTTCATGGCCGGATCGCCATCATTCTTTTTTTCTGTCACGCCCTGTTGCTTCATCATGGCAGCGATCCTTTCAGGGGTAAGCTGTCCCGATTCCACCATAGCAATCACCTGAGATCCTTTAAACTGAGAAGGAGCCCCTGCTTCCCTGAGACATTTTTCAATCTTCTCCTCACCCAGGCCAAGGAATTCCTCTTTTGACATCTTTTCTATTTTCTCAGGAGAAAGAGCCTCCCCGTCCTTGTTTTTTTCCTCCGGTTTCGGGAGGGTAAACAGATTCATGCTGAAGGAAGGAACTCCCACATGATAATACATCCACAATTCAAACGATCCGTCCCGGTCCTGGGGGGCATCCAGTCTCTCTCCTTCGTATCCCTTTTCTTTCAGGTATTCCCTGTATTTCTCCGACAAGTGTTTGTAAAATTTCATATCCTCTTCCAGGGGATTCACCACAGCTCCCAATCCCAGAAAACCGGCGATCATGGATTCCGATATTTCCATTCCCCGGGGCATCATGGGCTGAAGAAGTTGCTTGATCTCTTCCATGGTATAGGTCTTATCAGGATCCACATTTAACCGGCGTGCCTGCCTTGGGGGTATCTTGATCCGGTTCATATCCACTGATCCCCTCCGTCCTGTACGTGGCGGGGCATAACAAAAATCGGATGAGCCGAAGTAAATGCCCATGGCTATCTCGGGATGTTCATACACAAACTTCATTAACCGGAAGGTTTCGTCAATTTCTCCAGGCCATTTGCCTCCTGTAGACGTAAACGGTTTGAACAGGTGGGGGAAATTGATGGAGGGATCCACTCCGCCGGGCAGATCTTCGTTGTACTTTCCGTCTCCGTCATCATCCACCCCTTCCGTGTATACTTTGTAGATCCCCTTCTCTCCTTTGGCCGGATCGGCCCTTTTCATCATCCGGGGATCACTATCCACGGGAATCCATTCCCCTTCCGGATGCCTGACCCGCATCCGGGTAATGTACCCGTCTCCGTTCAGGTCGTTGTAGCCATCCTCATCCATCTGGTCGTCCAGGTCGTCATTCACCTCCCGTGCGTTCCGGCCATCCATATACAAAGGACCGGAAAAATAACGCATGGCTCCGTCAGGATTCAGGCAGGGGATAATATACCAGTTCAGTTCACTGTATTTATCCGGTTCAGCCAGGATCCGGCCGGCCAGGTAAAGAGCTCCCAGGCTGGCTATGGGAAAGGTCCCTTCGGCATTGGCCACAACCAGAACGGCAGGCCGTCCACCACCGCCAGGGCCAATTTCAAGCATATTCACCGGGATGCCCCCCGGGGAAACAGCCATTTTCTTTACTGATACCTGCGAGGGGTATTTCGCCTGAAGGGCATCCATGTAGTTATTGATCTCAGCAGGTTCCAGATAATTCTGAAAACCGGACTGGCCCTTCAAGGGCAACCATCCGGCCATGCCGGCCATAAAAGCCAGCAGACAAACGATTCGTAAAGGTTTTTGCATGATGGTATTAGATTATTCCGGAAAAAACGGCATCGATGAAAATCACTTTTCGAAAATATAAAAACTATTCCTTGGAACCACACAAAATCCGGAACAATTACACATTACCCGGGAAGAAAGTAAAAACACACCATAACAGAAGCTGGCTCACTCGCCTGAACGGCGGTTCTTTTCAAAACGCTTCAGGGCCCATCTTACGGCAAACCATGATATCAGGATCAGCAGCGGCCATAACAAATAATGAAGTATGGATTCCAGATACATATTATCTCATTTTTTCAGTAGACATGTGATTCTCCATCCAGTTCGTCAGCGGTGATCCTTTTCCTGTTCACCGCTCTCCAGGCCACCCAGATGTAGACGGCAACAAAGGGAACCAGCAGGGAAACCACCGACATAACCTTCAATGTATAATAACTCGAAGAAGCATTAAAAATGGTAAGGGAACTCTGCAGATCATAATGGGAAGGATAGAAAGCCGTATTATTATAGCCTGCCACCAGAAACAGGGAGAACACGGTGAGCACGGTCCCCGGTCCGGCGTACCAGATCCCTTTCCGGGAATCGGAAAAACAGCCTATTCCCAATCCGGTCAACACCAGGATCACCCCTGCAAGAAACAGCAATGCCACCAGTGGCATGTTTAAAAAATTGTGCAGGTATTTTCCTTTCTCCATAAAAACCCGGCCCGTACCGGGATCCACAGCATATCCCTCGGAAACCAGCAAACCAATGACGAAAAAAAGGAACACGATCAGAAAAGCGATCCCGTTGATCATCAGATGCCGGTAAATTCTCCGGTCAATTTCTTCCTCCTGCACACTGTTTCTGATATACAACAATCCCAGGATCCTGGCCAGAAAAAACACCGACAGGCCCAGGGCCAGGTTTCTCACATTCAACAGAGCTTCCAGCCCGTGGAAAGGGGTTTCCCATCCCGGCTGATTCAACTCATTGACCGAAAAGGCCGATCCGGTGAAAAAAGTTCCCACAGCCGTCCCGATCAAAATAGTCCCGGCCGCCCCGTTAATGAAAAGAAAGGTTTCATAGGTACGGCGTCCGAGAATATTAGCGGGTTTGGAGCGGTATTCATAGGAAATAGCCTGAATTACGAAGGCAAACAGAATGAGCATCCATACCCAGTACGCCCCACCGAAGCTGGTAGCATAAAACAGCGGGAAAGATGCAAAGAATGCCCCTCCGAAAGTAACCAGGGTTGTAAAGGTAAACTCCCATTTTCTGCCCAGGGCATTCACGATCATAGAACGTTGTACGGCATTTTTACCCAGGGTGTATATCAGGGTCTGTCCGCCCTGGACAAACATCAGAAACACCAGGGTTCCTCCCAGCAGGGAGATGATGGCCCACCAGTAATGCTGAAAAAAACTGTATGCAATGGCTGATAACATATTATTTCTCTCCTTCTTTTGGTCCGGATTTTATCTGTTTGAACATAATGCTCAGTTCCGCTATGAGCAGAGCGGTGAATGTAACGGCAAACAACCAGAAAGTAATCTGAACCGTTCCTGTATCGATTCGCGAAACGGCGGCAAAGGTCGGCATCAGATCCTGGATCACCCATGGTTGTCTTCCCATCTCGGAAAGAACCCATCCTGCCTGACTGGCTATGTATGCCAGCGGAATAGTCCACAGGGCAATTCGCAGAAACCACCTCTTGTTATCAATCCGGTCTCTGATCCCCCAGTAAAGAGTTGCCAGAAAAACCAGCACAAAAAATCCGCCCAGCATAACCATCAGATGAAAGGAATAAAAAGCAATGGGAACGTGCGGAATCACAGTGGCGGGATCTTTTCCCCGGAAATAACCGTATCCGAAATACCGGAAATGGTTTTCAACCCATTCCTCATCGCTGAACAGGGCCAGCAGTTCACTATACCTTTCAGAATCGGTATCCCTGGTGTCCTTCAGTTCTCTCAGGGCTTTAATGGCCACGGTTCCCCGGCTGATTTTTTCTTCCAGGGAAAGTACCCCCTGTTCTTTATTTCCCCTTACCAGATCGAGGATTCCCGGCACAAATCCGGCCGGATCCAGGTGCACCATATAGGAAAGTACGCCAGGGGCTTCAATCCTGAACAGGAATTCCCTTTCTCCCAGCCTGCTGCCGGCTTCTTCCCCCCTGAGGGCCCCTGCCAGCACCAGTGGAGCACGGGTTTTGCCCTCATAAAGGGCTTCCATGGCTGCAAATTTCATGGGCTGGTCCCGGGCAATGTCGCGGGCACTGGAATCACCCGTAAAAATCAGAAACAACCCCGACAACAGTCCGAACACCGAGGCTACGATCATGCTTCGTTTGGCCATCAGCTGTTCCCTCCTTTTCAACAGATACCAGGAACTAATCCCGATCACCACCAGGGCTCCCAGTACAAAACCCGAGGAAATGGTGTGCAGGAATTTATTCACGGCACTCTGGGAAAACAGTACTTCCCAGAAATTGACCATTTCATTCCTGGCGGTTTCGGGATTGAAATACATCCCCACGGGATTCTGCATCCAGGCATTGGCCACCAGAATCCACAACGCCGAAAGATTCGCTCCGATGGCTACCAGCCATGTAGATAACAGGTGGAATTTTTTCCCAACTTTATTCCATCCGAAGAACATCACGGCAATGAAAGTCGACTCCAGAAAAAAGGCCATGATCCCCTCAATTGCCAGGGGGGCTCCGAAAATATCACCCACAAACCACGAATAATTCGACCAGTTTGTACCGAATTCAAACTCCAGTATAATACCCGTAGCCACCCCGATGGCGAAATTGATTCCGAAGATGGTCATCCAGAATCTGGTAGTCCTTTTCCAGAATTCATCACCCGTTTTCACGTAAATAGTCTCCATGAAAGCGAGAATAAAGGAAAGTCCCAGGGTCAGCGGCACAAAGAGCCAGTGAAACATTGCCGTCAGGGCAAACTGCCCGCGCGACCAGTCAACCAGTGACATATCCAGGTTTTCAATCATAGCTCAAAAATTGGTAAGGGTCTCGATTACATAGTCACTTTTCTGTTCATCGGTGTCAAACCTTTCTTCCAGAAAATCTCTGAAAAAGAACAACCTGAAAACGGCAAACATGATAAACAGCTTGATCAGAATGATCAGCCATAACTTACGTCCCACCGTCATCGAACGGAATCCATCATAATAAAACCGGAAAATGCGAACGGCCAGGCTGGGCTTTTTCGTTTTCATCTCCTGCCTCATTTTGGAATGAGCGAATATGAAGATAAATATATAAATAAATAAATTTATCTGAATATCCGGATAAAACCGGTTTTTTCAAACCTTACATCTCCACTGTGTGAAGTGAGGATATAATAATAATTCCCTGGCTGCACCGGCGTGCCGTCCACAGTGCGTCCGTCCCATACCACCGTAGAGGTCGTTACGCGGTAGACCAGGTTTCCCCAGCGGTTGAAAATACGTATCGTCAGCGGTTCCCGGCCGTCAGAAAGGATCATGAATACATCGTTATGTCCGTCTCCGTTTGGAGTAAATACATTGGGCACTTCCAGCTGGAAGTGTACCGTTACCGTTTGGCTGCTCTGGTCGGTATCCAGGGTGGAACGGTCGGTCACCGTCAGTTCCACCGTGTAGGAACCTTCATCGGGAAAAAGGTGGTCGGGATTGGGCCGACGGGAAGTGGACCCGTCGCCGAAGTTCCATTCAAAAGCAAAGTTCAGTGTATCATGCGGCTGGTAAAGGCTCCTGAACCGCACCAGGTAACTGGCCAGCCGGAAAGATTGCCAGGTGAAATCCGCATCGGGTTGGGCCCATGCAGGGCAGCATGCATAAAACAACAGAGCAATAACACACAGCCGTTTTGTGTTCACTTTTTCAGTCAGATTTTTTCTGTAATTTTCTTCACCAGTTTATATTCGCTGAAAAACTCCTTGGCAAATACTCTCAGGGCTGTATATATGGGAACACCCAGGATCATTCCCGGAATACCGGCCAGGCTGCCCGCAATCAGGACAACCAGGAATATCTCCAGCGGGTGGGCCTTCACACTGACGCCGAACACCACCGGGTAAAAAATCCAGTTATCAATAAATTGTGTAATAGAAAAAACCAGCAGCATGTATCCTGCCAAAGGCAAGAGGGCAGAATAAAACTCCAGATTCAGGTTATTGGCTATTCCCAGGAGAATGCCCAGAGCTCCCCCGATCCAGGGACCAAGATAGGGAATCACATTGAACATACCGGCAACCAGGCCGATGACCAGGGCTTTTTGAAATTCTATTCCCACAATGGATAAACCCGCAGTAACCAGTACAATGATCTCGGTTATCTGAAGACATATACCCACGAAATACCGTGTCAGCAGTTTTTTAATGGAAGAAAGGGCCCGGGCAAATTCCTTCTCATACCTTGTGGGAACCATGGCCATGATGATCTCCCTGAAAAGGTGTTGATCCCGGAGAAAGAAAAGCGTAATAAACGAAATGGAAAAAAAGGCAAGGAAAATATTTCCCAGGAAACTCACCATACC
Source organism: Bacteroidales bacterium (assembly GCA_049975425.1). GTDB lineage: Bacteria > Bacteroidota > Bacteroidia > Bacteroidales > VadinHA17 > HyVt-105. The sequence continues at coordinate 142,778 of JBNGDI010000002.1, forward strand.
TTCGAAAATCCTTGTAATCAGTGAAAAATTAAATATCGACACCAGTTTTTTCGTAACATACTCTTCCAGGGAGATGCCTTCGGTACCGTTGATATTCATGTTCCGGAACCATTCATCGGCTTTATCCAGCAGGGGGCCCAGGCTCCGGCTCACAGCCTGTACATCGATTCGGGAAAGCTCATGGGCCTGCATGGCCACCAGTGGGATAAATACAGCAAAAAAAGAAAGAAAAACGATCCAGATAAGCACCAGAGTAATTAGGGCACACAGAATGCGCGGCAAATGAATCCCCCTGATCGACAGACGGTGCAGAAATTCAGTAACCGGACGGCCGATCAGTGAAAGCACCCCGGCTACCAGAACGTATACCACAATATTCCGGAAATACCAGAATCCAAGTGCCACCAGCACCACCCCCACACCAATCGTGATATACCTGACGACCCTGTTCATCAGAACATTTTATCAAAGCTATAAATATACCAATTTCGGGTGAATATCCATCTTTCCTGCAGCCGATCATTATGATTCTCCGGAAGATCGGTCCCTGAAATCCTTCTCACAGTTTCAGCAGCAGAGAGTATGCTTTGTAATTATCTTAATATCAACATATAATTGCATGGTGTTCCATTTCACGTTTCCAGGCCGGTGTCATTATGTCATATATTTGTTAATATATGCGCCTTTATGACATGCATACCGATCTGGTACACTGATTGCATATTTATGAGTGAAAGGTTTTGAAATGTCGAACCTAAAAAATTTAAAAAGAAAGGAGGGTTATGCCATGTTACCATCACTGATGAGAAGGGGATATTTACCCAGCGCCATTGAGGATTTCTTTGATGATGACTTCTTCTTCCCGGGAATGTTCAACCGCCAAACCGGGAAAAACATGCCGGCTGTGAACGTAGCCGAGTCAGAAAAGGAGTACCGTGTGGAAGTAGCCGCTCCGGGTCTGGAAAAGAAAGATTTCAAGGTGGAACTGGATGAAAATGTGCTGACGATCTCTTCTGAAAAGGAAGAGAAAAGAGAGGACAAGGATGAAAACTACACCCGGAAAGAGTTCAGCTACACTTCATTCAGCCGGTCATTCACCCTTCCCGAAGAAGTGAACAAAGAAAAAATCAAGGCTGAGCACAAAGACGGGGTGCTGACCATACACATCCCGAAGGCTGGTGAAGCTAAGAGCAAGCTGAAAAAGCTCATCCAGATCTCGTAACAAAGGAAGGGTAAGAAAAAATACCGGGAGGTTGCCGATTACGGGCAACCTCTTTTTATTTCACACATCTCAGATATACCGGGGCCAAATTCCTTCCCGGATTCGGTTTCCCGGAAAAAAAAGACGGCCGTTCACCGGCCACCCTTTTCCTGAAAATCCTGACCTGTTTTTTTTTCTTTTAATGGCAGGGTGGCAATGACTGTCCGGCCGGCCACCACCCTGCGCCGGAGTTTTACGTGTATCTGGGAAGAAACCGGCAGCAGCAGGTCAACCCTCGATCCGAACTTGATAAAACCCAGTTCTTCTCCCTGTTTCACCTGTTCCCCGGTAACGGGGTATGTCACCACCCGACGGGCAATACCACCGGCAATCTGCCTTACCAGTACGGCATGCTGGCTGTTTTCAATCACGGTGGTGGTTCTTTCGTTCTTAAGGGAACTTTTCGGATGCATGGCCACCAGGTAACGGCCGGGATGGTATTTCAGGTACATAACCGATCCGGAAATGGGACACAGGTTCATGTGGATATCCAGCATGGTCATGAATATGGAAACCTGTATTCTTCGTTCATGAAAATATTCCGTATCGTCCACTTCTTCAATGGCAACCACCAATCCGTCAGCCGGAGCAATCACCTTATCGGGACCTGTCAGGATATTGCGTTCAGGTTTCCTGAAAAAGAACAGGATAAGGAAAAAGGTAACCACCGACAAGGTAAGGATAAGTCCCCTTACGGAAGTGGTTTCCCTGAACACAAAATATACTGTGGTATTCAATACCAGCAGAATAAGGAAAGTATAAGCCAGGGTGGGATAACCTTCCTTATGAATGCTCAATCGTGTCATGCCCTGTAAAAATAGAACAAAAAATCAATTCACCAGATTCAGGTAGGCAAAAACCACGGGAGCCGACAGGAACACGGCATCAAAGCGGTCAAGAACCCCGCCGTGCCCCGGAAGAATACTCCCGGAATCTTTCACCCCGGCACTTCGTTTATACATAGATTCTGTCAGATCGCCCAGGGTACCTGTTATCACAATGATCAGAGCAATCATCCACCACTGGTGCAAAGCGATATCCCTGAAAATCAGCGATACCGGCCAGGCAGTAACCAGCGCAATGACGGTCCCTCCCGCCAGTCCTTCCCAGGTTTTTCTGGGGGATACCCTGGGCATCAGTTTTCTCCTCCCGAAAGGTGCTCCGATAAGGTAAGCCCCTGTGTCGTACATCCACAGAATTATGAAGTATCCCAACAGGATCCCCGGGGAATAATCTACTTCCCGGCTGGGCCGGAGAAAGGAGTTGATCGGCTCGGCCAGGGCTCTGGTCTGCAGTTCCGGGTCTACTTCAATTCCGGTGTGGAAAACCAGGTAATTGAATACGGAAACGGGCAGGGCAACATAGAATATTCCCAGGAAGGTAAAGGCGATATCAGAAAAGGGACGGCGGTTGTTCAGGAACAGTTCATTAATAAAGACCAGCAGAGCCAGGGGGATGAATACATAAAAGAATTTTACATGGATATACCCCATGGCATAAAGGAAATTCACCAGAAAGAACAACAGGCCACTAATGATTCCCGTAAACTGCTGGGCCCTGATTTTCAGTCGCCTGGCCAGAGCGTAGAATTCCAGCATTCCAACCAGGATTACAACGGAAAATAATATAAAATAAGACAGGCTGCTGAACAGCACTGCCCCGATGATGACCAGCACAAGGAAAAGGCCGGTCAGTGTCCGCACAAGAAAAGTACTCAATGTTCTATTTCTTTTAACAGGGCTTTTGCCCGTATCAGATTGTCGCGATGCACGTATATCTCAATTTCTCCGAACGTCTGGTAGCTCGAATCCTGCTTGTTCAGAATGATGGAAGGAATGTTACGGTCGGAAAGAACCTGTTTGGCAATTTCAGCCAGATACATGTCTTTAAATCCATATACTTTCGCCCAGTCTTTTTCCATAACTGCCAGTACAATTATTCTTTTTCCTTCCGGAACGAAGGGGAACTCTTTTTCCTTCCGGGGTTATTTTTCCCGTTTTTTGCAGAAGTGGTCGTCCCTTCCTTTTCACCGGCTTTTTCCGGGGATCCTGTTTCCTCCGGTTTTTTTCCGCTGCTTTCCTTTTTGATCAGTGGCTCTTCATTCTCATCTTTCGCCGGCCTTTTTCCGAAAATTCTTTCCAGGTCTTCACTGAAAATCACTTCCTTTTCCAGCAGCAGTTCGGCCAGTTCGGTCAGTCCTTTCCGGTTTTCCAGAAGCACTTTCTTTGCCCTTTCGTATGCCTTGTCGATAATGCCTTTCACCTCCATATCGATCAGCTGGGCAGTTTTTTCGCTGTAAGGTTTATTGAACATGTACTCCTGCTGACCCGACGAATCATAATAGCTCAGATTACCCAGTTTCTCGCTCATTCCGAAGTAGGTCACCATGGCGTAGGCCTGTTTGGTAACCCGCTCCAGGTCGTTCAGGGCTCCCGTAGACAGTCTGCTGAACGTAATATCTTCCGAAGCCCTTCCTCCCAGGGTAGCGCACATTTCATCGAACATCTGCTCCACCGTAGTAATGGTACGTTCTTCGGGAAGGTACCAGGCAGCCCCCAGAGCCCGGCCTCTGGGAATGATTGTCACCTTCACCAGGGGGTTGGCATGGGGCAGGAACCAGCTCACTGTGGCGTGTCCGGCCTCATGATAGGCAATGGTTCGTTTTTCCTGCATGGAGATGATCTTGTTCTTTCTTTCCATGCCTCCGATAATACGGTCCACCGCATCGAGGAAATCCTGTTTTTCCACTGCTTTCTTGTTCTTCCGGGCGGCTATCAGGGCAGCCTCGTTGCATACGTTGGCTATATCGGCGCCTGAAAAGCCGGGTGTTTGTTTGGCCAGGAATTCAATATCGAGTCCTTTTTGTATTTTCAGGGGCCGCAGGTGGACTTTGAATATTTCCAGCCTTTCTTTCAGGTCGGGCAGTTCCACATGTATCTGGCGGTCGAACCTTCCGGCACGCAACAGGGCCCTGTCTAGCATATCGGCGCGGTTAGTGGCTGCCAGAATGATCACACCCAGGTTGGTTCCGAATCCGTCCATCTCGGTCAGCAACTGGTTCAGGGTGTTTTCCCTTTCGTCGTTGGCGCCCATACTCGGGTTCCGTCCCCTTGCCCTTCCAACAGCATCAATCTCGTCGATAAACACTATACAGGGGGCTTTTTCCTTTGCCTGCCGGAAAAGATCACGCACACGGGAAGCTCCCACCCCCACGAACATTTCCACAAAATCGCTTCCGGAAATGGAGAAAAACGGCACATTGGCTTCTCCTGCCACAGCTTTGGCCAACAGGGTTTTCCCTGTGCCCGGGGGGCCGATCAGCAGGGCTCCCTTTGGGATCTTGCCTCCCAGCTCGGTATATTTTTTCGGATTTTTCAGAAAATCCACAATTTCCTTTACCTCCACCTTGGCTTCTTCCAGTCCGGCCACGTCGGAAAAATCCACTTTTACGGATGTATCCTTGTCAAATATCTGAGCCCTGGATTTGCCCACATTGAATATGTTGCCGGCTCCTCCTGCTCCTCCTCCTCCGCTTACCCGGCGGAAAATAAATATCCAGATAGCCACAAAAATGATCAGGGGAAGCAGCCAGCTCAATATGTCGCTGAAATAATTCCTTCGTTTTTCATAAGATACCAGGATCTTTTCTTCCTCGGAATAATCGAACCGTTCATAAGCCGTCTCCAGGTCACTCAGAAACTGCTCCACCGTTCCGATGGTAAAGTAGAAATGGGGGCCCGCCTGAGGTACAGAACCCAGGCCCTTGCTGAAAAGTTCTTCGTATTCGGGTTTACTGAGCTTCTCTGGCTTGATGAAAATTTCAGCCGTTTCCTGGTTTACGATTCTGATTTTCTCAATATCCCGGTTCTTTAGCATGGTATTGTACCGGCTGGGATTCAGCTCCTGCGGACCGCCTCCCGAATACATAAAATTGATCACGAGCAGGGCCAGAATGATCCCGCCGTAAATCCAGTACGGGCTGAACCGGGGTTTTTTGTTATTATCGGGTCCATCCGGCCTGCCCGGCCTGCCGCTTCCCGGTGGCCTGTTTTTCGTGTCGTTCATGATATCCAATTTCATACCCTATTCTTCCTCAATATATTCTATTTCCCCATCTGCCCAGAGATTCTCCAGCTTGTAGAAATCACGGTATTCTTTCTGAAAAATGTGGACCACCACATCCAGGTAATCCAGCAGCACCCAGTGGGCATAGGCCATGCCTTCCCTGTGGTGGGGATCTATATGGAGGTTCTTCTTTACCTGTTCATCTATTCCTTCAGCAATAGCCGCAACCTGTGTTTTCGAGTCGCCGTTGCATAGTATAAAGTAATCGCATACCGTCGATCCGATCCCCCTCAGGTCGATGCTCACAATTTCCTTTCCTTTCTTGCTTAAAATGGATTCTACAATCTGGTTGACAAGTGTTTTCAGATATTCGTTCTCGTTATTCTTCATTCATGCATTTTGACATACAAAGGTAACAATTTTTAGGCATATCCCTTTTCAGGGTAAAAGCTTACATTTGTCGAAGCATACTTTTCCGGTTGATATGGAAACATCCTACATGGGGCAAAACCGCCTGTATTTCGATATGGTTGATTCGACCAACAATTATGCCAGTTTGATTGCCGGAAAATCCGGAATTCCCGAAGGAACCCTGGTATGGGCCGGTTTTCAGTCGGCAGGCCGGGGCCAGGCCGGTAACCGGTGGGAAAGCGAAGCAGGTAAAAACCTGACATTCAGTCTGATTCTTTATCCACATTTCCTGTCTTCCGAAAAACAATTCCTGCTTTCGGAAGCCATTTCTCTTGGTATTACCGACTTTCTGGCACTATACATACCCTTTCCCCTCATCAAATGGCCAAATGACATATTTGCAGAAAACCGGAAAATCGGGGGTATCCTGATCGAACATACTGTGATGGGAAATAAAATGACACATACCGTGGCAGGCATCGGGCTGAACATCAATCAAACCACATTCGACCGGAATCTTGCCGGTGGCGTTTCCCTTCGCCTCCTTACCGGCTTTGAATACCAAACCGAAACCTGCCTGAATCTGCTGTGCACTTTCCTGGAAAACCGGTATGAAAGCCTCCGCCAGGGCTTGACCTGCCGGCTGGAATCGGATTATTTTTCCAGGCTGCTCGGCAACCACCGTTGGAATACTTACCGGGATGCATCGGGAACATTCGAGGCCATGCCGGTACGGGTGGAAACCACAGGAATACTGGTATTGGAAACCCGCAGGGGAGAAATAAGGCATTACGGATTCAGGGAAGTGGAACACCTGGTAACGGGTCACTCATATTCCATTTTTTCAAGGTAATCCACCATTATGTCGAGGAATTGTTTCACCGGCCTCTTTACCATGGAACTCATCATGGCATTCATTTCGGCCTGCAAAGTCAGCTTTACCCGGGAATCATTCTCCCCTGCCTCTTTGATCTGCACCCACATGAAAAAATCGATACTGTACGGTCCGTCGCCCGTAAGTTTGATGAGATGGAAAGGCTTCTTTTCCACCTGCCTGATACCGGCTTCCCCCAGTCCATCCACACTGAAACGGCATGAATCCACATCCGCTTCCCAGTTATTTATTTTTCCTTCAGGAACCAGTTTTTCATAGTTTCTGAAGTCGCACAGGAATTCATAGATCTTTTTCCCGGAATGTTTTACCGTTCCAATCCGGCTTTCAGCTTTCAACATAATCTGTTCATTTGATTAATTATTTCGGCCAGTTGGCCGGATCCTGCCTCCATTCCCGGAGAGTAGCCAGATCGTCGTTCCGGATATATCCCGATTCCAGAGCCGTTTCCAGCAAAACATTGTAATGGCTGAGTGTAAACACGTCAAGGTTTTCATGCAGGAATCTTTCCTCTGCCACCGGAAAGCCGTAGGTGAAGATGGCACCCATGGCCAGCACCTCCACCGACAGATCGGCCAGGGCACGAACAGCCGCCAGGCTGCTTCCTCCTGTGGATATCAGGTCTTCAATGACCACGGCCTTTTGCCCGGGGTGCACTTCCCCCTCAACCCGGTTTTCCAGCCCATGCCCCTTGGCCGAAGAGCGCACATACACAAAGGGTTTCTCCAGCCTGTCGGCCACCAGCATCCCGTGGGCAATGGCTCCGGTGGCCACTCCGGCAATCACCTCCACACCTGGATAGCGATCATGAATAATTTCCACAAAACTCCGGCAGATATAATTCCTTATTTCCGGATGCGAAAGGGTTTTCCGGTTATCACAATAGATGGGTGATTTCCAGCCCGAAGCCCATGTAAACGGATTTGACGGATTGAGTTTAATTGCGTTTATTTGCAGCAGGTATTCCGCCACCTGTTGACTGTAATTTTCCATACCGCAAATGTATAAAGTTTTTTACAACAACCGGCCTGTTTTTCTCACGAACCGGGCAGATACCGTACCTGAAGTCTCCGGTCTCAGGGTTATTCCCTTCAGTGACAATAAAAGTCTGGAAAAGGAACTGGATTATTTTGAAAGAAACCGGAAAGAAAAAGGCCTGGTATTCACCTATCCTGATGAAGAAGCGCTGTTCAAAAGGTTTTGCCAGTCATTTCTACCGATAGAAGCGGCAGGCGGACTGGTCAGGGATGATGCCGGAAGGGTGCTGCTGATCAAAAGAAGGGGGGTATGGGACCTGCCAAAAGGAAAGCTGCACCGGGACGAACCGGCGGAAGCCGGGGCGCTGAGGGAAGTTGGTGAGGAAACCGGCCTGGATCGACTGGTCATTGAAAAAAAGATTACCGACACTTACCATACCTACCTCTCAGGCGGTACTCCCTGCCTGAAAAAAACCACATGGTACCTAATGCATGCTGCCGGAAACACCTCCACCACACCCCAGACGGAAGAGGATATTACCGAAGTACAATGGTTCGCCCCCCCCATTCCGCAAGAGATCAGGAAATCTGCCTTTGCTTCCATAGCCGATGTTCTGAGGAAGGCAGAATTACCGGCCGGCTGATTTCACCAGTCTGGTGAATTTTTCGGAAAAATGCTCCAGTGGGGCAGGAGCCGGAGCCCATACCATTTTCCCTTCCTGGTCAATGAGATAATAGGAAGGGAACGCCCTTACGCCATACCTCTCAATCACCTCGTTTCCGTATTCCGTGTACACCACATGTATACCGGGTGAATCCCCGGCAAACAAATCGTCACGGGAACCTTCCGCTCCGGCCATAACCACAAGCACCTGCAGGCTTTCTCCAAACCGGGAGGCAATTTGCCTGATCAGCGGCAACTCCCGTAAAAACGTATAACTTCGGGGAGACGCGAAAACCAGGTAAATATACTTGCCCCTCAGGTTATTCAGCCAATCCTCTTCCCTTTCCGGGCCTGCCGGCAACAACCGGGGAGCCGGTGATCCGGGCATAAGCCGGGTCAGCCGTTCATGCACATGGAGGGCACAGCATCTGATCTCCTCGCCGGAACCTGATTCAGCCAGTTTTTCCAGAAAATGTGCAGCCAGGGTTCCAGAGATATCCTTGTCATGACATGCATCGTACAATCCTTTTACGGCAATCAACTCCACCAGGGTATGTGACTTCAGGTTGAGCCGTTCTTTCAATGAAGCAATCAGCCGACGCAGGTCCTTTTCACAATATATTTCCTGTAAAACGGGCGAAAAACTGCCGTCGGCATCAAGTTTCCTGAAAACCCTCATAAAAGTATGGCTGAAAAGATCGTGGTAGGCAGGATTATTCCAGTCGGGAGGACCATCAGGCAGGATATGCTGCTTCAGCACACGGCTTTCCTGCTGGTGCTGAAGTGCACGAAGAGAAGACAGCCGGTATTGCTTGTATTCGGCAAAAAAACCGGTATCAGCCGGGAATAGCATTTCCAGCTGGTCAATGGCCCGTTCCACCCCTTCTACTTCTCTCCGGCCGTAAACCTGAACGGCCAGTTCTTCATACACAGGCTGGAAATAACGGTCGAAATTTCTGATCAGCGCATTCAGCCCGGTGGAATCTTCATCCAGCGTGGCCAGGTGAACCATTGAAGGCTGAAAATAAGGATTGAGCCATTCATCCTGACTTTTTCCCCGGAAAGCAGGAAGGATAAGCCGGTAGGACCTGCCGGGCCGGGCATAGAAATACAGCCGGTACACACCCTGCTCTATGTAAATTTGACGGGTTTCCTCAAGTGAGAAACGTACCTCGAAAAAACCTGTTTCATCGGTATCGGCAGCGGCCAGCACCTGTCTGGCATGCACCACCGGATCAGCAATGGTAAATATTTCAATGTGCAGGTTTGCCCATTCGGGATGACGGGCCTGGATATGCACTTCCGCCGCTTCGCCGCAATAAACTGTCAACACGAACACGGACCATATATAAAAGCTCCTACTCCTCCAGTTCATCCTTCAGTTCGTCAATATTCATATTCCTGAGTTCCATTTTTTCAGGCAGGAAGGAGCCTGCATTTCCCCTGTGCCTGATAATATCGCGCACAATGGTGGAAGTAATGGGAGTGTGTTCGGGAGTGGTCAGCAGAAAAACCGACTCCACTTCCGGTGCCATGGCCCGGTTGATCTGGGCTATCGCACGTTCATATTCAAAATCGGCGGCCGTACGCAGTCCTCTCAGCAGGTACCTGGCTCCCACCTTTCTGCAGAAATCCACCGTCAGACCATCGTAATAATCCACACATACCCTGGGTTCATCCCGGAACACCTGTTCAATCCACTCAATCCTTCTTTTCAAAGGGAAGAATCCCTTTTTATTGGAATTGTACCCAATGGCAATGACGATCCTGTCGAACATGAACAGTCCCCGTTTCACCACATCTTCATGCCCCACGGTAAACGGATCAAACGAACCTGCAAAAACGGCTATTCTTTCCATAACAAATTGTTTATATGACCCGGCACAAATTGTCCCGGCCCTTTCTCAGCCGTAAGTTAAGGGAAAAAGAGAAACCGGAAAAACAGTTCGGGTAAAAATATTTTCCGGCAGGACCCCCGGAATACCCTCAAAGAATAGAATCACCCGTCAAAGAGTTTGCCGTTAAGCGGCTTTTCACTCCCGGTATACCATATTCACTCCGCCGAATACCACCTCGCTTTGAATTCCCAGATACGGCCGGGCCGGATCGAATCCTTCGCTCTCATACGAAGTAGAACCGAAAACAGCGGTACTGCCACCGGGCAGTCTGACACCTGCAAAAACCGACTCGCCCTTTATTTTAACCGGCACCTCCCTGCTGAGGAAAATAGTGGTTGATCCGAACACCGTACTGATCCTGACATGTTTGGGCAGACTCAGACTGTCCAGGTCGGTAAAATCAAACGTGGCTTTCCCGAACACCACACTGTATTCCATGTTTTTTACCTCTTTCCCCCGGTAGGTTTTTTCAGCAAAGATCACCTCATTTTCTTCCGGTTCATCCCGGAAGAACCATGGTCCTCCCACCAGCATCCGAACACCGAGCAGTATCAGCACCAGTCCTATCACAATACGTACTACGGGAACATCCAGCCTGAAAACCACTTTGATCAAAAGGGATATTCCAATTAGCAGGAATAGGATCCCCCAAAAAAGACCTGGTCCCATTTTCATTTTGGTTTGGTTTCTTTTATGATTTTGTTCATGGCGAAAAATAAGAAGTTCCTTGCTATCGTCCAATACTTTCCAGAAAAATAATCCATTACTCCTGCCGGTTGAAAACAAACATCAGGCAGAAGTTGCATTATCTTCATTTTTCTGAATCGTTCCGTTCATAAGCTGAATACTGAACCTGTAAAGCAACCCGTAATTTGGCGCAACCTATCTGATGCAGAGCAGTATCCCGGCATAGAATGCACGAAATGTATTTTGTTTTGAATAAGAATTTGTTCCAAAGGGAATGGTATTTGTACATTTTTTTCTAAATTTATAGAACCAAATAGCCTTTGAACCGTGAAACCACTGGTCATCAAGGAAACAAATAAAACCCCCCGGGTAGTGATTGATCCGACCGATGGTGTGATCGAGATCAAAGGAAAATCGATTCCGGAAGACGGCAGCATTTTTTTCAATCCCATTCTGAGGGAGTTAGACCGCTTCGGCCTGAATATGCCCGGCAATACACGTGTCAACGTACAGCTGGAATATTTCAATACCAATTCATCAAAATACATATACCAGATATTTAAAAAGCTGGAAGCCATGCACCGGCAGGACAAACCGGTACAGATCAACTGGTATTATGAGCAGGACGACTGGGACCTGCAGGAAGCCGGGGAAGATTACCAGTCTATTCTGAAAATCCCTTTCAAAATGATTGAAATAGAGGGAGAAGAAGAATAAAAGCCGCCTGAATAAAAATCCTCACTTTCATCAAGTGTTGATTACTGACATTCAAATCTTTTTTTAAGGGCAAAACATAGCACCTGAACCTGAAGCTAAATCATATCCATCTACGTAGACAACTACGTCCTCAAATTCGCAAGTTTTTATTAAAAGATAATATATTATTTGTTAT
>JBNGDI010000003.1:0-129736 GCA_049975425.1 Bacteroidales bacterium
TGATCGTGACTGTCAGTTCGGTATTGCCGGCATAACTCCACAGAATGTTCGCATCAGAGGTCTCCACATCGGCAACGTAATCGTCCAGTGTGATGGCGACAAAGCTGCTGCCCTCGGCAATGGTCTGGTCGGGGATATCACCCACCACCGGGGGGCCATTTATGGGTCCGACATATTCACTGTAAGCTTCCGTGCCGGGTCCGTCTTTTCCGTCATCCGGAACTACTCCAAAACGGATATATTTGCTCTGATCTGCAGATGTCAGGGTATATGTCAGTGTAACAGCTCCGGCAATGGCTGCTTCATTGGTACCTGAAAGATCATCAGCCCGGTACCACTGGTAGGTTGAGCCCGATTCAGGGTCGCCGTCATCATCGTTGTATTGATAATCAGCTGTAAGATTATCGCCAATGTTAATGTTTCCTGTTACAGTCACATCGGTAGCATACGGAAATGTCTGGGCCAGCAGATTCCCTCCGAAAGCCAGCAGAAAGGTAACTGCCACGAATCTGAGTTGAATAGTCATTATGGAAGAGTAAGGGGGTTGTCAACATGGTACTCATTTAAAGAAGCAGGGTTAAAAGTCCAAGCACAGAGCCATTCACGAACTGATTGTTAAACAGGATGAATAATTCAGAGTCTGAATACAAATCCATAGCCAGTGTCTCCTGCCGGGAATCAGTACCCCACTGCCAGGTACGTAATTTTTCACCATCTTTTCCCAGCTGCATAAGAAAAATATTTTCTTCACCGGTATTACCGGAGCTACCTGTCAGGAAAAGTTTCTCTCCATAGGGTTTAAGGCTTACCATAACGGATGATTCACCCACCGCATATTCCTTCTGGAAAATCATGGTACTGTATATATCGAAACCGAACCGGTAAAGAAGTATGCTGGAGTGTGTATTGTAGGTAATGTTTCCGGCAAGAAAAAATCCGTCGTTTACCACGATAATCTCCAATCCGTTTTCCTTTTCCATTCCTCCCAGTATACGGTTTACCGGGCCTTTTCCCATGCTATTGGTTTTTACGAGGAAAAAATTGTCATCAGCCTGACCGGTCAATGACTGCCGGGTTGTACCCAGAATCAGCAGGCTGCCATCACTCAGTTCCTCCACATCGTTTGCAGAATCGTCTCCCTGATATCCTAATGATTCACTCCACAGGCTGTCACCCAGTGCATTCAGCTTCAACAACCATACATCACGGGCCCTGTTCCCTTCTCCATCCATCACCATGCCATTTGCATCATTACTGCCGGCAATAATAAAACCCCGGTCAGCGGTTTGTTCAATATCATGGCCGATCTGGTTTCCGGGTCCACCTATCTGCTTTTGCCAGAATAATGTCCCTGTTTCATTGATAAGCGAAACGGTAATATCCTGATGAATCTGCCCCAGAGCATTCGTATCGCTCACCATGCCAAGAACCACCGCCGCTCCACCTGAGAGACTTTTCACTCTGACAGCTCTGTGATCCAATCCCAGTTCCATTACCCGGGTCCACTTCACCAGCCCGGAGGGTGTCACTCTGGTAATCACCAGATCGTTTGACTCCAGAACGGAAGCAGGGGAACCGGCCCGCCTCTGCGATCCGGCAATCAATACATCTTTCCCGGAGATACAAAGGATATCCGCCCCCGTATCCATTTCCTCCAAGCCAAGGAACAAAATGGATTCACCGGAATCAGGATTCCCAAAGTAAGCCTTTTCGCATCCGGCAAAAACCACTATCCATAAGCTCCACAGGATCATTAACCATTTTCGGAAGGAAAGTAAATTTATAGGAGAATAAAGGATCATCTGGGTCTGATTTTGTTAAAATACAATCGGTATCCAATCAATACGGAAGCCTGGGTTAATTTGAACCGGTTATTATCGTACAGGTAGTTCCACAACATGTTATTGTTAAACGAACCGGTTAATTCTTCAGTGGAAATACTCTCGGGGGCCTTGATAAAATTGGAGATCCCCTGAATATACCTGAGTTCTATAAAAAAACAGCTTTTTTTCTGCCTGATTTTTACTCCGCCCCCCATCAGTGCAGCCGATGCCAATGTATACCTGTCATGGGTCACATCCATATCCGTTTCCTGAAAACGGGATCCTTCCGATGAATAAAGATCAATGCCTGCCGTTGCTTTTATTCTGTATGAAATATGGCTTCCGAACACAATGTAAGGCTGTACCTTTTTCTGGCTGAAATGATATGAAAAATATAACGGGAAATCCACGGCGGTATAATTTTCTTTATAGGAAAGGTCGGCAGTTTCATTACCCAGATCCATGGTTCGTTCATTCCTGATCAGGGTGCTGCCAAACATTACATCCAGAGACAGATCCATATGCCGGGAAAGGAAAAGGTGCACACTGATTCCTGTACGGTAAGAGAATGACTCATAGGGATAACTGTCTTCCAGGAGCATATTCTGTGAATAGACTGAAGATTGATTCAGGAAGGTTGGGAAGGGATAATGCGTTCCAGCCTGAAGCCCGATACTCATATATCTTTTATTTTCAAAAGACTCAAAAAGCGAAACAAACCTGGGGGAATCTGTTGAATCGGGGATAAAATCCGGGAAGGTACGTATGAAATGATGCATGGTTTTATGAGCCTCGTCCATGGCATCGTCAAAATAATATGCCAGTATCATGAGTTTATATGCCCTGATCTTTTGTTCTCTTGTAAATCCTTCCTCCATACAGGGGAACAAAAGGCCGGGTAATCGTTCCACCAGACCCTGGGCAAACAGATCCTCTGCCGTCTGCAGTTTTTCCTCACAACTCTGAGCATACAATGATTCGCTGAAAGTATGGTTCAGTAAAGCAAGAAATGCCATCAGGCCATATATCCGGATTATTTTGATCATTTTTTATTCATTGGGTTTGCATATTGCCCCCAAGGGAAGGACAGGTTAATTCATATTCAATGGTAGTTCCAATAAAGCTTGCCCATTCGTCCCGGGTAAGATTTCTGCTCAGTGCATTACAAAACCTGTCAGCAAGCTCTTCCAGGTTAATGGGAGAAGCAATAATCTCAGAAGTTTCCGAATTGCACCACAGAAGCTGATCACTGTTCGGGACAAAAGCCAGCGAAAGCACAAAACCCCTTTCGCCCCGGATCATGATCTTTTCATCGTTCCAGTACCCGGTTCTCATCACGATAATGGATCCGTCCATACTGGCCGAAGCTACCCGGTTACCTTCGGTATTAAATGCAATATCCAGGACTCGTGCATTATGGTTTTTAACCTGAGCAATCCCTCTGCCAGACGGAAAGTCCAGTATGTAGACCATCCCATTCAGATCGCCCACACAAAGAATATTCCCGTTTTTCCCAAATTCCAGCGAATAAAAGGAATTCATCCGGTCTTCAAAAAGCACAACAGGTTCGGAATCTGCATCACCCTCCATTTCCCAACGAAGCAGCTTCCCATCCCTGGTACAACCGGCAAGATACCTGGAATCCCCGGAAAATTCCACATCAAGTATGATTCCGTATGGATTGTTAAGTTCTGTATAATTGCCTGTAAGGATGTTCCATATTCTCAGTTTCCTGTCGGTTCCCGTTGAAATGATACGGTTATTGTCGGGATTAAATATCAACGATTTAATACTGCCCTCATGGCCCGGTAACTCGATCACAATGCTGCTGCCCGATTTCAGATTCTGCACATGGATATGTCCCTGGAATGTGGCTGCAGCAAGCCACATTCCATCTCCGCTTACTGCAACCAGCTCATATATACTCGACCGGTTCATCAGCAATCTGGGAGAAGTTCCCGGAACATTTACATTCCATTCGTACACTTTCCCATCGCTGCCGGCACTGTATAAAAAGGGAGTTCCCATTCTCAGGAACAGATCGTTCACCGGTTTTTGATGCAGGCCGAATATTCTTTCCACGGGTACATCCAGTAATTCCAGTGCATCTATCATGGCTGAATGCATGCCGGGATCCCAGTCCACACCCCCTGCTCTCTCCCTGAAAAGATATGCCTGATATACCAGAAGGCTTCTCAGCTCTTTGTTTTCCGATTGCAAAGAGGCTCTGATCAAATCTTCAGAAGCTTTTTCAAAATCCTCCGGCGCGTTCTTTTCAATATATACCCCATCAGTAACACCTGATTCCAGTGTTTTCTCAGAGTCCACCTTCCTTGTTTCCACAGCCGGAATAATCTTGGTATCAGAAGTCTCACCTGTCACGGGTGGAGGAACAGACCGTTCCTGCCTGTCAATCTGTACCGGAGGTGAACTCATCGCCCGGGAATCCGAATCTTCTGTTTGAGATTCTTCAGGAATAATATTTTCACTGGACAGGGCAGGTTCGGTACCTGCGATATTACCCGATCGGGCCGGACTCTGCAAATGATTCTCTGTGCGGGCCGGGTCCGGTTCATCCGTTGGGTTTACTCCGGATAAAACCATAATAACCAGGGCAATAACAAGCACAATGCTACCTGTTATCAGATAAGGTGTTTTTATCCTGGGAAAACTAATTTTACCCCTTCTGCTTTTATGCTCTTTTTCTTTTTCTGCTGCACGTGCACTAAGGTCAAGAAATATCATGGCCCGCTGAAAAGCAGGATTAAAACGTCTTGCCCAGGCAAAGACCGGTTTATTCCTGTTTCTCCATTCCTGCATTAACGCCAGATCCAGGCCTGTCAACAACCCACCCCTTCCCTGCTGATAGAGTTCTGAAGCCCTGCTCAGTTTCAAATATGACTGGATCGATTCCGTTTCCTCTTTCAGCCAATCCCCATAGCGATCCCAGAGAGAGAAAATAAGTACATGAGACAATGATACCCTGGTGGTATCCAGCCATTCCCTCTCCTCTGAAAATGTAAAAATCCGGGGACGAATTTCGGCAAAGGCACCGATTACATCCATAACTATCCCGGCAGGAACATCTGCAATACCCGCCAGTTCCTTAATGGTCATTTCCGCCAGGCAATAACCGCCTTTATGGTTGCAAACGAACAGTGACCTGAAAATTTTTTCACATACTGCCCTCTTCTTTGGATTCAGGCTCAGATATTTTGCATTCAACTCAATGGAAAGCAATGTCGCAAGCTCTTCCTCCAATGAAAGATGCTCTATCAGGTTATCTCTTTTTAACTCACCGCTTTTACCGGACAGAAACCTGAAGGCATACTGCAACAGTGGCAGGGGGTGTTTTTTATCTTTCCATTTCCTGACCAGCTCACCCATTTGAGATTCATCCAGCCCCAGGTCGCCCAGTCTGTTCATAGCCTGAACAATTCGGAATAATTGTTCGTGAGTCACTTTTCTGAGCAAATAAGAATTCTGTATTACCAGTTCACCCAGCTGACTGACTTCCTGCAGGCTACTGATGTGATTGGAATCGAGTACCAGAAGCAAAAGGATATTTTGCCTGTTATTTGTGATCAGTTCCAGAAGAGCATTCAGAAAATGGATCCTTTCCCGTTCCGCTTCCGCAGAAGATCGGTTCCCGTCACAACAATAAACCTCTTCAAAATGATCAAACACAAAAAGGATCTTTTCATCCGGCTGAATAATCCTGTCAAGAATATTCAGAAACCCGGAAGGGAATCCGCGAAGGATTTTGAGAATGCCTTCTTTTTCCAGATCGGCTGTTTCCCTGTGTTGTCTCTGCAAAAATTCCCGCAGTGCATCCGCCAGTCTTTCAAAAGGCTCTCTCATGCTCTCTAGAACGATCGGCACCACTTTCACGTTCCCGAAAAGATTTTCCATGTTCTGAAGGATGCCGCAATGAACCAGGGATGATTTTCCGGCAGCTGTTTCACCCAGAAGGGTTAAAAAATTTCCTGATACCATCTTTTTACGAAGGATGGAAATATCTTCATCCCTTCCGAAAAAAAAATCTTTATCTTCCGAATGGTAGTGCCGGAATCCCGGCAACAACAGTCTTGCTTTATTTTCATTACCAGCCACCATATCCAGGCTATTTCCCCTTTTCTTCCCCAGCGGACAGTTAAAAAAATGATCAATTACGAGGTATATATTTCCTTCCGGAAACCTTTCCTGAATTTTTAAATTCAGGAAAATCCGGGGAAATACCATTTCTTATGTAATAGTCAGATTTTCTTTACAAAAAAACGTGCTGGTCCCTATAACAAATTTAATCGAAATAAGTGAACACAGGTATAATTCACTGATTAATTTAAAAAGTCTTTTGATCAAACCCTGTTCCCTCTGTTATCAATGGAATGTTTTTATCGATTAAGAAATTATAACCTCCCGGATGCTACCGGGTACCTGAACCGGAAAGAATTCTGAAGTTGCATGTTAAAATTGGAGATATTCTATTAATTTAGTTCCATTATTAAATTAGTAAACCTGCATTTGCTGCTCTGATGGTACAAACGGTTCTTTTTGCCGCAGGTGATGCACCGACATTATATCCTTTCACCGTTAACAAACCGGGGGCACTGGTCCCTGTTATGAACCGAAGCCTGATGGAATACGTTCTGGATCAGCTGGCGCCTTTTTCCACCGAATGGATAGTAATCGTGGGTCATGACGATTCACAGATCACAGAAGCCATGGGATCTGCCTTCAAGAAAAAACCCATCAAATTTCTGAAACTGGACCAGCCCTGGGACTGGTACGATGCCCTGCTGGCTATACGACCCCACATAAAAGGGCACTTTCTCTTCGTACCCCTGGAGCTGATTCCTGCGCGAGACGATCTGAAAAACCTCATGTCGTATAACCCGGGAATGCTGACATACGATCCGAAAATCACGGGAAGTGATGAAACGCACGTATTGTATGTTGACGGTGGGCAGCCACATGAAATCATTTATCCCGGGGGGATTCGTCCATCAATATTTTTCTTTACACATTCGCTGCTACGTTCCTTAACTGCACATAAAGGCCCGTTTCAGGCTTTTCTGTACGATTACATGCTGGAACACAAAGCCCGGATCATCTGTTCAGGACATTGTTTACCGGTAAGGTATGCCTGGGACCTTCTGGCCATTCATGAAATACTGCTTCGCGATAAAAAAATGCGGATCAGGGGAACGGTGGAACAGGGGGTAACCCTGAAGGGGAATGTGTGGGTGGGCGCCGGAACGCTGATCAAAACGGGCACCTACATCGAAGGTCCGGTCATTATCGGCAACGATTGCGTGGTGGGTCCGAACAGTTATATCCGTGGATCTACCTGCATTGGCAACCGGTGCCGCGTGGGAAACGCAGTGGAAATAAAAAATTCGGTTATCGGCCACAACACCCACATTTCTCATTTGAGCTATCTGGGCGACAGTATCATCGGAAACCATGTAAATATAGGTGCAGGAAACATCAGCGCCAACCTGCGTCATGATGGCAAAACCATCATTACACCCCTTAATGGAGCAAAAATCAATACCGCAAGGAAAAAACTGGGCGTAATGATCGGAGATGAGGTCCATACGGGAATAAACAATTCTTTTTATCCGGCAACAAAAATATGGCCCCGTGTAGATACGCTGCCCGGACAGGTGGTTTCCCGCGATCTGACCGGTTAATTACAGGTATCGTCGGGTATCTCGGAGCTGAGGATCAAATGGGCTCCCGCTTCCTCCATTTCTTTGAGGGCTTTTTCATGATCGCCCGGTCTGGCATTGACTCCTTTCACGGCATCGGTCACCACAAAAGTGGAAAAACCGTAATCCAGGGCATCGAGTACGGTATTTTTCACGCAGTATTCTGTAGTCAATCCTGTGACAAATAACTGATCCACATTTTTCTGCCGTAAAAAAGCCCCCAGGTGAATGTTGGTTGCTTCAAAGGCCGAGTAGCCATCATCGCTGTCACGGGTCCCTTTCAGGAGTTCCAGATCGAACCGGGACCTGTCCAGGTCGGGATGGTAATCAGCTCCCGGGCTTTTTGCCACGCAATGGGACGGCCATTTTTCGAAATGAACGCTGTTTGCCGGATGCCAGTCGCGTGAAGTGATTACCAGATTGAATAACGGCATGATCCGGTTAATCACAGAAACTACCTGGTCACCTTCGGGGGCAGGCAATGCTCCGCCGGGACAAAAATCGTTCTGTACATCAACAATAAGCAGTGCTTTCATGATTTCAGTGAATTTTCCTTGTTGAATTCAATTTTTTCACCAGTTCATTCCTCAGCTTCATCAGTTTCCCTGATATCCCCACCCGGTATATATGGGGATTTTCGAACCGCTGGTGTTCGGCCGGGAGTTTCTTCAGTTTTATACGTACGGCATTGCGTATTTGTTCAATGGGAGGAATTTTTTTTGCCCTTATCCCATTTTTCATAAACGGATGCAACAGGTATTTCTGCTCGTACCGGTCAATCCTACAATGCTTTCCCATCTGCACCGGGTGGAAAATTTCCTCCACTTCTCCCTCCGGGTCAAGGGTCAGGGCATCGGCGGTCATCCTTCCCTCCTCATCGAAACACCGGACAAGTTTTTTGATCCCCGGCAGGGTAACCTTTTCAAGGTTCTCAGAAATTTTCATCCAGGGAGCCCCGTTCCGGTATGACAGTTTATAAACCCCGTCAAGTGCGGCTGATTCCTTGCCGGTTATCAGCTTGGTACCCACACCGAATCCGTCGATGGGAGCCTCCTGCTGGTTCAGGCTCTGGATGGTATATTCATCCAGCTGGTTCGATACAAATATCTTCACATCCGGAAACCCTTCCCCGTCAAGCATTTCCCTGGCTTTCCGGCTCAGATAAGCCAGGTCGCCGCTGTCGAGCCGGATTCCGGCAAGCTTCTTCCCCTCATTTTTCATTTCCGCAGCCACCTTTAGAGCATTTGGAATACCGCTGGTCAGGGTATCGTATGTATCCACCAGCAGTACGGGACGGTTGGGATGCACCCTGACATATTCCCTGAAAGCCTCCAGTTCGCTTTCGAAACTCTGTACCCATGAATGAGCCTGAGTCCCGCTAACCGGGATACCATAAAGAAAACCGGCCAGCACATTGGAAGTAGCATCAACCCCTCCGATATAGGCCGCCCTGCTTGCCTGCAATCCGGCCATTCCCTGAGCCCTTCTCAGGCCGAAATCCATTACCGTTCTATCACCCGCTACCCGTCTAATACGGGATGCCTTTGTAGCAATAAGCGATTCGAAATTCAGAATGTTCAGAACCAGGGTTTCGATCAGCTGTGTTTCCAGGATATTCCCTTCCACCCTCAGGATCATCTCATTAGGGAAGACGATTTCTCCTTCTTCCACACTCCATACATTCCCTGTAAAACGAAACCCGGCCAGATAATCCAGGAATTCTTTCCGGAAACCCTTGCTGAGCAGATACTCGAGCGACTCCGGAGGAAACCGGAAATTTTCCAGTTGTTCCAGCAGACCGGACAGGCCGCAGAACACCGTGTAACCGCCCTCATACGGATTCCTCCGGAAAAAATAATCGAATACGGCATCCTGACCGTACTTGCCGGAAAAATAATACCCTTCGGCCATGGTCAGCTCGTACAGGTCGGTATAAAGGGCAGGATAGGAAGATGTGTTAAACGGATTCATACAGAGATCATGAAAAATGATGTGTTTCTTTCGCAATATGTCCTTTTACAAAGTTAATCCCTTGTTCCGATACTCCAATAATATTTTCCCTTTTCCCTGCTGTGAGGATGCCTGAACCGGATGATGTTTATTTTTAAAGAATAAAACAGTAAATTATTTTTGATTCTGCAGCGCAACCAACTGTTATTCTTTAGTATCTACGTAGGTAGCTACGTAGATATCTACGTAGATACCTACGTAGTAACCTTCATCCCTTGAGTTGAGTATAGAAATCAGAGCGCCGGGTCTACTCATCCAGAAACACTGTCCTTTCCGAAGCTTTTTTCACTTCCTTTCGCGTAAGCAGGGCCGGTCGCAGGCGCTTGTCGCGGAACAGTTCCAGCTGGTCACCACGGTGCGAATGACCGGGTTGAGAGGCATTGCCGTAATACAGGGCTGCTTCGGCCCGGGGTTCATCCCCGAACTCCACGGCAGCAACAAAGGAATCTCCATGATGCTGCCTGAATTTCCCATCGGTTTCCTTTATATAATTCATCACCCGGAAAATTCCCAGATAACCTGGACCTCCGTTGGACGGATAATCCTTATCGCCCATTCTGAGACGATAGAGATCGCCCCAGGCCACCGACGGATCACCTGCCGAAGAGAGGAGTTCAAGACAGGCCCTTTCCAGGGCGTCCAGGGCCTGTTCTGAATCTCTGAGCCCGTCGGGTGTGGTAAACGGATAACGTTCATCCCAGGGGATATCGAACAATCTGTTGCCCATAAGATTCACCCAGCGATTAAACAAAACAGCGCCCCGGCTGTCATGTTCCATAAAATGATCCCAGAAAGCAAGTATCTCCATAGCTTTCCACACGGTATCGCTCCTGTGTGAGAGGTCCAGCATCTCCATATCGTCCATAATCCGGTCGGCCAGCATGGAGCGGGTACTGTGCTTGTAAATCACCAGTTCCTCAAACGACACGGAATGATCGTCCATCAGCATTGTAGCCGATCGCTGGGCCCTGAATGAAAGCCCTCTGCCTGACATATACGCAGGGAAAGAATCGCGATCGGGGCCACCGGGGAAAGTGGCAAACCATGGCGGATCGTTGGCATTCTGCACCCATCCTGTCGCAGGATTCACCACCAGGGGAAGCTCATCCCAGGCATGATAGCCGTTCCAGAGGTAAAGCGAGGTGTCGCCCGGCACAATCCCCTGCCAGGTATGCCAGTCGCCTGTTTTCCGCCGGGGCACCTGTCCTCCGAACCAGTACATGATGTTTCCGTCATGGTCGGCATACACCAGATTGAACGTGGGAATATGCAATTCGGCAAGGCATTGCTCAAATTCCTGCAGGTTGTGGCTTTTAATCATTTTCCAGTATTGTTCAGCCATAAGGGGTTTGTCATCGCCCACTATCCGAACCGCCAGGGCCCTGCTCCCGCTTTCTTCCATCACCGGGCCGTGAACCGAACATTTTCTCACAAGCGGGTATTCATCGATAATATCCTCTTCCTGTTTCACTTTAATAAAAACCGTATCGGTTTCAAAAGGGAGCACTTTCCCGTCGAACAGGTACCCCTCTCCCTGCAGTTTCAGTTCATACACATCCGACCCGTCGGAAACATTCACCGTATGGGTCCATCCCAGTCGGTCATTGAATCCCACTGTCAATACAGGGAATCCCACCAGAGCAGCTCCGTAAGAATGAATTCCGGGTGCATTCAGGTGCATCTCAAACCAGGTATACGGACCTCCCCACGGAAGGTGCGGATTGATCAGCAACAGGGCATTCCCGCTTTCCGAACGGGAAGGAGCAATGGCCCAGGCGTTCGAGCCTGCTTCCCTTTGATTTTTCCACTGCTTTACCGTTCTTTCAGTGGCTCCTGCAACAAAAAAGAGTTGTACCGTACGGTAGGCATGGGCCATCACATCTTCCACGCTGACCGGTAAAACCTGTTGCAGAGAATCGGGTATTTGTTCCGGATGCCGGGCCGCATATTCATTCAATCCCGAAACAAAACTTTCCAGAAGAGACGCAAAACCGGGTTTCTGTGCACCGGCCCATTTTCGGGCTATATCGGGCACACGGGCTTTCCATATCAGCATATCCGACCCGAGAAAACCGGGTCCCCAGTATTCTGCTGCTTTTCCCCGGGCCGTTCCATATAGCTTCAGGATCAGACCGGCATGATGTTCCATCTGTGAATAGCCGATAGCCCGGAACAGGGCTGTGTCGGAAGAAGCATAAATATGAGGCACCCCCCAGCTATCATAAATAATGTGTGTTTCGGTAGGAATGCGGTTACATGACGCCGTAAGAAGAAGGAAAAATGCAACAAGAGACGATAAACGGGTTCTCATAAGTTGTCTTTTTTTTGAATTGGCCGTATTTTTATTTTTCAGGATTTCCTGCCCGGTAAAAATCAACCTGCCGGATAGAATTTCCGTTATCGATAAAAATAAATATAATTACCGGAAACAACCAACCCAAATCAGAGACCTGTATCTCAGAACTTTTTCATGCCTATGGACCTGTATGCCTATGTAAAACCGGGCGACCGACTTCCTGCTTTCCGGGTGACCACCATTGACGGAGAGGTATTTGATACAGGGAATCCCGCAGACACCAACCGGTGGATTTACTTCTTCATTCTTTCCTGTCCGCACTGCCGTGAGGGGCTCAAATTTCTGAATGCTGAATTCGGAAAAATCCCTGTCCTGCCCTTCCGATTTCTCGCCATCGGCCGCGACCACGAGACAGAAGATCTCAGGGCTTTCAGGGATAAAAAACACTACCACCTGCCCATGGCTCCCGATCCCGGCCGGGAAGTATACGGTATGTTCGCAACCGGGAAAGTGCCCCGGAGCATTGTGGCATCGCCCGGTGGTATCGTCCTGGCCCACAGCAGGGGTTTTCAGATCAAGGAATATGAAAACCTGATGACAATGGCCGGGCTGCCTCGGTCCTGAATAACTATGTTCTGAACCAGATATTTTTTTTTGGTTATTCCTGGCTGTAAAGAGGATTTAAGGACTACAACCGGTGGATCAATCCTTTCATCCACCTTTTCAGAGGAGGAAAAAATGCAGCCACATGGAAAAACAGATTCACCGTTTTTTCATGCGAGGCCAGCTTCTGCAATTGTTTCCCCAGTGACAATCCCCTGGATATTCTTTGTTTTACCATCCTGTCGTAAAGTTTGTTCCTGTCGGCACAAAAATCCCCGGCGCCTAAACATTCTGCAATATGACCGGCAGCGAGCAGGCCGGTGCGCAAAGCATTCGCCACTCCTTCTCCGGTAAGCGGGTTCACCACCCCGGCCGCATCGCCGGCCAGCAAGCACCTGTTGCCGGAAAGAGGATAGCAAAATCCTGAATAAGGCAGGGGATGTCCCATAACAGGGGCTGCCATTACCGCTATCCGGAAAACAGGTTCCAGCACAGGATGTTGCCCGGTGAGAGCCAGGAATTCCTTTTTCAGGCTCATTTTTCTCCGTTCGATCTCTTTCACGGGCAATCCCATGCCCACGTTATAGGTCCCCGAACCGGCCGGAAAAATCCAGAAATACCCCGGAAGTGTTTCCTTCAAAAAATAAAAATACAGCCTATCACCCGGGCCTTCAGTTTTGAGCCCCCTGAAATAAGATCTTACCGCAAAGGCAAAGGTATGGGGCAACGATGTCCATCCGGCAAATTTCCGTGTAAGGGAAGAGGAGGCTCCGGTAGCAACCACTCCCATACGGGCGGTATACGTTTTGCCTGCAACCGATATTCTGAAAGCGTCTGGATGTGCATCTGCCGAATCAACAGGCCAGCCGGTGAACACCTCAATATTATCATATACTTTCAGGCACTGCCACAGCATCATGTCGAAATCTTTTCGGGGAAGGATATATCCGGCCGGTTCATTTCCGAATCGATCCCTGAAATCAAAGGAAAAGGAATGGGAAGGGGGATACCATAGCTGCATGCCATACACCGGATGTTTCCCCTCAAGCTGTAACAGGGAAGAATATACATGGTTCGGGAGTCGTTTCAGCATATTCAGCACATCCGGACCCAGCGCATCCCCACAGATTTTGTCCCTGGGATACGAATCCTTCTCAAACAGGGCCACATGCCATCCCGTTCCTCCCAGGCCCAGGGCACAGGCCAACCCGGCGGGACCACCCCCCAGGATGATCACATCATAATCATAATGAACCGGCGGGCTCATGGGTTTATTTATGTAAGACACATCCTTTTTTCATCTGCCGACAAATCCCTGCAGGGCCTGTTTTACCGTTTCAAAGCATGCCTTTTCCCTTTCCGTAACAACCGGAAGAGGATCCATCTCCTCCCACAAAAAACGCGGAGTTTCCAACCGGCAGCCATTAAATAAAAGGGTCAGGGCAATGCCGTCGCCGGGTATTACTTCCCTCTCCGGGGTGGAACGGTCATCATGCATTACTTCCCGGCACAGCGGATCGGTAAACTGAAGCAGGCTCCAGGGAATGCGGATTTCCACGATATTCCCGTTCAAACAGGCGGCATCCAGACTGGAAGAGAACCCTTCCCCCACCGTTGTTTGCAGGGCTCCCACCTGATGAACGGCTTCTTCATACCGGTTGTTTTTCCAGCGCACCGGCATCCATGGACTCCCATCTGAGGGAATGCTGTGGAATAACTGTTCCGGGCCCGAAATCCCGTGCCATATACCGAACAGATCATATGCTTCGGTAACGAACAGCTGAGCATATCCGGTAAAATCCATTTCCAGGTAAAATTCAGCCCGGTTGGTCAGCACTTCCCCCCCCGGAAGAATGGCTTCCCCCAGATCGGACCGGTATGTATCAAAAGCGATCCTGATCAGATCGGTTACCTCGAGCGCTGTGGCAAATTCGATCCGGACATGAAAAAAGGAGCGGGAAACAGCCGCTTCCACCCGGGTAATTTCACACCCTCCGGTTACCTCAGGCCACAGTTCGAAATCGGGTGGCTCGGGATCAAAGCCCAGGAGCCCGAAATTTTGCTCCGGCCCGGTAATATTCTGCCAGAAAGGCCTTCGCCAGGGATCGGAATCAAAAGGTTCGGTGATCCAGGTGTTTTTAAACCACTCATCAGTCCATGAAAAAAGAATGGCCCCGGCTCCCCCGGCCGAATAGATATTATTGAGCTGACGTACAAAATACTGTCCCTGGGCTTCCTCATCATGGTGGCCATGATCCATCCCGCTGTGGGAAAAATGTGCGTTTCCCCAGCTTGAAGGGACTCCGTATTCGGCAATGACCAGAGGAAGCCCGTTATAATGCTCCCGCAGGTCGTTCAGATAACCCACGTAGCTGTTGGGCCCTGAAGCATCTGAAAAGGTCTGGTATTCGGGATCTTCACTGATAAAATCGGGATAGTACGGGTAGGCATGGTAACTCACAAACAGGCCGGCCGGAGCTTCAACGGGCACAACACGGGTCATATCGAATGAAGCGACATCTTCCTGTGTTTCAGCGGGCAGCTCGGTAGGATGATCCAGGGGATCCATGGTGGGCCAGCTTGAAAAACTTACCGGCCTTTGCGTAAAATAGGTATTCCTTTCATAAACTACCACCTGGTTCAGCCGGGCGGTGATCCAGGCCTCGACAGGGCTTCCGGAGGGAAGGCTGAAAGCTTCTCCGGAAAACGAAGCCGGATTGCCATGACCAGTATCGGTAGTCAGTACTTCATCGGGATGTATCTCTCTTCCAATGATGTATGCCAGCACCCATTCCGAAATATCTGCCGTGAATTCCCCGTAAGCTTTTCCATACCTTACAGGAATATCCCCGTTTCCGTGAACACAATCAATCACTTCGCCGATCTCCTGATCGAACTCGCCTGTGAGATTATAAAAATCCAGCCCGGGCACCTCTTCATTGAGCCACACTCCCTGGATCAGATAGAGCGGATTATCCGGATGAGCCAGGTTATAGGCAAGAAACTCTTCGTAAAACCGCGGATAATGGAGGGTGTATACCCTGACGGCATTGAATCCGGCCTGTGCCATCCTTTCCAGCCAGTTGCGGTACTGTTCGCGGGTAATGGCCAACTCGCCGGGGAAAGTCCCCGGTACCGTTGCTCCCAGGTTCACACCCCTGAGAAAAACCGGATGGTATCCTGTCCCGTTCCAGACTCCGATTTCTTCACCCACGGCAGCAAAGGGTACCGAAATGATCCGGTGCACGGTAAAATCACAGGAAGCCTGTTCATCGAAACGGACCGAATCAGCCCGGAAGTCCCGGATATCTTCACCGGTGATCTCCACGCGGTAATATACCGGATTTCTTCCGGCGGGCCTGTTGAGGAAGCAGCCGGCAGGATAACCTGTTGATGCCGAGGGATGATAAACCACCCGGTTTGTTTGGAAAAGGCTGCCGGCAACAGTCTGAATAAAATAGACACCCGGCGCCATAGGGCTGCCCCGATCATTCCTTCCGTCCCAGGAAATTTCATACAATCCGGGCGGAACATCGCCCTGCAGAAGGATTCTGACGGTTTTCCCCGCAGGGGATATGACCCTTGCCTGCACATGGGTCGGGGCCGGCAGGTGCATCCAGCCTGAAACAGAAACCGAGAAAGGATTGGGATAAAAATCAAACAGTTCAGGGCCTTCCTGTGATCCGGAGGTCAGTACGGGCAAATCCACACTGTAATAACCATCCTGGTCACTGTATACCACATAGACTTCTGTGGCATCATTCCCGGCCGTAAACTCCAGACGGGCATGGGCCACTCCCTGCCCGTACTGGTCAACCACCCTTCCACCCACACACATACCCTGCCTGGGAAAAGGCAGGGTAAACCAGAGGCAAAAAAAAACGCGGAGCCACTTTTTCATTCTGTTGAACCGATCAGCCCATGTCTCAGGACTGTATCCGCTCAAAAATAATCATTATTGTCGAACCGGCGAAGCGCTCGGGTCGAATAACCCCGTCAGCCACCGGAAGCGGACTTTCTTGCCTGAGAAGCAAGTTCTCCTATCTGAGAAGGGTGGAAATTGCCCTGGATTCTTACCATCACATTTTCTTCTCCGCTGACCACAATCAGCATTTCATTGATAATGTCTCCTGTTTCTTTTATCAGGATACATACGTTTTCATTCTTTTCATTCACCCTCATGATTTCTTCATACTCACCCGACCGGATCCATCCTGCCGATTCATCGATAAAATTAATCCTGCTGTTGAGAACCGGGTCTTCCACTACCAGTATCCACATCCGGTCCATATTCCTGATCAACTCCCTTTCAGGCTCCTCCATATCTCCCGCCAGCAGAGCTATTCTTAACACAATACGGGGGATCCTGAAGGAGGTGATCCCCTCTACCCCTGCATATTTTCTGTACAGCTTTGAAAATCCATCGCCTCCGGCAATAACCGGTAGTGTGGCGGCAAAGAGAAACAGGGCAATTATGCGTGTTTTCATGGCCTTCCAGTAATTGTTACCAACCATAAGACGGATGAGGAAGTAAAAGATTACAGCCTGAATGAAAAAAGATCTTTGAACTCAAGGACAGGCGGCAATCCATTCTTCCCTTATTTCCCCATAATCCCGAACCTGTGAAAAAGGGATATTCTCGCCTCGTGTATTACAGGATCGTTACCGCCTGTGAAAAACGGTGTCAGCATATAGGTAAAACTCACTCCTATGCCGCTGGGAGTGTGGGCTATCATGGCATTCACTCCCCATTTTGTTTTCTGCAGATTGTATTCCCTCCAGTCTTTGTTCCGTATCACTTCTTTCACCTTCTCCCCGTCTTCCAGGTATTTCATTTTGTATTTACCGCTCAGGTACTGGTCAACAAAAGCCCCGCCTGAAATCATCATGGGACCCACTCTGAAAGTCATATCCAGTGGAAAATAAAATGATCCGTAAACCAGCTTGCTTTTTCCGTACCCGAAAAAAGTATTGACATAATCTCGGTTGGGAACCGGATCTTCCATTACCAATATATTTCCGAGAACTCTGGTAAATACGAGATTTTCCCTGAAACGGTATTTGTTGATGGCCACGCCTGCCCCCAGGCTGATGTGGGCATGTTCAAAACCAACAGAAATCAGGTCAAAGGAATATCTGCCCGTAAAGGCATCGAACATAAATCCCGAACCAAACCCGTCAATGGTTGTGGCAAACCTTTCGGCATCCTCCCCCAGGAAGAAGTTGTAAGCCAGTCCGGCATCATTCCTCGAAAATTCCAGGAATTTCACATCGAAATCATTCTGTGCCCGGGTATGTGAAATACCCAGAGCAACGATCATAAAACAGAAAGTAATTTTTTTCATCTCGGTATCCATTCTGGTTTCAATAACAAAATAAGAAAAAAATGCCTTAAAATGAGAAAAGGGCCATAAACCATGTTTTTTTTCTATTTTCATGTTTTGAACTCATATGTGTTCTATGTACGGCAAAACCCTCAACCGGAGATGTTTCATCAGGCTCAGTGCCCTGTCAGGCAGTTCGTTGCTGGCCGCCGGAGGATTTCTGAGCTGCCTGGGAGGGAAGAAAGGAGAACCGGCCGAAGCCGTTTCGTTTGACGACGGTGTAAAAATGATCAGGGCAGGCTGTCCGGCCCACAATTGCGGTGGACGTTGCCTGCTCAGCGTTTATGTTAAAGACAACAAAATCATTCGCATAGAAACAGATGAGCGGCCTGATACTCCCGAAGATCCGCAATTGAGGGCCTGTATCAGGGGAAGAGCATACCGCAAAAGGCAGGATCACCCCGGCCGATTGTTATACCCGATGAAAAGAACCGGCCGGCGCGGGGAGGGAAGGTTCGAACGCATCGGCTGGGAGGAGGCCCTGGATATGCTGGCCGCAGAGATCAGAAGGGTGAAAGGTGCCTACGGTAATGAATCCATCCTGATTCCATACGGGACCGGAAGTTACAATCAGATTAACGGACGGCAAACAGCCGTAAGGCTGATGAACCTGGTTGGGGGCAGCCTGGGGTATTACAACAGCTATTCCTGGGCCTGTATCAGCCAGGCCACACCCTATATCTATGGCACAAACATTACGGGAAACCAGCGGCAGGACTGGCTTCATTCGAAATACATCCTGATGTGGGGATGGAACCCGGCCGAGATGCGTGACGGCACCAACAGCGAATATTTTATCAGGAAAGCCCGTGAAAACGGGGCCAGGGTGGTATGTATCGATCCGCGCATGACCATGAGCGCAGTATCCCTTGCCGACGAATGGATCCCCATCAGGCCGGGAACCGATGTGGCCATGATGAGCGCTATGGCGTGGGTTATGATCAGGGAAAGGCTGATCGACCGTTCATTCATTAATGCTTACTGTGTGGGCTTTGACAGGGATCATATGCCTCCGGGTTGTGAAAATGAAGAAAGTTATGAGGATTATATCCTGGGAACGCGGGACGGGACAGAAAAAAAACCCGAATGGGCCTCGGCGCTAACCGGTATTCCGGCCAACACCATTGTGCGGATAGCCAGGGAGTATGCCACCGTAAAGCCGGCCATGCTGTATCAGGGGTATGGCATGCAGAGAAGGGCTTACGGAGAGCAACCGGTACTGGCCGGCTGTGTGCTCGCAGCCATTACAGGTAATTTCGGTATACAGGGCGGATGGGCCAGCGGCATGGGGTTGCAGGCTCCAGACGGAGGACCTTTCTGGAACCTGTTTCCCACCGGAACGAACCCGGTGAAAGCGACCATACCCGTTTTTCTCTGGACGGAGGCCATTCTCCGCGGTAAAGATATGGGTCCGGAAGACGGTGTTCGGGGGGCTGAAAAACTGCATACCAACATCAAACTGATCTGGGCAGTTGCATCGAATATTCTTATTAATCAGCACAGCCATGTGAACAGGTCGGCCCGGATCCTGCGCGATCCCTCCCTGGTGGAATTTATTGCGGTACAGGACCAGTTCCTTACACCCTCGGCCCGTTTTGCCGACCTGGTTTTGCCTGTAAGCACCCAGTTTGAGACCTGGGGAGTGGAAGACGGCTGGAAATACGGGGACGAAGCGATAATCATGCCCAAAATCCTGGATCCTCCGGGAGAATGCAAATCCGATTATGAAATATGTACCGGAGTGGCAGAAAAACTGGGAGTTAAAGACCTGTATACCGAAGGAAGAACGGAACGCGACTGGATCGAATGGTGCATTGAACAGTACAGAAACACCCGTTTCCCCGACATCCCCGGACTGGACACCCTTCTGAAGGATAACAGAGGGGTATTCTCAAAACCCGTAACCGAACCCGCTGTTGCTTTTAAAGATTTCCGCAAAGATCCCGTAAATCATCCGCTGAACACTCCTACCGGAAAGATTGAAATTTTTTCCAAAAGACTTTTCAGCATGAACAATCCGGCGGAAATCCCGGCCGTGCCCAAGTACATCCAGGAATGGGAGAGTCCGTTCGGACCCGAAAGCAGGAAATTCCCGCTGCAAGCCATGGGTCATCATTACATGCCGCGGGTACATTCCACACATGCCAACAATGAATGGACCTGTGAAGCCTTCCCCCAGAGGGTATTTATGAACCCCCTGGACGCCGAAGCCAGGGGTATACGCAACGGCGACCGGGTAAAAGTTTACAACGAGCGGGGTGCGCTGGTGCTGCCATGCCGTATTACCCGGCGTATCATGCCCGGGGTGGTTGACATTCCGCAGGGTGCCTGGTGGAACCCTGATGAGAACGGGCTGGACCATGGTGGATGTATCAACGTGCTGACCAGTGAAAGATGGACACCCCTGGCTTTCGGAAACGCACAGCATACCATCATGGTGGAAATGGAAAAATATACAGCATGAAGCAACTGGCATTTTATTTCGATTCACAATACTGTTCAGGCTGCAAAACCTGCCAGGTAGCCTGCAAAGACAAGAACGATCTGGGGCCGGGTATCCTGTGGAGGAGGGTTTACGAAATCGGTGGAGGAACCTGGAAAAAAGAGGGAGAAGCCTGGGTTCATGATATTTTTACCTACAATCTGTCTATGTCGTGCAACCACTGCGACGACCCCATCTGTCTTCGTGTATGTCCCACCGGGGCCGTTGAAAAAAGGGAAGACGGCATAGTACGGATCGATCAGAATAAATGCATGGGCTGCCGGTACTGCGAGTGGGCCTGTCCATACGGTTCACCCCGTTTCGATGAAGGAAAGGGGCTGATGGGCAAATGTGACATGTGCTGTGACTATATTGATCAGGGAAAGATGCCGGTATGTGTCAGTTCCTGCCCCATGAGAGCACTTGACTTTGGCCGGTACGAAGACCTTCTGGAAAAATACGGGAACCAGGAGAATATTTATCCCCTGCCCGATCCGGAAATTACAAGGCCCCGCATGATAGTGCACCCGCACCCGGCTCATGCTCAGGGCACGAACAGAAACCCACACATCATCAACAGGGAGGAGGTGGGAATTGGATAAGCACATCTGGAGCCTGGTGGTATTCGGGCTGCTCGCCCAGTCGG
The DNA here is from genome assembly GCA_049975425.1 of Bacteroidales bacterium. Classification (GTDB taxonomy): domain Bacteria; phylum Bacteroidota; class Bacteroidia; order Bacteroidales; family VadinHA17; genus HyVt-105. The sequence continues at coordinate 20,959 of JBNGDI010000003.1, forward strand.
GAGCAGGAATCTGGATGACAACTGAGCTGATCCTGCTGACCCCCTCTTTTGCTGTGACTCAGGAAACAGAGCAGCTGGTCAGGAAAATCTACCTTACCGTATTCATCCTCCTGATTGTTTCCCTGATCATTTCTTTTTTCCATCTGGGTTATCCGAGGCATTTTTTTCATGCCCTGAACAATCTGGGAAGTTCCTGGCTCAGCCGGGAAATTCTGGCTCTCTCGCTTTTCCTTTTCTTTCTTGCTTTGGTTAACCTCACGGGATATTTTACGCACAAAATACCACCGGCAAATATTCTACTCAGGACCGGATGCACCCTGTCGGCCATATTTCTTCTCGTCTCCATGTCAAAACTGTACATGCTGGAAACCGTCCCCTCATGGAATACCTTTCACACTCCCCGGGCATTCGTACTCACATCCCTGCTGGCCGGAGCGGGTTTCGTTCTGTTTACCGGCCTGATTCCCGTGCCGCAAACTACATGGGGAAGGGTTTTTTCATCGGCAGCGTTTGTCCTGATCCTTCTGAGCCTGATAAACCAAATTACCTGGCCGGGCATGGAAGGATTCAGTAACCCCGTTTTTATGATCGGGGCACTGACGGGAGCCATGGCAGGGATCATTTACCTGTACCTCACTTTTTCCCAATCACCGCCCGGGATACAGGTACACGGAATCATTCTTCTGCCGGCACTGGCCTTTATCCTGGCGGCTGTATCGGAGATCCTGGCACGTATCCGGTTCTTCAGCGCTTTCTTACGTACAGGAGTATAATTCAGGGACGTTTTCTGGTCAGTATCTGGGAAGAATAAACCTGATATCTTCGGGTTCCCAGTCCAGCTTCCGGACAGTCAGTTCAGGAGTATACTGCAGGAGCCAGAATTTCCTGTTTTCAAAGCCATCGGAAAGATTCTGGCGGGTAAAATGGTATTCAGTATGCAGGAGGTCCTCCTGATGGGTAGGCAGGCAATAATAGCAGTCTTCTCCGTATTTCAGGAAGGAAGAAAGGAAATAACTCATGATATCGTATCCATCCCAGGCAAAACTGAAAGGCGGAGGTTCGGTATTGTACCTTTCGCGGAATGCGGCCAGGAATTCAAGTACATCAGGCTCATTCAGGCCGATAAAATTACTGCTGAATAGCCTCAGCTGAAGTTCAAAGAAAGCATCCAGGTCGATATTCTCGAACCGCTGCCATGCAGACATTCCCAACAGCTTGATGTCATACTCCTTCGACAGGTTGTGAAGATTACCTACTACACGGGTAACAAAGGGCTCATCCTCTGAAAGAACCAGCACCACATTTTCCAGCTGCGATGACAGGGCATGTTCTAATGTATTTACCGTATCGAGGGCAGGGTGCCGGCGCTCGTACTGTACTTCCTTAAAAGGGATTTCGTGGGCAAAGGACTGGAAAGAAAGCCGGTTGAACAGGTTTCGCTTGAAATATTCCACCTGGTATATCCTGAGGCTGTCACCTCCGTGCACCAGTACCAGGTTGGTATTCCTGAATTCCGCCATATACCTTGCCAGCATGTCCAGCTCACTTATGAGGGTAGTTTGCACCTGAAACACATAAGGATTCCCCTGTAGCACCTGGTTATTGGATGAAAGGGGCGAGACTACAGGGATCCGGTGATCTTCGGCGAAACGTGCCACCGTCTGTAAATTGGATGGATAGGAGGTGAAAACCGGTCCGATGATCAGGTCCATATTCCTCATATCCCGCCGGTCAAGTACGGCCCTAACCGTAGCGCTGTCACGCTCCGTATCGTAGACATACAGATTCACTGAAAGACCCTGTTCCACCAGCCGGTTCACTGCCAGCAGGGCACCCTCGTAAAACTCAATGTAATTATAGGAGCGAGGATAAATCCAGTCGGGATCGCGTTCAATGGTCCTGTATATTTTTTCCCCGTGCTGGTTCACCTCAGAAGAATCAATGTAGGAACGCTCATCATTGGCTTCAAGATAAAATGGCAGAAAAAGGGCAACATTCACTCTTTTTCTTACTGGTGCCGTGCTCAGCGACTGGCATTCCCTGATCAGCATCAATTCTTCGTAATCACTTCTCAGGCCCGGTTCGGTAAAAACAGAATCCACCGCTGCCGAGTCTACCCCGGTAACCCCTATTATGGATCCTGTAACCGGTTCCTCCCGGGGAATCCGTATAACCATACCGGTGCGTAATCCACCGGGCAATCCATTGTTTGCCTGCCTGATCAGCCTTACCGGCACATGATATTTCCGGCTGAGCGAAGAAAGGGTTTCCCTGGGCTCAACCCGGTGATAGAGGTATTCAGGAAACTGCCTGCTGAAATCCTCCACCGGCGACTGAAAAGTTTTCCGGGGAATGCGAATGACCTGCCCCACCGGTATATCATCAATCGACAAATTGGGATTGTAATGAATAATATCGTCAACAGTTACCTGGTATTCCCTTGACAGAGAAAATACTGTCTGGCCGGGTTCCATCCGGTGGTATATAAAATTTGCCAGGCTGTCCTGATATTCCTGCCTGGGATCTGGCTCGGAATGTATCAGAGGGATCTTCAAAACCATGTCGGCTTTCAGGCCCATCATGATCATAGGGTTTTCCCTTGATATCTCCACCTGGGAAACCTCATACGCCCTGCTGATGGAATACAGGGTTTCTCCGGGCTTGACGATATGAATATAATAAGGCTTTCCGTCGATCATCACCCTGTTCACCGATTTTTCCACCCGAACAGGCTCCACCTGGGACATGGCAGGAAGTAACAGGAACGCCAGCATCAGCAAAGACAATACTAGCCTCATATTTTTCGGTCCTTTCTCGCGCAGGTGTAAGTTCATGCAGAATACCCTTGTTAGGCCCGCAAATTAGTAAAATTTTCCGGCACCCGTGGTATCTGTCTTCAACAATTCCGTGTTACACCGGGAATTGTTCCGGCCGGGGATGGGAAAACATTCAGCCCCGTGCAAACTTCAGTTCTCTTTCAACACATAATCATCGTACTCCTGCTCAAACCTGAGTTTATGTTTTGATTCCTCTCTGGCAAGGTCGAGGAATACCTTTTTCATATCCCCGTCAGGAGCAAGTTCTGACAGGTCTGTATACAGCTTCTGGGCGGCCTGTTCTTTTTTCATAGCCAGTACCAGGGCATCCCGGTAACCCATGTCAGGTGAGGGTTCCACATCCACCAGGTAATCGCCTAGTTTCAAATCGGCAACCTGACCCTGGTCAAACGTGAAGCTTCCTTCCTCTTTGATTCGTTTCAGGCGAGCTTTATGGCCCACCTCCTCCCTGGCAAACTGTTCAAAGATTTTTTTCATATCCTCCGTCCTGGCTTCTTTTGCCAGAGAGGTATAAAAATCCACCGCCTTTTGCTCCTCGTTCATGGCAAACTGAAGCACCTCGTCAATATCCTGGAAATTTTTCATTTTTTTTCGGGTTAAAATACATGGTTTTTATCCAGAAGATGAAAGCGGTCATCAAAATTCTTTGTTACCGCATCCACTCCGAAATGGAAATCCTTTACGGTATCTTCAGGGGTAAAGATCAGACGGATCTTTTGTTCGCCCTGTTCGGGAAGCAGAGACATCCATTCGCTTTTTACCTCCTCGGCATCGCGGAGGCCGCCGAGTCCGAATTCCCTCATCAGTTCCAGAAGCTGGGCAACATTATCCATTCCGAAAACCGGATCCCTGTACCGGGAAAATTCCTGAATTAGGTGTCCGGCACTGGTGTATGACCCACCCGTTTCAAACGGCAGGGAAGCCGGCAGCACCAGGTGGGCCATTCGGGCGGTTTCCGTGAGGGTATAATCCTGCACCACCAGAAAAGCCAGCTGGTCGAGCTGCTTCTTTATCTTTCCCGGATCCATGGCGCACCCAACCGGGTCTTCCCCGAATACCAGCATATTTTTAAAACCACCTCGCATGAATACCTCACGGGTATCTGTCCCGATCCCTGTGGGAACATCCTTCACATCCCACTTTTTCAGAATACGTTTCAGATGGCCGGTGTCGCTTCCCGGGACATTCCCTGGCAGTATTCCCGGGTGGAGGCCCATATCGAACAATCCCCGGCTGTTATTCTTTTCATTCAGCAGGATCAGGCCGCTACCCGTTTTTCCGAATTTTCCCGTGAGCAGGGTCAGGTTTTTCAATTCCATACAGGCAGCCGGAGATAATTCATTTTCTGAACCAATGACCACCGCACACGGTTCTTTGATGTATTCATCGGCAAATGCTTCCAGATCTTTCTGTTTCCGGAAACCCGACTTTTCCAGCAAGGCATTAAAATCCTGCCTGAGCAGTTCTTTCCGGTAGGTTTCCAGTCCGTCGCATCGATCGTTCAGGAAAAGCCGGTTTTCCCATCCTTTATCAAGAATCAAACGGTTCAGCGCTCTAAGAAAATGCAGAAAGGAGGGGATACGGTACTGCCTGAGCACTTTGTGCGTCATACTGCTGTGCTCCCGCTGGGTACACTGTATCACGGGTTTATTGTGCAGCACCTTTTCCTGATTGACCAGGAAACCTACCACGGGGTGATCGCGGTTCAGTTCGCTTCCGATGAGATATATTTTCCCGGCATTCTTCAGTTCTTCAAACGGGGCGCTCCCCCGTACAAGCCTCATGGTTTCAGGCGGAGCACCCAGGTAATGGAAACTGCCGTTATGCGGGGTTCCCACGCCTGCCCTTCCAAGTTTCTGGATGAGGTATTGTTCTTCGTTCGATAACCGGGCCCCGCCCATAAGAGCCGTTTTCTCCGGGGCATGTTCCTTCACTTTCTCAGCGATAAGGCGGAATGCCTCGGAAAAACCAATGGGTTTCCATTCGTTACCCCGGCGGAGCAGCGGAGTGGTAATTCGTTCCGGATCGTTCATGTACGTATATCCAAACCGGCCATAACGGCAAATATTCCCGTCGGGGTTGGCCTGTCCTTCACCTCCTTCCACCCCCATTACAAACCCTCCGCGATGATGCACATTCAGGGTACATCCTACCGAACAGTAAGGGCATATGATGGTATATGTTTCGGTTTTTACCGGCCCGGGCTTGAAGGGTTTATTTTCTGTAATGGCACCCGTGGGACAGGAGGAAACACACAGACCGCAACTCTCGCATAAGGTATTGTTCAACGATTCTCCCATGCTGGGAACCACCAGGGTGTCAAATCCCCTGTTTATCAGACCCAGCGCATCAGCTCCCGCCACTTCGTGGCATATCCTTACACAACGCGCACACAGAATGCATTTGTTGTTATCTATTTCAATAAAGGGATGTGAAAAATCCACCTCATATTCACGGAACTCTCCCCCGTATGTTTTCTGTGTGGCACCATATTCGGTGGCATATTTTTTCAGATCGCATGAAAAATAGGCCGTACAGCCACATTCCAGGCAGCGGGATGCTTCATCGGCAGCCACCTTTTCATCGGGATATCCCAGCTCCACTTCGTTAAAATTCATCCTCCGGTCAGGGCTGAGGGTAGGCATTTCATTCCGCTTATGCTTCACATATTTTCCTGCCAGGTCTTCCGGAACCAGGGCACGAAAATTCTCCTTCCGGCTGATGAATTCTTCCCTGGGCGGTTCGACCGGTTCGCCAGTCAGGAGCTGGTGGCACGACCGGCTGGCTTTTCCCGCCTGGGCGATGGCTTCAATAATGGTAGCCGGGCCGGTAACCCCGTCTCCTGCAGCAAAAACCGAAGGGATATTCGTTTGCAGGGTTCGGGGGTCGGCTTCGATGTTACCCCAGCGATCGATTTTCAGGGGAGAAGGAGCCACCCGGTTGACTTCATCGATAAAAGCCACATCGGTTTTCTGCCCGATGGCTGCCAGAATATAATCCACCGGTATATCAAATTCCGATCCTTCAATGGGCAAGGGCCGGCGGCGTCCCGATGCATCGGGCTCACCCAGTTTCATTTTCAGGCAGGTTACTGATTGCACCTCGCCTTTCTCATTCTTATTGATCTTTTTGGGATTTGTCAGGAAAAGGTATTCCACCCCTTCGAGTTTCGATTCATGCACTTCGATCGGGTTGGCAGGCATTTCCTTTTCGGTGCGCCGGTATATCACATACACCTTATCGGCCCCGCACCTGACCGAGGTACGGCAGCAATCCATGGCAGTATTTCCCCCACCCACAACGGCAACGGTTTTCCCGTGCAAATCCACCCGCTGCCCGGTCATTTCCATATTTCTGAGAAACTCAATACCCGAAAACACATTCAAAGCATCTTCGCCTTCGCATCCCACCAGGGTTCCTTTCTGGGAACCGATGGTCAGGATCACGGCATCGTATTCTTTCTGCAGGGTTTCATAGGCCAGGTTCTTTCCCAGTTTCCGGTTGCAGAATATCTGAACGCCCAGTTCGGTGATGGTACTGATTTCATGGTCCAGGACGTCGTTCGGAAGCCGGTATTCTGGAATTCCATAGCGAAGCCAGCCGCCCGGTTTGGGGGCTGCCTCATAAATATCACACTGATGGCCTTTTTGCTGCAGGAAATACGCACACGAAAGGCCACCTGGACCAGCCCCGATCACAGCCACTTTCTTCCCGGTTGACGGGGCCACAGGTGGTCTGTAATGGTTGGAGCTTTCCAGATCGCGGTCGGCGGCAAACCGTTTCAGGTAATCGATTCCCACAGGGGCTCCCTCACCGAGCAGGTTTCGCCGGCAGGCCAGTTCACATGGCCTCACACAAACACGTCCGCAGATTGCCGGCAGGGGATTCACTTCCTTGATCAGGGCAATGGCTTCCGAGTACAGGCCTTTTTCAATCAGGGAAATGTACCCCTGCACATCAACGCCTGCGGGGCAGTTCTGCCTGCAGGGAGCTATACAATCGGCAAAATGATTGCTGAGCATCAGCTCAAGCACTGTCCGGCGGGCCTTCCGGATCTTTTCATTATCGGTAACCACCACCATCCCTTCCTTCACCCGGGTTGAGCAGGATGGCTGAAGTCCTTTCATCCCTTCAATTTCCACCACGCAAAGAAAACAGGATGAGAACGGTTCCAGGCGGGGATCGTGACAGAGTGTGGGAATAGTATATCCGTTTTCGCGGGCCAGTTCCAGTACCGACATCCCCTCCCTGGCTTTTACGGGTTTGTTGTTCAGTATGACATTGATTTCTTCCATGAATTCAGTCCGTTTTCAGTCACCGTAATGAGAAGATTTATCAATCGAGCAGAATGGCATCGAACTTACATTTGGTATAACATACTCCGCACTTTATGCACAGTTCCTGATCGATAAAGTGGGGTTGTTTTCGTTCTCCGCTTATGGCATTCACCGGACAATGTTTGGCACACACCGTGCATCCCGTGCATTTCTCCGGATCGACCGTATAGGTAAGAAGTGCCTTGCAGCTTTTGGCAGGGCATTTCTTTTCCCGGATGTGGGCCTCGTATTCATCACGGAAATACCGGATGGTAGTCAGTACGGGATTCGGTGCGGTTTGTCCCAGTCCGCACAGAGAACCTTCCTTCACCAGATGGGCCAGTTCTTCGAGCTTTTCTATATCTCCTTCCTCTCCTTTTCCCTGTGTAATCCGTTCCAGTATCTCCAGCATGCGTTTGGTCCCGAGGCGACACATGGTGCATTTACCACACGACTCTTTCCGGGTAAAATCAAGAAAAAACCTTGCCATATCTACCATACAGGTAGTTTCGTCCATCACCACCATGCCACCCGAGCCCATAATGGCTCCGGTGGCATTGACCGATTCATAATCCACCGGGGTATCACTCAGGTAGGCAGGGATGCAGCCTCCGGAAGGTCCGCCCAGCTGAACCGCCTTGAATTTTTTCCCTTCCTGTATCCCTCCGCCCAGCTTGTAGATAATGTCATTGATAGTGATGCCCATGGGCACTTCCACGAGTCCGCCCCGGTTGATCTTCCCGGTGAGGGCAAATACCTTGGTACCCTTGCTTTTTTCCGTACCGTAGGCAGCATATTCAGCCGCCCCGTGGTTGATGATCCAGGGCACATTGGCCCATGTTTCCACATTGTTGATATTGGTAGGGCTTTTCCACAAACCCGATTCGGCCGGGAAAGGAGGACGTTTGCGCGGCATGCCCCTTTTCCCTTCTACGGAAGCGATCAAAGCGGTTTCCTCCCCGCACACGAAAGCGCCTGCACCTTCCTTAACCATGATATCGAAATCGAAACCGTCTATCCCCGCAATTTTTTCCCCAAGATATCCTTTCTCCCTTGCCCGGGCCAGGGCAATATTCAAACGCTTGATAGCCAGAGGGTACTCTGCCCGGCAATATATCACCCCTTCACAGGCACCAATGGCGTATGCCCCGATAATCATTCCTTCCAGCACGGAATGCGGATCTCCTTCAAGCAGGGAACGATCCATGAAAGCACCCGGGTCGCCCTCATCGGCATTGCAAATAATGTATTTCACATCCCCCGGATTATTTCTGGCAAACCTCCATTTGAGGCCGGTTGGGAATCCTCCTCCCCCCCTGCCCCGCAAACCTGAATCCATGATCTCACCGATCACCTTCTCAGGGGAAATTCTGTCGCGGGCAATCTTTGCAATGGCCTGGTAACCACCCCGGTTTTCATACTGTTTAATATCTTCCGGGTCGATCATGCCGCAGTTCCGCAGGGCAATTTTCACCTGTCCTTCCAGGAAATCCAGATCGACGGTACGAAACAGATCGGTCCTGACCATGTATTCCCTTACCGGATCATGACGCACGATGTGTCGTTCGATCACTTCCATGGCCCGGTCTTCGTCGATGTTGCCGTAAAGGTAAGAACCCGTTTCGTCAATGATCTCGACCAGGGGTTCCCGGTAACACATGCCCACACAGCTGGTTTTTTCCAGGCTGAAGGAAAGATGTTCCGCATCCCTGAAATTCCGTATTTTCTCATAAACCCGGGCAGCCCCTGCTGCAATCCCGCAGCTGCCCAGTCCAACGATTACCCTTGGCTGATCTGTGGTCATGGCTGCTTGCTTTTATCGGTTTCCCTGCTTTCCCTGATCCGGATCTCCCTGATCACTTTCACCGCGTCGCGGCCGGTGAGTTTGCCGTAGGTCTCTTCTCCGATCATCATTACCGGAGCAAGAGAACAGCACCCCAGGCAGGCAACGGATTCCAGGGTAAACATTCCGTCGGCAGTGGTTTCTCCGTCGCTCACTTCCAGGGCTTCCTTCAGGGCATCGGTAATAGAACCCGCATTTTGCACATGGCAGGCAGTACCGTGACAAACCCGGATGATGTATTTGCCCACCGGCTGAAGCCTGAACTGAGCGTAAAAGGTGGCCACGCCGTACATTTCACTCAGCAGCAGACCGGTTTCCCGGGCAATTTTGAGAAAGGCCCCCCGGGGGATATAACCGTATATAGCCTGCGCACCCTGCAAAAGCGGGATCATGTTCCCCTTTTGGTTCCGGTATTTACTGATCAGGGGATCAAGCAGGCTCAGGTCTGCTTCCGGTTCTTGTATTTTTTCTGCAGGGGGAGATGGTATACGCTGAACCCTCATATCAGGCTGTTTAATGTTTCAAAAGGTCTGATTGTCCAGAAATCCATTGATTTTGGTGGTTAAAAATATATAAATTACCAAACCATTGACTCCTTCCGGTGATTTTATACAACATACCTTGCTTTCAACAGGGCATGACTCTGAGTGGAAAAGGCTGAAAAAACAGGATTCTCCGGTTAATGTAAAAAGAATATAGATTATTTTACCTGTCAAACACTTCTCTTTAAACCAACTTATTGCAGGAACACTATTTTTTACTAAATTGCCTCAGGTGATCCAACAAAACCTGGCGATGATCTCCTTCTTAAGAAAATTCTTCAGGAAAAGATCCGGAAAAGGATCCCGCTCGCAGGGCATGCTGGATCTGGGAATCCGTCATCCTGACAGGGACATGACCAACCTTCCCGACACCGATGTCCATCAGCTGATGATCGAGGCCACCAGGATCAGGAAGAAACTGGGATACGCAGCAGCCGTTGGTTTTCTGAAGAATCTCGCCGGGGAATACCTGGAAGCCGGTAATACGGCCCTGGTGACCTGCATGAACAAACTGATCCCCTACATGCGGAGAGAGCCAGGTATATCATGGGAAGAAACCCATAACTATCTGCATGGCATTATCAAACAGGCTCCCCTGCATGATGACTATTTCAGGAACCTGCATCTGACCATGGCCGATCTGCTGGAAGAACGTGACCGGGAAACCGCCCTGAAATATATTACGGATCATTTGAACCATGAACATCCCGACATGGTGGATTTCGACCTGCTGATCAAGGCAGCAGAAATACACATTGACCGCAGGGACGAGACCGAAGCCATGCACGTACTTGACCGGGCAGCCAGACTGCTGCATCCCAGCATGGAACGGTTCCAGCACATCAGGAAACTGAGGAAGTGGCACCGCACCAGGGCCCTGCTGGCCCGGCTCAGTGATACCAGGCCGGGAGCCTCAGAATACCTTTTTCACCGTCTCATGGAATTCACCCTGGATATGGCCCGGGTACTCGATCCCATGCTGATCCATCAGTTCCACGAGCGAAAAGACCTGTACTTCAAAAAGGAAAGGGGGTTCGAACATACCGAGGCATTCCGCGAGGCCATGAAGATCCTCGAACTGGAGGATCAGCAGGAAAAACTACTCAGGGAAATATACGGTTTTGTATTTGAAGAAATGCCGCTGCTCCTGAAAGTAACCCGAAAGCAGCTGCACTATAAACCCGGTGACGAGGAAACCCTGGCGGAGGTACAGGAGAAAAAAAGTTTCTCACAGCGGCCATTCACCGAAATGCCGGTGCTGCACGACCACCTGCGTCACATTGTTGACAAGTACTGTTAAACCGGCCGTACCGGTTCAGGATGTATCACAACTGCTCGCGCAGAAAATCCAGAATACGATTTTCTATTCTTTTCTCAATGTGGGTGGTATCTTCCCTGATGAACGATTCGCCGGTGAGATTTTCGTAAAGTTCGATGTATCGATCAGAAACCTGCCTAACGAACGCATCAGACATTTCGGGTACGGTCTGTCCTTCTTTGCCCTGAAATCCGTTTTCCATAAGCCATTCCCTCACGAACTCCTTGGAAAGCTGACGCTGGGGTTCCCCCTTATCCTGCCGTTCCCGGTATCCCTCGGCATAAATAAACCTCGATGAATCAGGGGTGTGGATTTCGTCAATCAGATAGATCAATCCGTCTTTTTTCCCGAATTCATATTTCGTATCTACCAGTATAAGTCCCCGTTCGGCAGCTATTTCGCTTCCCCGCTCAAACAGCTGGCGAGTATACACTTCCAGCAGGTCATATTCCTCCTCGCTGACGAGTCCATGCTGCAGGATTTCTTCCTTTGAAATATCCAGATCGTGTCCGAATTCCGCCTTGGTGGTGGGGGTAATGATGGGTTCCGGAAAAGGATCGTTTTCTCTCAGGCCTTCCGGTAAAGTCACTCCGGATATTTCCCGTTTGCCTGCCCGGTATTCCCTCCATGCGTGTCCCGACAGATAGCCTCTGATTACCATTTCCACCTTAAATGGCTGGACGAAATGGCCTATGGTTACATTGGGGTCAGGCACCGCGATTTTCCAGTTTGGTACAATATCGGCGGTGGCATCAAGATATTTATCGGCTATCTGATTCAGCACCTGTCCCTTATACGGTATCCCTCGGGGCAGCACCACATCGAAAGCAGAAATCCTGTCGGTAACCACCATCACCAGATAGCGGTCGTCCACATTGTAAACATCCCGCACCTTGCCTTTGTAAAAACTTTTTTGACCGGGTAGTTTGAATTCCGTTGTTACCAGGGCTTTTTCCATAATTTTCTGTTTAAAGGGGGATTCCGTTCTTTCCGGGTCTGGATTTTTCACCGTTTTCTTTTTTATCCAGATCGTCATAGGCTCTGACGATGTGCCGTACCAGGGGATGCCGCACGATATCCTCCTGCCCGAACTCCACCGTGGTGATCCCGGGAATGTTCATCAGTATCTTCCTTGCCTGCAGCAAACCCGATCGCTGTTTGTCGGGTAGGTCTATCTGGGTAACATCCCCCGTAATTATGAACTTGGAGTGCTGTCCCATGCGTGTCAGGAACATCTTGACCTGTTTCACGGTGGCATTCTGCCCTTCATCGAGAATAACGAACGCATTTTCCAGGGTCCTACCCCTCATAAAAGCCAGGGGTGCGATCTGAATGGTTGAATCTTCCAGGTATCCGGCCAGTTTACGGAAAGGGATCATATCATTCAGGGCATCATACAGAGGCTGAAGGTATGGATCCAGCTTTTCTTTCATATCACCCGGCAGGAATCCCAGATGTTCACCGGTTTCCACTGCCGGGCGGGTAAGAATGATTCGTTTTATCTCCCGGTTCTTCAGGGCTCTCACCGCCAGAGCAATGGAAGTATAGGTTTTCCCGGTACCTGCCGGACCCACGGCCAGAATCAGATCGTTTTCCGGATAGGCCCTGATCAGGGCCTCCTGGTTGGGAGTACGTGCTCTGATCGGTTTGCCTGCAGTATTGTACAACAGCACATCATCTGCGGCTTTTCCGGCCCGGGTACGTGGAATATTTTCGAGCATCAGCATATCGATTTCCTCCGCTGTCAACTGATTATGTTGGTGCAAATAATCGGTCAGTTCCTGTATCTTTTCTTCAAAACGGTCAAGTTCCTCCTGCTCCCCCACGGCTTTGATCTCGCTTCCCCGTGCAATAATGCGTATCCGGGGAAAATAATCCGTGATCTTTCCCAGCAGGGTATTATTCACCCCGAACACCTGCACCGGATCCACCCCCTCAAGATATATGATTCTCTCCATCATAAAAGAATTCGATATAATTCATTAATTTTGGCTTCTGCAAAATAAGATCATTTTTCCGAACCATTTAAAACAAAAACCAATATTTTTCCATCTGAATGCCTGTCCTCACCCTCACAACCGACTGGAACCAGCAAGATTATTATACAGGAGCGGTAAAAGGCAAAATTCTGACATCCTGCCCGGATGCTACAGTAGTGGATATCTCCCATCAGATCCAGCCTTTCAACCTGTCGCAGGCAGCCTTTGTTCTGAGGAATTCCTGTTTTCACTTCCCTCCGGGAACGGTGCATCTGATTGGGGTTCAGGCCTTGCCCGAACCGGGAAAAGGCTTTCTCATCGTCGGTGCAGGAGGACATTTCTTTCTTTCGGCCGACAACGGAATCTTCGGACTGCTGCTCCATAATGAGCCGGAAAAGGTGATCATGATACCGGTAAACGATCCTCCCGATAAATCGCCCCTGGAACAGGTACTTGAACTGACCGGTTATGCCTGTGAGCTGATGAAAGGGACTGATCCCGCCATATTGGGAGAAGTGGTGGAAAGCTTCGAAAAACGCACCCCCATGCGGGCCACCATTGACGAATCGGTAATCAACGGAAGTGTGATCTATGTTGATTCTTACCGGAATGCCATTACCAATATATCGGAAGAACTGTTCAGACGGGTAAGCCGGGAGCGCCCCTATGAAATACTCGTTCAAAGCAATTATTTCAAGATCAAAACGGTCAGTAAAACCTATTCCGATGCCCCGGAAGGGGAAATGCTCGCCCTGTTCAACAGCCTGGGGTTACTGGAAATTGCCATTCACAACGGAAATGCCAGTGAATTGCTGAACCTTAAGGTCGGCTCTACGGTGCGTGTCAGGTTTTCTGACAGGAAAATGTGAAAAATCATGAAGAAGAGAGAAAAGCTGAAAGCCCTGGAGGAATTGCTGGATATTATGGACGAACTCAGGGTAAAATGCCCATGGGACAGGGAACAAACAATGGAAACCCTGCGTACGCTGACCATTGAGGAAACTTATGAACTGGCCGATGCCATCCTGGATAATAATTACGAAGAGGTAAAAAGGGAACTTGGCGACCTGCTGCTGCATATTGTATTCTACGCCAAAATCGGCGAGGAAAAAAATCTTTTCGATATCGGTGATGTGGCCCGTTCCATCAATAAAAAGCTGATATACCGTCATCCTCATGTATTTGGAGATACCCGGGTGAACGGATCGGATGAAGTGAAGGAAAACTGGGAACATCTGAAGATCAGCGAAGATAAAAACGGAAACAGGAAAGTGCTGGGCGGTGTACCCGGAAACCTTCCGGCCATGATCAAGGCTTTCCGTATCCAGGACAAGGTAAGGGGAGTGGGTTTCGACTGGAAAGAACGGGAAAATGTATGGGAAAAAGTTATTGAGGAAATATCCGAAGTCAGGTCAGAAATCGGCTCGGGAGACCATGAGAGGCTGGAAGAAGAATTCGGAGACCTGTTTTTCTCACTGATCAATGCTGCCAGGCTATATGGTATCAATCCGGAAAACGCCCTGGAACGAACCAACCTGAAATTCATACAGCGTTTTACCATGCTGGAGGAAAAAGCAAGGGAACGGGGGAAATCCCTGAAAGATATGACACTGGAAGATATGGATTTTCTGTGGGAAGAGGCAAAAAAAACCCCGCACCCGAAGAACAATCAGACAGGAAGCTCAGAGATAGAGTGATTGCAGTTCCTTCCAAACAAATTCAAGCAGAGTGCGGATATACTCTGGCGAAAAATCGAACCGTATCCCTGCCGTGGCATAAATCTCAGGAATGGTTGCAGTGTACCCCAGGCGCAGGGCCGATTCGAAACAATCCAGGGTGTTTTCCGGGTCGTTTTTATAATGCTTCCAAAGGGCAATGGCTCCCAGTTGTGCCATGCCGTATTCAATATAGTAAAAAGGCAATTCAAAAATATGCAGCTGACGTTGCCAGCTGTATACAAAGTTCTCTTCCATTCCGCTCCAGTTGATCCTGTCGGAACTGAAACGGCGGTATATCCTGTTCCAGGCCGCCAGTCTTTCCTTTTCCTGATGCTCCGGATTCAGGTACACCCAGTGCTGAAAATGATCCACCGCAGCAATCCACGGCAGCACCTGCACTATTCCCTCGAGCTGATGTATCCTGGCCCTGCGGAGGTCACTCTCGTCGGGGAAAAACACATCCCAGTGTTCCATGCTGATGAGTTCCATCGACATGGAAGCCAGCTCGGCCACTTCGGCAGGCAATTCCTTAAAATCGATCAGTTCGAGACCGGAAGTCATGATTGAATGAATGGCATGCCCGCCTTCATGCACCAGGGTTTCAAGATCACGCAGATTCCCGGCGGCATTCATGAAGATGAAGGGAACATTCGACTCATACAGCGGGTAATTGAATCCTCCGGGGGCTTTCCCCTTTCTCGAATCCAGGTCGAGAAACCCTCTTCCGGCCAGTTGCTTAAGCATCGAACCGTATTTTTCACGAACCTGTGAAAAACACAGGATGGTTTTCTGCAACAGCTCCTCCGATCCGGAAGCGGGAACCAGGGGCGGTTTCCCGTCAACGTCCACATCCAGATCCCAGGGCCTGAGTTCGTTCAGTCGAAGCTGTTCTTTCCTCCGGTCTAACATCCGGTCCACCAGAGGCATCACTTCGTGCTGCACCGATTCATGGAACTGCATGCAATCTTCCGGACGGTAATCAAACCTGCCCAGATTGTCGAACTGATAATCCCGGAAATTACGGTAACCTGCATTCAGTGCAATCTTGTATCTTTTCCGGACCAGCCGGGTAAACAGATCCTGCAGGGAAAATGCCTTCGAAATTCTCTGTTCCTGTATCAGCCTGTATACCGTCTCCCTGACCTCACGGTCGGGATTCCGTAAAAAATTCGCCGCCTGCTGAAGGGTATATTCCCGGTCACGGTATAACACGGTAAGCTCACTGATTATCTTCCCGTACTCCTGCTCCTCCACCTGCAGTTCGGCCAACAGGGGGATATTCTCTTCCCTGAAAAGCTCTATTCTTTTTCTGGCAGCCCTGATCAGAACAGCGTATTTTTTTTGACCGAGCCGGGACAGATGGGGGCTGTTGACCAGTTTTTTATCGAACAGATGGGTATACCGGTGAATATGCGGCTCGATTCCCGTGACGAACTGCTCATAATGACGGGCCAGTTCCTTACGGGTAGTATCACAGTTCGTGCGGATATACCTCCATGCAAGCTCCTCTTCCATCCAGGAAAGCAGGGCACTGCGGTCGACCAGCCACCTTTCCAGTTGAACGGGTGAGGTTATTTTCCGGTTCGCCAGTTCGTCGAAAAAAGGCCTGACCGACTCCCACGACTCCACCTTCCTGTCAGGTGGAAGAAAAGCACGCTGACCCGGGGAATACCTGTTATCCATGCATCCTCCTTTACTTGTTCTTGGTGGAAACAGGCATCCGTTTCTGTCCGCCGCCTGCAGAAGCGATTTTCTGACCCTGGGAGGTGGTCTTTTTCGGGGTGGATTTTTTTGCTGCAGAACCTGCAGGTTTGGAAGGCCTGGGCTGAGCCTTGTCCTTCTCAGTCGCTTCTTTCTTCTGTTCCTCCTCCTGTTCTTCGAGGTTCAGCAGGTTATGCTTCAGAAGAATATTGTACCATTGCATGATCTTTCTGATGTCGGACTGGTACACCCTGGAACGGTCAAATTCCGGCAATACCTTCTCAAAATAGGCAAACAGGGTGTCTTTGTCTGATTTCGGATCCGGAGCCTCGCCTCCGTTCTCCAGTTCGGATATCTTACGGAAGATTTCAATCAGCCGGGCTTCCCCTTCATGCGTAAAAACCGCGATATCATCCATGGAACTAACCTTAAGATGAGCCCCTGCATGCATTCGTTTGCCGGTATCAAACGATTCGACAATAATCCCGTTTTTTGCCTGAGCAACAAACCTGTATAATCCCGGATATCCCGATATAGCCAATATGTCCTTGAATTCCATGGTTGAACTGTTTATGAAAAGACAAAAATAATACTAAATGACAGATTGCAAAAGTCATCTCCCGGATTAAACCATATTCCTCTCTTTTTTAATCTGTTCATAGGCTTCATTCACCTTCCGGAACTTTTCATGTGCAATCTTCTGAAAATCTTCTCCCAGATAACTCACCTTATCGGGATGGTATTTCATAGCCATTTTCCGGAAGGCTTTCTTCACCTCCTCATCACCCGCTGACCGGTCGATTTCAAGCACCTTATATGCCCAGTCGGTATCGGCCACATACACGGCCATAATGGAATCCATATCTTTCTGGCTGATCCCCATATACTGTGCCACCAGCCTGATGACCCGGATCTCTTCCGTGTGTACCTGCCCGTCGGCCGCAGATATTCCGTGCAACATCTGCAGAAGCTGCAACCGGGAGGAATAATCCATGTTTTGCCTGATCTGCATGCTCACCTGGCGAAGGGGTATATTCTGGTGCAGCAGGTCGCGCAGCATGGCCAGAGCTTCACGGGCTGCTTCCGTACCAAAAGCCGTTACCAGGTATTTCTTCACGTAATCCAGTTCCGAGCGCAGCACCTTACCGTCGGCTTTCATCATAGCCGCCACCAGCACCAGAAAACTCACCACAAAATCACCCCGGGTAGTCTGCCCCTCCTTCTGAAGAGATTGCACGTCGGCATTGTCAAAGATAGCCCCCAGGGCAAATCCCGCCAGCCCCCCCAGGGGACCAAATAGCACCCATCCCAGACCTCCACCTATCCATTTGCCAAATTTCCCCATGATTCACTGTGTATTTTGGTTTTCATTAAGAAGCAACCGGTGCAGTTCAATAATCGCGGGTATCAGGAGCTTCTTTTCATCGTTTACCAGCAAATAATCGGCATGTTTTCTTCGTTCCTCATCCGTCCATTGCCTTTCCATCCGGCTTCTGACCTCTCCGGCCGATGTTCCGTCACGCTCCATTACCCGCCTGATACGAAGCTGTTCCGGTGCTTCAACGGCAATCACCCTGTCGAACAGAGAAGCCCATCCGCTTTCCAGGAGAATGGCAGCCTCATGGATCACATAGGGAGCTTCTGCATGACAGCCCACCCACTCAGAAAAAGCATCACGCACTTTTGGATGCACCAGACTGTTCAGTAATCTGAGTTTGCCCTCATCGGAAAAAACCATTTCCGCCAGTTTTTTACGCCGGAGCATTCCGTTCAGGTATACATCCTCACCAAAGGCATCTTCCAAATGAGCCTTCAGAACAGGGTCTGATTCCATCAGGGTTCTTGCTTCTGTATCGGCATCGAATACGGGGATCCCGAGAACAGTAAAAATCCCGGCAACTATCGACTTGCCACTGCCAATTCCTCCGGTCAGACCTACTTTCAGCATCAGTTTTTCTCAATAATATATTCCACCTGCTCGGGGGAGAATTTCACTGAACGTATGTAATCGGGATATCTCAGCAGTTGCACCCTGAGCTTCTCAACAGGCTCTTCGGGAAAAAACACGGCCGCCCTGAACAGAGCAGGCTGCACCTTGCTGAAATTGCTGAGAGCCACCATGAAGGTAATGTTCACACGGGAAGGAAAAACCTTCAGGGTTAAACTGTCGGGAACCCCTTCCGTATGGACAGGCACCTGAACAGTGCTCTCGGTAAACTGTTCCACCGGAATTCGTACGTTCACCCTGCGGTGTGAGAACCTTACATTCGGAACTTCCTCGAGGGGCAGGGTTTTATCCACTGTTTGATCAACGTCGGCCATTATTACAGGCCGGGTCCGGGCCATACGGAAGGTATCGATCACTGCCCCGGGACCTGAAACTGTCACACTATCAGGTGTACATGATATTTCCCCGCTGAGTTGGAATTGCCGTGCATACCTGATATCGAGCACAGGTAAAACAGGCACTCTTTTGTGCACAATATCGTCGAAAGTAAAGAACAGCGTATCGGGGGCCACGTTCAGGATATTCCCCTCCCGGAGCATTTGCCTGGAAAGACTTTCTCTGATGGTTCTTGAAAGAAGATAATACCTGGGCGGTTCAGTTCCTGGCAGGTACCTGAAATTGTAGCTGTCTAGATTGATGGTAATGGGTACCTGGCGCTTGCTCAGTTTATACCTCAGCAGGGTATACCCCGGAGCCTGCACCTGTAAAAGGAGTTCGTGGGGAAGATCGTTAACCAGCACCCTGTCGCGGGGCATATTGATGTACTTCACCGGAAAACTGAGCTCAGTCACCGCCACCTGGTTCAATTCATTAAGAAACCAGAACACCGTGCTTAATACCAGGAAAAAACCAAAGATCAATACCTTCTGATTGATTTTCCGTTGCCTGACTTTCAGGAAACACCTGAATGTTTTCTTAAGCACTGAAGGTTCCGACATAACCGATGCTGACTTTCCGGTAACCGGAAGGAATTATTTCTGGACTCCGATATCCGAGGGGTCTTTCAGGATGGCGCTCTTATCAATCTTGATCTTCACCTTATCGGCCACCTCTACCAGTATCTCATTTCCGTTGATATCGGCAATTTTCCCGTATATACCCCCGGTTGTAATGATACGGTCTCCCTTCTTCAGTGATTCACGGTAACTGCGCAGCTCCTTCTGCCTTTTTACCTGAGGGCGTATCATGAAAAAATAGAACACCAGGATAATCAGCAACAACGGCAAAAATGTCATGAAAGGGTTCTGCTCTTCGGTAGTCGGAGCAAATAACAACATGCTAAAAACTTGATGGATCATTTCTTTTTATTATTTGGTGAATATTTGATTTATCTGTTTACTTCAGAACCACATTGGCATGAATGGTCAGAACCACCGGGTTATTCGAAGCATTACTTCTTACATAAATGGTTTTCACCTGCTTCCCCGACCTTCCGGCAGTATCGAATACCACTTCCATTGATTCTTCCCCACCCGGTGGCAGAGGCTCCCTGCTGAAGGAAGGGACAGTGCAACCGCAGCTGGCAACGGCGCTGTGTATCACCAGATCGTTCCCGCCTGCATTCCGGTAAGTAAACCGGCATGCTACCTTTTCCCCCTGACTCACATCTCCGAAATTGTGGGTAAGCCTGGTAAATTCAAGCAATGGCGGTTTTGTTTCACCTTTTGCATTTTCTCCGCCTTTTCCATCTTCTGCCCGAAAGCAGGAGCAGCACAAAATGATCAAAAGGAAAAAGACAGTGGATCGCATGGTTCTGAGCTTCATTGAATCTCTGCAAAGTAAATACATTTTTCATATCCTGGCAACCCGGATTTTATCATGCTTCGCCTATCAGGCCCCGGCCTTTCTTGATAATTTTCTTTTCCTCACGGAGATGATGAATGATCTTATCAAGCACCCCGTTGACAAAATGGCTGCTGCGCTCCGTACTGTAATATTTGGCCATTTCAATGTATTCATCAAAGGTCACCCTTACCGGTATTTCGGGAAATTCTGTCATCTCAGTTATGGCCATTACCATCAGCAGGTTGTCCATAAAAGCGATCCTCTCTACATCCCAGTTATGGGAATAAGCTTCAATCAGTTTGAGGTATTCATCATAATGCACCAGGCATTTTCTGAATAACCGTTTTGTAAACTCCGCATCTTCTGAACTTTTATACATGGGCATCAGCCGGATGTTTTCACCCTGTGCCGCTCTGAATTTATGGATGGTTTTTATGATCATCCCCACCACAAATTCCAGTTCATCATTCCAGTAAATGCTTTGCTCTTCCAGGTCGCCTGTCAATTCGTCGGAACCAAGTACCAGGTCGTGAAAAAAATGAACAACCAGTTCCCGGTCTTTAGCATAATCCGGTTCGTCGCCCTCCATATATTTCCGGTACCAGTCTTTATGCAGCATATCCCGGTAAAGTTTCCTGATCAGTTCGGGATACTGCACCCAGCTCATTCCGGTATGCCCGGTATACTTCCTTAATTCACTGCTTTCTTCGAGCTGGCGGATAATCCGGTTATCAACAAAACGGGTATTGGGATGAAGATCCTGGTGGGTGGGTCTTTTCTTGTTTCTGGCCAGTGCAATACGTTCCAGTGCGTAATTTTTTACTTCAATGACCAGCAGCAAAAGGTAATGATACAGGTCATAACTTTTCTTAATGCTGTGCAACAATTCTTGCTCGGAGTGAGAAAGCGAGGGCGATTCGGTTTTCAGATAGGCATAAAGCACCTGCATCACCTTGATCCTTAATAACCTTCTGCTATACATGAAAAGAACGGTTTTTCTCGGTCAGAGGGCAAAGATAGCTTAAAATTAACTGAATTAAAACCCGCATACCCCAATTTGTTGAATATGGTGATAAGCCGAAATAATTTATATGCATTCTAAAAAAAAACCTGTTACGTAAAATTTATCCCAATTTTACCGGGAGAGAGACAATCATATCAAAAATATTTTTATACATTTGGTTTCAACTTAAAGTATTAGGACCACAAAATATTTCAATGATGGAAGAAGGAACTGAGAAAAAAGAAGGATTTGAAAACCACCACCAGCAGGAGGAGATCTATTCGAAAGTTGTGCGTGCCGGAAAGAGAACGTATTTCTTTGATGTGAAGGCCACCCGAAATGATGATTACTACCTTACCATCACAGAGAGTAAAAAGAGATTCAACCGGGACGGAAAATCATTTTATGAAAAACACAAGGTATTCCTGTACAAGGAGGACTTCGACAAGTTTGCCGATGCTCTGACGGAAACGGTGGAGTACATCAAGGAAAACCGACCCGAACCTGTGGAACGGGAACCGAGAAAACCGGCAGAAAGGCAGGATGAGGAAGAAGAAACTGCCCTGACCGAAAACTACACCAACGTTGAATTCGACGACCTGGAGGACCGGAAGGAATAGGGCCCCTAAAACATTTCGTCCGAATCTCAATACACTATATTCCTGAAGGCAGGTCTTCCGGTAAATGTGTGTTATGTCCTGTTTTCAAGTATTCCCGGAATTGAAAACCTGCGGAATAATTTACCCTGCATCATAAGCGGCCATCTTTTCTTCGATGGTCACCCTCCCCTGCTTTCGCGACTGGATCTTCACAAAGCTCAGCACATCTTCCACCCCTTCAGAATACAACACCTCCAGTATTTCAGGTACCAGTTGCAATACCTTATCCAGGGGTCCTTCCACCACGGTTTCAAACGGGCACACACGATAGCGCATTCCCGAGGTGATGATCACCGAAATGGCCCTGTCGATCAGCCGGTACATATCCAGGTTCCCGGGCCCGGGAATAATCTGAAAAGCGGCATTCACCTGATCTTTCATATGCGCGGATATTTGGTTCAGCATCCAATGTAGTTAATTTTTTCATCAAAATACAGACCCGGCCCCGGCTGAAATTCCTTCTTCCCTTCCGGCAGAACCTGATTAAAATCATTATAAATAGGTATTGGGGAAAATAAACAGAATCTGTACGTTTGCACTTTCGATGAAAGGGTAACCCGGTCAATCATGAAGCTGTCGGATCTTAAGGTAGAAGAAGAAGGGATTATTGTCAAGGTGAAAGGACGGGGAACTTTTCGCAAAAGGATCATTGAGATGGGGTTTGTCAGGGGAAAGAAGGTGAAAGTAGTACGGAACGCACCCCTGAATGATCCGGTGGAATACCGGATCATGGACTATGAAGTATCCCTGCGCAGAAGTGAAGCCTCCCTGATCGAGGTAATTACAGAAAAAGAAGCCCGTGAAGAACACCTCACTCCCTTTAACGGGGTGTTTACCGAAGAGCACCTCAGAAGTTCGGCACGCGAAAAAGGAAAAAACATACAGGTAGCCCTGGTGGGCAACCCAAACTCGGGGAAAACCACCCTGTTCAACTATGCCTCCAGCTCAAGGGAAAGGGTGGGAAACTACGGGGGAGTTACGGTAGATTCCAAAACCGCTGTTTTTCGTCACAGGGGATATACTTTTCATATCACCGACCTGCCGGGAACCTATTCCCTTTCGGCCTATTCTCCCGAAGAACTGTTTGTGCGGAAGCATATTCTGCATGAAATGCCTGATATCGTGATCAACGTGGTGGATGCTTCAAACCTGGAAAGAAACCTGTATCTCACCACCCAGCTCATCGACATGGATGTACGGACCATCATGGCCCTGAACATGTATGATGACATGGCCCGAAGAGGGGCCAGGCTGGATCACGAAGCCCTGGGGAAACTGCTGGGGATCCCCATTGTTCCTACTGTAGCTTCACGCGGAAGGGGGATACGGAATCTCTTCGATAAGATTATTGAAGTATATTCCGACGAAGACCCGGTGGTAAGGCACGTTCATATCAATTATGGTCAGGAAGTGGAAGCATCCCTGGAAAAGATCCAGGATAAAATCTGGGAAAACAAGAACCTGACCGACCGGGTTTCCTCCCGGTTCTATGCCATCAAGCTGCTTGAAAACGACCGGTCGGTATTCGTCACCCTTACTCCCTTTCCGAATTATCAGGAAATCAGAAAAACTGCCGTTGAAGAAATGGAACGGCTCAGGAAGGTTTTCAGGGAAGATACGGAAACCATCATTGCCGATGCCCGCTACGGATTCATTGCCGGAGCCCTGAGGGAAACCCTGCGCCAGCCTCTGCTGAGCCATAACAGGATCACCGAAGGAATAGACCGTATCCTCACCCACCGGATCCTTGGATTCCCGTTTTTTCTGTTGTTCATGTTCATCACCTTTTTCAGCACTTTCAGGCTGGGGGAGTATCCTATGCAATGGATCGACAGCCTGGTCTCTTTCATTGGCAACCTCATTGACGGGAACATGGCTGCAGGTCCCCTGCACGACCTGCTGATCGACGGAATCATCGGCGGGGTGGGAAGCGTGATCGTGTTCCTGCCCAATATCCTGATCCTTTTTTTCTTCATCTCCTTGATGGAAGACACCGGCTACATGGCCCGGGCAGCTTTTATCATGGATAAGATCATGCACCGCATCGGTCTGCACGGCAAATCGTTCATCCCCCTCATCATGGGCTTTGGATGCAACGTGCCTGCAATTATGGCTACCCGAACCATTGAAGACCCAAAGAACCGCCTGCTGACTATTCTGATCAACCCGTTTATGTCATGCAGTGCGCGCCTGCCGGTGTATATCCTGCTGATCGGAGCCTTTTTCCCTCAGTTTCCCGGCCTGATGCTCTTTGCTGTATACCTTACCGGGATAATCATGGCTGCAGGTACAGCCGTGCTGTTCAACAAAACCCTCTTCCGGAGCCGGGAAGCCCCATTTGTCATGGAACTTCCACCCTACCGGGTCCCGACCATCCGCAGCCTGCTGAAACATATGTGGCACAAGGGAGAACAATACCTGAAAAAAATGGGAGGTGTGATCCTGGTGGCATCCATACTGATCTGGGCCCTGGGATATTATCCACGCCCCCCGGAACCAGCAGAAACAACCGGCAAAGGGACCACCCAAACGGCCTTGAACATGACACAGGAAACAAAAACCGGCGAAACGGAATATAATCCCGGAAGTACAGAAAAAAATGCGGAATCTTATATTGTCAGAATCGGGCACTTCATTGAACCCGCGCTGCGCCCTCTGGGATTCAACTGGAAAATGGGCGTCAGCCTGCTAACCGGCATTGCCGCCAAGGAGGTGGTGGTCAGTACACTGGGCGTGCTGCACCAGACTGAAACCCAGGAAGGATCCGATTATGAAACCCTCATCAGCAAATTGCAGGAAGAAAAATATGAATCCGGTCCCCAGAAAGGAGAAAAGGTGTACAATCCATTATCCGCCCTGTCGTTCCTTTTGTTCATCCTGATCTATTTCCCCTGTGTGGCCGTGGTGGCGGCAGTGAAAAAAGAAACCGGCAAATGGCAGTGGGCTTTGTTCATGATCGTATACACCACAAGCCTGGCCTGGCTGGTTTCGTTTGCTGTGTATCAAATTGGTAATTGGATCTTCTGAACGGAGAAAGAAAACATGTGCATTTCAGAAATAATTTTTATTCATACCGTTCCTTTTCAGGAAGGAATAACCCTGGTGCTTGTCGCCGCAGCCGCAATATACAGCCTGTATAAACTGATTATGCTGTTTGTGCCCGGAAAAACAACTGTTCAGGGACGGGAGCTGTGCGGAACCTGCTCGCACTGCCGGCATTTACTGCCTGATAAAAGAAAATACAAAAGACATTCTTTTTTCAGGAACATTCCTGAATGGCCGCCCCAACATAATGACGGATTTTAATTTTTTTATATTTTTGTCATCTGAATCATGAAAAAAGTCCGGCATATCCTGTCTCTGGTCATTGCACTGTTCCTGACAGCCGCTACCACAGGAAGTTTTTTTTATGCCCACCACTGCCGGAACCTGCAGCAAACATCCATTTTATGGGAATACCCGGAAGAAAACTGCTGCAATCACCACAAATCATGCTGTACGGAAAAACCGGCCACCGGACCCACCGATGATCAAACGGTTTTCAGTCCCGTTCCATGCTGCTCTACCTACCCGGTATACCTGGTTCTGGATACCGATTATGATACGACCCGGTCAGACCAGACTGTACATCCCATCTCACAGGGAATGATCCTTCGGATAGCGTGTTTCCCGCAGGACAACCATACCGGCCACTCATTTCAAACCCTTTTCATTAGCAAATCTCCGCCCAGGCTGAGCGGGCGGAAGCTCGTTCTCTTCATGCATCAGCAAAAGATCCCTTCCCCTTCAGCAGCATAAGCATTCCTGCTTCGCCGGAACTCCGGTTTTGTTGTTTGTTTCAAGTATTCATTACTGAAGGAAAAAATCACAATGAATTTCAGAATACTGATGTCCCTCCTTCTGTTAGGGGCCAACACACTCAGTAACGGACAATCCGTTACAGGATATATCTTTGAAAAAACGGAAAATGAACAGCCCGTTCCCCTGCCCGGGGTTAACGTTTACTGGATGAATACCACCCGGGGAACCGTAACCGATAAAAACGGATATTTTCAGATACTGAAGGAAGGCTCTCACGACCATATGCTGGTTTTCAGCTATGTGGGCCATATCAGCGACACGGTGCATGTTCACGAACCATTCGAACCCATCGAAATATACCTTCTCAATGAGCTTTCCCTCGATGAAGTCACCATCCATGGAAAACAGAAAGGAAGCCATCTGGACAGAATGAATCCCATTCACACCCAGGTGATCAGCGGAGCTGGTCTGCAACAGGCAGCATGCTGCAACCTTTCCGAAAGCTTTGAAAACAGTGCCACCGTTGATGTAAACTTTACCGATGCTCTCACCGGGGCGAAACAAATCGAACTGCTGGGCCTGGCCGGTGTGTATTCGCAGATGATGACCGAAAACATCCCGAATCTGAGAGGACTGAGCAGTACCTTCGGACTGGCCTATGTGCCCGGAAGCTGGATGGAATCCATCCAGGTGTCAAAAGGGACCTCTTCTGTGGTAAACGGCTTCGAATCGGTTACCGGGCAGATCAATATCGAGTATAAGAAACCTGAAGACAGCGAAAAACTCTTCCTGAATTTCTACGCCAACCATTTCAGGAAAGCCGAAGCCAATGTGAACTCCTCTGTAAAGCTGTCGGAAAAATGGAGTACCATGGTCCTTGCCCACGGGGAATGGAAGGACCACTCCTCCGACATCAACGGTGACGGATTCATCGATATGCCCCTGATGAAGCAGTACAACCTGATGAACCGCTGGAAATACCAGGGAACCCGAGGGCTGGAAAGCCGGTTTGGTTTTTCCGTGCTCGGTGAAGAAAGAACCGGCGGTGAACTCCGTTACAACTCAGAACTGCCTTCCACACCGGCCAACGGATACGGAATCAGTCTGAATACCCTGCGGGTGGAAGGCTACAATAAAACCGGATTTGTATTTCAGAACAAACCGGCCACCAGCCTGGGCTTTATTACCCATTACAGCCACCACCGCCAGTTATCCCTGTATGGATTCAACACATACGAAGGCAGGCAAAACAGCCTGTATATGAACATGATCTATCAGTCGTTTATAGGCGATACCCGGCATGAATACCGTACCGGCATCAGCCTGACGAACGACCGGTTCGACGAAAAAGTGAACCAATATCCGTATCAACGCACGGAGACCATTCCCGGGATATTTTTTCAGTACACCTGGAAGCCACGGGAAGACTTTACCCTCATGACCGGTATCCGGGCCGACTGGCATAATCGATGGGGAGTGTTTTATACTCCCAGATTACATCTCCGAACAGAAATTACTCCTTCCACCACCCTCAGGGTGTCGGCAGGCCGTGGGTTTCGCACAGCCAGTGTGTTTGCTGAGCATTCATTCCTGCTGGCCAGCTCCAGGGAAGTGGAGGTACTGGAAGAACCCGGACAGGAAAAAGCCTGGAACTACGGACTTACCCTCAGCCAGCATTTCTCTTTACTGGGTACCGAATGGACCTTCAGTGCGGAATACCACCGAACCAGCTTCCAGAACCAGGTAGTGGTTGATGTTTACAGGGATCCGGCTGCCATCTCCATATATAATCTGCAGGGCCCCTCCTGGTCCAACAGCCTGCAGCTTAACCTCAATGCCACCCCGCTTACCCGTTTCGATGTGGTACTGGGATACCGGCTGAACGATGTAAAAACCACAATCAATGAGGAACTGGTGGAGAAACCCCTGGTAAACAGGCACAAAGGACTGGTGAACCTGAGCTATGCCACCCGCCTGAGTAAATGGCAGTTTGACTTCACCTGGCAGTACAACGGGGGAGGCAGACTGACACCCACCGGCGGGTTTCCACCCGAATACCGTCGCCCCGACCGGTTCAATCCCTATTCCGTTATCAACACACAAATCACCCGCCGTTTCCGTTACTGGAACATTTACCTCGGAACGGAAAACCTGGGAAATTTCCGCCAGACAAATCCCATACTGGCATGGGATGATCCATTCGGTCCTTATTTCGATGCCTCCATGGTATGGGGACCCATCGAAGGCAGAAAAATATATGCGGGTATCCGGATCAATATTGACTAACCATCCAGCGGAAAACGTTTCATAATGTCAACCAAAAAACCACTCAACATGAAAAAAGAATTCATTACAAGGTTCTTACTGGCAGCAACCCTTCTTTTGCTCTCTCTGCCCGGATATACACAGAAACCCCTGAAGGAAAAGCTTACCGTTACCTTTCACTCCAGTATGCATTGCGAAGATTGCGTGCAAACCCTTACCAAAAGCCTGGCTTTCGAAAAGGGAGTAACCGACCTGAAATTTGACCTGGAAAAAAACCTCATTACCATTGAGTACAAAAACTGGAAAACCGATCCCGGCAAGCTCCGTAAAGTGATCCTGGAAACGGGTTTCAAGGCAGAAGAAGTGAAGGAAAAGGAAAAGGAAAAGGAAAAGGAAAAGGAAAACAAAAAGGAAAAAGATCCGGGCAACCAGGATGCTCCGGAAAAAACCTGAATATTGAATATATTTGTTTATCCATTCAAACCACAAAATCTGAAGCCATGAAAAAAATAGTTGCATTCGCTCTGCTCAGCCTGGTTATCGGCGCCGCCTGCCAGAACAGGGAAAAGAATCATGAATCCGCCAGTCAGCAGGTTACGGAAATAAGTATCCCCGATCTTCTGGCTCAGGCCGACCAGTATGTGGGCAATACGGTGAAGATCACCGGAATGGTCCAGCATGTATGCAAGGAAACAGGCAAAAGAATGTTCCTCATCGACCGGAAACCCGAAAACCGGATCCGCATAGATGTGAGCGGCGATATGGGGACTTTCCCTGTGGAACTGGAAGGAAGCACTGTAGAAGTAATTGGAGAAATGAAAGTATTACGGATTGACGAAACCTACCTGCGGCAATGGGAAGAAGAGATACAATCGGGCGAGAAGCTGGCCGAGGATAAAAAAATCCACACCGGAGGCGATTCGGCCGGCTCGCATGACGAGAGCAGCCAGCTGGGAGAAGCCGCCGACCAGGGAACCCATACCGCAACAAAGGAGCAGATCGCCCGTTACCGGGAACAACTGGCTCAGAGCGACAGCGATCATCTGTCATTTTATTCGATTACCTGTCAGGAATACAGGGAAATTGAAGAATAAACCACCGGTATGAAATTCAACTGGAGAAAATGGATCCGGGTCATCCACCGTGATTTCGGTTATCTTTTTTTCGGGGCCACCATTGTCTATGGATTATCGGGCATTGCTCTGAATCACCTGGATGAATGGAACCCAAACTATATCATCGAGAACCGGGCTGTCCAGGTGAAATTCCCGGAAAATGTGTACGGGCTGTCGCGCGATGACGTACGGGAAATCATGGCACAGATCGGGGAAGAAAGGAATTTCAAGAATTTCTATTTCCCCGATGATCAGTCGATGAAAGTCTTTATACGGGGCGGATCGGTCCTGTTCAACCTGGAAACCGGCCAGGGTCTTCTGGAAAGCATCAGGAGAAGGCCCGTATTTCACGAAGTGAATTTTCTTCACTACAATCCGGTCAGGTTGTGGACCTGGTTTTCCGATCTGTTCGCAGGGGCCCTGATCGTTCTGGCCATGACCGGACTTTTCATGATCAAAGGGAAAAAAGGAATTACCGGCAGGGGGGCCTGGCTTACCGCCGTGGGAATACTTATACCTCTTGCATTTTTACTGATCTATCTTTAGGGGGGAACATCCGGAGAAAATTTCTATCTTTCCCTTTCAAATATATTCATCCATGGACTATGTTCTTCTGGCCCTGGCCATCGCACTGATGATCGTGGGATTGCTCGGTTGTGTGCTGCCAGTCCTTCCCGGCCCTCCCCTCAGTTACATTGGTTTGCTCCTGGTCCACTTCACCCGCTGGGTCGATTTCAGCCCCCGCTTTCTGGTGATCATGGCCATGATAGCCGTTGTGGTAACAGTACTCGATTACATCGTTCCTATATGGGGTACCAAACGTTTCGGAGGTACCAAAGCGGGAATGTGGGGAGCCACCATCGGTATGGTGGTGGGAATATTCTTTTTCCCTCCTGTCGGCCTGATCCTCGGGCCTTTGATCGGAGCTATTGTCGGTGAAGCCATACGCGGAGCCGATGGCCGTCAATCCATTGTGGCGGGTATGGGATCACTGATGGGGTTCTTTCTGGGGATCGGCCTGAAGCTTGCCGCTTCCCTTGCCATGACCTACTATTTCATTAAGTCCCTGCTCTGAGAAAGGCCTCTTATCCTGTTTTGTCCCGGTTTTTACCGGAAACGAATCTTTTATTAAACAGATGAATATCTTCAGATCAAAATTCTTTTCATAGCCATCCATATCCATCCGAAAGGGGTGGTAGAGTAAAAAGGATGTGAACCGGGCCGGTATCCTTCCCTGATCAGGGAACGGATCTGCGGATGTTTTCTGTATACCGAAGCTTTTGACCGGACACCTGCCAGCCGGTAAAGAATGTGCATCAGCAGGACTCCTGCCAGTATAATCAGGAAGAAAGCCACAATCCCACGCTCAGTTTTATCAGCCAGAAGGTCCATGATCAGTCGGAAAACGGCGATGCATAAAAAAGCCACCCTGAGGATGGTTCCGGTTTTATGCACACGCGAGGCAAAGCAGCTGCGGGGAATCAAAACCTGTTTTGAACGGGCCTTGATGCTGCCCGCAGGACCGGTTCCGCCGGCAATCCCGGTAGCCTGATGCAAATATATTTCCAGTGGATCTTCATCACGCCGGTCCACATGGGAGAACCAGCAGGATTCAGGTGATTAGGCATCTTTCATGAAGCACTTTTGAAAAGTCAGTTAGCAAACAAATATTCACCGCCTGCGCCGGCTATTACATCATGGCCTCCTTCAGCCTTTCCATTCCCCCCTGGCTCATGCTGAGCTTCTCTCCTCCGTGCAACAGGGCCAGATAGCTCTCCCTGCCGTACTTTTCAATGCTCCGGATTTCTCTTACAGCCACAATATACGACCGGTGTATGCGGATGAATTCCTTCCCGTCCAGGCGATCTTCCAGGTATTTCATGGTCATTTTTTTCATGTACCGCTCCTTCAGGGTATGTATCTTCACATAATCATCCACCGCTTCAAAATACCGGATATCGTCCAGTGAAAGTATATGGATGCGCGATCCTGCCTTCACCACCAGCCGTTCTATATTCTTTACCTGTTCCCTGGCCGCATTCATCAAGCCCTGCACCCCATCGCCGGCATTCCGGCCGCCGGTACGCTGCACGGCTTTATCCACCGCTTCCTTCAGGCGTTCCTCCGAAAAAGGCTTCAGCAGGTAATCCACCGCGCTCAGTTCAAAAGCCCGGATAGCATACCGGTCGTAGGCTGTTACAAAAATCACGGCCGGCCATTCATCAAGCAGCTCCAGCATTTCCAGTCCGGTAAGCCTGGGCATCTGAATATCCAGGATCACCATATCGGGCCTGATTTCCTGAATGGCCTTTAATCCGGTAAAACCGTCGTCATACTCCCCAATTATTTCCACAGAAGGATGATTGCGCAGGTAATACCTGATGATATCCCTGGCAGGCGCTTCATCGTCTATGATCAGGGTTGTGAGTTTTCTTTCCTTTTTCATGAAGATTGGGGTATCAGCAATGTGACTGTAAATATCCGTTCATCTTTCTCAATGCCCATCAGCCCTTCCTGACCGTATTTCAGTTCCAGTCGCTGGGCGATATTATTCAGCCCGATACCCCGGCGTCCGGCTGCAGGCACATCAGGGTCATAATGGTTGCTGAGCGTAAGCCTGAGCCGGTTTTCATCACACCAGGCCGTTAATTTGATCTCCACCTGTTCCGTACTCTGGTACACCCCGTGCTTGACAGCATTTTCAAACAGGGGCTGCAGGATCAGGTTGGGCAATTTCATTTTTATACACCTTTCGGGAATATCCCTGTTGAACAGCAAACGTTCCCCAAACCTCACCTGTTCCATGGCAAGGTAGTTTTCAATGTGATGCAGTTCTTCCTCCAGGGTAGACTCATCTTCCAGTTTATGGTCGAGGGAATACCTGAAAAACTCCGACAGCCTGACCACCATATCCCTTGCTTTAGCAGGATCAGTCAGTGTAAGGGCGCTGATACTGTTCAGGCTGTTGAATAAGAAATGAGGATTTATCTGTGAACGCAGCATTTTCAGCTCCGATTCCTTGATCAGGGTCTCCAGCCTGGCTTCCTGCCTGTCTTTTTCCCGCAGGCGGTGCCATGTCATGGTAAGGTAATAAACCAGCAGAATAATGAGATATACCAGTGCCCCGCCAACCACCTTCCAGCCCACTGATTCATTCAAATACACATGATAACCCTGTATGCTGGGGAAAAAATTTCGCAGGAATAAATGCGTAAGTGTGAGCCAGAGAAGAAGGATCACTGCACCCGACATGCCATACCCTGCCAGAATAAAGAGCAGATTGTTTTTGCCTGTATCCATAAACCTGACAGGATACCACAGGGCCAGACCCAGCAGGGCGAGAAAGAAAGTGGAGATCAGGGCCTCATTGACAGACACATACAGGGGAAAGTCCTCGCGCCACAACAGCAGCATTACGTGGACCCCCGCCAGGAGGATCCACGTGGATGCATACAGAATAATGTTCTTTCTGCTAACCAGAAAAGGATGCCGGCTGTTGTCCATGGGCTCAGAAATCTACCAGGTCTCCTCCCCCAAAGATAGCCACTCCTTTTATAATAAGCTGCTTGGAAGGATCTCTAACGATCCTGGGATCGGCAGCACGCTTATCGGAAAATCCACCGAAAATAGAGCTCACCTCCACCTTCACATCCCAGTCGCCGGGCACAAAAAGCTTGGTCCCGCCAAACATGGCGAAATAATCAATATAGACCTTTCCCTTGGCCATTTTTGCCTGCCTCAGATCGATCTCCGATCCTCCGAAAATGGCTGTGATCTTACCCCCCTGAAAATTATTGGAGGTGAACATTTTCTTTCCTCCGCCGAAAATAGCCACATCATCCAGGAAATCTTCGTCATTGACCTCAGCACGATGGATCATCTTCCCGTTATGACCTGCAAAACGAAAGATCATCACCAATCCCAGCCCAATGAGCAGCACCGGCCAGAAGAAAAGGTGAAACTCAAAATGCACACCCGGAAATATCCGGGGAACCAGGAAAAACCCTCCAATGATCAGCAATATCCAACCGGTAAGCGATCCTTCCCGGCTGGCAAGAAAAATCACCCCCAGTGCTACCAGCAGCATAGGCCACGAAAACAGAATATGCCTGAGAGGGTAGTGGATAAGATTCATATTGCCGGCAATCAGAAACAAACCGGCGAAAATAAAGATCAGTCCGACAACGGCACTGCGGTGAAAACGACTGCGTTCCATTTTTTTTGTTTTTTTGTGAATAATAACGCGTGACAAACAACCCAAAAATAGGAACGCCCTTCAGCAGTTCAAACAGTTTTTCGGTAAACGCGGGGAAAAAATCGGTAAACAGGGAAAACCTCAATCCCACACTCCGGGGATAGGCTGCCCGCAGGAAGCACATTTGCCGTTTTTCAGCAACGGCATGGTTACCTGGTATCCTTTTCTCACCACCAGGGTTTTTCCGCAGTTCGGACAGAGGGTGTCCTGGGCCGGATGCCCCGGCACATTCCCCACATAAACAAAATGCATTCCTTCATTTAGCGCTGTTTTCCTGGCCTGATCCAGCGTGCTCACCGGAGTGGGAGCCAGCCGGTTCAGCTTGTACATAGGTTGAAACCGGCTGAAATGGAGGGGGGTATCGGAAAAACCGTTCTTCACCAGCCAGCGGCACATTTCCCCGATCATTTTCATATCATCGGTCCAGGTAGGAACTATCAGGTTGGTGATCTCCAGCCATACCCCTTCTTCCTTCAGGGTAAGCAGGGTATCCAGTACCGGTTGTAATTTTCCGGCGTTCAGCATGGCATAGATATCATCACTGAAACTCTTCAGGTCAATGTTGGCCGCATCGATCACACGGCACCAGTCTTTCAGCGGCCGGGGACTGATAAATCCTGCCGAAACGATCACATTGCTCAGGCCTGCCTGCCGGGCCAGTGTGGAAGTATCCAGTGTGTATTCATAAAACGCCACCGGATCGGAATAGGTATAGGCAATGGAAGGGCAGTTTTCCTGAATGGCCAGTTCCACTACTTTCGGTGGCATCAGGTCATAATTCCGCGTCTCCCTGGGACTCCGCTGGGATATCTCCCAGTTCTGGCAGTTCAGGCAGGCCAGGTTGCACCCTGCGGTTGCAATGGATAACACCCGGGTGCCTGGATGAAAATGATGGAGAGGCTTCTTCTCCATGGGGTCTATGTTCACCGAACAGGGATTGCCGTAGGCAATGGTGTACAATTTGCCGTCCACTACTTCTTTTGTACGGCAATCGCCCGCCTCACCCTCTTTGATATCACATTCGTTGGGGCAGGTACGGCATTTGATCCCCCGGGGAGTGGAAATATAGTGCATGGCTTCCCGGCTCCATTTCCAGGGTTTTCCAGCCCGGATATTAATATTCTGCCCGGAATTCTCCCCGAGCAGAAAGGGGCAACAATACATTCCTCCCACACCCAGCAGGCTTTTTCTGATAAACTCGCGTTTCGACAGTTTTTCTTCTTCCGGACTCATTCGGTAAAATTAAACATTTCCGTTATGCTTTGCCAAATAATAAACAGAATGAAGGGTAACAGGACCTTTTGTGTACTCACACAGGAATACCCGGAGCAGAATACCGGTACCATGCCATACCGGCCAGGGCCACACCCGCTGTCAGAAAACAGGTCACAATAATTCCCGCCAGAGGGATGAGCACGGCGCTCACCAGCATAGCGCCCAGTGCCGAACCCATCAGGTCGGCTGAGTACAAACGGCCCGACGACCGGAAAATATCCGTCTGCAACAGGCGGGTACCCCGGGCAAAAAGGGTCCCAACCAGAAAAGCGGTCAGCAGGGTGACCGATCCGATAAAAACCGGGACCAGGAGGGCAGTGAGAGAGGAATCCTTTAGCAGGAAAATCAAAACCGGCATCATCACCAGGATAGCAGCCAGCCCAACCAGCGGTCGGGTAAACGGTTTTTCTTTGCCGCTCTTCCTCTGCTCTGCCGTGCGCGATCCAAGATACAGACCCAGCATAAACACCGTAATCAGCATGCCGGTAGCCAGGTACAGATATCCGAACAATACCTGGAATGCCAGCAGAAGGATCACTTCCAGGGCTGCCGAGGCAAATCCTCCGGCAAACAGGGCCACCTGCACGGGGTTCATCCTGATCAGGGTGAGCAGGATAAACAGCATGAAAATGAGGGGCGCCAGGCTGTGCAACCAGTCGAAATGGCTCAGCCACTGCTTCCAGTGACTGAAAGTAGCCACCGGGTACAATCCGGTATTCGTCCGGATATCCGGAGTCAGGTCTTCGATAATCCGTTCGGCACGCCGGTGGATCAGATCATTGCTGATATACCAGGGGTTCAGGTAGTCGTTCTTCAGCCCCTTTTCCGTGATCAGTCCGGTAATGTTCCAGTCAAATTCCCTGGCCGAGGCAATAAAATAATCCTCTTCTCCGGGGACAATAACTACATGGGGAAACACTTCCTTCAGGGTGAAATACAGAATGGAATGGTTCTGTCTGGCCGACTCGCCCAGGTAATTGCCCGATGCCGGCAGGGAAATGGAAAAAACACCTCCGGGGCTGAGCAATTCCTGGCAACGCAGGAAAAACTCACGGGTAAAGTACCGGTTGGTTTGCAGATTATCGGGTGGAGGGGCATTCACCAGAATGGCATCATACCGTTTGTCCTCCGCCCTGTTCACAAAGATCACAGGATCCTGGAAATGCATTGTCAGCCAGTGGGCCGAAATTTCCGGAAATTCCGATTGCAGCATTTCCACCAGCTCGGGATTGATTTCCACGGCATCCACGGCTGCGGGATCGTATTTGGAAATTTCCTGCAGCATACCGTTCCAGCTTCCGAATACCAGCAGCAGGGTATCGGGCCGGGGGTGCTGGCTCAGGGGATAATGCACTTTTTCTTCCTGCAATGCAGGATTACCCGTTGAGTAAAGCAACTCATTGTTCTCATACAACTGCCACTGCTCGTGCATGCGGGTAAGAGTCAGGCTGCCATAGGGAGATTCCTGCTGCATTACCACATGCTGCCCCGGAAAAAGCCACCGGTTTTCCAGTTTCCCGGGATCGGTAAAAAACAAAATGAATGCTGTAAGGGCCATGCTGACTACCGACCATCCAAGGATCTTTCGCCTTCCCGTTTTCCACGTCACCATGGCCAGTACACCCATATTGAGCAACAGGATCAGGAACAGGGCAGCCCAGTGCGGGAAAAGAAACACCAGGATAAAGGAAAACAGGGCTCCCCCGGCCAGTGAGCCCGATGCTTCCAGATAATAAATCCTGTTGGTATGATTTGATCCGGCTCGTTCGGATAGTGATCCGGAAAAAATGGGAAAGGACATACCCGAAACAAAACAGAAGGGAAGCAACACGGCCCATGAAAAGACCAGTACGGGAAGCAGACCTGTCATAACCCCCGGCGTGAAAAAAGTGTACCGCAGCCACACCAGCAGAAAATGCGTCAGGGGAGGCAGCCAGGCCAGGACCAGAAAGAGCGGGATCAGGTGGCGGTGCAACCGCCTGAAACGATAGCCTGTCCAGGCACCGAGAGCCGTGATAAACATCCACGAGGCCAGCAGTAGTCCGATGACCAGCTCATTCCCCTGGAACAGTTTCAGGAAATCGCGCAGCAGGATGAGCTGGGCCGACATGGAAGTAAATCCCATAGCCACAACCAGCCAGTATTCGGGCAATCCGGAAGCTGCTTTCCTTTTCACTCCCATAAACAAAACGATGTTTCCGTTTATCCCCGGAAGAAAGCAAACACCATGCCGAATTTGTTGCGGGATTTACCGGCCGGAAAGCTCGTGTTCGCTGAATACGGTAGCCTCAAATACAAAGAGTTCGGCATCTTTCCATCCGTAGTATCCTATGCCGGCCTTGTCTCGAGCACAACGGCCCAGGAATTCTTCCACGGTCCAACCGTATTTTTCACCTACCTGAGGCAGGAACGTGCCGGTGGCAAACCCTTTCCGCATATAAATCCCGTGTTTGCCCATAACAATTTCATCTTTCGACTGGATGGGCTGCAGCGAACTGAGCACGGAAATTTCGATCTCCAGTTCATCCAGTTCTTCCCTGGTAACGGGTTTGAACCGTGAATCCTGAGTGGCGGCCGCAACGGCCATTTTCTGCACGGTAAGGTAAATAGGATCGGTGTCGGCAAAACGGCCGATGCAACCCCTGAGGGCGCCATCTTTTGTTAAGGTGACGAAAGCCCCTCCTTCCTGCTTCAGGTTGGGAGAAAGCTTGTCGGGATTGAATGCCACCAGGGTCTCGTCGTCAAGGAATCTTTCCAGCGTTCGCCTGGCAATTTCCAGAAGGTGTTTTTTATCAAGCTCGGTTAGATTCATAAAAGTATTTCCGGTATTATGTTCTTTCTCAATTAGTTCTATGGCCCAGTAACCCACGGCACGGCTTTTATCGCCGTTAGGTACCTGGCCTGAACTGGCATACCTGACCAGGGAATATTCCAGGCCGGCATCACCCTGTGTGAGGTTCAGCAGGCAGTACACGGCGGGCCACCCGCACATGGCTGTTACCAGCCCTTTGATTCCCGATGCTTCATTCTTTTTTACAACCTGTAAAAATTGCTCCGGATCATTGGATGCCACGGCCTCTGCGGTGCTCCTGTCAACCTTTTCCGCATCTCCCGAAGAAGGGTAATGCGAGAAATCGG
Source organism: Bacteroidales bacterium (assembly GCA_049975425.1). Lineage (GTDB taxonomy): Bacteria > Bacteroidota > Bacteroidia > Bacteroidales > VadinHA17 > HyVt-105. The sequence goes on from JBNGDI010000003.1 coordinate 58,517, forward strand.
TACTTATCACAAACAGGTTCCCCGGGGTAAAATAAGGCTCCAGGCACCGGGCTATGGCGCGGAGACTACTCAGGTCACGGGTGCCGATCAGTACGGGTACAATCTGAAAATCGTGGTTAAGCCGGTGCTGCAGAAAAGGAAGCTCCACTTCCAGGGAATGTTCCTGCTCATGAGGTGAGGCCTGATCGTGCATTTCGCGGCAATTCCTCACCAGATCTGCGGCAAGGGATGCATTCACCGGTACTTTCCCCAGGGGGGTAATAAAATGCCCGGAAGTATAAACGGCCGCTCCATGGTACATGGCCGTATGGCTGACACCGATCAGAAACACATTGCGGTATTCCTTTTCAGGATCCAGCCGGCTGAAGGCTGCCGCAGCCACCGGTCCGGAATAAACATACCCTGCATGCGGAACGATCAGGGCCCTGACCGGGTGTTCAGATACCGGCTTGTCGGCAATCCGGAAATATTCCTCCAGGGAAGCACGCAACAAGGCTTTCTGTGCCGGATAAAAGCTGCCGGCCACGGCAGGTTGACGATCTTTCTGTGCCGAAACCGGAAGTCCTGTACATAAAAGGACCCATGCCACAGGAATAATCCATGCAGTATGTTTCATGGCCTGAGCTTTTCCCCCCTAAAGATAGAACAAAGCCCAAAAGAACACAAACCAGCATCACATTTTATATTTGCCTTCCGGATTAATTAAAAAGGACCTGCCTCGGAGGGTTTTATAAGAAAAACAGGGCGGGGGAAAATGTGCCATGGCCTGTGCAGCGGTCCTGTCTGAGGTTTATTTTTCTGTAATTGATTGAATAACAAATAATATTACATCTTTTACTAAAGACTTGCGAATTTGAGGAAGCATACAACTACGTAGACAACTACGTAGTTGTCTACGTAGTTATCAGCCACGTCAGTCCTGTTGGACAGCTGTAGCATTATTTTACTTAATTTGTATTTGTAAAAATATTATTTTCTGGTTTACGGAAATCCACCTGTTTTTCATCTTTTCTATTGAAAAACACCCCTTCTTTTTCCGCGGATTATCCCGCTTTCATTAATTTTATATCGCCGGAAACGGTAATTTATCCTTAAACCAATGATCATGACGAAACAGTTATTGACTCTTATTTGTACAGGGCTTTTTATCTGGACCTCCGCTGGCCTGAACGGGCAGGAACCCGGTCGCGGCCCCCTGATGGAACAGTTCCACGCGATATCCAGCCACGATCTGCTCGACTGGGCCGCCACCCTTTCATCCCCTGAATTCAACGGAAGGATGACCGGATCGCCCGGATTTCTGAAAGCCTCCGCCTGGGTAGCTGAGAATCTCGAAAAATGGGGGATACAGCCGGCCGGCGACGAAGGGACTTACTTTCAGTGGTTCGAACACGGTTACAACGAAGTGCACGACCCGGGAGGTCTCAGTCTGCACATTCCCGTAAAAGGAGGGGATACCATCATCAAACGGTACAGTTTTCCCGACGGCTATTTTCCAGGCATGAACTCGGGAAGTGGTGAAGTAACTGCCGAAGTGGTATTTGTGGGTTACGGGGTAACAGCCCCCGAACTGGATTACGACGATTATGCCGGAGTGGATGTGAAGGGAAAGATCGTCATGTTCTGCCGGGATGTTCCGTATAAAGACACACGCAATCCCGAATACTCCAAATGGGTGAAATACTGCTATCACCACTACAAGCTGGACAATGCGGTGAAGCACGGCGCGGCGGGCATGATCTACATCGACGGGCTGCATGCCAACCCCAACATCTCCTACCATCCCGGTTTCGTGTGGTGCGGAATTGGAGACGAAGTATTAAACGACCTGTTTGCCGGGCAAAAGCATTCCTACCGGGAAGTAATGGACAATATTGATAAAGGTTTTAAGCCCCAGTCCTTTCCCACCGGAAAAATGATGACCATCAGCGCCAGCACTACCTGGCATGAGGGAAAAGCCTGTAACGTACTGGGCATGATCCCCGGCACCGATCCCGACCTGAAGGACGAATGGGTAGTGGTAGGCGCCCACCTGGATGCCGTGGGAAATTGCGGGGTGTTGCTGCCGGGTGCCCTTGACAATGCCAGCGGCTGTGTGGATATTATGGGTGCCGCACGGGCCATGGCGGCTGCCGGAATTCCGCTGAAACGCAGCGTATTGTTCGCCTTTTTCGGGGGCGAGGAAACCGGGCTGGTCGGCAGCGGGCTGCTAGCCCAAAAGCTGAAGCAGGAAGGGAAAAAGGTAGCGGCTTACATCAACCTCGATATGGTGGGCAACGGAACGGGTTTCCACCTGGCAGGAGGAAGCACCTATCCCGAAGTGTACAAACATTTCGAGGCGGCCAATGAAAAATACCTCCACCGTTCCCTGGGGTCCTCGGAAGTACGTCCGCATTACGGACGCCCCCGCAGCGACGCAGCTCATTTTGAAAAGGCAGGAATCCCCACCATGAGCCTGTATACCACCCGATCGGTGAAACCGGTGCATTATCACCTTCCGGGAGACGATGTGCACTCACTGACCCCTGAAATCATGGAAGATGCCGCCAAACTGCTCTTTTTATCACTTACGGGAATAGCCAATGAAGAATAGGGCCGATAAGGTACCCGGAACCAAACCCGGCAGGTAGTGATACCCCGGCTGAAAGACCACGGAACCATTTTCCGGAAAAAACTTAGAACCCATGATGTGGCAGGTCCTTTTACTGGTTGCAGGTTTTACTGGTGTCATTGCCGGCGCCTTCCTGCTGGTTGACGGAGCCTCATCGCTGGCACGAGGGCTGAATGTTCCGGGAATAGTCATCGGCCTGACTATTGTGGCTTTCGGCACTTCCTCGCCGGAATTCGTGGTGAATCTGTTCGCTTCCCTGTCGGAGAATTCCGAAATGGTCCTGGGCAATGTGATCGGAAGTAACATCCTCAATATCCTGCTTATCCTGGGCCTGTCAACCCTGATCTTTCCGCTGGCGGTAAAAACCACCACTACCTGGTTCGAGATTCCCCTCTGCCTCCTGTCAGCCCTGGCCGCCCTGGTGCTCGCAGGCGACCTGAAAATTGACGGAAACACCTTGGCCCTCATCTCCCGCAGCGACGGGATGATCCTGCTTCTGTTCTTCACCGTGTTCATTGCCTACAATATCCAGATGGCAGTGAAAGGAAACACCGATGAACCTGTCCCCGGCCGCGACCTGTCTGCCGGAAAAAGCATCCTGATGTTTATGGGAGGACTGATCCTGCTGATCGCCGGTGGAAAGGTCACTGTCAGTTCGGCAACTTCCCTGGCAACGATGGCCGGTATTTCCGAAAGGATCATTGCCCTCACCATCGTTTCGCTGGGCACTTCCCTCCCCGAACTGGCCACATCGGTTGTGGCCGCAATCAGAAAGCATACCGACATAGCCCTGGGCAATATCCTGGGATCCAATATTTTCAACGTATTCTTTATCCTCGGGACCTCTGCCGTGATCAGCCCGGTCACTGTTTCCGGCGGAGCCATGAACGATCTGCTGTTCAATGCTTTTATCAGCCTTCTGATATTTATCTTTGTATTTACCGGAAAAGGCAGGAAACTCCATCGTACGGAAGGAGGATTGTTTTTACTGCTTTACGCTGGATACCTGGTGTTTATTTTCATAAAACCCTGAGCACTCATGCCTGAACCCATTCCCGGATGGTACACACCAGAGGAGATCGGGTGGCTGCGTGCATGTCGCCTGTGCCCCAGAGAATGCGGAGCTGACCGTTTGGCCGGAGAGGAAGGGGTCTGTGGTACCGATGCCGGCATCCACATATCCTCCATCTGCATTCACCGGGGTGAGGAACCCGCCATCAGCGGGAAACACGGTATCTGCAATATTTTCTTCACAGGATGCAACCTGCAGTGTGGTTTTTGTCAGAATTACCAGATCAGCAATCCCCGGGCATCGGCCGAACACCCGGCTCTTTCCATGGATGTGGTTATGGAATCCATACTCCGAATTCTCGACCGGGGTATCCACGGGGTTGGATTTGTTTCGCCCTCCCATGTGTATCCGCAGGTTGTAGCCATCCTTCGTGCCCTGGAAAAAACAGGTAAAAAACCCGTTACCGTTTGGAACACCAATGCATACGAACATCCGGGGAATATTACCCGCCTGGAAGGAAAGATTTCTGTTTACCTGCCCGACCTGAAATATGTTACCCCGGAGCTGGCGGTAAAGTATTCCGGCGCACGTGATTATCCGGAAGTTGCCTGTGCTGTGGTGAAAGAGATGTACCGCCAGAAAGGATCCACCCTTCAAACCGACAAGGCGGGCCAGGCCGTATCGGGCCTGATCATCCGGCACCTGGTGCTTCCCGGCCACGCCGACGAAAGCATCCGGGTGCTCGAATACATTGCCACCCACCTCTCCGCCCGGGTGGCCATTTCCCTCATGTCGCAATATTACCCGCCGGGTTTCCCCACCGGCCGGCCCGCTCCCGGACGGACCCTCTACCGGGAAGAATATGCCCGGGTGGTGGATGCGTTCTATTCCATGGGTTTCGGAAAAGGATGGGTACAGGACCTGGAAAGCACCGGTTACTACCGGCCCGATTTCGACCGGGGCCATCCATTCGAAACCGGCTCCTGAAAATTGTGTATTTTTACCCGGTAAAACCAAGGATCATGAGCCGGGAAAATTTCTGGACATCACTTCCCCGACCTTTTCTGTTACTGGCTCCCATGGAAGATGTGACCGACACCGTTTTCCGTGAAGTGATCATGAATATATCGGCCCCGGGAGCCCTGCATGTGGTTTTCTCGGAATTTACCTCCACCGACGGGCTATGCCATGAGAAGGGAAGGGAAAAAGTGGTCGAACGCCTGCTGGTCAATCCTTCGGAAAGAATGCTGTTGAAGCAGAAAGGCATCAGGCTGGTGGCCCAGATATGGGGAACCGACCCGGAAGCATTTTACCGTTCTTCCCGGATGATTACCCGTGACATGGAGTTTGACGGGCTGGATATCAACATGGGATGCCCGGTGCGGAAGGTAGTGAAGCAGGGAGCCTGTGCGGCCCTGATCAAACAGCCTGCCCTGGCACGGGAGATCATTCAGGCCACCCTGGAAGGAACCGATCTGCCGGTGAGTGTCAAAACACGCATCGGTTTCGACCGCATACAAACCGAAGAGTGGATGGGAAACCTGCTGGAAACAGGCATATCCGCCCTGAGCGTGCATGGAAGGATACAGAAGGCGGACTCGGAAGGCCCTGTCCACTGGGAAGAAATTGCCCGGGCCGTTCGCATGAAGAATAAAATCAACCCCCGGGTGGTCATTATGGGTAACGGCGATGTGATGAGCCTGGAAGAGGCACGCGAACGGTCGGAAGAAACGGGAACAGACGGGATCATGATAGGCAGAGGGGTCTTTCACAACCCCTGGATATTCAACCCCGTACAGAAGGAACACACACCCGGTGAAAGAACCGGCCTGCTGTTGCAGCACACCCGGCTTTTCTGCGACACCTGGCAGGACAGGAAAAATTTCGATATCCTGAAACGCTTCTTCAAGATCTACGTCAACGGGTTCCACGGCGCCGCCAGGTTAAGGGCCGGGCTTATGGAAGCCCGTTCGGCCGACGATGTGGAAAAGATTATTTCCGATATGTTCCGGTAAATTATTTGTCAAAATCCCTGAGGGATAATGATACCCACAGCCAGAAGCAGGTCGGTGCCCAGGACGGTGATCACATTCGTTCCCAGTGCCGGCACCATTTTGTGCATATTATCCCCGTGCCGGATAGCGGTAATGCTCGACCGGATACCCAGGGGCATGGGGATGAGGGCCAGGTAGATCCAGGCAGAGGCCAACCCCACCAGAGGAAGAATAAGAATGGTGCCAAAGGTAAGGAACATACCGAAAGCATACAGATAGGCCGCCTTTTTCCTTCCCAGTACGATCACCAGGTGCCGCCGGCCGCCGGCACGGTCGGCCTCCATATCGGGAAATTCATTGATCAGCAGAAGCAATGCCGTAAGGATACCCGGAGGAATGGATACCAGGATCACCTTCAGGGGCAGAATCCCCGAAAGAGGCATGCCGGGCACAGCGGTCATGGCAACGTAGGTGCCTATCACCACCAGCGATCCCAGGGCCAGACCTGCAAAAAGCTCCCCCAGCTGGATCCTGGCCAGGCCTTCCGTATAGGAAATGATGGTCACCCCCCCGATCAGGGTAAGCACCATAATAAACCAGTGGGATATGAAGGTAAAATACACTCCGACAGAAAAAGCCAGCAACAGGGTTGTAACGGCTACTGCCAGTACCTGCCGCGGTGTGGTCAGGCCCTGCTCCATCATACCGCTTCCCCCGCTGAAAGGCGTCCGTACCGTATGGGCATCGATCCTGGTTTTATGATCGGAATATTCGTTGAACAGGTTTACTGAAATGTGCGCCAAAACCACACCGGCCACCAGCATCAGGGCATGCCACAGGTTGAATTCTTTTTCTGCGGGTCCCGGAAACTGGTAGGCAAAAGCCAGGCCGATAGCTACCAGCAGCACAGCAAGAATAAGAAAAGGACCACGTACCTGTGCCATCCAGGCAGCCAGATAAACGGATTTTTTGTTTTGTTTTTCCATCATTACATTATTTACTCGTTAAGCAAAAATACGTTTTATTTCTTTACCCCATAAACGGGAACCGTATCCAGGCCCAGTTCCTGCATCCGGATCACCGCCTGGCTGTAATCCCGGGCATAACCCAGCAGGTAACCACCTCCTCCCGCACCCAGCAGTTTCAGGTAAAAATCTCCGGTATCCAGTCCGTTTTTCCAGTATTCGGAAAAAATCCCCGGTATCATGGGCCTGAAGTGTTCCTGCTGAAAAGCTGACAGTTTCTCCATTTCACGGCAGAAACCTTCGCTTATTCCATTCATTACGTGAGAAATACAGACATCATTCAGGAAAAGCAGTTCCTTCATGATTTTCTGCTTATAGGTTTTATCCCTGCACCTTTCCATGAACAGATCCACCAGAGGGGCAGTTCTTCTGGGAATACCGGTATTCACCAGGAAGAATGCCCCTTTCGCATTTTTTCCCGGCTGAGGAAGAACCACCGGCATAACCGTTCCGTTATGTTCTGTAAGCAGAGGAACCCCGGTATACCCTATCAGAGGATCGAGCCCGCTGCTGGTACCGTGAAAGAAGGATTCCATTCCGGCAAACAGGGTCTTCAGTTTGCTGAGCTCCCCGGGCGTCATACGGTGGCCCGGAATTACGGGGTCGACAGCATACCTGCGGTACAGGGCTGTTACCAGGGCGCCGGAGCTTCCCAGACCATAGCCGGACGGTATGGTCGATTCAAAATACAGGCCGTTGCCCAGGTCTTTTTGCAGGCGGTGCAGATCGAGAACCGGAGGAAGAGAACCGGTAACTACTGATTGTTTCAGCCAGTTTATATAACCGGCCAGATCATGTTGCGAACGCCGCGCAAAATTCAGATCGGTAACCTGTTCACCGGTTGGGAGGACAAGACGGCCGCTGAAATGGGAAAAAGGAATGGTCAGTCCCCTGGCTCCCAGCAGAACGGTATATTCTCCGAACAGCAAAATTTTGGCATGTATCGTATCTGAAATACTCGTCATCTTCATGCTAATTTTTCCGGGCCCCTTCCGGTAACATCATCGATCCACCGGCCTTCTTCACAGAAACCGGCCAGTTCGTCATGAATAAATGCCTTCACCCGGTCCCGTTCATGTTCCGGGTAAAGCAGGTGCACATTGGGTCCGGCATCGAGTGTAAAACACATATCCCAGCCATTTTGTTCCCTTTTCCGCCGGATTTTTTCCATGATCATCAGGGTACGCGGATGAAAAAGAAAAAAACCAGAACGGGAGCTCATCATCAGAGCATGAAGGGTCAGCGCTTCGGATTCGGTTATGGTACGGAACGATTTTCGGTGGTTCTTCTGTAAGGATTTCAGCAGGTTTCCCAGGTTTTCCCTTGCCTGCCCGATACGGGCATCCCGGAAAGGATGTGTGTTCATGGCCGAATGACCGGCCGAACTGGATATTTTTTTCCGACCCGGATCCACGATCAAAACGGCATCGAACAGGGTCCGGTATCGCGGGTGCACCCGGTGGTTCAGCGGAACGGCATATTCATCGGAGCTTTCCTGCACTGCAGGATCGTAACCCCATTCCACCCACCCGGGATATACCGAGCGGCAGGCGCTTCCAGAGGCAAGACGGGCCAGCCGGCTTGCCCTGGGCAAAAACTCTTCCCCCGAATTTTCCGGCCGGAACTTCCTGTCCAGATCGGTCAAAGCCAGCGCCAGGGCGCTCATGCTGGAAGCCGAAGAAGCTATCCCGGCCGAATACGGAAAGGTATTCTCCGTGTCGATCCGGATATCCAGGCCGGGAAGGAAAGGTAGTTCCGCCTCCAGCCGCTTCAGATAATCCCGGATCCTCTGAGCGAATTCCGGCTTCTCTTCGCCTGCAAACCGGAAGGCAAAAGACGGTTTCTTCTGTGCCGGGCGGTAGTGCAGGTGAAGGCGGGTAACGGAATTCGACAGGGTCATGCTGATGGAAGGATTCATCGGCAACTGATTGCCGTATTTCCCCCAGTACTTGATCACCGCAATATTTGCAGGGCTTTCCCAGGATATATTTTTCCACGGTATGATCATGCTGCATGATTTTCACGGCCGGGCCATTTCAGGCCTGAGGATCATCTCACGGAAGGGAATGATCGTTTCAAGTCCATGCTCATGGAGAAATTCCTGCAGTCGCCTGAACGGACCGTTCCAGGTTACCAGAATAAAATCGCCCCCCCAGGCCCCCAGCGACTTTACCCCACCCGGAAAATCGGCCAGCAGGGACTCCCTCACTGAAGGCACACCGCTCAAACCCGAAAGGATGGACTCGTGTTCGCCAATCAGCCGGTCGAACTCCTCAAGGTCACCGGCCGTATGTATCCTGTGGGTCAGATCACTGATCTTATTGACTGTTTCTTCCCGGGGAGGATGCTTCCTGAGGAATTCCCGCACGCTGTCCTCCGAATTCTGTTTTTTCCCCAGATAAACAAAATAGATACTGTCTTTAAAAGGCGGACAGAAGGATGTGGGAACCACGCGGGGTTTCCCTCCGGCGACAGAGTACAGAAGAGGGGTATTGCTCCGGGCGCAGGCTATGTCGAAACCCGATCCTCTGGAAACTTTCCGGTGCAGTTCATAGGGATCGACCCCTGCCCACCAGGCAATATTCGAAAGCAGGGAAGAGCTTGTTCCCAGCCCCCAGAAACGGTTGAACTGAATCTCCGTCTGCACCAGATACCCCCCGTTCCCCGACAGGAAAGAAGGATTCAACTCCCGGGCGCCCAGCAGGTGATCTCTGAGCCTGGCAGCCACCTCCCCGTCGGTGGCAGATACCACCTCCAGGGTTCGGGTATGGAAGGTAGCCCGGAACCAGGGTTCCCCGTTCTCATCCGATTCCCACTCCAGTTCTTCCTCCCCCGGAAAAGCATTCACCTCGAGCGACTGGCCGAAACGAACCGGCATAGCCAGGGCAGTGGCTCCGAACAGCACCATGTATTCGGCGGTAAGCAGGATCTTTCCGTTGGAATAATATTTCATGAATGATGTTGTTTTCGCAAAGATAGCAGGAATGTTTCCACAGCACGGTAACTTACCTTCCTTTCGCTGAAATAGGCCCGTGCCTTTTCTTTTTCGGTGGGGGTTGCTCCCAGCCTGTTCAGCATATTTGACAGGTGCATTTTCATATGACCTGCCTGAATGCCCCGGGTGACCAGTGAACGGATGGCTCCGAAATTGTTTGCCAGGCCCACTGAGGCGGCGATCATCATCAGTTCTCCGGCGCGCGGGTTGCCCAGCATCTCCAGTGAGCGCTTTGCCAGGGGATGCAGGGAAGTAAGTCCCCCCACTGTACCCAGAGCCAGCGGCAGGGTGAGACTGTACCGGAACATATTATTGCCGAGGTCGATATCGGTGAGCCCCGAATAATTCCCGGAACGGGCGGCCCAGGCATGCCCGCATGCCTCAATCGCCCGGAAATCGTTGCCAGTAGCCAGGGCCACTGCGTCGATACCGTTAAAAATGCCTTTGTTGTGCGTGGCAGCCCGGTATGTATCCTTCCGGGAAATCATCACCGCCTGTTCGAACTTGCGGGCAAAATATTCAGCCGTCATTCTTCCCTCCTGCTCACCCAAATCCCCGATTCCGGTTTCCACCCGGCATTCCACCAGGCAATCGGGAGTATAGTTTGACAGAATAGCCATGATCACATTCACTTTCTTTTCCTCCCCATGGAAATGACCCGAACCGCCTATGTATTCCACCAGGGCTGAGGCCATTTCTTCCATGCATGTATTGATAAAATTGGCTCCCATGGAATCGGCCGTTTCAAATTCGGCCATCAGCTGGTAATAATTTTCCATTGAACGGGTCATGTCAAGCAGCCTGATTTCGCGGATCCCTCCTCCCCTTTTCACCATATTCCGTGTTACCGGGGACGTTTTTCTCACAAGTTTTTCCTTCAGTTCAGGGAAATGATCCTGCAGCTTACGGAAATCTCCTTTCCAGGTAAAATGAACCTGCCCCACCTTGGTGGTGCCAAGCACCCGGGCATGAAAGCCACCACGCCCGGACCAGAATCCAGCGCTTTTCGCTGCTGCCGCCACCACGGAGCTTTCCTCGGTCACCACCGGCACCATATACATTGTGCCGTTCACTATCACATTCGGCACCACCCCGTATGGCAGGGGATACTGGGCAAGGGTGTTTTCACTGAATCCTTCCAGCAATTCCCGGTACTTGGGATGCCGGAATGAGTTTAGCTCTTCCACAAATTTCTGTGGATCTTTGAATAACCGGGCCACCTGACCGAGTTTTTCTTCCCGCGGGAGCGAAGAAAAACCTTTCACCGGCTTTCGGGGCATTTTTTTCTTCATTTTTTTACTACCAGAAAATCGCGGGCCAGTTGCAGGCCACGGATCTGCCATTCCACATATTGTTTGAGCTCCTCATAACTTCCCCGGGCATGTTTCAGAAACTCACCGGCCTGCCCGTAAACAGCCGGCAGGCGGATGCTGCTGATCAGGGCATAACCGTCAAGGTAGCTTTTGATTCCGCCCGAAATGATTACCTGCCGGCAGGCCGGATTGGGGTCCTCATCGAGCAGCCGGTTCACCAGTTCTACCATCTCCACGGCATCATGCCCCACGGTGGCCAGGGGACCGTATAGTTCTTCCTCCCGCCCACCCGTACGCATCAGTTCGAGCCTGGCAAAATTGGTCCCGCCGAAAGCTCCGAATTCAATCGCTTCCAGTGGCAGGCGGAACAAGTTCCTCATGCTTTCCGGACCCATTCCCTGACCCACCTCTTTTACGATTACAGGACATCCCAGCATTTCCACAACACCTGCAATTACCTCGATGGGGGGGACCGTTAGCCGGTCGCCTTCGGGCTGCAGGCTTTCCTGCATGGGGTTTACATGGATGATCAGGCCGTCGGCCTGTAGCTTTTCCACCAGCTTTTTCACCCGGCTGAAATCTTTTTGAAGATAGAATTTTTCCATTTGGGCAATACCCAGGTTGGCATACAGGGGAGATGCATCACCCATCACCCTGCGCACATCGAAATCGGGAAATGCTCGATCATCATCCAGCAATACCCGGCAGGAACCGAGACCCATTCCCATGCCAAACTCGCCGCAGGCCCTGGCCAGATTATGATTGATGGTATGTGCCATCCGGGTTCCCCCCGTCATGCTCGATACCCAGATAGGTACCCGGAATGTCTTTCCCAGAAAAGTAAAGGGGGTCCAGGGTCCGGTGGAATGGGCTTTCAACAGAGGTTCATACCAGAAACGATCGTCGCGTTCCTGTTTTTCCACCCGGGAACGGAAGGCAAGTTCGATATGGTCTTTTTTCCTTTCTTCCATGTCAGAAATACTTTAGCATCCTATTTTCCGGGAAATGACCAGTTGAAGGATCTCGCTGGTCCCTTCCCCGATCTCCAGCAACCGCTGGTCACGGTAAAACCGCTCGACGGCGTAATCCTTCATCAGGCCGTATCCCCCGTGTATCTGAACGGCTTCATCCACCACTTCCCCGGCAATACGGGAACAATACAGCTTCGACATGGCCGCCTCGCCGGTATAATCCATACCCTGGTCTTTCATCCAGCAGGCCGTATACAGAGTGTTTCGTGCGTGTTCGATCTTTGTGGCCATATCGGCCAGTTTGAAAGCAATGGCCTGGAATTTCACAATAGGCTGCCCGAACTGCTTTCTTTCCCTGGCATACTGCAGGGCCATTTCATAGGCTCCACGTGCCAGACCCAGTCCCATAGCCGCAATGGACAACCTGCCCCCGTCGAGGGTACTGAGCATAATCCGGGATCCCTGGCCTCTTTCTCCCAGGGTTTGTGAAACAGGTACCCGGCATTCCTCTAAAAACAGCTCGGCCGTATCCGACCCCCTCCACATCATTTTCCGGTGCATGGTAAGGCGCGTAAATCCGGGGGTGTTCTTCTCCACCAGGATGGTAGTAAATTCCTTTTTCCCGCCGTTTTCACCAGTCACTGCCTGCACGGTGGCCCCGGCCGAGATCTCCGCCGATCCGTTTGTGATAAATATTTTCGAACCGTTGATTACCCATTCCCCGTTTTCCAGGCGGGCGGTGGTACGGGTGCCCCGGCTGTCGGAACCGGCATTGGGTTCCGTGAGCCCGAAGGCCCACAAGTGTTCACCGGAGCAGAGCCCTGGCAGGTATTTCTTTTTTTGCTCTTCCGAACCATAGTTAAAAAGGGGGGCCACTCCCAGGGAATTATGTGCTGCCAGGGTGGCAGCCTGTGACCCGTCGACACGGGCAATTTCTTCCACGGCAATGATATAGGAAAGAGTGTCGAGCGAATGTCCCCCGTATTCGGGGGGAAGGGTCATTCCGAACAGACCGAGCTCTCCCATTTTCCGTGTAAGTTCGGGAGAAAACCGTTCCTCTTCATCCAGCCGGGGTGCCAGGGGTTTGATCTCGCGTTCGGCAAAATCACGCACCGTTTTACGGATTGTTTCATGGTCTTCTGTAAGCAAGGGATTCATAGACTAAAATTATATGATGGCAGTAACAAATATCCGATCACTTTGTTGAAGAATAAACCTTCCTGTCTTCCACAATATACTTTTTCATCCTTCCGCAAACCGGATCAATACCCTGTTTCCTTCCACCTGGTCGCCTTCGCTCACAAGGATCTCCTCCACCACTGCATCGCCGGGTGCCAGCAGGCTGTTTTCCATTTTCATGGCTTCCATAACAAGCAGGATATGCCCCTTTTTGACAGATTCTCCCTCCCTGACACCGATCCTGACCACTTTCCCGTTCATGGGAGCACGCACGGTTTTACCGTTCATTTCAGGTTCTACCGTAAGTCGTTCCACTGGTTCTTCATGCAGGAAATCCAGCCGGCGGATCTCAAAATCAAAACCCTGAAACGTCACAAAAGCCCTTCTGCTGGTATCTTCCGATATCCAGACCCTGTGCACACACCCATCGACCTCAAGGCTTACCTGGTAATCATGAACGGATTCCAGCCGCACCGCATGATGCATTTCATCGAATGTCATATCATAACGATCCCCCCGCAGGTTCCGGATACCGACTTCCGCTTTCTTTCCGTCAATTTCCACCGGAATTTTTATTATGTGCCTCCAGTAGCCAATCCTTTCCCAGATACCGGAATCCGAACCGGCAGAAGGCATATTTTTTCTGAGGCTGTACATGATACAGGCAAAAACCGGGATATGGAGCAAACAGCCCTTTTTCTTCCGGCGGACCGTGTCGATGATTTCCTCCCGGTACATGTCAAGGAAACGTGTGGATATGTTGTTTTTCAGAAAGGCAGGATGTTTTATCAGGCCGGACAGAAATGACATGTTATTCCGCACATTATGTATCACATATTTTTCGAGGGCAATCTCCAGACCCGCAAGGGCCTGTTCCCTGTCTGATCCGTGAACGATCAGTTTGGCGATAAGGGGATCGTAGTAACTATTGATTTCTGTTTTTCCGTTCATTCCCGTATCAATACGGATCCCATCTCCGGAAGGCTCGTGGTAAAAAGTCATTTTCCCAGGTGAGGGCAGAAAACCCTTCTCAGGATCTTCGGCATAGATCCGTACTTCCACGGCATGTCCGTTAATTCTGACATCCTCCTGCCTGAAGCTCAGTATATGACCTTCACTTACCCGTATCTGCTCCTTCACCAGATCGACGCCGGTAATCATTTCCGTAACCGGATGCTCCACCTGGATCCGGGTGTTCATTTCCAGGAAATAGAAGTTCCGGCTCTCATCCACCAGAAATTCAATGGTACCGGCATTATCATATCCGGCGGCAACCCCTAAACGGATGGCCGCCTCTGCCATTTTTTCCCGCAGGCCGGGAGTCATAAACTGAGAAGGAGCTTCTTCCAGTACCTTCTGGTACCTTCGCTGAATGGTACACTCCCTTTCATACAGGTGCACCACATGTCCATGCCGGTCGCCCATGATCTGGAACTCGATATGCCGGGGGTTTTCCATGTATTTTTCAATATACACAGCCGGATTGCCGAAATAATTCATGGCTTCGCGAGCCACAGCTTCCAGGGCATCCGGCAGCTCCGATTTTTTCCGTACGATCCGCATGCCTTTCCCTCCTCCACCTGCAACCGGTTTCACCAGCAGCGGCAAGCTCATTTTCCGGGCTTCCTTCAGCAACGATCCCTGATCTTCACCGGCAAACCCTTCGATTACCGGCACACCCGAACGGGCAGCAAAGCCACGAGCCTTTACCTTGTCGCCCATCAGGGCTATCACTCGGCTATCCGGACCGATAAACCGGATGCCGGCTTCCTCACAGGCTAAAGCAAATTCCTGATTTTCAGAAAGAAAACCATAGCCGGGATGTATGGCGTCACACTCTGAACAACGGGCAATGCGAATGATCTTCTCCGTATTCAGATACGTATCATTTAGTTCTTTATCGCCCAGAAAACACGATTCATCAGCCATCGTTACGTGGAGGGAATGTCGGTCGGTTTCCGCGAAAACAGCTACGGTTCGAATACCCAATCCGGCAGCAGCACGAATGATCCTGACGGCAATCTCACCGCGGTTGGCTACCAGTATTTTCCGAAAATGGTCCATAGGTACAGATTATTCCTGGTTTATCCAGGAAGGATCCCTTTTTTCAAGAAAAGCTCTCATCCCTTCCTGCCCTTCCGCCGAAATCCTGACCGATGCGATCATCCGGGCTGTTTCCGCCAGGGCATCCTTCAGCGACCACTGGTTCGTCACTCCGTTTATCAGGAGCTTGCAACGGGTCAGGGCCTGCGGACCAGCCGCAAGCAGCAGGGCAATCATCTCCTCAAGGTGTTCTTCCAGTTCCGCTTCAGGAAGAGAACGATTCACCAGCCGGTAATGTTCAGCTTCCTTTCCGGTGAATCTTCTTCCGGTAAGCATCAGTTCCCTGGCTGTATATTCGCCCGTACGCCGTATCACAAAGGGGGAGATCACGGCAGGGACCAGTCCCAGTTTCACCTCACTGAGAGAAAACACCGCTTCATCGCAGGCATAGGCCATGTCACAGGCTGCGACCAGACCGTTGGCTCCGCCGATGGAAGCCCCGTACACCACGGCAATCGAAGGTTTAGGGCAGGAATAAAGGGTATGGAAACATTCCGCTAACCGCAGGCTTTCGCGGTAATTCTGCTCCCACGAATATCCGGCCACGTTACGCATCCAGTTCACATCGGCGCCGGCACAGAATGCTTTTCCTTCACCCCGCAGCAGGATTACCCGCACCGCCGGGTCGGCAGTCAGGTCTCTGATGCCCTGCATGATTTCCGTTATCATGCCTTCATGGAAAGCATTCCTTACCTGCGGCCGGTTAAGCCACAGTGTTCCTGTACGGTTTCCCGTTTCCGTAAAGATAAATTGATAAGTCCCTTTCATCAGGCAACAGGTTGATATTACATTCTGTAAACCCCTGTACGGGGCTCGTCGATCAGCCGGTTAAGCGACATGGAAATTCCCAGTGACAGAGCCACACGGGTATTCACCGGATCAAGGATACCGTCGTCCCATAGCCTGGAAGTGGAATAATAGGCCGAGCTCTCCGTTTGATACTTCAACAGCAATTCGTTTTTCATCCGCTTTTCTTCCTCCTGTTCCATGGTCTTTCCTGCTGCCGCCAGCTGGTCTTTCTTCACAAGGGTCAGCACCCCGGCAGCCTGCCCGCCTCCCATTACCGATATGCGGGCATTGGGCCACATGAACAGTAACCTTGGATCAAAAGCCCGGCCGGCCATGGCATAATTCCCCGCCCCGAAAGAACCTCCGAAAATTACCGTGAATTTGGGTACGGAAACGGTGGCCACGGCATGCACCATCTTCGATCCGTCGCGGGCAATACCCTGGTGTTCATATTGTTTTCCCACCATAAAGCCGGTAATATTCTGAAGAAATACAAGGGGTATTTTGCGGAAATTGCATAATTCAATGAAGTGGGCCCCTTTCAGGGCTGTTTCGGAAAACAGCACCCCGTTACTGGCGACAATACCCACCGGGAACCCCATAATCCGGGCAAAACCGGTAACCAGGGTAGTGGCGTACCTGGCCTTGAACTCATGAAACCGGCTGCCATCCACCAGGCGCATGATGATCTCTTTCGCATCCACCGGCATGTGCAGATCAACGGGAGCAATCCCGTACAATTCCCCGGGGTCGTATGCCGGTTCTTCGGCAGGCTGCACATCCAGCACCTGCCGCCGGCTCACCGGCAGGGTTGAAAAAATATCACGGCATATACCGATGGCGTGTTTGTCGTTTTCGGCATAATGATCTGAAACTCCCGAAATGCGTGTATGTACATCGGCTCCCCCCAGCTCTTCGGCAGTCACTTCCTCGCCCGTTGCAGCTTTCACCAGCGGTGGTCCGCCGATAAAAATAGTTCCCTGCCTGCCCACAATAATGGTTTCATCGCTCATGGCCGGCACATAGGCCCCTCCCGCGGTACATGATCCCATCACCACGGAAATCTGGGGAATACCCATGGCAGAAAGCCTGGCCTGATTGTAAAAGATCCGGCCGAAATCGAACCGGTCGGGGAACACCCTGGCCTGCTCCGGAAGAAAAACCCCTCCCGAATCGACCAGATAAACACAGGGAAGGTGGTTCTCCAGGGCAATTTCCTGTGCCCGCAAATGCTTTTTAATGGTTTCCGCCACATAGGTCCCCCCTTTCACCGTGGCATCGTTGGCCACCACCACCGCTTCCCGGCCATGAATCACACCAATGCCCGTAACCAGTCCGGCCGATGGAAACTGATCGCGGTACTGCCCCAGGGCCGCCAGGGGGGAAAGTTCTAAAAAGGGAGTATTTGCATCAAGAAGAAGATCAATCCGTTCCCGGGCCAGGAACTTGCCCCGGGCATGATGTTTTTTCACCGCTTCGGGATGTCCGCCACGGGTATTCTTCTTCAGGACATCCCTGAATTCATCCAGGAGTTTCTGGTAATTCCGTTTTCTTTCCAGAAATTCTCCCGACCTGACGTCGATTGAAGACACCAATCTTTGCAAAGGAATCAAGTTTTATGTTTAATCAATATACAAAAAAAAACCGTGATTTCTTATCACCGGTTTTCTAAACAGAGAAATATCGCGATTGGTTCACCCACTCCAGAGCCGATTTCCATGCTCTGGAACATATATGGCTGCCCGGGGAAAAGCTATCTTCTGCTCTTCCCCGCAAAAAAAAACAAATCGAAGGAAGTATACCCTTCGAACGGGAAAATTCCTGTATAGAGTCTGAAGAATTAAGGAAGGTGCTGCTCTTATTTCCTCCAGTTTTTCAGCTCGCCGTTTTCGAAATACAGGGCCACATTGCGGTATGACCATACCTCAACGGTTTTATCCAGCTCGTGATAGCGGTCAACGTTCAGAGGCTTACCCCAGCTGTCGTATACCATACTTCTGTTCATGCCCCGCCATATAGCCCCCCGGGCAATTTTCTCACCCATTTCGCGTCCATAGCGTTTCACCAGGATCTCTTCTCTGGTGCTGTCGACAGAAACCTCCTGATGCGACATTTCTTCAGGATGTTCCCTGGCCCAGGCTTCCTTCACCTTTTTTTCGGTTTCTTCCGTAAAACGGGTTTGGTCAATCCGGATATATCCACTGACTCCCTTATATTCCGCCAGATAATAATCTTCGAATTCCGAATATATCCTCACCTTTTCACCGGCCGGAATGATCATCAACACGGAGCTCAGATTTTCCATATCCTCGAAAAGCCTCGTCCCCGAAAGGGTGACCACATAATATGCATCTTCATCGCCTGTGCTACTGGTATCGGGGGTTTCCTGTGCGGAAACCGTAAACCAGCAGCCTGTTATGATTCCTGTCAGTAATACCAGTATGTTTTTCATGATCGGATGAACCAGGTGTACCACAGATACCTATCAAAAACCATACCATACCTGATTACACTATTAGTCTGAATATCATATTTTTAACAGGGTTATGCAACCCTGTCGCGCTGCCTGAAATTGGGAAAAACCCGGAATTTTAATATCTTTGCATATCAATGATCTTTCCGGAAGGATGCACCGGTTCAGCTTGAGTCCCTTCCGAACCAACTGGCCCTGAACCTTTCCAGGCATCTTCCAGAATATTATTAATGAAAATCAGGGAATCTTTCTATGAGATATAAAGGTGATACCCATTCTGTAGCTATCAGTTTAAAATCAAAAAAAATACTCAGGCAGATCCTGAAGGAAAATCCCGGGCTGGAGAAGATACTCAGAGAATCGGAAAGCCCGTCTGAAGTGAATACAAGGATCAGGGAATGGGTCATGAACTGGATGGAAAATCACCCGGCAGCGATGAAATTTTATGGCGGAAGGGAAAATCCACGAAGTATATTCGAAGAACTGCAATGGGATGAGATTGCCGCCATCAGGATACTGGATTATATTGATCATGCAGGAACGGTCATTCCCGACCTGAACCAGCATGGAAAGGAGATTGAAAATGACCCCTTCCGTCTGATGATGCTGGCCTACCGGAAAGGAACAGGAGGAGCGAAACCGGCCTTTTTCCTTGACATGCTCCATCTGTTCAGACAGTTCAACGGGGAAAAGGCAAGGGAAATACCCCACAGGGAAAAAGTAAAGGAATGGATGGAACGTTATCCCTCGGGACTTGATCCTGAGATCATCAAACTTCGTGAACAGAACAGGGACCGTATTCTGAACATCATCATCGACCGGATGGAAAAAGGACTGGTATCAGACCATAAGTATGTTTTCCCTCCGAATATCAACAGGCGCGAGAAGCTGAACATTGCCAGGAAGTGGTGGAACGAACGACTTTTCCATCTTAGATTTGCCGTACGTTCTCCCCGGTTGCTGCAGGAAATGCTCGGCGGGATCCTGGACCCCGAAACCATGGAAATACTTGAAAAAGCACGCGAGGCAGGTATTCCCACCTTTGTGAATCCCTATTACCTTTCCCTGTTGCTGGTGAACGAGCCTTTCAAATACCAGGGCATTGACCAGGCGATCCGCGATTATGTGATATACAGCCGGGAACTGGTGGATGAATTTGGTGAAATCGTGGCATGGGAAAAGGAAGATGTGGTGGAACCTGGCATTCCCAACGCGGCCGGTTTTATTCTGCCTTCCAGGCATAATGTTCACCGGCGATACCCCGAGGTAGCTATCCTGATCCCCGATACCATGGGAAGAGCATGCGGCGGCCTGTGTTCATCCTGCCAGCGTATGTACGACTTTCAAAGGGGCCATCTGAATTTCAACCTCGACGAACTGAAACCCGAAGAAAAATGGCCCAGACGGCTGATCCGCCTTATGGAATATTTCCGTAACGACGCACAACTCAGGGATATACTCATTACAGGAGGCGATGCCCTTATGAGTACCGACAAATCGCTGGAAAAAATTCTCGATGCCGTTTACGAAATGGCACTGGCCAAGAAAAAAGACAACCTGTCCAGAAAAGAAGGAGAAAAATATGCCGAAATGATTCGCATAAGGCTGGGCACCAGGCTTCCCATTTATCTTCCCCAGAGAATCACCCCCGAGCTGGTTGCCCTGCTGAAAGCCTTCAGAGAAAAAGCTATGAAAATAGGCATCCGGCAATTTGTAATACAAACCCATTATGAGTCGCCCCTGGAGATTACTCCCGAATCGAAGCTTGCAGTGGAACGCCTGCTGTCGGCAGGATGGATTGTAACCAACCAGCTTGTTTTTACAGCAGCCGCATCGCGCAGGGGACATACGGCCCGGTTGAGAGAGGCTCTGAACGATATCGGAGTGCTGGCATATTATACATTCACGGTGAAAGGTTATATGGAGAACAGCCATAATTTCGCCACCAATTCCCGGGCCGTGCAGGAACAGGTGGAGGAAAAATCCCTCGGCGTTCTTCAGGGGGAACAGGAAAAATGGCTTGACGAGCTGAATGAAACGGAAAATATTCGCTATTCTATTGACCGGATCAGGGAAAAGGCAGGAGTACCCTTTCTGGCTACCGACCGGAATGTACTAAACCTGCCGGGAGTAGGTAAAAGCTTAACATTCAGAACGATAGGGATCACGCGCCACGGAAGAAGGATCCTTTCCTTCGATCATGATCATTCACGCTGGCACAGTCCCATTATCAAAAAAATGGGAAAGGTGACCATCATCGAATCCAAACCCATAGCCAGGTACCTGGCACAACTGGAAGACATGGGCGAAGATCCTGAAGAATACCGCAATATCTGGGGCTATTCACTGGGAGTGACAGAAAACCGGGCGTCGGTGTTCAATTACCCCGAATATGAATTTCCGGTAACCCCTGAACTAACCAATCTGAAAATCGAATAATTTTTTGTTTTTTTGATGTTATGTATCAGAAAAACAAAAAATGAATCCCATCCCTGAAAAAAACTCCTTGCATGTAAGGAATGATTTCCCCTCTCTGCAGAGAAAGCACCGGGGAAAGCAGGTAATCTATTTCGACGGACCGGCAGGCACCCAGGTACCGCAGGCAGTAATCCATGCCATATCAGATTATTACAGGAAATACAACGCCAACTCGCACGGCTGTTTCAACACCAGCCGGGAAACCGACGACATGGTGCTGGAAACCAGAAAACTGCTGGCCGCTTTTCTGGGAAGCTCTTCCTGGAAAACCATCTCCCTGGGGGCGAACATGACCACGTTGAACTATTCACTCAGCAAAGCCATCAGGCGTTCACTGGAAGAAGGCGACGAGATCGTCATCACCCAGCTTGATCATGAAGCCAACCGGGGACCATGGCTGGACCTGGAAAAAACGGGAATACGGATTAAGGAAGTGCGCATCCACCAGAACGGCACCCTCGACATGGACGATCTGGCCCGGAAGATTACCCGTTCCACCCGGCTGGTGGCTGTGGGAATGGCATCCAACGCCCTGGGAACCGTGAACGACCTGCACCTGATCCGGAACCTTACCCATCAGGCAGGGGCCTGGCTGCTGGCCGATGCCGTGCACTACGCACCGCATTACCCCATACATGTGGAAGATCTGAATGTAGATTTCCTGTTGTGTTCGGCCTACAAATTTTACGGTCCGCATGCAGGAATCCTGTATACCCGCGAAGGGTTGCTCGATCAGCTGGAGCCCGACAGGCTGAAAACACAGGATCAGCAGGCTCCCTTCCGGATCGAAACGGGCACTCCCAACTTCGCCACCATTGCCGGAGTGGGCGAAACCATCAGGTACCTGTCTGGCATGGGATCAGGATTTTCACTGAGAGACCGGCTGGTTTCGGCCATGGAGAAGATCGGAACGCATGAGCAGCAACTGGCCCTGAAACTGTATCATGATCTCAGATCCAGGCCCGGCGTCAAAATATACGGTCCTGCGTTTGAAAAATACGAACGCACTCCCACCCTGTCATTTACAGTGGAGGGAAAAACAGCCCGGGAAGTGGCCTGTTTCCTGGGAGAAAGGGGCATCTATGTATGGGACGGAGATTTTTATGCACGCAGACCGGTTGAGGTTCTGAACCTTCATAACCAGGGCGGATTAGTCAGGATCGGAATGTCAATGTACAATACCGGCGAAGAAGTGGAAAGGCTTATGGAAACATTGAATGAACTGTTCAAAACCCTCTGACCGGATCATATCCTGATAAAAACGAAGAGGAATCATGACAGGGGAAGAAAAATCATACGGAAAAAATTCATGCAGGAAGCCGATGATAACACCCCATGGTTAAAAACACACATCATGCATAAGCCCCCACACCAGATGCTGGTTATTTTCGGAGCCTCGGGCGATCTTACCCGGAGGAAGCTCATCCCGGCCCTTTTCAACCTTCACCGGCAGGGCCTGCTGCCCGGTGATTTCGTTATCATGGGCTCGGGCAGAACGGAACACACCGACGAATCGTTCCGCGATCTTTTCAGGGAATCTCTTGAAGAAAACGACCCGGAAGCTGCAACATTTTTCCTGCAGCATTTGTTCTACCACCCCGCCGATCAGAAATCGAAAGAAGATTTTGCCGGCCTGGCGAAAAAAATTGAAACTCTGAACAAGAAGTGGAAACTGAACGGAAACCGGATTTTTTATCTGGCCACCCCGCCGGGTCAGTACATACCCATTGCCTGCCAGCTGGCCGGGCAGGGACTGAACCTGGAAAAAGAGCCGGATGGCTTCACCCGGATGATCATTGAAAAACCTTTCGGTCACGATCTGAAATCGGCTCAGGCCCTGAACCGGAACCTGAAGAAGCACTTTGGGGAACACCAGCTTTTTCGCATCGATCATTACCTGGGAAAAGAAACCGTGCAGAATATCCTGGTAACAAGGTTTTCCAACGGGATCTTCGAGCCTCTGTGGAACCGCAATTACATTCACCACGTGGAGATCACATCGGCCGAGGATATGGGTGTGGAAAGCCGGGGTACCTATTACGAACAATCGGGCGCCCTGCGGGATATGATCCAGAACCACCTGTTGCAACTGGTATGCCTGGCCGCAATGGAACCTCCCACCGTCATCGAACCGGGCGCCATCAGGAACGAAATGCTGAAAGTGTTGCAGTCGCTACGACCATATACGGAAGCTGAAATACCAGAACATGTGATCCGCGGACAGTACATGGCATCGCGGGTACGCGGGAAGGACCTTACGGGATACAGGGAGGAAAAGGGCGTGGATCCCGTTTCGCGGGTGGAAACCTATGTGGCCATGAAATTCTACATCGACAACTGGCGGTGGGGAGGGGTCCCCTTCTACATCAGGACCGGCAAAAGGCTTCCCCTCAAAGCAACGGAGATTGTGATCCATTTCAAACCCACACCTCACAAGCTTTTCAGAAAAGAAGAGGGCAATTGCAGCACCTGCAACCAGATGATCATCCGGATCCAGCCCGATGAGGGCATTCTCCTGAAATTTGCCATGAAGATACCGGGCGCCGGTTTCCGCGTTCAGGATGTAAACATGGATTTCCATTATTCCGATCTTTCTTCCGCTCACCTGCCCGATGCCTATGAAAGGCTCCTGCTCGACGCCATGAACGGCGACGCCACCCTGTTCAGCCGGAGCGATGTGGTGGAAGCTGCATGGGCTTTCGTTGATCCTATCCTCAGAGTATGGGAATCGAATCACGACATTCCTCTGCACGGATACCCCTCGGGAACCTGGGGGCCGGATGTAGCCGACCACCTGATTGAAGAACCGGCCCTTACCTGGAGATATCCCTGCCGAAACCTGTCGGAAGATACCAATTACTGTGAATTATGAAAGTCCCTCCATCCCCCGCCCCCCATATCAGGGTATTTCACGATCCTGAAGAAACGGCCGGCCAGCTGGCCGGATTTCTGCTGGCTCTGATAGGAAAAAGGCTTTCAGAAAGTGAAAATTTCTATATGGCCGTATCGGGAGGCAGTACACCACTCCTGTTCTTCCGCCGCCTGGCCCATGCAGGCGGTCGAATCCCCTGGAACCGCATCCACCTGTTCTGGGCTGACGAACGATGCGTACCCCCTGATCACCCCGAAAGCAATTTCGGGCAGGCGCAGCGGATCTGGCTGCAAAAGATCACCATGCCGCAGGAGAACATCCACCGGATGCGCGGAGAAGATGATCCTGTAACTGAAGCACAGAGGTACGGCAGTGAAATCGAAAAAATTCTGCCCAAAAAAAAAAGCATACCGGTGATCGATGCTGTTTTGCTGGGTCTGGGAAGCGACGGTCATACGGCCTCTCTCTTCCCCGGGGACGATGATTCCCTGGGTTCAGAAAAAAACTGCCTGTCCGTACGTCACCCCCAAACCGGTCAGATCAGGATCACGCTGACCCCCCGCATCATCAACCGCTCGAAAATTGTTTGTTTTCTGGTTACCGGAAAGGATAAAGCAGCACCTGTTCAGTTCATTCTTGAAAACACACCTGAATCGGAAAAATTTCCGGGATCGTATATCCGGCCGGAAGAGGGGGAACTGTACTGGTTCCTCGATGCCGGTGCCGGCGGCTGGCTTCCGGCATGAAACGGAAGGCGTTTCAGCTATTCAAACCGAACCCAGAATTCCTCTGATCCGTTCTTCACTGTCGAGACCCGAAATACCCCATATCCGGTTACCTTTCAGGCGCAATCCAACCAGCCCGTTGTAAGGATCACTCATCATATGATATTCCCCTTCCCGGAATCCGGCTTTCGTGAAACGGTAATACGCTTCCAGTATCTCCCCGCATTCTCCCTGATTTTCTTTCTCCAGCAGAAAAAGGGTGAACCTTTTATCGCCTTCCTCATACTGAACTGCAAAAACACCGGAAAGGAATTCATGGCCTATGAAATTCTGAGAAACGAAGGTTTCTGTCCGGGGTAACCTGTTTTCAGAAGGAAACAGGCTCAGGGCTGCAGGAAGGGATGGTTCCGGATCGATGTTGACGGCCACTTTTCGGGCAATTTCCTGAATAAACCGTTTGGTTTCCGCCCCCTCGTCATGACTCATGATTTTCACATAGAACCGGTCAGCCACGAAGTTCAGGGTACTTCCCTCCTGGTACCCTTCCGCACCCACATCAACAAAATGGAAATCGGGATACCTTTCCTGGCTGTATATTCCGTAAGCATGCAACGGCGTGGAATGCCGGTATAGTTCCACCCTCACCGGGGCACCTCCGCCTCGGGAATACTCGGCAATATGCAGATCGACAAAATCATAGCTGAGATAGGCATCGGCTCCCCCGTTGATATAATCCCACAGATTACCGGGATGGTACACAGGATAATCGAAGGCGATATCATATCCGTCCACCTCAGGAAAAATGCCTTCCACACCGGTTTCCTGAGCCCCTGCCGGATTCCCGATCCACAGGAGGATACATCCGATATACACAATTGTTTGTTTCATCATTTTCATAGAAATTAAGCAATAAATAGATCTGCAGGAACATCTTTCCATCTGGCCACCCTGCTTATCCTCTCCGCCACCTGATATCCCCTGCGGCATGTCACCGTGCATTCGGCACAATCGCTGCAGGGTTCGGAAGGCAAACCAAGCGAGTTGATCAGTTCTGTGGCTTCAGCGTAGGCACGGTACCCGTAGGTATACATATAACCCCGCATCAGATCGGGAATGGAAAGCCCTTTGCTGCACTGGCCCAGGCAATCGTTGCAGCCGAGGCAAAAAAGCGATGCCTCATGCTGAGCCAGGCGCAGATCTTTCAACTCATCGTCCGACAGGTGAAGATCCTCCATTACCGAGAACGATTCCTCCAGTTCATTGAAACTGGTATATCCGGGGATGGACGTATGAATATTGGGATTGAGCAACGCCCATTTCAGAGCGGCTTTCACATTGATGGGCCGGGTGCGGTCGTTATCGAAAAAAGCACCTGCCATCGTTTTCATGGCGATCAGACCGATGCCTGCTGCTGCTGCTTTTTCCAGTGCATTGTTCATCTCTTTCCAGTCGGCCATCTGAAAATTATACGAAGTAAGGACCACATCGTAAAAACCGCTTTCAGCCGCTTCATCAATCACCTCGGGCATGTTCTGGTGGGTTGAAAAGCCAATGAAACGGGCTTTCCCTTCTTTTTTGATCTGTTCAAGTTTTTTCAGCAGGGGTTCAAAAGTAACTGACTGCCTGCTCGACAGTCCGTGCACGTACAGAATGTCCACATAATCCATCCGCAGCCTCTCCAGGCTGATGTGGAACATCCGTTCAAATTCCTCCGTATCGGTGTCTGAAGTTAAATCGCCGGTCTGACGGTCCTTTCCTGTCGGACCCACCTTGGTGCCCACAATGAACGAATCTCGCGGATAATCCTTGAACACCTCCCCCAGCATTCTTTCGTTATTGCCCCGCTGGTAGCCGTGGGCCGTGTCAAACAGCGTCACGCCTTTTTCCATGGCGGCACGTACCAGGTTCGGATTATCAGCACGCATTACCCCCATGCTCACCACCGGAATCTGCAGACCGGTCCGTCCCAGGGTCCGGTAAACCAGTTTGCTTTCCGTCTGAGTCCCTGAAGAGGCCAGCGCCGTCTTTCCCATCATAACTCCGGAAACCCCCAGGGCTGCCGATTTAAAGAAATTCCTTCTATCCATGTTCTTATTTATTTATTTATCAACCTGCATATTATGGCGGAAATTTATATAAAAAACGTTTTCATCAGTTCAGAATTGCCCAATCATGTGTCTTTCTTTTTCTATCATGCTGTTTTAGTGTTATTTGCAGAATAATTTGAACTGGTTACAAATAATATTTCGTCTCCCCGTCACGAACAGTATTTCCTTCTATCTTTCTATCTTTACCTGGAGAAAGGTTTTTTCTATGGGAACAATCAAGCAGGAGCATTTTATCAAAGCCCCGGCAGAGGATATCTATAACGCCCTGGTCAATCCGTTTGCCATTGAACTGTGGTCGGGTTATCCGGCCCGTATGTCGGAAGAAGAAGGCAGTGAGTTCGAGTTATGGGAGGGAGACATTACCGGCCGGAATCTGAATTTTGAAAAAAACCGGATGATACAGCAGGAATGGTACTTCGGCGAACAGGAAAAATCATCGGTGGTAACCATCAGGCTGTATGAAGAAAAGAAAGGCACCCGCATCAGGCTGGAGCACACGCATGTGCCCAACAGTGAAATGGAAGAAATGGAAAAAGGCTGGAAGAGGTATTACTTTGGTGCCCTGAAACATTATTTTGAGGAATAATCCTTACACCCTGATCCCGATCATAATGATATCATCCACCTGATCCAGCGTTCCTTTCCATTCATGGAACGTACGGTCGATTACCCGGTACTGTTCATCCATTCCCTCATCCTGGATATCCAGCAGGAGCTGTTTCAGGTTCCTGGAAAGGAATTTTTTCCCTTCCGGCCCGCCGAACTGGTCAACATACCCGTCGGAAAAGATATAAAAGGAATATCCGGGTTGATAAGTAAGGGTATGGCAGGTAAAGGGTTTCTGTTCCTTGGCTGAGATCCCGATGGGCATTTTTTCAGCCCTGATCTGTTTCAGAATATACCGGTCGTTTTTCAGATCCCCGTTATTCTTCTCAAATCCTTTCACCTGTTCCGGCTTCCTTTTCTTTTCACTCCCGGTAAGCGGCCTTACCATATAGAGCGGATTGTAAGCCCCGGCATACTTTACCTTTTGTTTCCCCTTGTCAAATACCAGCACCGCCACATCCATTCCGTCTTTTGTTTCGTTTTCCTTGCCCGTTTGTTTCAGGGAGCTCATCACCAGCTCTCTGAGCTGGTTCAGGATGCTGTCGGGTTCCAGAACATGAAAAATATTCACAATCTCATTCAGGAAGGAAATACCCAGCATGCTCATGAAGGCTCCGGGCACTCCGTGACCTGTACAATCGGCGGCTACCACCACAATTTTTTCATCCTTCTGTGATATCCAGTAGAAATCGCCGCTTACAATATCCCTGGGGATAAAATATATAAAGTGTTCGGGAAAATGCTCGGCCAGGATCCGTACCGATGGAAGCAACGCCTGCTGGATACGGCTGGCATAATGAATACTGTCGGTAATTTCCTCTTTCTGCTTCACCACTTCGGCCGTACGTTCCGCCACAATACCTTCCAGCCTGATCTTTTCCCTCACCAGCCGGCGGGCATTCAAACGCACAATCAGGGTAACCAGCAATACCGCCAGAACGATATATCCCAGAAAAGCCACCACGGTCTGGTACCAGGGCGGCTGAATCACAAAAGCAAATGAGGCAACCTCACTTTCATACCCGTATATGTTCCGGGCTTTTACCTCAAAAGTATAATGCCCCGGAGCCAGGTTATAGAAGGGGAAGCCTGTCACCCTGCTCCAGGCCGACCATTCGCTCTGCTGGGAACCCAGCAAACGGTAACTGTACTCTATCTTTTCAAATTCTTCGAAAAACGGCGCCACCCATTCAATATCAAGATTCCGGAAACTGAAGGGGAAAACATATTTGAATTCCTCATTCTGTTCCGGTCCTACAATCCGCTCTCCTGTTTCACTGACACGGAAATTGGAACCGTAAAACACCACACTGTCCTGATTCACCCTTACCCTCCGTATCAGGGTATGGAAGGGCTGGGCATAATATTGCTGTTCCGGGTGAAACTTCCTTGCCAGTTTTTCATCGAAAGAAAACAAACCATCAGACCGTCCGAACCACACCACACTGTCACGATCGGGATAGATAGCATCTACCCACCGGTCAAAACGGGCCAGTGACACACTATCAACATTCCAGCCCGGAGAATCATCCGATGGATTGATCTTCATCACTTTATGTATCCTTTCCTCGGCAGTCACCTGATACAGGAATACCCAGTAATTATTTTCCCTGTCGGCTTTAACACGGAAAACTCCGTACCGGCCGTTATGCATCGGTTCAGGGAAACCGGTATCGGGCTCGAACACATCTTTTTCCCTGTTGAAGCGGTAAATCCCCTCCCGGGTAGCCAGCCTCCACCCATCACCATAGGAAAATATTTCGTTTTCTTTCATCATGGGCAGGCCGTCATCGGTTGTATAATGAACCAGCGTTGTATCACCGTTCTGAAAAGAATAATGATAAATCCCGTTCACATAGGTACCTGCCCACACCGAACCGTCGGGATCAAAAGCGATACTCCGCACTTCGTTCATGATCCCCTGCACCTTATGATACCACCACGCACCGTTCCGGTATTTGATCACATTGAGCCCTCCGTTGTCGCCAACCAGTAAATAATCAGGAAAATCGGGATCCACATGCAGACGGAAAGCGGGAATGATAGCGTCCTCATCCACCTTTCCCCTCACCTGCCGGTCAAACCATATCACCCGTTTTTCGTCGGTAATATCGTATATCCCACCAAGGGAACCCACCAGAAGATGTTCTTTGCCGTTGCCGGGATTTTTCCACCGGGCAAAAGACCAGGCCTCATTGATGGGATCCCCTCCGTAAAGGACCGGAACCGGAAGTGATCCTTCCCTGATGGCATATACCCCGTTGAACGTAGCCACATACAGCACTCCCCGGAACCGGATAATATCCATCACAAACCCTTTCAGGCCCGACAGTTCATCAAACTTTCTGACAGGAATGTGATAATCCACCCGGGTTAGGCCTTCATTCATGGCCAGCCACAGAGGCGAGGCAAGTGTGTTATCCTCACAGGTATATGCCGAAATGATGGTATGATCCTGAAGTCCGTTTTCTCCGGTCAGGTGGTTCACCGCTTCCAGGTTTTCATCCAGTATGATGGCCCCGTTATAGAGTGTGGTAAAAGCATACCATCCTCCGGCAAGGGGCACACCGTGGTACAGGGTTCCCGATTTGAACAACTCGTTCACCGCCGGATCGATGAGATCCTTTCCAACCTCACCGGTTTGGAGATCAAAAGAATATAACCCGCTGGAACCTGTTCCCACCAATAACTGGCTATCCACCCACGGCAACAGAACAAAAATGTTTTTATGAATAAAGAAATCACCCCCCGGAACCGTAATGGCAGAATCTCCCTTCAGTTCAAGCAAACCCTTCACATAATTGCCGATGAATACCCGGCCGTTGATCCCGAAACTGAAATTGCTGGCATCAGGAAGCGATAGCACGCGTACCGAATCATGATCGTATATGAACAATTTCTCGGCAGCACTGAAAAAAACCGAATCACCCTGGCAGAATGTTCTCCACACATGCTGGGCAAATCCCCGGTGGGAAGAATCGAGCTTCCCGATCAGGGAACGGTAGGTCATTCTTCCCAGTTCATCGGGTTCCAGGTATCCGAATTCTCCGATGGCTCCGACATAAATCGTCCCCCGGTTGTCCCTGGCCAGTGATTTGACGGAAGAATTATTCGGAAGGCTGATCTTGTGCCACGTTTTCCCGTCATACTCGATCACCCCGTCATCGTTATTCCCCAGATAGATCACCCCCCGGTCGTCCTGCAAAACAGCCCAGTTTTGCTCCGCAGCGCTCATCATGGCCGGAGTGTAATTGGTTACCATGGGCAAACCGTTTCTGTTGATCTGCGACCGGACAGTAAAGAACGGACACAGCAGAACCATCAGAAGCAGAGTATGTTTCATAGGAAAAACCCGATCGGATTACATAAAATATGAAGTTAAATATACAATCAGAAATCTTATTAAAAAAGTATTTTCCTTTCTGATGTTTCGGCCAACAGGGGTTTCCCTCAGGATCAGCTGAATCTGACCGGTGTTTTTCTTTCCCGTTCAGTCGAAAAATGCTTAATTTTCCCGGAGAAAACTCCCCAGGATTTTTTTCCGTATAATAAAAATCATATCTCTGCCGGGTGAATCCATGGTCTGAAAATATCAGCACACGAATACTGAGAATCTTCCTGTTCGTCTGGTCTGCTGCTGTAACATATCCGAACGACCTGCTTTCCCAGGTAGTTTCTGAAAAACATACCCTACGGCTTCTCTCATCCACCCCCGAAGCGTTAATCATAGAAAACCTTCCGGTCGAAATCGGCTTCAGTACCGTGGAAGCAGCCGGAAATCCCTTTACCCGGATCCGGATACCGGGTTACCTGCCCAATGACCGGCCGGGCAAACCCGAACTGCCTGTTGTTCGCGCTACGGTGGAGATACCGCAGGAAGCAGCGCTGGAGATCATAATACTGGCAAAAGACTCCCTGATCATCCCGCTAACGGAGAAAGGATACCCGCACCCCCTCTATCCATCACAGCCCGGCATACGGAAAGACACCGGAAGATTGCACAGGCAGTTTCTTTTCGACAGCCTGGCATACGGGCAAAACCGTTTTGCGGGTGACAGCCTCATAAGGGTTGAACCCCTGGGCATTATGCGGGGAAGCCGGCTGGCAAGGGTAACGGTTTCGCCTTTTAAGTACCATGCGGTAAAGCATCTTCTGGTGTTTTATACCCGGCTGGAATTTGCAATCCGCTTTATTCATCCCAATCACATACTGACCAGGAATAAAAAGAAAAAATATTATTCCCCCCTGTTCGAGCCCCTGCTGAAAAAATCACTGAATTATGAAGCTCCGGCCGTAAAAACGGAAGAACAGCCCGTGTCAGAAACCTACGTTATTCTGGCCGACAGTCTGTTCCGTGATGCCCTGGCCCCCCTGGTGGAATGGAAAACAAAAAAAGGGTTCAGGGTCATTGAAATGTACATCGGAAAACCGGAAACCGGCAACACGCCTGAAGAATTCAAAACCAGCCTCAGCCAGCTGTATCATAACCCGCCTGCAGGAACCGCCCCGCCGGGCTTCCTCCTTATTGTAGGCGATGTGGATCAGATCCCTTCCTCGGCCGGCACCGGTCATATAACCGACCTGTATTATGCCTGTTACGACGGCGAGGGAGATTACCTTCCCGAACTGTTTTACGGACGTTTTTCCGCCAATACTGTAGAGGAACTTATACCCCAGGTTGAAAAAACCCTTGAATACGAGCAATATCTCTTCCCCGATCCTTCTTTTCTGGATGAAGCAGTCATGATCGCCGGAGTGGATAACACTTACGCTTCCCTGCACGGAAACGGTCAGATCCGTTACGCTACAGATTATTACATCAACAGTGCCCATGGCATCACTTCCCATACATACCTGTATCCCGAATCGGGTTCTGTATCGGAAGTCATCAAAACGCACCTCGGAAACGGCATAGGTTTTGTCAATTATACCGGGCACGGGCAGTACGACCGGTGGGAGAATCCCGTATTCAGTATATCCGATATCCCCTCTCTGACCAATGCACACCGCTACCCACTGATGATAGGGAACGGTTGCGCCACCAACCGCATGGAAAATTACGCCTGCCTGGGGGAAGCCCTTCTTCGTGCCCCGGAAAAAGGAGCCCTGGGGTACATCGGATGCAGCAACGATTCATACTGGGACGAGGACTATTACTGGGCTGTTGGGGTGGGTAACATTGTATCCCATCCCCTGTATGAAGAAACCGGCCCGGGTATGTACGACAAGGTTTTCCATGAAGGAAACGAATCGGAACACTCCTGGGCACCTGCACAGGGACAGATGGTATTTGCGGGGAATATGGCCGTTCTGGAAGGCAGTCCGCGCTACGCAAAATACTACTGGGAAATTTACCATCTCATGGGCGATCCATCCCTCATGCCGTATTTTTCCGTGCCCGAACCACTCACCGCCTCCTTTCATAACCAGGTGCCCGCCGGTACATCTTATCTTAACGTGCTGACCCTCCCCGGAGCGTATGCAGCCCTTTCGTCGGATACCCAACTGCTGGCAGCCACCCATACCGGAGAAGATGGTCTGGCTGTTCTGCGTTTCGAATCCCTTACACAGACCGATACCCTGGATCTTGTGATCACGGCACAGAACCGCCAGCCTCTGTTTGATACCCTGATGGTCGTCGATCCAGATTCTGTCTTCCTGTCCCTGGAAACCTGGCATGTACATGATACATTCGGGAACAACGACGGAATGCTGAATCCGGGCGAAGAGTCAAGGCTTGGAATCACCCTTCGGAATCTCGGCACGGAAGAAGCCGCTCCGGTTCATCTCAGCCTGCATACACCCGACACCCTGATCAGCCTTATCGATTCACTGGATACGATACCTTCGCTGCCCGGCCAGACTTCCGTCACCCTGGATAC
This sequence comes from Bacteroidales bacterium, assembly GCA_049975425.1. Lineage (GTDB taxonomy): Bacteria > Bacteroidota > Bacteroidia > Bacteroidales > VadinHA17 > HyVt-105. Next base: position 91,653 of record JBNGDI010000003.1, read on the forward strand.
CGCCTTCCGCTTCCAGGTGGCTGAAAAAGTCCCCGGCGAGCACCCCGTCCGCTTCAAACTGGTCACCACCGATCAGAATGAGCGGGTATTCGAACATTTCATCGACCTGGTGGTTCATACACCCGATCCGTTCATCGAAAGGATACTGATCAACGACTCCCTGCAGGGCAATCTGAACCGGCGGATCGACCCCGGAGAAACTTTTGAATTAGAGGTGCAGGCGGGTAATCAGGGTCCCGGATCGCTCCAGCACCCTGTTTTAAGCATTCAACCGGGAAATGATATCAGTCTTCTCAGTTCTGCAACAGTTTCTTTCGACAGTCTGGAGCCCGGCGAAACAGTTCATGCCTCTTTCCTGCTCGTGGCCGCAGCGGAATTGGAGCAGGGAAGTCTGGCCGAATTTTTAATTACCTGGGGATCTGAATACTACAGAACTGAATCCGGTCTCTCCCGGTATGCCGGGATCCCATACGAAGACTTTGAAACGGGTGACCTGTTCCAGTTCTCCTGGCAAAACGATCCTGTTCATCCCTGGGAGCTGACTACCGAACAGCCCGGAGAAGGCCGTTTCTCACTGCAATCGGGAGCCATTACCCACGGCCAGTCATCCGGCATGGAACTGACCCTGTACTTCCCTGAAAATGATACCATCGTTTTCCTCCGCCGGATATCATCGGAATATCATTATGATTTTCTGAGAATATATATTGACGGATTGATGAAGGAAGAATGGTCGGGTGAGGTACCCTGGGATGAGGCGGAGATCCCGGTTCCCCCCGGTCTGCATACTATGAAATTCACCTATTCCAAAGATTACAACACCACCAACGGCAGTGACAGGGCCTGGATCGACAGGATCATCTTCCCACGGGCTGTGCACCGAATGGCCGGAACGCTCACCGCCGATGAGACCACCGGTAACGGGAACCAGACAGTGGAGGCGGGAGAACAGGTCACTGTACTGGCCGGCCTGGATAACCCCGGCATAACCGGCGGGTATCCGGTAACGGCGCGTCTGTCAGCGGATGAACCCCTCATCATACTGCATGACAGCATCTGGGTGTTCCCGGAAACGATCACTCCCGATAATCAGCCGCTGGAGGCAGAATTTGACATAGAAACCGATACTATGATCCCCGACGGGTACACTATTCCCCTGGTAATCACCCTCACCGACAGCACAAGGGGTTCATGGAAATATTATGCGGAAATAACAGTCAATGCCCCTTCGCTGGAGGTAACAGAGGTATGGTGGAACGACAGCATTACAGGAAACGGAAACGGGCAGCTCGACCCTGGAGAAACCATGAATTTTCACGTGGTCATCCGGAATACCGGGCACGACGCGGCAGGTCAGTCGACATTCTTTCTGGAAACACATCCCGAACACGGAAAACCTGTCACATTCCTGCAGGATACGGTTCACCTTCCTGCCCTGGCCGCCGGAAATTCGCTGACACTGGTATTCCGTATGGAAGCCGCAACCAGCGTTACCGATCCTATGATTCCCTTCCGGCTCAGGCATATCGAAGCGGGCGATACCCTGCTCGGCACCTGGTACAAATCGCTGGGCCATCCCTGTGAGGATTTTGAAACGGCAGGTTTCGACAAATTCCCCTGGATTACAGGGGATGCCGGGCACTGGATGATCACGCCGGATCTGCCGGTTGAAGGCAGGTATTCCGCCAGTTCCCCCACAACAGAACACAGCGGGATTTCATCACTGCGCCTGGTGGTTGAAAACCAGGAAAACGGAGATCTTCTCTTTTTCAGGAAGGTGTCTTCAGAACAGAAATACGATTTTCTGGAGTTTCACCTGGACGACATCCTGGTCGAGCAATGGTCGGGTGAAACGGACTGGGCAGCTGAAACCTCTCCCCTGCCGGAGGGGGTCCATACCCTGACCTGGGCCTACTCCAAAGACGGCTCCCTGAGCGCGGGTGATGACCGGGCCTGGATCGACTACGTGGTGTTGCCTTCCGGAAGCAAAGCAGCACATGTCGATCTGGAAACAGCCGGATTCCGCTATCCGGAAAACGATTCCATACTCGGTACGGATGAAAGTATCTGCATCGGCGTGGTCAACCACAGCAGCATTCCGCTCCGGGATATTCCGGTAAGCTATGCCGTCGACCGGGGCACCCCGGTAACGGAACTCATAACAGAAACCATACAGCCCGGCGATACCTGCTGGCATGAATTTACAGGTACGGTCGACCTGTCGCCCGTGGGAAGCTATGAACTGACAGCCTCTGCAGGGTATCCGCACGACTGGTACCCGGCAAACGACTCCTGCCGGATCATTCTCGAAAACCTGTCGCCCGGATACACAAGTCCTGTGCAAAGCCAGCCCGGACTGTTCCTGTTCCCGCAACCGGCACAGGATATGCTGCACATCACATTCACTGCTAAAGGAAGTAACCCGGTGGTTTTTCTGGTAACCGATATAACAGGGAGGGTCAGGATCACCGGGAACATGGAACCAGTTTATGGAAAAAACAGCTATACTTTGTATCTTCGAACCCTGGAACCCGGGGTATATATTTTGCATTACAGAGAAGAATCCTTCACGCAACATGCAGTTTTTCTGAAGGAATAACAACAACGCCCGGGGCCGGACAAACATTTTCGGGTGTGAGCCATTACATTCATCAACTGATCAGGGAAGGAGAGCACCAGCAGCTGGATTTCAAATACGGCATTACCGATTCCAGAAAAATTGCCCGGACCCTTTCCGCTTTTTCCAACACCCGCGGAGGCAGGCTTCTGATCGGGATTAAAGACAATGGAAATGTTTCGGGGGTAAAAACCGAAGAAGAATATTACATGCTGGAAGCAGCGGCCCGGTTGTATTGCCGTCCGGAAGTATCCTTCGAAGTAAAGAAATGGAAGGTAAATGAAAAAACCGTTCTGGAAACGATCATCCCCGAAGCCCCGGCAAAACCCGTGCTGGCTCCCACAGAACAGGGCCCTTGGAAGGCTTTCATCAGGGTTAATGATCAGAACCTGGTGGCTGCCAGGGTGATCCTTAAAATATGGAATCTGGAAAACAGGAAACACGGCCTCAGCATCAAATACACCCGCAAGGAAAGAATGCTGATCGAATGGCTGGAAAAAAACGATACCATTACCCAAACCCAGTTCTGCCGGCTGGCCACCCTCACCCGCAACAGTGCCGAGAACACCCTGGCGCATCTGGTTGTGCTCGGGGTCCTTTCTGTGGAAGTCGGACAGAAACAGATCCTTTTCCGGCTGAATACCCCGGATGAAATAATGTAAAAAAGGAATAACAGAACGAAAACAATGAAAACAATCGGGTTGCTGGGCGGCATGTCGTGGGAATCAACCGCCGAATACTACCGGATTATCAACGAAGAGACCAACCGCCGCCTGGGAGGATCGCATTCGGCATCGGTCCTGTTGTATTCTTTTGATTTTCAGGAAATAGAAAAACTTCAGCACCAGGATGCATGGGACCGGATGGAATCCATGCTGGTAAAACAGGCCCGGAGGCTGGAACAGGCGGGTGCCGCACTGCTCCTGATCTGCACCAATACCATGCACCGGCTGGCACCCGCGGTTGAAAAGGCCATCAGCATTCCCCTGCTTCATATCACCGATGCCACCGGCCAGGCGATCGTTCAAAAACAAATCCACACGGTGGGACTGCTGGGTACCCGGTTCACCATGGAAGGGGATTTTTACCGGAAACGCCTGGACGAACGGTTCGACCTGAATGTGATCATCCCCACCCCCGAGGAAAGGGAGGAGATACACCGTATCATATACGGGGAACTGGTAACCGGGAAAATATGGACACCTTCCCGGGAAAAATTCATACGGGTGATCGGATCACTGGAAAAACGCGGTGCGGAAGGTATTATTTTGGGCTGTACCGAAATTCCCCTCCTGGTAAAACAGGAACATTCACCCCTGCCCCTGTTCGATACAACCACCCTCCATGCACTGGCCGGTGTGGAGATGGCTCTGCAATAAATTTAATTATTTTTACATATTATTTATTATCATATTAATAATATTAATATATATTTTAATATTTATTATATTATATTTAAATATATTAATATTTTTTTACTTTTTTTATCAACCGGCTGCATCGTATCCTGTTTTCCATGCCGGCAGATTTTCATTAATTTTGCGATAAACAAACAACATACCATGAAACCATCTCAGGCACCTACCCGCGAAGAAGCCTGGAAACTTTTCAGGCAGTACAATGAATCGGAAAGTCTAACCAAACATGCCCTGGCAGTGGAAGGAGTGATGCGGTACATGGCCAGGAAGTACGGGGAGGATGAAGAAAAATGGGGAATTATCGGGCTGGTGCATGATCTGGATTACGAGAAATATCCCGACCAGCACTGCAAAAAAACGGAAGAGATCCTGAGGGAATACCAATGGCCGGAAGAATATATCCGTGCCGTACTGAGCCATGGATGGGGCATCGTTACCGATGTCAAACCTGAATCGCTCATGGAAAAAGTACTATTTGCCGTTGACGAGCTCACGGGTCTGGTTGTGACTTCTGCGCTGGTAAGGCCCTCCCGTTCGGTCATGGACATGGGAGCCAAATCGGTAAAAAAGAAATGGAAAGACAAACGCTTTGCAGCCGGGGTAGACCGTTCCGTTATAGAAAAAGGGGCAGAAATGCTGGGAGTAGACCTGGGTGACCTGATCACCGACACGATCATGGGCATGCGGGAAGTGGCCGGAGAAATCGGCCTGGAAGGAAATCCGGATCAGGCCTCATCCTGATAAAGGCTGCCATACCGGGGTTTTTCTCCTTTTCGCCATGCAAGCCCTCCGGTCACCGGCCTTCCTTTTCCGGGAAACAACCGGCTTATGAACAGACAGGCCACATTCCGGTTTTATGAAGAACTGAACGACTTCCTTCCTGATAGGAGGAAAAAAAAGGCTTTTACCCATTCCTTCACGGGAACCCCATCGGTAAAAGATACCATTGAAAGTATGGGAGTACCGCATACGGAAGTAGACCTCATCCTGGTGAACGGCCGACCGGTGGATTTTTCCTGCCTGCTGACCGGCGGGGAATATGTATCGGTCTATCCCTGTTTTGAAAGCATTGATATAAAGGGTGTCACCGGCTTACGCGACCGGGGCCTGCGCATCAGTCGTTTCATTCTGGACGTGCACCTGGGCAAGCTGGCCAGGTACCTGCGCCTTTTCGGTTTCGATACCGTTTATGAAAAAGATTACGATGACCGGGAAATTGCGGAACGAAGCGTAAAGGAAAAGCGCATCCTGCTCACACGCGATGTGGGGTTATTGAAGCACAAAAACCTGACCCATGGGTACTGGCTTCGCTCCCAGCAACCCATGACACAGTTAAAGGAGGTGCTGGATCATTTCGACCTGTATTCCCAGGCGAAGCCTTTCAGCAGATGCATGGCATGCAACGGAACCATCGCTGCGGTCAGGCGGCAGGAAGTGGAGGAACAGATCCCGCCCCTTACCGGGAAATACGTTCAGGCTTATTCCCGTTGCACACGGTGCGGGAAAATATACTGGGAAGGAAGCCATTATGTAAGAATGAAGGAAACGGTTGCCCGTATTCTTGGCAGGAATGATTCTTCAGAATCGTCATCACAATGAACAGAACTTTTGTTATTGGCGACATACACGGAGCGTTTCTTTCCCTTCAGCAATGTTTCGAAAGAGCGGGATTTGATGCCTCGGCAGACCGGCTGATCTGCCTGGGCGATGCCTGTGACGGATGGCCGGATGTGGCCGGGGTGATGGAAACCCTTTCGTCCCTTCCCCATCTGGTGTATATTCTGGGCAACCACGACCTGTGGGCACTGGAATGGATCAGGACAGGGAACCCATCGCAGGCATGGCTTATGCAGGGGGGAATGGCCTGTGTAAAGGCCTATCCGGAGGGCATGCCTGAACCGCACCGGCAGTTGCTGAAAAATGCCCGGCCGTTTTTCCTGGAAAACAACCGGCTATTCGTTCACGGAGGGTTTGATCCCGGAACACCCCTGGAAGAACACGATACCGATATGCTGGTATGGAACCGCGAGCTGATACAGCATGCCATGGAGTTGGCCGGGCAAAACAAAGATGCCAGGCTTACCGGATTTACCGAGGTGTATGTTGGACACACTCCCACCCTCCGGTATGGCAGCGACCGTCCCATCAAAGTGGCTGAAATCTGGCTGATGGATACGGGGGCAGGTTGGACCGGGCCTCTGAGCATGATGGATATCAGCACACACAAAATATTCCAGGGAGACCCTCCCTGCACCCTTTATCCCCCGTCCAGCGGAAGGCTATTTATCTGATCCGGCCGCGGGGTTCAGGAAACCGACAGAATGGCTTTTTCCAGCAACGCTTTCGTAGCCCGGGTGCCGGCATACTCATCCAGCCCGCTTCCCTCGTATTCAATACCGATATATCCCCTGTAACCCGAATCTTTGACAATGCCGAGCATTCGATAGAAATCGGTATGGATCTCATTCCCCTCCTCATCGAATTCATGGGATTTGGCAGAAACGCCTTTTGCCCAGGGCATCAGTTCCTTCACTCCCAGGTAGCGGTCATATTCCTCGTCGGCACTAATTCTGAAGTTTCCGAAATCGGGAAGGGTCCCCACACGGGGATGATCCACCGTCCGCATCACTTCGGAAAGCCATTTGGCATTGCTGGAAAGGCCTCCGTGATTTTCCACAATCACGTTGATGTTATACCGGTCGCCGTATTCACACAGTCGCCTCAGGCCGTCAGCAGCCAGCTTCATCTGCTCCTCATACGACCCTTCGCTGCGGGCATTCACCCTGATGGAATGGCAACCCAGAAAAGCAGCTGCTTCCACCCATTTATGGTGATTGGTAACGGCCTCGAGGCGTTTTTCTTCGTCGGGATCGCCCAGGTTTCCTTCATTGTCGCACATGATCAGCAGGCTGGTTACTCCTTCCCCTTCACAGCGTTTTTTCAGTTCGGCCAGGTATTTTTCGTCACGTGCCCTTCCCGGATAGAACTGGTTAACATACTCCACCGCTTCGATCCCAAAATCCTGCCGGGCTATGACAGGGAAATCGAGTGGATCCTTGTCAAGGGACTTATCCCAGAAGGTACGGTGCAGCGACCATTGTGCCAGAGAGATTCTAAACAGGGGGTTTTTACGGCCCCGGCAGGCAGACAAAAGGGAAGGAGCTATCATCAGGCCCGTTCCCGCCAGCACAGTGCTGGAAAGAAATTTTCTTCTGTTTTGAGGCATGGTTGTTATTTTAAAATGTGAAAGGCCGGTGCGGCCTGTCATGGACATGCCCTGCCGGCCTTTCCAATGTTTGTGAACGGGTTAAAGTTCCTTGAGCTTGATGTTTTTGAACCATACATCGTTACCATGATCCTGCAGGGCGATGTACCCTTCGCGGTACTTGCCGAACTCAGCATACTCGGCAAACTTGCTGTTGGCCACCAGTTCTTCCCAGTCGGGTGTTCCCAGGTGGTATTCCAGCACCTGTTCACCGTTCATTTTATGTACCACGGTACCCTGGTACACGATAATCTCTACATGGTTCCATTCTCCGGCAGGTTTGGCATTCTGGGGTTTGGCAGGGATGAGGTCGTACAGCGAGCCGGCCTTCCGGTTTCCGTCTTTCCCCAGGTTTGCATCAATATGTCTTTCATTGTCAAGTACCTGCATTTCAGGAGCCGATTTCCATATTTCCGTTCCGGGTATTTCCTGGGCCAGGTAAAAGATACCGCTGTTTCCGCCCTCCGAGATCTTCCAGTCGAGCTTCAGGTGAAAATCCTTGAATTTGCGGTCGTAAATGATGTCTCCACCCTGACCACCGGCTTCGCCTTCACCGCTGCCGATGCATTTCAGTGCACCGTCTTCGATCGTCCAGCCTGTTTCGGGGAAACTATCTTTATTGTAACCCCTCCAGCCGTTGGTTGAAGTACCGTCGAAAAGAAGCATCCAGCCTTCTTCCATTTCAGCCTGGGAAAGTGTATTGTCGGCCGGAGCTTCCATAGCTGCTTGTTCAGGAGCTTCTTCATCGCCGGTTTTTTTACCGGTCGACTTGCAGGAAATTCCATACAGCGCGAAAGCTGCAGTCAGCATCATGAGTATTCCTTTTGTTTTCATAGGTGGTTGGATTTTTGTAGTTTACAATAATCGGTATTTATGGCATATCCGGCAATGACCAGCCGTTGCGGTATGTATGTTTCACCAGTTCGGCGGCATATTCTTTTGCCGGAAGCGGGTCGGTCCATTTCTTATCGAATGTTGGATGTCCATCGTGTATCTGGAAGCCATCTTCGACCACCACCCGAAGGGTTTCGTGTTCGCCGATATTGGTAAAGGTCATGTTGGGTCCGTCCCACAGCAGTTCCTTGTTCAGGCCCTGCAATCTGACAGCCAGCACGCCCATCACCACCATTTCATTGAACGGGCCCGCTTCACTGAATGGAGAAGCTGTTTCCACGCGGTTTTCGGGACTTTCCTTGCAGGCCCTGATCCAGTCCTGTTCATGGTTCTCGTCGGGAACCCGGCGGATGGTTTTGGGCACATCGGGCACTCTTCCGGAAAGGAGCCAGGGGTCTTTCCCGTAGCACCCGCAGATAAGCTTGTCTTTGGTTCCGTGGAAAATCACTCCACCACCGGCGTCGTTCATATCCCGGCCGGCGGGCCAGCCTTCGGGCTTCATAGGCTGTAATCCGCCGTCATACCAGGTCACCTCCACTTCGGGCAGTTTCAGTTTCCCGTACTTTTGTCTTTCCGGGAAAATAATCCTGACCATCTGGGCATTGGGAGCACAATCGGTCAGCAGGAGTGTGGAACTTCCCTGTACCCGGGTAGGATATCCCAGTTTCAGCCCCACGAACACAGGATGCAGAATATGGCAGGCCATGTCGCCCAGGGCGCCCGTACCAAAATCCCACCATCCCCGCCAGTTCCAGGGGGTATACAGTTCATGATACGGACGCATGGGAGCGGGCCCGATGAAAAGGTCCCAGTTCAGGGTTTCAGGCACCCACATACCGGGACTGGGTCTGTTCAAGCCCTGGGGCCATATAGGCCGGTCAGTAAATGCCTCAACTTTCGTCACCTCTCCGATCTCACCGTTCCACAGCCACTCGCAGATCAAACGGACTCCTTCACCGCTCGATCCCTGATTTCCCATAGAGGTAGCCACTTTGTATTTCTCAGCCAGTTTGGTCAGCAGCCTGGATTCGTACACCGAATGCGTAAGGGGTTTCTGGAGATACACATGCTTGCCCATGGTAATGGCATGGGCGGCAGTGATGGCATGGGTGTGATCGGCTGTGGCAATCACCACGGCATCGATGCTCTTCCCCATTTCGTCATACATTTTTCTCCAGTCCCAATAGGCTTTGGCTTTTGGATAATGCTCAAATACCCGCTGGCTGTATTTCCAGTCCACGTCACACAGAGCCACAATATTTTCCGTTTCCATGGCTTTCAAATTGGCAAAGCCCATTCCTCCTACCCCGATGCCGGCAATGTTCAGCTTGTCGCTGGGCGGGGTATGACCCAGTCCGCTGATCACATAACTGGGAAGAATGGTGAATCCCGCAGCGGCAGCTGCCGAATTGGCCAGAAATCTTCTTCTGGACAGCTTGTTTGATTCGTATTCTTGTGTCATAATTCCGGTATATTTGGTTGGTTCGTTCAATGAGCAACGGCAGGCTGCAATGCCGATTCTTTAAAATTAATCAATTTATTGTAAAAAAAACAAACCCTTCTCATATGATCTTTTGTTTATCAGGATCCCAGTAAACTTTTCTGCCTTCCCGGTAGGCGATAGTTCCCATGTGGGCAGTCATGGCCTCTTCAAAGCCGGCATCGATATGGCAGCTGGTTTGCGATCCCGTGCGGATGGCATCAATCCATTCGCGGATATGGAGATGTGTTGTATCCACCCGTTTACCGCCCCGGTAAGTATATAACAATCCTCTTCCGGCAAAGTATTGCTCGGTGGCGGAAGTCACAGCATCCACCTGTTTGGTTCCCGGGGTATAGGTATAAATGGGAATAGAAGGATCGATCATTCCTTTTCTGATCTGCCCGGCATACCGGGTTGAGGCCGGGTCGGCTTTGATGATCAGGGTATCGCCCAATTCCATACTGGCATCGTGCCCCATGATCACCTTGCCGCGGGAACGCTGACTTGCCAGAGTAGCGCTGTACATCAGGGTAAGGTCTTTATCCGGATACTCGAACACGGTATGCAGCACATCGGGAACGGTACGTCCGTCCTTGTAGAAATAGATCCCTCCCGAGGAAACCGCTGAACGGGGAATGCCCAGTCCCAGTATCTGGTTCATGGCATCGTATTCATGGGTCAGCAGATCACCGGAGAGGCCTGTGCTGTAATCCCACCAGCAGCGCCACCTGAAGAATCTTTCCAGGCTGAACTCGTGCCAGGGGGCAGGCCCGATAAACTGTTCCCAGTCGATAGTATCGGGGCCGGCATCGGGGTGAATGGGATACACCCAGGCTCCGTTGGGATCATTCCGGTTGGTGGTTACTTCGATCAGGGTGATCTTGCCCAGCAGGTCTTTTGCAATAGCTTCCCGGGCTTTGATGTAACTTTCGGTTTGCCTTCCCTGGTGGCCCAGCTGAAATACAACCCCGTTCTCCTTCACTGCTTTCACCACCTCATAGGTTTCCTGAACGGTCCATGTCATAGGTTTTTCACAGTAAACATGCTTCCCGTTCCGGGCGGCTTCAATGGTCATGGGTCCATGCCAGTGATCGGGCGTGGCAATGATCACGGCATCGATATCGGGGGAAGCGCACAATTCTTTGTAATTATTATACCGCCGGGGGGCGTCGCCCATTTTTCCGCCGGTTCCCTCCCTGTAAATATTTGCCCCTGCTTCCACCGCCAGTTCCCCGTAGGTATCGAAAATATCGCAAACACCGTTAACCACCACATTCAGATCATCCTGGGCCAGGAAATCCTGGTACCGGGTATCGGAAGGATGGAGGGCAGCGGCATCCCTTACCGCATCAATCCATGCAGGATGAGCAAATCCGGCTGCCCTGGCCAGATGTGGCCCACGTATACCGTAGCCGATAATTCCCAGACGGAGGGTTTTCCCCTGGCTCAGGGGAGGAGGAGCCGGCACCGGGTTCGTACTCATTTTCAGCTCGCTGAAGATATTCTTCTTCAGCAGGCGGTCATACCGGTGTTTTCTGTACCAGGCATAGGCAAAAACGCCCAGCACCGGCACAGTGGCCAGGGTTTTTACCCATTCTCTTCGATGTACCTTCCCCGAACGGCTGTTTTCCTTGTTGTCACTTTCCATTTCCATACTGCTCTCCTGTTTTTTGACTATTTTATTTGTTTTTTGTTCTTCTTTTTCCCAAGCACCCAGCGGTCAAGACCAATCTCCTTTCCCGTGGGGAATACATAGAGAACCACCAGGGCGGCCAGTTCGACCAGGGTCTTATCCACCACCAGGTAATTGCCTTCCATGGGTGAGGCATACTTCAGGCCAACAAACGGTGGATGGGACAGGTAGTAAAAAGCAAGCAGGACAACTCCTGCCATGGTTGCCACCCGGGTAAACAATCCCAGGATCAGTCCCAACCCGATAAAAATCAGTCCCCACACATTCAGAAAATCCACAGTAGCCAGCACATCGGAATTTACCGTCAGGGAATGGAAAAACGGGGAAAACCATCCCTGGCTGTCGAGCAGATAGAATGCCGATGTCCAGTTCGGATTTGCCAGTTTCGCAATCCCTTCATAAAGAAAATGCCAGCCGATCAGCAGCCTGAGCACTACCATCCACGTGAGTTGTACATTATTCTTCCAGTTCATCATCCCGCCATTGTTTAAATGTTAGCAAACATAAACTCCCGGCCACCATGCCGGCAGGAATTAGTTATTTATCAAGTGTTTTTATTCGAATATGCCTGTATTTAATCTTTCCACTGCCTGCCCGAAAAACCTGAAGGGCAATGGCTCCCCTGCCCTTTTCAATCATTTCATCTTTCAGTCTGATGATTCTCTTTCCGTTCAGCCATACCCTCACACGGTTCTTTTTTACTTTCATACGAAACTTGTTCCATTTGCCTGACACAGGATATATTTCCCGGTGGGGCGGCAGGGTTTCCAGCCAGCCCCTGCCGTGGGTTTCCAGAATTCCCGATGTATCATCAGGGGATGAAGCCAGCACCGCCTGCCAGCCCATGATTTCCTTCCCGTCGGTGGTTGACCGGAAAAATATCCCGGCAGCCGATTCCTCTTCCGGGAAAAATTCAAGGTAAAGTTCAAAATCAAGAAAATGTTCACGGGTACATAAAAAACCCGGTGCGCTGCCCGAAAGGCTTTCTCCCACCAGTTCTCCCTTCTCGGCATACCAGCTGCCTTCACCGGCTTGCCGCCATCCGTCCAGGTCAGCCCCATTAAACATCGAAACCCAGCCGTTTTTTTCATCCGGCAGGGCATTATCACCTACAGCAGGCCTCTCTGCCGCGGCACACAGAATCAACCAGCCTGACATACAAAGCAGGAGACGTCCGAAGAATGTCCGCTTCATCTAATCCAATTCACGAATTTTTATATTCCTGAACCATACTTTGCTTCCGTGATCCTGCAGACATATGTGGCCTTCCCGGGCTGTTCCGTAGCCGGGATAGTCTTTCCATTTTCCCTGTTCCACTTTTTCCTTCCACTTATCGGTCCACAGTTCATATTCCACCACTTTCACTCCGTTTAACCAGTGTTCAACGTACCCGTCCTTCACCCGGATCATCGATTTGTTGTATTTTCCAACTGGTTTTACCCTGGCGTTGACCGGCGGGTGCATGGCATAATTGGCCCCTGTGGTCTGCCAGGGTTCCAGTTTTTCAGGGAAACCGATATCATCAATAATCTGGTATTCGGGCCCTGTGGCATAGGGAACATCATATCCCTCTTCCTTCACAAGATACATGATCCCGCTGTTCCCTCCCGGACTGATTTTCCATTCGACAGAAAATTCAAAATCACGGAATTTCTCCCGGGTAATAATATCACCCGAAAGGTCGCTTCCTTCTCCCAGGGCAACCAGATTGCCGTCGTCAGCCACCCAGCCTCCCACCAGGGAATCGGCACCGAATGATCTCCAGGCATCCAGGCTTTTTCCGTCGAACAGCAATACCCAGCCCTCTTCAATTTCTTCGGCTGTAAGGTTGTTATGCATAGCAGGCTGCTCCGCTCCGGCAATCTGTTCCTCCGTTTCCGGACGGTCAGAACGGATTCCCTGCCGGCAGGAACAAAGAAATGAAATGAAAACCAAGGTTATGCTTATAAAAAATGCGCGGTACATGGGATTACACTTATTTTGGATGAAACATGCATTTCCGTTTAAGGCTTAAAAAAAGAAGTCCTAAAATAAGAATTATTTACGAAAAATACCGGCCGGCACCGGGGAATGTTCCGGAATATTTTCTTAAACATTTTCATGGAACTGCAAGGAGTTTTTTTTCATGCCTATTTTTTTTATCTTTTGGTCCGGACAGGCAGAAGTATAAACGGTCAAAATGCCCCCCGAAGATTTATTGACAAAAAGCGGAAGATCATGAAGAAGGAAGCAATGTACGCAGAAAAAGCAGGTACAGAAAACGTACGTTGTTTGCTGTGCCCCCACCGGTGCCTGATTAAACCCGGCAAAAGGGGGATATGCAGGGTAAGAAAGAATGTTAACGGAACTCTGGTAACCGAAACGTATGGAAAGCTTTCGGCGGTTCATATTGATCCGGTGGAGAAAAAACCCCTTTATCATTTTTACCCCGGACGAACCATTCTTTCCATCGGAAGTATAGGCTGCAATATGCATTGCGATTTCTGCCAGAACTGGGATATTTCCCAGTCATCGCCCGATGATTTTGGCAATCTGATGGAACACCTGCCGGAAGAGCTGGCCGAGGCGGCAGCTGAATCGAAAGACAACATCGGAATAGCATACACGTACAATGAGCCCGTGGTATTCTATGAAATGATGATAGATACAGCACGGCTGGTGCATAAAAGGGGTAAAAAGAACGTAGCGGTGACCAATGCATTCATCGAGCCGGACCCCCTGCAGGAGCTGATCCCTCTGATGGATGCGTTCAATGTGGATTTGAAAGCCTTTGATAATGAATTTTACAGAAAATATGCCGGTGCCAGACTGGAACCGGTGAAAAAGAATCTGGAAGCCATGGCCCGCTCGGGTACTCACCTGGAGATCACCAACCTGATCATTCCCGGACTGAATGACCAACCGGAAAAGTTCAGGGAAATGGTGAAATGGATTGCCACTGAACTGGGGGAAGAAGTGGTACTGCATCTGTCAAGGTATTTCCCTCAGTATAAATTGCATAAACCACCCACCCCGGAGAAAACCATGCTGGCGTGTTATGAAATGGCTTCAGAGGAGCTGAAATATGTATACCTGGGAAATATGGCGGGATCCCCCCGAACCAGGAACACCTGGTGTCCGGAATGCGGAAACCTGCTGATTGAAAGGACAGGTTACCATATCAGGATAGAAGGGTTGGACAACAGGGGCTGTTGCGGCAAATGCGGTACGAAAGTGATAGCACATCATTAAAATCCATTCCCATGAAAACGAGGATTCCAGCGGTTGCAGGCAAATTTTATCCTTCCGGCAGGGATGAACTGATCAATTTGTTACATTCCATCCATCTGAAAGAGGAGAAACGTTTTGTGAAGGATTTCAGGCCTGCGGTTTTGTTCGGGGGAATAGTACCCCATGCCGGCTATGTCTTTTCGGGATATGAAGCCATCCATTTTTTCGAACTTATCAAAAACCATCCGAAACAGTTCGATACCATTGTCATTCTGCACCCCAACCACAACGGCATAGGGCCTGAGATTGCATCGGATGAGAACGATGCCTGGCAGACGCCCATGGGGATTGCAGAAATAGATACAGAGTTCCGCGATCAGATGGAATTTGAATCCAGCGCCCTGGCGCACAAATTCGAACATTCGGCCGAGGTAATGGTCCCTTTTCTGCAATACAAGCTTCCTTATAAATTCAGAATTCTTCCTGTTTCCATGGCGCGGCAAACCCCTCAGCATGCCCGGAAAGTGGCCGAAGAACTGATCAGGGTGCAGAATATCCTGAACCGTCATCTCCTGCTGATTGCTTCGTCCGATTTTTCGCATTATGTCAGCCCCGAATACGGAAAAAAAATGGATCAGATGGTGATCGATCAGATAGAAAATGGGAATATAGAGGGAATCTATAGCACGGTAAAGAAAAATAACATTTCCGTGTGCGGATTCGGTCCCATCATGGCTTTGCTGGCCTATGCGCAGAAACTGAATGAATGGCCGGAAACCAGAATATTACGCCGGGGACATTCGGGAGAGATTATCCCTTCGCAGGAAGTGGTGGATTATGTCACCATGGCCGTGTATTCCGATATTGAACAGCAATGATCAGCGTATCCGGAATTCTGTGTATCCCTGCTGAGGCAGTTTTTCAACTTCCACCCTTTCCACCCTCGACCAGGACGGCCCCTGACGGCACCATTCCACCAAAAGATCGAGTGCACCGATTTCTCCTTCGGCTTCGATCAAGACACTTCCATCGGGCAGGTTCCGTACATACCCTTTCAGATCCAATTCCCGCGCCTTCTGCATGGCCGAATACCTGAAGCCCACTCCCTGTACACGGCCGCTCACATGAATGGTATAATGCCGGTGACCAGACATATTACTCCTTTTTATCCTCCTGCAAAATTTGACTGAGACGGGTAAACGACCGGTCGAAATGCTTCACCATTTCTTCCCGGATCTTCCGGTAACCTTTTCTCCGTTGGGCGGTATCCTGCTCTGCTTCCGGATGATTCACCTGCCCGATGAGGCGGTTTCTTGCATCCACGGTTTCGCCTATAACATCCATAACCGGCCTGCGGTCAAGGTCGGGATTTCTTTGCAGGACCTGAAAAGCATCAGATATCAGTTCATATGTCATCCGGTTGATCTGCCGCTTGAGCTCTTTTCTGCTTGCCATATTCTGTTTATTCTTTGTGTTTTTCTATATAATTATCAACTGCCCGGTCGTATCCTTTCATAGCAGTGATCAGCAGAGGGTGGCCGGTATTAAAGGATTGGTTTCTCACCCGGTTCACCGGCAATACCCTGGGTGAGGTTCCGGTAAGAAAGGCGGCTTCGGCTTTCTCCAGCTCATCCAGGTGCAAAGGCTCCATGCATACAGGGATCCCTTCCTTTTCCAGGAACTGCAACACATATTTTCGGGAAATGCCCTTCAGTACCATGTGGTCGGGGGCGGTAATGAGTTTCCCCTCCCGTATGAAGAATACATTTGACCGGCTTCCTTCCGTGATCTGCCCCTGCCGGTTCACCAGCAGGGCTTCATAAACCCCCGACTCTATCACTGCCTTGTACACTTCAAGACGCAAACCCATATTCAGCAGCTTGGCAGTAGGATTCTGTCTTTCCGCCATATACACCATCACTTCCACCCCCTGCCGGTACTGATCCTGAGTGGGGTAAAAATGAGGACAATAATATGCCAGAAAGTGCTGCGAACCGGAGGGTTGAATATTGAACACCACCCGGACATTGCCGTTCGGTTCCTGATTCCTCTTCACCAGTTCTGCCAGGATTCCCCGCACCTCTTCAGCAGAAAGCCAGAGAGGGATACCGGAGATAAAAGCACTGTGTTCCATCCTCTCCATGTGATCTTCAAAAAAAACCGGCACTCCTTGCATTACACGAATCACTTCGTACAATGACCGGCCCCTGTACACGTAATCGTTACTGAAACCTTCACAGGTCAGGAACCGGTCGTTCAGGTAAAAAATCTGTTGTACACACTCCTGCATAACAAACACGGTTTTATTCAAAGTAAATTTAACTAATTTTGGGCAGAAATGATAATACCCGAACTGCCACCGCCTTGTATGCCATTGTTGATATAGAAACCACCGGCGGAAGTCTGACCAGGGACAAGATTACAGAAATTGCCGTTTTTGTGCACGACGGGAAAGAGATCCGGGAGGAATTCACCACCCTGATCAATCCGGAAAGGCCTATTCCTCCCTTTATTACGGCAATGACAGGGATCAGCAATGAAATGGTAGCCGACGCCCCCAGATTCTATGAGGTGGCCGCAAGGATTGTGGAACTCACCGAAGGGAAAATATTCGTTGCCCATAACGTGTCATTTGACTATCATTTTATCCGCGAGGAATTCCGTCAACTGGGATATACATTCAAAAGGAAACAACTGTGTACGGTAAAGCTAAGTCGCAGGCTTGTTCCCGGATTGCGGTCATACAGCCTGGGAAAAATCTGCAGGGAACTGGACATCCATATCCATAAAAGGCACCGGGCAGGGGGAGACGCTTATGCCACCGTGAAACTTTTCGAAAAACTGCTTTCGCTTGACGGAGCGGATCTCTCGCGTCATTCCCTTATCAGAACACAGGCCCTTGCCAATCTGCACCCTTCACTGAAACCCGAAACCATTGAAATGATCCCGGAGGCAGCCGGGGTTTACTATTTTCTTGATGAAAACGGCGGTATCATTTACATTGGGAAAAGCAAAAACCTGTACCGCAGAGTCATCACCCACCTGCAAAACACCTCGGGTAAAAGGGCGGCGGAAATGCGCGACCGCATTGCAGATATTGACTACGAGGTGACCGGTAGCGAACTGGTTGCCCTTCTCAGGGAATCACATGAAATCAAGAAACACAAACCGGTATACAACCGGCGTCAGAGAAGGACCACCTATTCCCACGGGATATTCCTGAATACCAACAAATACGGGTACAGGGAACTTACCATAGAAAGAAACCGGCAGGAGACACTTCCCCTGGCTACTTTCACATCTGTTGAAGCAGCGCGCAGCTTCATGGAAAAACGGGCCGATGAATACGAACTGTGCCGGAAACTCTGCGGATTATACCAGGGGAAGGGATCGTGTTTCCAGTACCAGGTGGGAATATGCCGCGGGGCATGCGTTCAGGAAGAGCCGCCGGCCTCGTACAACGAAAGAGTCAACCGGCTGGTCGATCATCTGGAGGGATTCCCTTACCGGAACTTTTTCATCCTCGATGAAGGCCGGCATGAGGAGGAAAAAGCCATAATAAAAATTGAACACGGCACCTACCGGGGCTACGGTTACATCGATACCACCAGTCCCGTTAGCCATCCCGGCCAGATGAACGATTCCATCAGGCCGTACCCCGATAACCGCGATGTTCAGCAGATCATCCGGAACTACCTCCTGGCACATAAGCACTTGCAGATCATTCCATTCTGAATTTGCCCGGTTCCTTCCCATCGCTATTGAACCCATTCAGGTGTAAATTTGTTATACAACCACATACCCCTTGCCGGTATTTCGCATGAAAAACCCTTACCTTTACATGACCATACCTGTGGCATATCAATTCATCCTTCTCTGCAATGGATAAATTCAACTACCTCGGATCTGCCGATCCGGAAACCATCGAAGCCCTTTACCGTCAATACCTGAACGACCCTTCCTCAGTGGAAGAAAGCTGGAAAAAATTCTTCGAAGGATTTGAATTTGCCCGAACTTTCTACAAGGGACCGGCACAAACCCCTGAAGTATTCGACAAGGAGTTCAAGGTGGTAAGGCTGATCGAGGCTTACCGCAGAAGGGGGCATCTGTTTACCGAAACCAACCCGGTACGAACGCGCCGGCAGTACAGCCCCACCCTTGACCTGGAGAATTACGGGCTGGGAGAAAAAGATTTGGATACCATTTTCCAGGCCGGCTCGAACATTGGCATCGGAGCCGCCCCCCTGCGCGTAATCGTTGATCACATGAAACAAACTTACTGCAGGTCCATCGGGACCGAATACCTTTTTATCCGGAACCCCAGGATGGTGGAATGGCTGCAAACCCGGATGGAAAGTAACCGGAATATCCCGCATTTCCACCCGGAAGAAAAAAAACACATATACACCCTGTTGAAACAGGCGGTGGGTTTCGAGCATTTCATCCACCGGAAATTTGTAGGTCAGAAAAGATTCTCCCTGGAAGGAGCCGAATCTCTCATTCCCGCAATGGATGCGGTGATTGAAAGAGGATCGCATCTGGGAGCCGAAGAATTTGTCGTGGGTATGGCCCACCGCGGCCGGTTGAATGTACTGGCCAACATTCTGAGGAAACCTGTGGAAGATATCTTTACCGAATTTATGGGAACGGCATACAGGGAAGACATTGCCCTGGGTGATGTAAAATATCATCTGGGCTACAGCAACACCTGCACCACCGGCACCGGAAAATCAGTCAAACTCAACCTGGTACCCAACCCTTCCCACCTGGAAGCCGTAGACCCGGTGGTGCAGGGCATTGCCAGAGCCAGGACTGAAAAGGAATACGGCGGAGATTTCAACCGGCTGGTGCCTATTCTTATCCACGGCGATGCCGCCATCGCATCCCAGGGAGTGGTGTATGAGGTGATCCAGATGTCGCAGCTCGCCGGCTACAAAACCGGTGGAACCATTCACCTGGTGATCAACAATCAGGTGGGTTTTACCACCAACTACCTGGATGCCCGTTCCAGCACATACTGTACCGATATAGGGAAAGTGATCAAATCACCCATTTTCCACGTGAACGGGGATGATGTGGAAGCGCTGGTACATACCATCAGGCTGGCCATGAATTTCCGCCAGGAATTTCATACCGATGTGTTCATTGACATTCTTTGTTACCGGAAATACGGACATAACGAAGGGGATGAGCCAAGGTTCACTCAGCCTCTCCTCTACCGGGCTATAGAAAAGCATCCCAATCCCCGGGATATTTACAGTAAAAAGCTCACGGAAGAAGGAATCTATACAGACGAAGACATCGCAAAGGAGGAAAAAACCTACACCGAATGGCTGGACAGAAAATACGAGGAAGCCAGGCAGGATACCACCGTCCACATCCAGCCGTTCCTGGGAGAGATATGGAAAGGTTTCGAACACCCCGGCAATAGCAATCTTTTGTATTCTTCCTCCACCGGTGTAGAAAAGAAGAAACTGCAGGAAATTGCAGACAGGATCAACCGGCTCCCCGAAGAGGGTAAATTTCTCAGAAAACTGGAAAAACTGGTGACCGAAAGGAAGAAAATGATTGCCGAAAACCGTCTTGACTGGGCCATGGGCGAACTGCTGGCATACGGCACACTGCTTGAGGAAGGACATCCTGTCAGGATCAGCGGTCAGGATTCGGTACGGGGAACCTTCGCCCATCGCCACGCCGCATTCCACATTACCGATACCACCGAGGTGTACTACCCCCTGAAAAATATTTCCGGACGGCAGGCCCGATTTGATATCTTCAACTCTCCCCTGTCGGAATACGGGGTAATGGGATTCGAATACGGATACGCCCTGGCCATGCCCGAAGGCCTGACGGTATGGGAAGCACAGTACGGGGATTTTTTCAATGCAGCCCAGGTAATCGTCGACCAGTACATCAGCTCCGCCGAGGAAAAATGGGGGCTGATGAACGGGCTGGTGCTGTACCTTCCCCACGGGTACGAAGGTCAGGGACCCGAACATTCCAGCGCCCGCATCGAACGCTTCCTGAGTCTGTCGGCCCGCAATAACATGCAAATTGTGAACTGCACCACACCAGCCAATTTTTTTCATGCCCTGAGAAACCATATCAAAAGAAATATCCGGATCCCGTTGGTTATTTTCACCCCGAAAAGCCTGCTGCGGCATCCCCGATGCACCTCGCCCCTGGACGAATTCACAGGGGGCCGTTTCCGGGAACTGATCGACGATCCCGATACCGATCCGGAAAATGTGACCCGCGTGGTTTTTTGTTCGGGGAAAATCTATTACGACCTGCTGGCCCGGAAAGAGAAGCTGCATGCCAGAGACATAGCCCTGGTCAGACTGGAGCAGTTATATCCTCTTCCTTTCGAACAGATAGAAAAGTTGCTGGACCGATATCCGAATGCCATGCTGCACCTGTGGGTACAGGAAGAGCCCGAGAACATGGGTGCCTGGAGGTACCTGCGCGGACTGTTCCCCCGGGTAAGCCTGGTGCCCGTGGCACGGATAGCCAGCGGAAGTCCTGCTACCGGCCTCAGCGGCCTTCATCAGATAGGACAGGATGAAATTATCGGAAAAGTATTCAGGAAATGTACCTGCGAATTAAAGAACGATTATTGCGCCTTACAGTGCGTGGAGGGAAAATCGAGGAAAGAGATCCTGAAGGTACACCAGTATTTTGACAGCGAATCGCGCTTCTCCATCTGAAAAAATATGAAAAAACATGATTATTGAAATTAAAGTACCCAGCCCCGGCGAATCGGTCAGGGAAGTGGAACTGGCCAGATGGCTGGTAAGCGATGGCGAGCATGTGGAAAAAGACCAGGAACTGGCTGAGATCGAATCGGAAAAAGCCACCTTGCCCCTGATTGCTCCCGAATCGGGGCAGGTCAGACTCCTGGCCCAGGAACACCAGACACTGGAGGCAGGAAGCGTTGCCTGTACCATTGACACTTCGGTAAAGGGGAAAGCTGCAGAGAGAGGTGAAAAGAAAAAAACGGGGATAGAACCGCCCGGAAACCCTCCCGAAAAGAAAGAAAAGGAAAAGTCTGCTGCTGCCGTTCCTTCCGGTATGCAAAAAGAACCCCCTGCTGATCCCACAGAGCACAGGCAGGTAAAAATCAGCCCCTTGGCCCGTAAAATGATGCAGGAATCGGATCTGTCAACAGATGACGTCATCAGAGGGCTCCGGCGGATCGGAAGCCGGGAGGTTGAACAGGTTCTTTCGAACAGACCGGATTCTTCCACATCCCGTATAATTGCAAGGGAAGTGGAGAGAAAAAAAATGTCGCCTTTGCGCAGGAAGTTAAGCGAGCGACTGGTAGCCGTGAAAAACGAAACGGCCATGCTTACCACATTTAACGAGGTGGATATGTCGGAAGTGATCAGGCTGAGAAACACCTACCGGGAGGAATTCCTGGAAAAGCATGGGGTAAAACCGGGCTTTATGTCGTTTTTCGCCAGAGTCGCAGCAGAAGCCCTGAAAATCTTTCCGGCCGTCAATTCTATGATCGACGGCGACGAAATCGTCATACACCATTACAGTGATATCGGCATTGCCGTTCAAACGGAAAAAGGACTGATGGTGCCTGTCATAAGGGACGCCGGAACAATGAGCCTGGCTGAGCTGGAAAAAGCCATCCAGGAGCTGGCTGCGAAAGCCCGGAATAACCGCATAACGCTCGATGAGATGAGCGGAGGCACATTCACCATTACCAACGGCGGAGTATTCGGCTCTATGCTGTCAACCCCCCTGATCAATCCGCCGCAGGCAGCCATTCTGGGTATGCACAATATTGTGGAACGCCCCGTAGCCATACAGCAACGTGTTGAGATCAGGCCCGTAATGTACCTGGCCCTGTCATATGACCACAGGCTCATCGACGGAAAAGAATCAGTATCGTTCCTGGTAAAAATCAAAGAATTTATAGAGAATCCGCATCAGTTGCTTTTCGGTGAAAAAGGAGCCGACCGGGCGCTTCTCGACCTGTGAACAACCATACAGGGAACAAAAACCACTTCGCTTCCCTGCAAAATCACAGCAGATGCTTATATTTACACAAAAAATGATTTCCATAATGAAAAAAAGCAGTGTTTACTTATTCCTCCTTATCCTGATCATGGGAAAAACATCGCATGTCAACGCACAGGACCGGATCACCGGTAAATCTTTTGCTACCCGGTCTGAAGTGATTGCCCGGCAGGGAATGGCTGCCACCAGTCATCCCCTGGCCACACAGATAGCCCTCGATATTCTCAAAAAAGGAGGGAATGCCGTGGATGCTGCCATAGCGGCCAATGCGGCCCTGGGCCTGATGGAACCTACCGGTAACGGGATAGGAGGCGACCTGTTCGCCATTGTGTGGGATGCCGAAACAAAACAGTTATACGGTTTGAATGCCAGCGGCCGTTCCCCCCGATCCCTTACACTGGAATACTTCAAAGAACAGGGATACGAATACATCCCTTCACACGGTCCACTGCCGGTATCCGTTCCGGGCTGCGTGGACGGCTGGTTCGAGCTGCACAACAGGTTCGGGACCCTGCCCATGACCGATATCCTGCAGCCAACCATAGATTATGCGCGCAACGGTTTCCCCGTTACCGAACTGATTGCCTACTACTGGCAGTCGGCCCGTTCACTGGCAGCCCGGTATCCCAACGTAGCCGAGACCTATATGCCCGAAGGACATCCACCGGCCAAAGGCGAGATATTCAAAAACCCCTTCCTTGCCAGTACTCTGGAGAAAATTGCCCGGGGAGGCCGTGATGTCTTTTATCGCGGGGAAATTGCCCGGGTGATCGACCGCTTTATGAAAGATCAGGGAGGATTCCTGTCGTATGAAGACCTGGCCGCACACCGCTCGGAATGGGTAGAGCCGGTTTCCACCAATTACCGGGGTTATGATGTATGGGAACTTCCTCCCAACGGCCAGGGCATCGCCGCCCTGCAAATGCTCAACATCATGGAGGCATACGATATTGCCGGCATGGGATTCGGCAGTGCCGAATACATTCACCTGTTCGTGGAAGCCAAGAAACTGGCCTTTGAGGACAGGGCAAAGTTTTACGCCGATCCCGATTTCAATGAAATTCCCGTTGAATACCTTATTTCCAAAGAATATGCTGCGGAAAGAAGGGATCTGATCCGTCCCGACCGGGCTGCCCGCCGGTACGATGCCGGCAGGCTGAACCAGGGGGAGACCATTTATCTTACCGTGGCCGATGAAAAAGGGAATATGGTATCCCTGATCCAGAGTAATTACCGCGGCCTGGGATCGGGCATGGTGCCTCCGGAACTGGGGTTCATGCTGCAGGACCGGGGTGAACTGTTCACTCTGCAGGAAGGACATTTCAACACTTACGCTCCGAACAAACGTCCCTTCCATACCATCATTCCCGCATTCATTACCAAAGACGGAAAGCCCTGGGTTAGCTTCGGGGTAATGGGAGGGTCGATGCAGCCACAGGGGCATGTGCAGATCGTGGTGAACCTCATAGATTTCGGCATGAACCTTCAGGAAGCCGGCGATGCTCCCAGGATCCGGCATGGCGGCTCATCGCAACCAACCGGAGAGATCATGAACGACGGAGGGACGGTATACCTGGAATCAGGCTTCGATTACGATGTGATCAGGGCCCTTATGCGCAAAGGGCATAAGATTCAGTTCGATAACGGAGGGTTCGGCGGGTACCAGGCCATTATGCGTGACGAAAAGAACGGAGTGTACTACGGAGCCTCAGAATCAAGAAAAGACGGACAGGCAGCAGGATACTGATGATGGATTTTCTGAAACTTGTAACAAAAAGGCAGAGCGACCGGAAATACCTCGACCGGCCGGTTGATAAGGATATCATCAACCGGTGTATTGAAGCAGCCCGCCTGGCCCCTTCGGCCTGCAACGCCCAGCCCTGGAAGTTCATTGTAGTGGATAATCCCGAACTGAAAAACCGGCTGGCCGATGCCACCACCAGCCGGGTTCTTCCCATGAACCATTTTACCAAACAGGCACCTGTACATGTTGTAATAGTACGTGAGCCTGCCAATATAACATCCCGGCTGGGAACAGCCATCAAAGACCGGGAATTCCCGTTGATCGATATCGGGATTGCCGCCGCACATTTTTGCCTGCAGGCCACATCGGAAGGACTGGGAACCTGCATACTGGGCTGGTTCAACGAGAAAAAAGTACGGGAATTACTGAAGATACCACAGGGTAAACGACCGGAGCTGATCATCACCCTGGGATATCCGTCGGGACCTGCCCGTGAGAAAAGACGGAAGCCTCATGAGAAAATTGTTTCCTTCAATCAATACACGGAATCATAAACCCGCCTTCAAACCGTCCGGTACCTGGTCATGGAAGAAGCTCAAGGAATCCCTGAAAAAGTTTCTGCACCAGGGTATTACCCCGGAACAACTGGCGCTGACCGTTGTTATGGGAACCGCCCTGGGGATAATCCCTGTACTGGGTGTGACCACCGCGCTCTGCGCAGTTGCAGCATTGTATTTCAGACTGAACATGATTGCGATTCAGCTGATAAACTGGTTTGTATATCCACTGCAGCTCATTCTGTACATACCCTTTATCAAGCTGGGAGAGCTGATCTTTTACGGTGAAACCGTATTTCCTTTCTCTCCCGCCGATATAATCGACATGATCAGGGGTAGCTGGTGGAAAACCATGACACAGTTCTGGCTATCGAACCTGATGGGGGTATTTGCCTGGCTTCTTGTTTTTATCCCGGTTTCCATCCTGTTATATTACCTCTCGCTCGGAGTATTTATGCGGTTTGCCGCCAGGAACGGAAAAATCACACATGAGGAAAACTAAGCCCCGCCTCACGAAAAACACGGATCAGCTCATTTCTTTCCTTTTCCCAGCACAATACCCTGGCTGCCTTCAACAGAGACTTCTTCCATTGTTCTCTTTTTTCCCGGTTATGCAGCATTGAACGGATCTGATCCGCCATCCGCCCAGGATCATACGACCGGAGCAGCTCACCGATCCCGTATGTTTCCACGATATTCCTGACCTCGGGCAGAGGAGAAGCCAGTACGGGGATTCCTGCCTGAATATAATCGAACAGTTTGTTGGGAAGACTGTACCGCTGGTTCAGCCCGGTATCCTTATCCAGGCTGAGGCCCAGGTCGGCAACGGATGTATACTGCATCATTCTTACGTAAGGCATTTTGCCGGTAAACAGAACACGTCCTCCAATGCCCCTTTCCGCACACATTTGCTTCAAAAGGGGCAATACCTCGCCACCACCGATGATCAGCAGGTAAACATCCGGCAGGTACGCCATGGAACGCACCAGCTCTTCTGCACCCCTGTCGCGGTTGATCCCCGTTCCCTGCATCACCAGTATCGGGGCATCCACTGGCAGGCCCAACCCCGTACGGTTTTGTTTTTTTTCCGGCTTCCACAATGGAGGCATATTCCTTATCACGTGAAATGCCACCCCATATTCCTGCCGGTAAAGTTCCGCAATAGATCTGTTCACGGTTATTCTTACCGGAATGTATGGAACAGTCAGTTTTTCAATCTGTTTCCAGAAATTCCTGACCCCCGGACGATGACTCAGGGCGGGAACTCCGGTAAAATATTCATGGCTGTCATACACCAGCGGCCATTTTCTGATACGGGATACCAGAAAATTCGGAAGAAGGGTATCCAGGTCATTGGCTACCAGAAACGCTTTTTTCCTGGAAAGAAGGAAAAAGAAAAGGCGAATAGTAAAGCAGGCATAGAACACAAACCCTCTCCGGAACAGCATGCGGAACCGGGTAACCCGGAAAGGCAGATCGTTTATCGGCAGGCTGTCGGACAAAAGCCTGCCGATGATATGAACCGGCCGGCCCGAAAGACATAAAGTACGGGCCGTACGAAGCACCCGCTGATCGGTGGCCACATCACTGGTGACCGATATGAAGATCACACCCTGCAAACAGTACAGATTCTTTCGTTTTCCGTAAAGGTAAGAAAACATGCGACACCTCTGAAGAAGCACACAGAATTCCTTATCTTTGGCCTGCCGTGTAATCCTATGGAAAGAATCAGGGAAAATTTCGATCTGCAAATGCACAACACCTTCGGGGTAGCGGCCAGGGCCAGGTATTTTCTTCCCCTTACCGCTGAAGAAGACCTGCCCCTTCTTCCCGGGTTGCTGAAGAACCAGAAACACCTGATACTGGGGGGTGGCAGCAATGTGCTTTTTCGAAAAGATTTTGAAGGAACAGTCATCCATCCGGTCATGAAAGGGATCCGGATAATGGAAGAAGACAGGGATTCGGTGCGGGTACAGGTAATGGCCGGGGAAAACTGGGACCGTTTTGTGGCCTGGGCAGTGGAACGGGGATGGGGAGGCCTGGAAAACCTGTCGTACATTCCCGGAAATACGGGGGCATCACCCATACAGAATATCGGAGCGTACGGGGTGGAAGTAAAAGAAAATATCGAATGGGTAAACACCCTGGTACTGGCTGACGGAGAACATAAACGGTTCGATCAGGCCGCATGCAGGTTCGGTTACCGCGACAGTATATTTAAAAACGAGTGGAAAGGCCGGGTGCTGGTGGTTTCGGTTGTTTTCAGGCTGATGAAACGGCCGGTATTAAGAACAGATTACGCCCAGGTGGAAGAAGAAATGCAACGGTCAGGCCTTACCGGTCTTGCCGGTATCCGGGCCGCTGTCATTCATATAAGAAAAAGAAAATTACCCGATCCGGCCGTCACAGGCAATGCGGGCAGTTTTTTCAAGAACCCGGTCATCCCCGTGTCCGATTACATTACCCTGAGAAGGGAATTCCCGGATATACCCGGTTACCCGGCCGGTGAAGAAAGGGTAAAAACAGCAGCGGCCTGGCTGATCGACCGGTGCGGGTGGAAAGGATACCGGGAAGGCGATGCAGGAGTGCACCATCTTCAGCCCCTGGTACTGGTTAATCACGGAAAGGCAACGGGGCAGGATATCTATAACCTGTCGGAAAAGATCATGGAATCGGTCAGGAAGAAATTCGGCATTATACTGGAACGGGAAGTAACGGTAATCTGAGTTTTCTTAAGCATACCTGTCTGGAAATCATCTGTATATTCTTTGCTGGTTAAGTGCCCGGCGGTAACTGGCCGCATACCGGTTATGCTCCTCAAGGGTCCTTGAAAAATGGTGAAAACCAGAAAAATCATCACGGGCACAGAAATACAGGTAATCATGCTCCTCGTGATCAAGCACGGCCTCCATAGCAACAATGGAAGGGATGCGTATGGGTCCGGGCGGCAGCCCTCTGTTTTTGTAGGTATTATAGGGTGAATTTACCTGCAGGTCGCGGGTAAGGATCCGGTTCTTGGAGAAATTGCCCAGGGCAAATTTAATGGTTGGATCGGCCTGCAGGGGGATGCCCCTTTCCAGCCGGTTGATATACACTCCGGCGATGGTGGGTTTCTCAATATCGAACCGGGTTTCTTCATCAATAATCGAGGCCAGCGTGGCTACCTCCACGGGTTCAAGCCCCACGGCGGCAGCCTTCCGTTTCCGTTCGTCATTCCAAAACCGTTCGTATTCCTGTTTCATCCTTCTGACAAAAGATTCGGTCGAAGCATTCCAGAAAAACTCGTAGGTGTTCGGAATAAACATTGCCGGGAAAGTTTCCCGTGTAAACCCATATTCTTCTGGCACTCCTTCCCGGAGTAAGTATTGCGCCAGGGCAGCGGAATCGGGTTCAAGTTGTCGGGCAATTTTCCCTGCCAGCTCTTCCAGGGTTCGGTAATTGATAAAGGTAACCATTACAGGCACCTGGGCACCCGATCGCAGCATATTGATCAGTGCATTGTGGCTCATGCCGTTGGCAAGGAGGTAATGGCCAGGATAAATATGGGCAGGCAGGTTTTTCCTTTCGGCCAGCTTGTCGAACACTTCGGGATTTTTCAGAAATTCCAGGCTGTCAAGCCGGTGAAGCACGTCCTGATAAGTGTCCGTTGTATAGATATAGAACGACCGCCCCTCTCCCGGCGGAATGCTGACATTCTTACCGAAAATATACCAGTACAGCAACGCCCCCGCCACCAGGAACGGAAGGACCACCACCCATATCCATCGGATCAGAAATGCGCCTTTTTTTCTCCTCTTCATCTTCATCATTTTCCTGATAATCTGCTACAAAAAACGGACCGTTCCGGTATTCCCTCGCTTATTCAAGAACAGATACAGCTCTATCCAGCCTCCGAAGGGCTTCCGTGAGCTTTTCTTCGGATGCAGCATATGACAATCTGATACAGGAAGGCATACCGAAGGCTCCTCCGGGCACCACCGACACATGGGCTTCTTCAAGCAGATACATGGCAAGGTCAGTATCGTTTCTTACCGTCCGCGAACCTGCCGATTTTCCGTACAGGGCTGAAATATCGGGAAATACGTAGAATGCCCCTCTGGGGAGGTTCACCTCTATTCCGTTCATTTCTTTCAGCCTGCCAACTACCAGATCCCTTCTTTTCCGGAATTCCTCCTTCATTTTCATGGCATAGGC
This sequence comes from Bacteroidales bacterium, assembly GCA_049975425.1. Taxonomy (GTDB): domain Bacteria; phylum Bacteroidota; class Bacteroidia; order Bacteroidales; family VadinHA17; genus HyVt-105. The sequence goes on from JBNGDI010000003.1 coordinate 120,759, forward strand.
ATTCCCCGACCGGATGGCCGCCAACGCAGCCCGCTGGGCGATAGAGGAAGCCCCTGATGTCATCTGTCCCTGCAGTTTAATGCATGCTTTGGCTATCCACAGTGGAGCAGCCAGGTATCCTATCCGCCAGCCGGTCATGGCATATCCTTTCGAAACCCCGTTGATGGTTACCACCCGGTCAGAGATCTCTCCGAACCCGGCCATGGGTACGTGCTCTCCCTCGAAGTTGATGTATTCATAGATCTCATCGGAAATAACAAAAACGCCGGGGCGGGAAGCCACCACCCGGGCAATTTCACTCAGCTCATCACAGGAATACACGCTTCCGGTAGGATTACAGGGCGAATTGATAAGTACAGCCCGGGTCCGTTCGGTCATAGCCTGGTGGATCTGATCGGCCGTCACCTTGTAATCCCTCTCCAGGGAACCCTCAACAATTACAGGGACCCCTCCTGCCAGCTTCACCAGCTCAACGTAACTTACCCAGTAAGGAGAAAGTATTATGACCTCTTCCCCCGGGTTAACCAGGCACAGCAGGGCATTGGCCAGGCTGTGCTTGGCTCCGCCCGACACCACGATCTGGTCGGCCTGGAATTCCAGCCCGTTTTCTTTTCTCAGCTTGTCTGCAATGGCCTCCCTGAGGTCTCTGTAACCGGGAACCGGACTATAGAACGAAAAATTTTCATCAATAGCCTGTTTGGCTGCTTCTTTCACATGATCGGGTGTAAAAAAATCGGGTTCTCCCACACTCAGATCGATCACATCGATGCCCCTGGCCGCAAGATCTTTGCTTTTCTGTGACATGGCCAGGGTTTGCGACGCAGCCATAGCGGCAATACGGTGAGCTACTTGTTCCATGAAAAACTGTTTTGACAGATGAAATAATAGAAGGCGGAGCCCAACGAAGCCCCGACATCCGAAAATAAAAACCAAAAATAAGTTTTAATCAGAAAATAACTAATATTGTAAGGAATAAAAGAGCTTCCTTATGGACATCATCGAAATGATCAAGTACAGCGTTCCTGCACTGATCGTATTCTTCACGGCCTTTTTCATGATGCGTTTTTACATGCAGAAAGAAGCCAGGGAACGAAAAGTCGACCTGGTGATCAGAAACCAGCAAACCATCACCCCTCTTCGGCTGCAGGCATATGAACGCCTGGCTCTTTTCCTGGAAAGGATCAATCCGGAATCCATGCTGATGCGGGTCAACCAGCCTGGAATGAACAGCCAGCAGCTTCAGAGTCAATTGCTGGCCACGATCAGAGCTGAATTTGAACATAACCTGTCGCAGCAGATCTATATCACTCCTCAGGCCTGGGAAGTGGTAAAAAATGCCAAAAACAATACCATCAAACTGATTAACACCTCTGCCGACAAAGTGAAACCCGATGCCCCGGCCATGGAGCTCAACAGGCATATTCTGGAAAAAGTGATTGAAACGGAGGCAGCTCCTTCCCAGGCCGCCCTGGAATTCCTAAAAAAGGAGGTCAGCACTTTTTTCTGATCAGCCCCCGGCTGGCATCAGCCCTCATGCGGGCTTCTACATCAGCTCAATACTCCTCTTTACGAACCGGTTGAGTTCCTCCCCCGTCAGCATATTGTTCGACAACAGGGCCAGATCAATCAGCTGGCGGACCAGCTTGTTTTTCCCGGCATAACTTTCCAGCATTTCCTTCTTTTTCTTTTCCAGCTCACCGATTTTTTTATCCAGTTCTTCCAGACGGTCTTTTTCCTCCTGCGGAATTTCCTCGTCCTTTTTCTCCTTGTGTCCGGATTCCAGATCTGCCTTGTTTTTCCTGATCGGTTCCAGTTTTTCTTCAATCTTTCCGATTTTCTCCCTCAGTTTCTTGTCCTTGTCTTCGTTGATCTTCAGGATGAGATGATGGTTTGCATTAATCACCAGATTGTACTGGTCGGGTATGTCTCCGTAGAAACGCATACCTCCGCCCAGCTCAGACATATCCTTCATCCTTCGCATCCATTCCGACTGGGTGATGACCACCGGCTGGTCATCTTCGGCCATGGCCTCAAATGAAACGGTAAAATGCTCCTTTTGCGGAAGCTGGCTCTGGAAAACCGGGATCAGCTCATTCTGTTGCTCCGGAGTAAGTTTCGATTCATGGGTTTCCTCCTTCTGGATGAGCTTTTCCACCACATCGGCATCCACCCGCACAAAATGGGAATTGTCCAGCTTCTGTTCCAGGTAGTTCAGGAAGTGGGTATCCAGTTGTCCTTCCATCAGCAGCACGTCGTACCCCTTCTTATTGGCTTTCTCGATATAGCTGTATTGTTTGTCTTTATCAGTGGCATACAGGTAAACCAGATTCTTGTGCTTATCGGTTTGATTTTCTTTGATCAGCTTCTGATACTCTTCCAGTGTAAAATACTTTCCTTCCGTATTCTTCAGCAAAGCAAAATCTTTTGCCCTGTCGTAAAACTTCTCCTCACTGATCATTCCGAATTCGATAAACAGCTTCAGGTCGTCCCATTTTTTTTCAAAGCTGCTCCGGTCGTTTTTAAATATCTCGGCCAGCTTATCGGCCACTTTTTTGGTAATATGCAAGGATATCTTCTTTACATTGGAATCACTCTGGAGAAAGCTTCTCGAAACATTCAGCGGAATATCGGGAGAATCGATCACCCCGTGTAAAAGGGTGAGGAATTCCGGAACAATGCCCTCTACGGAATCGGTAACATATACCTGATTGCAATATAACTGAATTTTATTCTTCTGGATATCGAAATTGCTCTTGATCCGGGGAAAATACAGAATTCCGGTCAGTTTAAACGGATAGTCCACATTCAGATGGATATGAAACATGGGTTCTTCCTGGGTGGGATAAAGTGAACGGTAAAATTCCAGGTAGTCCTCGTCTTTCAGGTCGGCCGGTTTTCTGGTCCACAAAGGGCGTGTTTCGTTGATAATACGGTCACGGCCTGTTTCCACCTCTTTCCCGTCTTTCCATTCCTTTTCCTTTCCGAACGCAATTTCTACCGGAAGGAACCGGCAGTATTTCTTCAGGATCTCATATATCCTGTTTTCATCGAGAAACTCCTTTGAGTCCTTGTCAATATGCAGCACCACATCGGTACCGACCTCGGGCTTCTCGGTCTCTTCAATGGTGTACTCCGGGGATCCGCTACATATCCATTTTACTGCCTGAGCCCCTTCACGGTATGATCGGGTAATGATCTCTACCTTTTCAGAAACCATAAAGGCTGAATAAAACCCAAGCCCGAAATGGCCGATGATGGCATTCGACTGTTCCTTGTATTTTTCCAGGAATTCGCCTGCACTGGAAAAGGCGATCTGATTGATAAACCTGTCAATTTCTTCGGCGGTCATTCCCACACCGCGGTCGGAAACGGTAATGGTTTTCTTTTTCTTGTCCACACTAACCCTGATCGTCTGGTCTCCCAGTTCGTCCTTGTACTCTCCCACACTGGCCAGTGTTCTCAGTTTCTGGGTGGCATCCACGGCATTACTGATCATTTCCCTGAGAAATATTTCATGGTCGGAATACAGGAATTTTTTAATGATCGGGAAAATGTTTTCCGAAGTCACATCAATCTTACCTGTTTGCATAGTTTGTTCTGTTTGGTTAAACAATGTTCGTCCCCGCGAATTTTGCAAAGGATATGCCATAAGAAAAAACCTGACAGAAAGTCACCGCAGAAAAGCCTGATCTCAGACAGAGCATCCCTCCATGAAAATAAAAATGGCCCCTGTTATCAGAAGCAATATAACATAGACCAGGAGAGCCAGGTAGGTGATGCGGGTATATTTTTTTTCACGCATCAGTACCCTTTTGCTGATGATTCCCCTGACGTGGTTATTGATCCGGAGAAAAGCATTCTCATTCCGCCGGAAAACGGCATAACAGCCAAGGCTCAGCAGGTCGTTCTGCAACTTTTCACTGAATTCGGGCAGCAGAACAATCAGTTCAATATTTCTGTTCATCCACTGAATATCCTTGATATTCTGTTTCAGTTCCGCAATCCGGGCAGAACGGTCGCCGTTAAAATTTGCGCTGATCACTGCTATGATGGTATGATACCTGAAATATTGTCCCTTATCATAGATATCTTTCAATCGGTCGACGGAGTAGCAATGGACAATCTCGTATTTAGTGTTATCATGAAATTCCAGGGCTACTTCTTCCATGTAAGCTTTGTGCTCATCTACCAGAAACAGGAGCGTTTTTTGCCTGGAAAACAATTTCATGTGTGCCTGTAATGAATACCTCGAGTGTGAATGTAGGAATTTATTCTGAAATGAGAAACCCGGACGACGGCCCCAGGATAATGCTTCACCTGTTTCGTACATCCACATCCTCCGTAAAGTGCCATTTCCCCTCCCTGAACTTCAGCCCGTCATAGGAAAAATCCGGGCCATAGAACCGGTATTGACCGGTCAGCGAAGGATCAGGAGGCGAAAGATGGTCGAATATGATCATATGGCGATCAGGGTGATACCTCAGGGTCATGGTAGCCTGGGCCGTGTATTCGAAAATCATCCTGCATACAGGCGTTTCATTCTCGATGAAAACCGGCAGTCCGAACACAGGGTCTCCCTGCCGGTCGAACCACAGCACATCGATAATTTTTCTGGAGCTGAAAAGATCGTACATATCGGTGCCGAGCAGGACATAATACGGCACACTGTCGGTTGGAACGGTGATCATATCGTAATACAGGCATCCGTACCACCGGTCGTGGGTCAGCATGCCGTCGCCCGCCTGATTCAACGGGCCTGAACGTCCCGATAATTGCATGATATCCGCCGGCACGATACCGTTCTTTTTCTGTATCAGCGATTGGTAGTAATGAGTACCGTCATTCAGAGGGATATTCCATTGAATGATCCTGAAGGAGCTGTCGGGTGCCACCAGAATACCCAGGTTCCTGACATCCCCGAATGTCCTGTTCAAAGCGGTATCTTCCGCAAGAGCCTGCTGTAAAACCGATACCAGTTGCCGGTTTATCTCCATTTTCTGCCTGTCATCTGCCATCCGGTGTATTCTTTCGAAATACACCTGCAGACTGTCATCGGTTACCGGCCGTGTTTTTTCCCGGGCAAAACCATGATTTACAGCAGTCATCGTCAGATACAGGCACACCAGAATAATCCTCATAGCTTAAATCGGTTGAAAGAAAAACGGGGATATTCCGCATTTATTTTCCGGTCTGTTCAATCGACCGGTTCAGTATATCACATGCCAGCAGGATGTCTTCTTCTGAAATAGTCAGGGGCGGACTGATCCTGAATGAATGATCGTTGAACAGAAACCAGTCGGATACTACCCCGTTTTCTATTGCCTTGAAGACAGTTCGGATATTCCGTTCGGAATCGCCCAGATCCACTGCCAGGAAAAGACCTTTCCCCCTGATTTCCCTTATGGAAGGATGGTTCAGGTTCTTTCTGAAAATTGCTTCCTTCCCAGATATGTTCCATGAATTCATTCCGGCAATCAGTTTTTTCATTCCGGCCAGTCCGGCTGCACAACTTACCGGATGTCCTCCGAAAGTGGTAATATGGCCCAGGGGGGGATTGCTTGCCAGGCTTTTCAAAAGGTGTTCAGAAGCAATAAAGGCTCCCAGGGGCATCCCACAGCCCAATCCCTTGGCAAGTACCAGAATATCGGGAACCACCTGTTCGTGCATAAAGGCAAAAAGGGGGCCGGTGTGTGCGAAAGCCGTCTGTATTTCGTCAAAGACCAGGAGTGCCCCTTTTTCCGTGCATTTTTCCCGCAATGCCTTCAGAAAGCCGGGGGCAGGCAATCTGATACCCGCTTCACCCTGTATGGGCTCGACCACCACGCAGGCGCACTGACGGCTGATCTGTTCAAGCTGACTGAAATCATTGAAATCAAGTAAACGGATTCCGGGCAGCAACGGTCGAAAAGCATTTTTGAAGCATTCTCCGCCCATGATACTGAGGGCCCCCTGGCTACTTCCGTGATAGGCATTCCTGAATGCCACGATCTCCGTCCTTCCTGTAAACCGTTTGGCCAGTTTCATAGCCCCTTCTACGGCTTCGCTTCCCGAATTGACAAAATAGACCTGGCTGAGGGGCTCCGGCAGATTATCGACAAGCAGTTCGGCCAGCCTCACCTGGGGATGCTGAATATATTCCCCATATACCATAAGGTGCAGATATTTATCTGCCTGGTCTTTCACAGCCGCCACTACATCCGGATCATGATGCCCCAGATAGCTGACCGATACGCCGGATACCAGATCAAGGTATTTTTTCTTACCGGGCCCGAACATCCATGAACCCGAGGCATGTACTATTTCAATATTCAGGGGAGTATCTGAAGTTTTGGCAATCAGTTGCCTGAAAAGTTGTCGGTCGCTTAGCATAGAGAAACTGGAAAATCATGTTCAGCCGGCGGCAGGCTACTTGACCATCAGGTTAATATCTTTCATCAATTGTTCCTTGTATGACTTTCCTATGGGGATTCCCTTGAGGCCGTGGTCGGTTTCTATTTCCACCAAATTATCCTGTATAATGGCAATTTTGTTTATATTGATTATATAGGATCGGTGAATGCGAATGAATTTGGCCGGAGGCAACTTCTTTTCAATGGCCTTCATGGTAAAATGAATGGTATACTTTTCATTGAAAGTATTTAGAATAACATAGTTTTCAAGGGCTTCCACCCACAGAATATCATCCAGCTTGAGTCGCACCAGCGAAGAGCCTTTCTTAATAAAGATCTCTTCCCTGGCATGATTGTCAAGTCGGGAAAGCTGGTAACGGCTGTTTGCCTTCGATACGGCACGGTAAAAGCGCGGATAGGCAATGGGCTTCAGCAGGTAATCGGTTACATCATAACTGAAAGCATCCAGCGCATATTTTTCTTTTGAGGAAATAATGATGATCTGCGGTGGTTGTTTCAGGGTATTCATAAAATCGATCCCGCTCATCTCGGGCATTTCAATATCCAGAAAAATCAGATTGATCTGGTTATTACTGGTAATGGTATTGATGGCTTCCACTGCTGTGGAAAAGGAGGAAATCAGGTTCAGGAAATTGGTTTTCTTAATGAATTCTTCTATAACCAACCTCGACATTCTGTCATCATCTACAACAATACAGTTCATTTTGGGGGATTTCGTCATACAAATCAGTATGCTGGTAATTCATATCGGTCTATTCATCAAATATAATAATAAAAAATATTTTATGGAACAAGATGGTTAACTGTTTCCTTTACGAAAAAAAGACTGAAAAGGTTATGAATTCCCCTTCAGGAATCTTTCGATCAACAGATCGCTTTTTTTAACCGTTTGCTTCAACCAGGCCAGTTTAATTCCTGTTTTTTCCTCTTCACTCAGTTCCCAGAAAAGGTCGGACATCCTCAGTTTACTGGTAAGCTGGTAAAGTATAACTGCTACTGAGACAGAAATATTCAAACTTTCGGTAAAACCCACCATGGGTATATAAAGAAATTCATCTGACATGTTCATTGCTTCACGAGAAAGGCCTTTCATTTCGGTACCAAACAATATGGCCACTTTTCCCTTGTCCAGTGAAAATTCATCCAGGCTTTTACTGTTTCTTTTCCCTGGAACGGTTGCCACCAGCCGGTAACCCGCCTTTTTCAGACCGGACAGAGCATGGTGGGTATTGTTTTCCGAACTGTGGTATTTTTTCAGGCTGAGCCATTGCGAAGAACCGAGGGCCACATCGGGATTGACCCGGTACCGGTTTCTGTTTTCAATAATATGCACATCCTGAACGCCGAAACATTCGCACGACCGGAGCACGGCGCTGGCATTATGCGGCTGGTATATATCTTCCAGCACCACGGTGATATACCGGGTACGCCGGTCAAGGATCCTGTCAAACAGTGCCAGTCTCCGTGGAGTAACAAAACCCGAGAGGAATTCGATCAAGGCCTGTTCCATCCTTCGGAAGTAAAACGGTGAAAAAAAAGGGAGTACCCAGGCACTCCCTCTTGTTCACAGGAACAATTTCTTTAAACGGTACCGGCCAGGTCACTTCCGGGCTTGAATTTCACCACTTTTTTAGCCTTGATGGTAATGGGTTTCCCGGTCTGGGGATTCCTGCCTGTACGTGCATTCCTTTTGGCTACTGAAAAGGAGCCGAAGCCCACGAGAGCCACGCGGTCACCTTTTTTTAATGCACTGGTGGTGGTTTTCACAAAGGCATCGAGAGCCCTTTTTGCATCAGCCTTGGTCAGGTTAGCTTCGCCGGCAATTGCATCGATCAATTGTGCTTTGTTCATAACAAACAGATTTTAGGGTTAAAATAATTTGAATATAAAAATGCAGCTTTTGTACAAATATAGGGGTTTTCTGAAGTTAAGCAAATTTCAGCCCAACAAAATGTGTCAACAATTTTTTCAACCAACTGTTGATAACTCCCTTTATTGATGAGGGTTACAGAATATTTATCTGATTATCTGATTGTTACACAACACAGAAAAATAGAATATCAGTCATTTACAAACCTTTGCAGGAGTAGCTGGTTGGGATTCATGCGGGTTTCAGACCTTCCTCCAGGGGTTGTTAACGGCACAAATCAGTGCGTTAATTGCTCGGTTTTCTCCATTTGTCAAATTCAAGGTACAGGAAAAATACAGAACAGGATGGATAGGAAATGGTCATTATTTGTTGGGTCTTTTCGACGAAAAAGTCTATTTTTGCGCCGGAGGAATGGCAGAGTGGTCGAATGCGGCGGTCTTGAAAACCGTTGACCGCTTACCGGCGGTCCGGGGGTTCGAATCCCTCTTTCTCCGCAAAACCCGGCCGGAGGCTCACGCCAGTGAGCCTCTTTTTATTTGCGCCGGCCCTGCTGAGCGCCAGCGCTCATAAGGGGCCGGCGCAGATAAAAAGCGCCGCCGCCAGGCGGAGACCGGCCGGGTTTTGAAGAACATGCCGCATGGGATCACGGGCGAGCCCAGCGAGCCCGTAATCCCGAAGGAAAGGAAAACTGTGAAAAT
>JBNGDI010000004.1:0-126987 GCA_049975425.1 Bacteroidales bacterium
CTAATGTTCTTTGTTTCATCAATACCCGTTGCACTAAATTCTTGAACCTGCCTTCTCAAATTCGCATGTTTTTATTAAGGCATTTATTATATTTGTTATTCAATCAATTACAGAAACTCGCCATCACCTGTCAGGTGAAATAATCATTCATTCCTGCAACTTTATCTTTGATATATTCATCCCACCAGGCCGGCAGGCCGGTTTCGTTCGCCGCCCCATGACGAAAGACCTGTATTTTTCCAAGATGAAAAAAGCAGGCAAAATAATCCTTCGGCTACGGATATTTTTGGGGTATCAGATAGACCTGCGAATGTGGGGGCGTAGCTGATTCCGGATCACCGTAAGCCCGTTTTACCTGCATATGCCGTATAATATCCGTTCAGAAGCTCATTGAACCTTGCAGCACGGTCCTCCTCTCCCTGGCTTTGGGCAATGAGGGCGCATTCCTGAAGGGATTGCAGGGCCACCCGTATCTCATAATCCATCAGTATCATCAGGGATGTATCCAGTCCCAGGAAATAATCCAGGTCTCCTGTCTGTAATCCGGCCATTTCATCGAGCAATTCCGCCGCTTTTTCATCTGCTCCGCACCTGTAGTAAGCCCTGATAATATCCAGTATAAAATGATCATACGGGACTTTTTCATGGGGCATCAGCTCCATCACCCGGTCGAGCACTTTTTCAGCCCTGCCGGAATCTCCCTGTTCCGCAAGGGAATTGGCCAGTCTCACAAAATTTTTGCGTAGCCTGATCACGGAAAATGTGTGGATATTGGTATAGTCAAGGTAAACGTCCGGATCGTTCATATTGCCCCATTGAAAGTCTTCCATCAGGTTTTTGTAAAGTTTTTCCGTATGGATCCTCCCAAAATCGGGAGAGTTTTCCTCCATCGGGGTTTTTACCGGAACCAGCCTGTAGGCAAAGCCCTCCAGCTGAAAATACGGCTCAAGCCCCATGGCATCTTCATGTCCGCCCGTCACATAATACACGGGACGTTCCCACTGGTTGGACGACAGCAGGTCGAGCATCATCATCTGGTTTTTTAACAGGTAATTGCCCTTCAGTTGGATTTCCAAATAGGGTTCGATCTGCGAAGCCAGTTCAGGGGGAACGGTTCCGTTTTCCACAACCCGGGCGCTGTCTACCGGGATCCGCACGGTACGGGTAGGAATATAATCAATCATTTCACCGTCCTGTGTCTGAAGTTTGGTCCTCGGATCATTGCTGTTGATCCAGTCGAGCACCTCCCGCATTTCCAGGGGTCGTTTGAACAGTTCACGCACCAGGATCTGCGTATTGGTCCCTTCCTGATATTTTTCCTCCTTCAGAGTAAATTTAATGGGCGGGGAATCATAGGCCTTTCGTTTCATCTGATCCACATACCAGTCGGTCATGAACAGCATCATGTTCACCACCCTCACATCGGTACGTATTCCTTCCACCTCCTGGGCATACCACAGGGGGAAGGTGTCATTGTCGCCGTTGGTGAATAGAATCGCATTTTTTTCACAGGTGTTCAGGTAGTTGAATGCCACATCGCGGGCTGTATACCGTTCCGACCGGTTGTGATCGTCCCAGTTCTCTGCGGCCATGATTCCCGGAACCAGGGCCAGGGAAAGCAGGGTCAGCATTGCTGCGGCAGGTACCCGCGGGATCTTCTCTGCCATTATCCTGAACAACCCTGCCACTCCCAGCCCGATCCAGATGGAGAATGCATAGAAAGACCCGGCATAGGCATAATCACGCTCCCGTGGCTGGTAGGGATACTGGTTCAGGTACACCACAATGGCTATTCCGGTAAAAATAAATAACAGCATCACCACCCAGAAATCATGGCTCCGGTACCTGTACTGAAGGAACAGGCCCACCAGTCCCAGCAACAGCGGCAACATATAGTATTTATTTCCGGCCGCGTTGCCATCATACCTTCCCGGCAGGTTTTTCTGTGGCCCCAGCCGGGCTTCATCCAGAAGCGGAATGCCGGTGATCCAGTTTCCCTTCAGAATATCACCGTGTCCCTGGATATCGTTTTGCCTTCCGGAAAAATTCCACATAAAATACCGGAAATACATGTGTCCCAGCTGGTAGGAAAAGAAAAAGCGCAGGTTTTCCCCGAAGGTGGGCTTAACCCGTGTTTCCACCTCCCCTCCCCGGGTGTTCACCCGGATTCTTCGCCCTTTCACACGGCCCCATTCCTCATAAGCCCGGATGTGTTCGGACCGGTTGCTCCACATCCTGGGAAACAGGGTTTCGAACCTCGGGTCAAACACATAATCCGAAGTATAATGCGTGACCACATACTTCCCGTCCCTCTGGACATACCAGGGCGATTTGTCTTTGATATCAATCACCGGCGCACTGTAATACTGGCCGTATAGCAGGGGCCTTTCGCCGTATTGTTCGCGGTTCAGATAATACTTCAGGGAGAAGGGATCGTCGGGATTGTTCTCATCCATAGGCGGATCGGCCAGGGAACGGATGGGAATGACGGCATAGCCCAGGTAGCCAATGAGTATAACTGTCAATCCCAGTACCACGGTATTGAGCACTACCATTTTCTTTTTCACCGTGTAATACAGCAGATAGGCCAGAAGGGCAAAAACCAACAGCACATAGATGACCATTCCCGACATGTAGGGTATGCTCAGGACATTCACAAAAAACAGTTCGAACCAGGATGCCACCTGAACAAAACCGGGGATGATGAGATAAAGGATCACCGCCAGTAGAACAGCGGAAACGAGGGCGGCATAAAAAATCCCTTTCCGGGTAACCGGATATTTTTTAAAGTAATAAACAAATACAATGGCCGGTATGGCCAGCAGGTTCAGCAAATGCACACCAATGGAAAGGCCCATGAGAAAGGCGATGAAAATCAGCCAGCGGTTGGCCCCGGGCTGATCGGCCACGTTCTCCCACTTCAGGATAGCCCAGAAAACCACCGCCGTAAACAGGGAAGAAAGGGCATACACTTCTCCCTCCACCGCCGAAAACCAGAATGTATCAGAAAAAGTATAGGCCAGGGTTCCGGTAGCTCCGGCTCCCATCAGGGCAATGATATTCCCGGTTGAAAGCATGGCATCCCGGCCCAGCATTTTTCTTCCCAGGTGGGTAATCGTCCAGAAAAGAAACAGGATGGTAAAAGCACTGGCCAGCCCCGACATGGCATTGACCATCCAGGCTACCTTCGAAACATCCCCGCCGGCAAACAGGGAAAAAAAACGAGCCAGCAACATAAATATGGGAGCCCCAGGAGGGTGTCCCACTTCCAGTTTGTATCCGGCTGCAATGAATTCACCGCAATCCCAGAAACTCACCGTGGGTTCCAGCGTAACCAGATATACCACCGCAGCGAGGAGAAACACCCCCCACCCGGTCAGCAGGTTTACCTTTCTGTACATTCTTTCCATAATCATGTCATTCGGATATGTTGACGAAAATAATGCTTTTTATCCATCCCGGCAGTAATTTTTGGCTATTTTAGCCATTTTTGAGGACACACAAAGGCAGGCTAAAAACCCTGACATCATGCACCTGCTTCTTCCGTTCATACTCCAACGGTTAACGCCCCGTCAGAATAAACGGGGGACAGGACGGAAGTATTTTCTGCTGTTCCTGGTTCTTCTGGCACAACCTCCGGCACCTCTTCCCGGCCAGTATTTCACCACGGGTGAAGACCCGGCCTCCCTTCGCTGGGAACAGTTCAGCACCACCCATTTCCGTTTGATCTATCCCGCCGGTTTCAGGGAAAATGCGTTCCGGATGGCCGATATCCTGGAATATTACCGGGAAAACGTATCCCGCCCGCTGGGCCACGATCCCGGGAAAATCCCTGTGATACTGCACAATCATACGGCCGAGTCGAACGGTCTGGTGGCCTGGGCTCCCAAACGGATTGAGATGTTCACCACCCCGCCTCAAAACATCTATCCGCACGACTGGCTTCAGCAACTGGCGCTTCATGAATACCGCCATGTGGTACAGGTAGACAAGCTGAACCAGGGATTTACCCGCGTACTGTCTTATTTGGGAGGGGAGCAGGTTCCGGGTGCTGTGACCAGCATGCTGGGCGACTGGTTTCTGGAAGGGGACGCCGTATATGCAGAAACCCGGTTTTCGCCCAGCGGAAGAGGGCGCCTTCCTTCCTATGAAATGCAATTGCGGACCAGAGCTCTGGCAGAGGAAAGGTTTTACCGGTTCGACGAAGTTTTGCTGGGTTCCTACAAAACCCATGTCCCCGATTATTATGCATACGGATACCAGATGGTGGCCTATGCCCGGACGCATTACGGGGATACTCTCTGGCAAAAAGCCATTGAAAATACCGGAAAATATCCCTTTTTGCTCAATCCCGTACATTTCACCCTCCGCCGGGCGGGACTCTCGAAAAGGAAACTTTTTGACAGTACATTCAACGAACTGGAAAAACGCTGGAAGGAACAGTACCTTCAGGAAACTTATACTTCTACTGAAACGGTTTCATCACCCCCGGGCAAATGGTTTACCAGCTATCGCTTCCCGCAACCCGTATCCGGCAACCTGATCCTGGCCGAGAAATCAGGAATCGATCAGGTAGACCAGTTCGTCCTGATGGATTCCGACGGAAAGGAACAGATCATCCATACACCCGGTCATACCTCATCGGTCAGGCTTTCGGCCAAAAAAAACCTGGTTGCCTGGGCAGAGTACATTCCGGATATCCGCTGGGAAAACCAGAGGTATTCGGTAATTAAAACATACGATTTGAAGACCGGCAAAACCAACCGGCTGAGTTCACGGAGCCGGCTTTTTGCCCCGGCCGTATCCCCTGATGCAGGCAAAATAGCCGCAGTGGAGGTGAATCCGCAGAACCGGGTTGCTCTGGTCATTCTGGATGCACGCACCGGGGAACGTCTTGACAGCATTCCCTCGCCGGGCAACCGTTTCCTGATGCTTCCCGAATGGACGGAAAACGACCGGGACCTGCTGGTCATCTCCCTCGATCACCGGGGAAAAGGAATATCCCGTGTGAACACCTCTTCGGGCCGCTGGACCGAAGTGCTTGCGCCTTCTTACCATGACATTCTTCTGGCTGCTTCCTACCGGCAGTATATCCTCTACCATTCGTCGTATTCAGGCATTGACAACATATATGCCCTGGATACCCTTACCCGGCAAATCTACCGGGTAACCTCCTCCCGCTTTGGGGCATTCGATCCTGCCGTCGATACGAAGGCCGGAATGTTATATTATTCTGATTACCATTCGCAGGGTCACCGCATTGTGAAAATCCCGCTGGAGCCGTCCGTATGGGAAGAACTGGACAGCGTGGAAAACCGTTTCAGAGGGTTTATTTCCGATGCGGAAGAAGCGGTTCCCGAGCCGGTGCCCGGGGATCTTCCCTCGGGGAAATACGAACCGCGACCCTACAGAAAAGGTTGGAACCTTTTCCGTTTTCACAGCTGGATGCCGTTTTATTTCGACCTTGAAAATTTTACGCTGGAAGAACCCGATATAGCCCCCGGGGCGACCCTTCTGTCACAGAACCTGCTGAACACGGCCTTTACCTCCCTTGCCTATGCTTACCGTGAGGGAGATCATCACTTCACAACAGGATTCACCTACCGTGGCTGGTTTCCGGTGATCAGGCTCGAATACCGGCAGGGAGGAGAAATCGACCTGCTTAAGCCTCAAAATGTTGAATACCGTGGCAGTATAACGGCTCCTGCCCGTACATTCACCGCCAATATCTCCCTTCCCCTGAATCTGACCCGCAACCGTTTCTACAGCGCCCTGGTTCCCTCGCTTCAACTGACAGCCTATAACGATATATACTTCAACCTGAGCAGCCGTCTTTTCGAACAGAACCTCCTGTCGTCCCGCACCCGTTTGTATTATTATTTTCTGCACAAAACCTCACCCAGAGACCTGTATCCGAAATGGGGAGGGATTCTGGATCTTATCCATCTTTCGGTTCCCGGAAAGGCAGAATCGTTCAATCCATCCTTCAAACTGAAGGCCGCCCTGTTTCTTCCCGGGCTTTTCAATCATCACGGACTGCGGCTGGAGGGCAGTTATCAAACGCAGAATCTGGACCGGTATGCCTTTACGGCAGGGAAAGAATTTCCCAGGGGATATGATCCCGTTTTCAGCGAAACCCTGGAAAGTTTCCGTTCTGATTATGTGTTTCCCCTGTGGTATCCCGATCTGAGCATTCCCGGGGTACTGTACATCAAGCGCATGAGCGGGGGGCTATTCGGGGACGCAGCCCGTAACCGTTACCGGGAATGGAACGAAGAAATTTCCTCCTACGTAGAGATCAGAGAACCCCTTTACTCTTTCGGCGGTTCACTGACATTCGATTTCCATGTGCTGAGAATTCCCTGGGGCATCCGGGCAGGAGCCCGTTTTGCCTGGCTCCCCCTTCTGAACAAGCCGGTGATCGAATCCATTTTCTCAGTGGATATTTACGGATTCTCCATCAATCGCCGGTAGGCTCCACCGCGAAATGTTTCTGCTTCCACCAGGCCAGAAGAGCCAGGAAACCCATTCCTGCAACGGCGATATACAGGAACCGGGGGACCGGGACAGGATCTCCCCCGGCATAGGAGTGCAATCCCGACAGGTAATAATTGACCCCGAAATAGGTCATCAATACCGAACCAAATCCGGCCAAAGCGGCCAGGTTAAAGCGGTAAAGGTTCCACATGCCCGGGATCAGGCGCATATGGACAATGAAAGTGTATACCAGAATGGTTACCAGCGACCAGGTTTCCTTGGGGTCCCATCCCCAGTAGCGCCCCCACGATTCGTTAGCCCACACGGCTCCCAGCACGGTACCTGTGGTGAGCAGGAACAGGCCGGGCAGAAGGCTTAATTCAGAAACCCTTGTCAGTTCAAAAACATGGGCGTTTATTCTTTCCCGGTTCCCGGCATTTTTCAGGGCAAGCAGAATCATATTTACCAGGCCAAGAATGGCCGAGAGTCCGAAAAAACCATAACTGGCAGTGATCACCGACACATGAAAGGTCAGCCAGTATGACTGCAGCACCGGCACCAGCCGGGTGATCTCGGGGTTCATCCAGCTCAGGTGCGCAACAAAAAGGGTAAGGGCTGCCAGTACGGAAGCAGCCGCCAGAGTCACAGCATTTCTCCCGGAAAACAGAAAACCCGCCATCATGGTGGCCCAGGATACGTAGATCATCGATTCATACCCGTTGCTCCAGGGAGCATGACCGGCAATCACCCACCGGGCGGCAAGGCCCAGGGTATGCACGGAGAATCCCAGCAACAGGAAATATTTCACTGCCCGGCTGAAGCCGGAAACCGAAAAACGGGGAGCCACTGCCTGCACCAGAAGGAGCAACAGAAAAAGCAAACCGGTAATTCCATAAAAAGGAATGAGCCTTTTGAACACGTTCCATTCGTAATACAGGATCTCCAGGCGAATCCTGAACGGACCGGGAATATCCAGGGTTGATTGTCCCTCCTGATACACCTTCAGGTAATGCAGGTATTCATCGGCCTGAGAAAAATTTCCCGATTGCATCCCCTTCCGGAAGGCTTCGAAATACGATTCGGCCAGGCCGGCCACAAAAACGGAATCTTCCCTGCTTTCAAACAATCCGGCCTGGTGCGGGGCGTACCAGGTATGATCCGGATCGTTCTTCCGCGGGAACATGCGCAGGAATTGGCCGGAAAACGTCATGTACACCACATTGACCCTTTCATCTACCTGCAGAATGTCCTTGTCAAAACGTGTTCTATCCCCCGGACTCTTCGCATAGGCCCGGTTTACCGGCCCGGTAAGCCGGTACCGGGGAGGATCTTCCCTCAGATCGAAAAAATCAGCAAATGAAGCGTAAGAGCCATCTGTTCCGAGTAGTTGGGCTACTTCAGCACCCGGGATACGGATCATTTTAACCGACTGCCAGCCATAGGGATCAAGATGCATACCGAGAAAGATCTGCATGGGATGCCAGCCATTGAAGCGATTGCGACGGGTCACCTTATGGACCATATCGGCAGCCAGGGAATGTATTGGTCTGATGCGTCCCTGGCCGGACTGTACCAGCACCCGGCCGAAGGAAGTAGTCTGTTCTTTGTCGGGCAATAAAAACCGGCTCCCCTCCTGAGCGAAGCCCTGGGTTATCGACAGCATCAGGACCCCGGCCAGGATAAAGCCGCTTTTATTCCCTGTTTTGCGCAAAAGGCTGCGAAAACGGGACCGGGGGTGCACCAGTGTAAGCAGCATGCCTGCCACCAGAAGAAAATACCCGGCATAGGTTACCAAAGTACCCGCCATGTCGTGATTTACAGAAAGAACTGTTCCTTTTTCATCGGGATCATAGGACGACTGATAAAACCGATACCCTCTGTGTTTCAATATGTTATTCATGTATATTCTGTAATCCTTCTTTACATCCCTTGCCTGATCGGTCAGGGTAACCCGGCTGGCATAGAATGCGGGACTGTTTGACCCGGGGTACCTTTCGAGAATAAAATCGTGCAAATACAGGGTAAAAGGAAGGGAATAAACAGGAGGAGCGAAAGTCAGGGTCAGTTCGTTCTCTCCCACATACACCAGGGTTCCCCCTCCGGAGAATTCTTCATCAAAGGGTATCCCTGCCTGTTGCGTACCGTTCGCTGAAACGATTTCAACCTGCAATACATCTGCAGGAGAATCATCTGAAGCGGAATGTGGGGAAGTAATCCACTGTACTGCAGCAGACGGATGCAGATGTTGAAGGACAAAGCGCTGCTCTCCAAGGCGGTATATCTTCCGGTGGCGGAAAGGATGCCATTCTTGTGGGTTCAGAACAGAATCGGCCGGTGAAGTCATATCCCTGACATGCAACACACTATCGGAAACCAGGTACAGGTTTCCGTTACGCTGCCTGATGTTCACCAGGGAAGAAAAGTCTTCCGTATTGAAGGAAAACGACAGGCCGGCCCCGAAAAAAGTCGTATGATTTTCAATAAAAACCGTTTTGCGGGAGTAATCCGACAGCCAGACCAAGGCCAGCACCGTATCACCATCAGGCTGTTCCGTAACGGTTTGCACAGCCCCGGGAATAAATCCTGTTTTCCGGAACCGGATTTCGTTTCCGTTCAGATACAGACTTTCTGTAAAACCGGTACGTTGCAGGTTTCGGTAAGAGAGGTCCACCGTGAGGCCGGGCTTTTCGCTGTCATCAACCCACACCTGAAAAGCCCTTCCGTCGCCCAGAATCATCCGGCTGCTTTCGCCTTCCCTGATATGCATGATACCCTCATATCCCAGGTAGCGTGTCAGGGCGGCGCCCACAATGATCACCAAAAATGCCAGGTGAAATATTCCAACGGGCCATCTGGCAGGGCGGTATAATTTCCTTGTCACCACATTTCCCAGCAGGTTTAAGGCTATCAGAAGCAGAAGCCATTCGAACCAGCGGGCATTGTATACCCTCTGACGGGCTATTTCCGTACCGAAATCGTTCTCAATGAAGGTGGCGGCAGCAATAGAAACCGCAAATACCGCTACCAGTACGGCCATGGTCTTCATGGAGAACAAAAGTTCCGTTATTTTTTTCATCCCTTTCTGTTACATATCCTTTCAAATAAACAAATATTCCCCTGATTTCGCTATCACAGAAAACCAAAATATTACGGATTCGCTTTCCTTATGATTTTCATGGCTTCCCGTTCACTGAGGGGAGAAAGTTTGTGAGTGCCCACAAAGTGCCGCACCGTTTCCGCGTCGGTCTTTGAATATTCCCTCAGAGCCCAGCCGATGGCCTTTTGCAGGAAAAACTCACCCGAAGCGGCACATGCCGCAATATTGGCAAACAGCAGATCCGTGTTGGTTTTTTCTTTATACCTGAGCTGAAACAGCAGGCAGGTACGCTGCAGCCAGAGGTTGCCCGATTCCATCCATTGCTTATTCACCCCGGGGGTCAGCTCGGGAAAACGTTGCAGAAAACTGCCTGTCAGCCGGGAAGCAAGAAAATCGACCGTATCCCACCACGAACGGGTAGTGATGAGGCGTTCCAGGAAACACACATCCTCCTCATTCAGAAGTTGCCGGAACCGGTCGGCCAGTTCCATGGCGGCATACTGGTATTCCCTGGGTTCGCGCATCCACAGTTCATCCACCACATGGATAAGTTCGTCCCGGGTAGGATTTACATTTCTTAACAGAGGCCGCAGCAATTCCCGACGGAGCGGAGACTGGATCCCATAAAACGGGAACCTGTTCTTCATATACTTCTTCATCATCACCGCTTTTTCCGGGTCGGCATGACGGTCAAATATTTCTTCCATAAGGGAAGGAATACGGGAAATATCGATATTCATGTTTAACGGGGCGGTATATCCGGGCACGTTTTATTCCGTCACCCGGTCAGTTCCGTGGCTGTTTCCCTGATCAGATCCCATGCTTTCATCACATGCCTCTTCTGCACCCGGGTCTGGCCGATCACCATCCTCAGGGTATATTTCCCGTTCAGCCGGGTATGGGTCATATAGCATTCACCGGTGGCGTTAACCGACTTCAGCAACTGTTCATTCAGCCGGTCCAGGGTTTCCTCATCGGTCACTCCTTCCGGAACATATCGAAAACACAGTGTGTTCAGGGTGACGGGGGCCAGCAATTCGAAAGAGGGGTCCTTCAGGATACGTGTTTCCATATCCCTGGCCAGGTGTATATGCGATTCAATCGTTTCCTGCAGGCCTTTCACTCCGAAGCTTCTGATCACGAACCACAGCTTCAGGGCACGGAATCTTCTCCCCAGAGGGATCCCCCAGTCGCGGTAATCGTTCACCCTTCCTCGGGTATCGGTTTTGAGATATTCCGGGGTAATTTCGAAGGTTTTGATCAGGGCGTCACGGTCTTTCACGAAATAGGCCGAACAGTCGAAGTTGGTAAACATCCATTTGTGGGGATTAAACACAAAGCTGTCGACCTGTTCCATGCCTTCGATCATCCAGCGGTATTCCGGCAGAAGCAGGGCTGTACCGGCCATAGCTGCATCCACATGCAGCCACAGGTTGTGCCGGGCACATATTTCGGCAATATCGGGCAGGGGGTCAATGGAAGTGGGACCGGTTGTTCCCAGGGTAGCAACCACCGCCAGGGGCAGTTTTCCATTTTTCAGATCGGATTGTATAGCCTCCTCGAGTTTCTGCGGATCCATTCTAAAAATATGGTCGGTGGGGATCCTGACCAGATTCTCATGGCCCAATCCTGCTATTTTAACGGCCTTGTCGACCGATGAATGGGCCTCGGTAGAGGCATATACCCTGAGGCCGGAATAATCTCTGAAACCTTCTCTATTGATCTTTCCGGCGCTGTATTTTTCCCGGGCTGTAAGCAGGGCCGCCAGGGTGGATGAAGAGGCGCTGTCCTGGATCACCCCATGGAGGTTTTCAGGCAAACCCAGCATATCCCTGAGCCAGTTCATCATTTTTTCTTCCAATTCAGCCGCTGCGGGCGATGTTTCCCAGAGCATGCACTGGGCTCCGAGCGTAGCAATCAGCATCTCGGCCAGAACGGAAGGGAAACTGGAATTGGCCGGAAAATAAGCAAAAAAGGAAGGGCTTTGCCAGTGGGTGATCCCCGGCACAATCAACCTGTCGAAATCGGCCAGCAGGGTACCGGCCGGTTCTCCTTTTTCAGGAGGCATTCCCGGTAGGCTGTTGAATATATCCCCCGGTAAAACCTGTGATTTTACGGGATAATCCTCAATATTTTCCAGGTATTCCGCCATCCAGTCAACAAAACGGTGGGCAGCCTTTTTAAAATCATCGGTATTCCTGATCATGATATAGCTGTTTAATATTGTTTCAAAACCGGTAATCTTATAGCTGATAACGATATTTCTGATAAAGCCTGACGGCCAGGTGTGCCATATCGTTCAGCGGTTGTTTCCGTATGCAGTGAAAGTGTTTTTTCGGGCAACGGTCATACCCAATTTTGGAGCAGGGACGGCACGAAAGTCCTTTCACCTCGAAAATGGTTGATGCGGGATGGGGCAGATAAGGGGTCATTCCGAATTCCGGAACGGTATTTCCCCATACCGACATTACAGGTTTCCGGAAAGCGGCAGCCACATGCATCAAACCGGTATCGGGAGTAATAACCACGGAAGATTGCCTGACCAGGGAAGCCGAGCCGTTGATATTGAACTCACCGCAGGTGTTCCAAACCTCTTTCCCGGGGCAAAGGCTTTGTATCAGCTTTGCATCCTCCTTTTCGGCGGGCCCGCCGGTCAGCACCACTGGCAGGTTCATCCGGCGAATGATTTCCGCTATCTGTTCGGCCGTCAGTTTTTTGGTAGCATGGGCAGCCCCTGTCACCATCAGCACATAGCCCGTCCGGAAGGGTTCAGGAAAAACCGAACGGCCGATCTCATCTTCCGGCGGAATGAAATAATCCAATCCTTTTCCGTCGTTCTTGACATCGAACAGGCGGACCGTTTCCATATACCGGTCAACAATGTGTATTTGGGGCAGGGTATTCATTTTGAAACGGACCAGAAGCCATTTGCGGAAATTCAGTTTCCGGAATGAAAAATGCATGATGCGGAGGCGTGTCTTAATGAGGGAGGACCGGATATTATGATGCAGATCGATGATATAATCGAACTGTTCCTTCCTGAGCTCCCTGATGGTATCTCCCAGATTGCCCCTGAATATGTGTATCCTGTCAATGTATGGATTGGCCTGCACAACCGGGTAAAAGGCTTCTTTCACCAGAAAATGGACCTGTGCATGTTCCACCTGTTGCTTCAGGCTCCTTATAACCGGTGTGGTCAGCACAATATCCCCGATGGAGCTCATTCTGATTACAAGAAATCGTACGGTGTTTCCTCCCGGGTTATTCATAATCCATACAGGTCAGCAGTCATTCTCTCAGGTTTCTGAGAAAGAGCAACAGGGCAAGCCAGTATTCATCACGGGTGGAGCTGGCCCCCCACAACGACCGGGAGCCGTGCAAGCCTTCTCCGTTTTCCGGCTGGAATACGTCGAATGATTCTGCCGGAAGTTTTGAAACCATTTCTTTCAGGTAGGCATATTCCCTCCGGGAGCCTGCCACGAAAAGAGGTTTATCAAACGAAGCAAGGTCTTCCTCAAGGGAATAAGCGGGCAGGAAATATTCACCGGGACTGAAAGCAATGGCTGCGGTCACCAGTGAATCAGCACCCGCCACTTTCACAGCCAGTGTAGCCGACATGGAGCTACCCATCAGAATGATATCGCCGGTATACAGTTCTGAAACGTACCGAATAGCGGCCCGGATATCGTTTTCCGGCTGGTTTTTTACCGATGCCGGAAGGGTATCGGGCAAATGATGGAATGTTTCATTCCTAACATAATTCATTTCCCTGCCATTCCTCAGATCTACAGCCAGGCAGTTGAATCCCAGCTTGTTGAGTCTTGGCGCAGTTTCCAGATATTCTCCGCGGCTGGTTCCTTCCTGGTGAAAAAGCAGAATAAAGGGGAATGTATCGTTCACGGAATACAGGTCGGCATATACCGTTACCCCGTCGTCAGCCGGAAAGTTTACCAGTTGTCGGGAACAGATACCGATACCGCAGCAGAAAAAAAATCCTGCAAGAAAGAGTATCCTCATGACTTCACCGTTTCAACCAGCACCACAATGCGGTTCTTTTTCACTTCAATCACTCCTCCCGTTACCGGGAATCTGGATTCCCGGTCGGCCTGATCAATAAGACGAATCACCCCTTCCCGGAGGGTAGACACGATAGGCGCATGATTTTTCAGCACCTGAAACGATCCCAGGCTTCCGGGAACCTGAAGGAACTTGATTTCTCCGGTATAAATTTTTTCAACCGGCGATATGATTTCCACCTTCATTGGGTGCTGTTTTTTTCTTGAGATATCTTTATTCTTTTGACTGGGCCAGCAGCTTTTCTCCCTTCTCAATGGCCTCTTCAATGGTACCCACCATCATGAAGGCCGCCTCGGGATACTGGTCTACTTTCCCGTCGATGATCATATTAAATCCCTTGATGGTATCTTCCATGTTGACCCATTTCCCTTCCATTCCGGTAAACTGCTGGGCAACATGAAAAGGCTGGGAAAGAAATCGCTGCACTCTTCTGGCCCGGTGTACCACCAGCTTGTCTTCTTCCGACAGTTCATCCATTCCAAGAATGGCAATGATATCCTGTAACTCACGGTAACGCTGGAGAATTTCTTTCACATTCTGGGCTGTCTCGTAGTGTTCTTTACCCACAATTTCAGGCGAGAGGATCCGGGAAGTGGAATCCAGCGGATCTACTGCCGGATAGATCCCCAGTTCGGATATTTTCCGGCTGAGCACCGTGGTGGCATCCAGATGTGCAAAAGTGGTTGCCGGTGCGGGGTCGGTCAGGTCGTCGGCCGGCACATACACGGCCTGTACCGAAGTAATGGACCCGTGTCGGGTAGAAGTGATCCTTTCCTGCATTTCCCCCATTTCGGTAGCCAGTGTTGGCTGGTATCCCACCGCCGAAGGCATTCTTCCCAGCAGGGCTGAAACTTCCGATCCTGCCTGAGTAAAACGGAAAATGTTATCCATAAAGAAAAGGATATCTTTTCCCTTGCCGGTATGATCGCCATCGCGGAAATATTCGGCTATCGACAATCCTGACAGCGCAACACGCGCCCTGGCTCCGGGGGGTTCGTTCATCTGCCCGAAAACCAGGGCCAGTTTTGATTCTTTCAATTTATTCATGTCAACCAGGCTCACATCCCAGCCTCCGTTCTGCATGTCTTTGAGAAAGGCATCTCCATAATTGATCACTCCCGCTTCCAGCATTTCCCTCAGGAGGTCATTCCCTTCCCGTGTCCGCTCGCCCACTCCGGCAAACACCGACAGTCCGGAATAGGCTTTGGCAATATTGTTGATCAGCTCGAGGATCACCACCGTTTTACCCACTCCGGCCCCACCGAACAAGCCGATTTTCCCTCCCTTGGAATATGGCTCGATCAGGTCGATCACCTTGATTCCCGTATACAGAACTTCGTTTTCCGTACTCAGTTCCTCGAATTTGGGAGGCTTCCGGTGTATAGGATATCCCCCTTCTCTGTTAAGTTCGCCAATGCCGTCGATTGACTCGCCGGTAACATTCATCAGCCGGCCGCGAATCTGTTCTCCTGTAGGCATCATAATCGGCGATCCTGTGGCCATGGCTTCCATGCCCCGGTGCAAACCGTCGGTGGAATCCATGGCAATGGTTCGCACCGTATGCTCCCCTATGTGCTGCTGGCATTCCACCACCAGTGTTTTTCCATCTTTTCTCTTGATTTCAAGTGCATCATGGATATTCGGAAGATCCCCTGGTTTCTTTTCAAAACTGATGTCCACCACCGGACCGATTACCTGGATTATTTCACCTGTACGTTGTTGCATGAGACTCTGTTATGGGATGTAAAACACACAAATTTATCATTTTTTCGCGAACCCCACCGGTTTCGTTCTTTCGAAAGATTCTCCGATAGCCATATCAAATCACGGCTGTACTTAATTTTCTCTTTCCATAAGTCGGCCGGCAAATTTTTTCAGGATCCTTTTCCTCTGTTCCGTTACGCTCACCTGTTCCAGTGAGGCGGAAGCCTTTCTGTAATATACATCCATTTTATCACGTGTTATTTGCCCAATGTTCAACTGCAAGTAAATATCCTTCATCCGCCCGACTTTTTCCAAGTCAGGAACCCGTTTATTCCCTATTAATGAATGAAGTTCTTCTTTTACATGTCCCCTGGCCAGTTCCATAGCTTTGATCAGCAGAAAGGTCTTTTTATCGGAAAGGATATCTCCCCCGGTTCTTTTTCCGAATTTTTCCGGATCACCGAACACATCCAGCCAGTCATCCTTTAACTGGAACGATATTCCCAGATTCAGTCCGCAGGCATGTAAGGCATCGGCATCAGAGGCAGAACTTCCACCCAGAACAGCCCCCAGTTGCAGGCTAGCTGCCAGCAGAGACCCGGTTTTCAGACCGATCATCCGGATATATTCTTCTTCCGACACTTCCCGGGCGTTCTCAAAATCCATATCCATTTGCTGACCCTCGCACACCTCCATGGCGGTTTTGTTGAAAATGCGCAATACCGGTATGAGCCGGCGGGAAGGCACCCCGGACAGCAAATGATAGGCCAGGACGGACATCACATCACCTGAAAGAACGGCAATATTACGGTTCCATTTCCTGTGAACGGTGGGTTTATTCCTTCTCAGCGGTGCATGGTCCATGATGTCATCATGGACCAGGGTAAAATTATGAAATACTTCCACGGCCAGGGCTGCCGGCATCGCCTGCCGGGGTTTGTCGGAAAAAAGGCTGCAGGCTGCCAGTACGAGGGAAGGGCGTAATCTTTTCCCTCCACCCGAAAGGACATATCGAATGGGATCGTACAGTTTTGCCGGCGCGTCCGGCAACTTCAGGTTGGACAGGCCTTCCTCCACCATACCGGCAGCGTCTTCAAAACTGAACGGAACATACGAATGGTTTGTCATCATCGGGTTGATCTGGTTATCATGTGACAGATTGACGAAATCGTGTTATCCGTTTTCTTTCGGGACCTTATGAACTTTTCGTTTTTCAGGTTATCACAGCGCATTGGCTCCTCCGACAATCTCACTCAACTCTTTGGTAATGGCAGCCTGACGTGCCTTATTATAGGTAAGCTGAAGTTCCCTCAGCAATTCCGAGGCATTATCCGTAGCCTGATGCATGGAGGTCATCCGTGCTCCCTGTTCTGCAGCATAGGAATCAGTGAGCGCTTTGAAAAGCTGTATTCGCAGGCTTCGGGGGATCAGTTCTTCCAGCAGGACATCCCTTGAAGGTTCCATTATGTAATCAGCCGGACGTTGCCAGCCGGAGGGTTTCTTCTCCATCCTGAGTGGAAGGAACATCTCAGCTACCGGCATCTGTACAGCAGCATTTTTGAACTGGTTGTACACCAGATATATCCGGTCATATTTTTTTTCAATGAACCAGGATGTAAGTGCGTCGGCCAGTTTCGCCGCTTCTTCAAACCGGGGTTTTTCACCCAATTCCTGATCGTGTGCCAGCACCGGATATTGTCTCAACCGCATGAAATCATATCCCTTTTTCCCGATACAGATAAAATGAACCTGTTTTTTCCCAAGCTGTTGAGCATATTTTTCCTCCGTCAGCATTCTGACATGTTTGATAACACTGGCATTGAAAGCACCACACAAACCGCGGTTTGCGGTTACCAGAACAATCAGGATATTTTCCGGTTCCCTGTTTTCGGTAAAGATTTTATTCCCATCATGTTCAGCACCCACTGTCACATTCAACAGAATGTTGTGCATGGCGGAAGCATAGGGGCGGAGCCGCAGAATGGCATCCTGGGCTTTTCTCAGTTTTGCTGCAGCCACCATTTTCATAGCAGCGGTAATCTGCCGGGTAGAGGAGACCGACTTGATCCTGGTACGTATTTCCTTCAGGCTCTGCATAGCATTTCCCTTTTCAAGCAGGTATTAATCCTTCAATCCGAAAGCCACTCCTTCAGCCACATTTTCAAGGGTTTCCATAATCTCATCGTTAATTTCCCCTTTCCGGAGGCGTTGCAGCAATTCTTTGTGCCGGGTGGTCAACAATTCCAGATAGGCTTTTTCAAACTCTCTCACACGTTCCACGGGCACTGATTTCAACAGTCCGCGTGTACCGCAGAAAATCACAGCTATTTGCTGTTCCACCGGCAGAGGAGAATACTGAGGCTGTTTCAGCAGTTCCACATTTTTTGCTCCTTTATCAAGAACGGCCAGGGTGGCCGCATCCAGATCGGATCCGAATTTGGCAAAGGCTTCCAGTTCACGGTACTGGGCCTGGTCAATTTTCAGGGTTCCGGCCACTTTTTTCATGGATGGAATCTGGGCATTCCCTCCCACACGCGAAACCGATATTCCCACATTGATGGCGGGTCTTACTCCGGCATTGAAAAGCGCCGATTCCAGAAAGATCTGTCCGTCGGTAATGGAGATTACATTCGTGGGAATATATGCCGATACATCCCCTGCCTGTGTTTCAATAATGGGAAGTGCGGTAAGTGATCCTCCGCCCCTGACGAGTTTCTGAATAGATGGAGGCAGGTCATTCATCCGGGCAGCAACCTTGTCCGATTCAATGATTTTGGCGGCTCTCTCAAGCAGGCGGGAATGCAGATAGAAAATATCGCCGGGATACGCTTCTCTTCCGGGAGGGCGACGCAGTAACAGGGATACTTCCCGGTAGGCTACCGCCTGTTTGGAGAGGTCGTCATAAATAATCAGGGCGTCGCGTCCGGTATCCCGGAAAAATTCTCCAATGGCACAACCGGCAAATGGAGCGTAGAACTGGGCGGCAGCCGGATCGGAAGCAGTAGCAGATACAATCACGGTATATTCCAGCGCCCCGTGTTCTTCCAGGGTTTTGGCAATATGTGCCACTGTAGAACCTTTCTGGCCTATAGCCACATAGATGCAATAAATGGGGGTTCCTTTCCTGTAAAGTTCGCGCTGATTGATGATGGTATCAATGGCAATGGCCGTTTTTCCGGTTTGCCTGTCGCCTATGATCAGTTCCCGCTGTCCCCTTCCGATCGGGATCATGGCATCAATGGCCTTGATCCCCGTTTGTACGGGCTGTTTCACCGGTTGCCTGAAAATAACACCGGGAGCTTTCCTTTCAATGGGCATATCATAGGTTTCCCCCTTCACAGGACCCTTTCCGTCGATGGGTTCACCCAGGGTGTTGATCACCCTTCCCAGCAGACCTTCGCCCACACAGATGGATGCTATCCTGCCTGTTCTTTTCACGGTATCTCCTTCCCTGATCTCCTCTGAGGGGCCCAGTAAAACGGCTCCCACATTATCTTCCTCAAGGTTCAGAACAATGCCGTTTATTCCGTTTTCGAAAATAATCAGCTCATTGGCCTGCACATTGGCCAAACCGTAGATTCGGGCTATCCCGTCTCCCACCTGCAGAACGGTTCCCACTTCCTCCAGTTCCAGCTGGGTTTTGACCCCTTCCAGTTGTTGTTTCAGGATTCTGGATACTTCCGAGGGTTTGATTTCAGTCATGGATTGTCAGTTGCTGTATGTTTTTCCAGTATGTTATATTTTTGCAAATCCCCTGATGAGGGTTTTTTTGATCCGGTCAAGTTCCTTACGGACGCTGGCATCGAGCTGAAGATCATCCACACGCAAAATAAAACCGCCGATGATCTCGGGTTTTATTAACGTTTTCATTTCGAATGTACCTGCGATTTCCCCGGCAAGAAGCTGTTTCAATTCTTCGGTAAGATCAGCAGAAACAGGTTGTGCCGTGGTAAGCATTACCTCGGTGATTCCCTTTTCCTTTTTAACCAGATCCTTAAACTGCCGCATGATCATGGGGATATAGGATTCCCGGTTGTTTTTGATGATCAGGCGCATCAGTTGCATGGTCAACGGATTCGTTCTGTTCCCGAATATCTCCGTTACGATCTTCTTCTTCCTGGATGGGGGAATTACCCGGCTTTCCAGGGCCTGTCCCAGATTGAGATTCTCCTTCATTACCCGGGCGATCAGTGTTACGTCCCGGTAAACTTCCTCCATGACATCCTTTTCCGCACACAGCTCGAACAATGCCCGGGCGTATCTCACTGATATTTTGCTTTCATTCATTTCTGGCAGAGACCTGTTAATTCATCTTCACATCTTTAATGAGTGAGCGGATCAGTTCCTTCTGTTTTTCTTTGTTGTCCAGATTTTGTCGCAATACTTTCTCGGCAATTTCGACCGAAAGACGTGTAATCTGTTCCTCAATATCCTGCAGCACCCTGTTTTTTTGATTTTCAATAGTAAGCCGGGCTTCTTTCATCAGCTTTTCAGCTTCTTCCCCGGCTTTTTCCCTGGCTTCCATCATGATCTGGGTTTTAATTTCTCTGGCTTCCCTCAAAATAGTTTCCCTCTCCACTTTGGTATGGCGAATGATCTCATCCTGATCGGCCCGGATACGCGCCATTTCTTCCCGGGTTCTTTCGGCGTTTTCCAGGGCTTCATTAATGGTGTCTTCCCTTTCTTTCAAAGCACGCAGTATGGGCTTCCAGGCAAATTTGCCCAGCAATAACAGCAGGATGCCGAAGGAGAGGAGCATCCAGAAAACCAGTCCGGTACCCGGATTAATCAGTTCCATGTTTTTTCTGTTAACCTGATTACATGAAGAATTGCACCATGCCAGGATCTATGCGGATCCGGGGCTCGGTCAATCCACGCATTGCCATGCTTACTTTATGAAAAGGATCAGCAGGCATACAACCACGGCAAAAAAGGCCACTCCTTCAATCAGTGCAGCCACCACGATCATACTGGAACGGATATCTCCGGCTGCTTCCGGCTGGCGGGCTATGGCTTCCATAGCGGAAGCTCCTATCCGGCCGATTCCGAGACCGGCTGAAAAAACGCTGATAGCGGCCCCGAAAGCAGCGCCCATTTTAGCCAGAGCAGCTCCGGCAGCTTGTAAAAGGATAAATGACAGCATAACGTTTTATATTAAAAGGTTAGTTAACAATGCAATATCAATGATGTTCTGCCGTAGCCATCCCGAAATACAGGGCAGACAGCAGGGTAAACACATAGGCCTGAATAAAGGCCACCAGTATTTCAAGTATTCCCATGAATATGGTAAAAACAACCGTAAGCGGCGAAACGGCCCAACCCAGGGCCGGATCCATACTACCGAAAATGAATATCAGAGAAAAGAAGCCCATGGCTATGATGTGGCCGGCCGTGATGTTGGCAAACAGACGGACCATCAACACCAACGGTTTGGTGAGCATGCCGAAGAGTTCGATCACCGGCATCATGGGAATGGGAACTTTCAGCCACCAGGGTACACCGGGGGCATTGAATATTTCTTTCCAGTAGTGCCGGTTCCCGCTGACAACGGTAAACATCAGGGTAAAAAATGCCAGAATCCCCGTCACGGCCATATTACCGGTTACATTGGCCCCGAAAGGAAATATTGGGATGAGTCCCATCAGGTTATTTGCCAGGATAAAGAAGAACAGGGTGAGCAGGTAAGGCATAAATCTTTCGTAGTGGCGTTCGCCGATGGAAGGGCGGGCCACATCGTCGCGAATAAACAGGATGACCGTTTCAATCATATTCTGAAAGCCCGTGGGGGCCTTCCCCCTGGTTCTTTCATATTTCTTCGCCACGGCTATAAACAGCCACAGCAACACAATCACACTGACAAAAACCGCAAGTACATTTTTTGTGATCGACAGGTCCAGAGGTTTCACAACGGTTCCGTTGCCCAGCACTTCCACGATTTTCCCCTCATGGGCTTCTTCCTGCGAAATCCGGAAGCCTTTATATGTGTCATGACCGTGTCTGAAACGGGCAGACATAAACACATGGAAGCCCGAGTATTTGCTGTAAAGTATAACAGGAAGAGGAATGGAAAGGTGAAAATCTTTATAGGTAAGGATATGCCACTCGTAGGCATCTCCTATATGTTCCATAATAAATTCCCCGGGTTGAAATTCCTCTCCGTCAAACAGTTCGTGGTTTTCATTTTCAGAAAGAGCAAACCCTTCCGTTGACCACAGCAGAAGGACTGTCAAAAACCCTATCCACGGAACCACCTTGCGTTTGATCATCCTGAAGGTATTGCAACGAACAAAAATATAAAAAACCCATGCAATATAACAGGGAACAGCAATTATTTCCCTTTATTGTGCTGAATGATACGTACCAGTATACTCATTTCAAAAACGGTGTACAACAGATACAGCAGGAAAAAAGCAAGCAGGAAAGGGATGGCCCGATGAGGCTCCAGCAGAAGGTACAGGCCTGCCGTGATCATGTAAAACAACAATTTCACACCGGTAGCTACCATGAATCGAAGGGTAAACTTCTCCAAGTTCTGCCTTATGACCCGTAACAGATACAGATGAAACACGAGAGTAGCCAGGGCAAAGAAAAAAACCATCGGGATCAGTTCCGGAAGATGTATGGCAGGAAATATTTTTTCTGTGACCAGTAATCCTGCTGCCAGCACAAAAAGGATCATACCCAGCAGGTACATCAGATAGGATTTCAGTGAAATAGGCATAATGGTTATTTGAGCCTGATCAGATCACGTACGGCATAATAAATGGAAAAAGCTACGGCCAGTATGGTTAATACGAAAGTGAAAACAGGGAATTCAAACTGCAGCCATTTATCCAGTTTCATTCCACCGAACACACCCAGCAAAATGATAAATATCATCTGAAAAGCCAGGGATGAATACCTGACATATGTGTCAAGCGGTTTTTTCTGCTTCTGCCGGTTTTCCGGCAAATTTTCCGGCCGGCTCTGATCTGGTTCCATATTTGGTGGATTCAGAATCCATCATATTACAATTTCCTGTAAACTTGGATCCCGGTTCAATGGCCAGTTTACTCGTCTGTATATCACCGTTCACCCTGGCACTTATCTTCAGGCTCAGTAGCTCGGAAACCACTATTTTCCCTTCGATTTCGCCGGAAACATCCGAGTTTTTACAGTTCACTTCGCCCTTTACGCGACCTGTTTCACCGATCACCACTTTCCCTTTGGTGGTCAGATTTCCAACCAGGGTGCCGTCAATCCGAATATCTCCGTTCGAGTTGATATCGCCGGTAATTTCCGTCCCTGCTCCGATGAGGTTGATAGTTTTGGTTTCCACTTCGTTGTTGTTTTTTGCCATAGCCCTTCAGTTTTCGTCCGGTTATACAAAACAGCTTGCGTTAAATTCTGCCAGCAAATATAAGAAAATGCCCGATTACCTCCCAATATGCTTTTGAAACCGTATTATCTTCACTTTATTGTGTCCGGGCAGAAAATAGTGGCCGAACGAAACATGGTTCAGGGAAAAAGGTTCGTGGCATTCTCCTATTCCGGATCATAAGCCCATTTCACGAATATCGATCCCCAGGTGAACCCTCCTCCGAAAGCGGCCAGGATGATTTTATCTCCCTTTTTCAGTTGATTTTCCCATTCCCAAAGGCACAGGGGTATGGTTGCAGCGGTAGTGTTTCCGTATTTCTGGATATTGATCATGACCTGCTCCTTGCGGATCCCCATTCTTCTGGCCGTGGCATCAATGATCCGCATATTGGCCTGATGTGGAACAAGCCAGGCCAGTTCATCGGGTTGGATTCCGTGTTTTTTCATCATCTCAACGGAAACATCGGCCATTTTCGATACGGCAAATTTGAAAACCTGCTGGCCTTCCTGGTAAATGTAATGCATTTTGGCATCCACGGTTTCATGGGTGGCCGGATTCAGGGAACCACCGGCAGCCTGATACAGGTATTTGTATCCGCTTCCGTCGACGTGGAGCATGGAATCCATTATACCGACATCTTCCCCCACAGGTTCAAGCAACACCGCAGCGGCTGCATCCCCGAAAAGGGGACAGGTGGTCCGGTCGGTATAATCGGTGATGGATGACATTTTATCGGCTCCCACCACAATCACTTTATTATACCGTCCTGTTTCAACAAAGTTACGGCCTGTTTCCAGCGCAAACAAAAACCCCGAACAGGCCGCAGCCAGGTCGTAACCCCAGGCGTTTTTCAAACCGGCTTTGTGGCATACCAGGTTTGAAGTGCTGGGGAAAAACATATCGGGGCTGATGGTTGCCACGATCAGCAGGTCAATATCATTTGCCGGGGTACCTGTTTTTTTCAGCAAACCTTTCACGGCAGCAGCAGCCATATCCGATGTGGCCTTCCCTTTTTCTTTCAGGATCCTTCTTTCGCTGATCCCGACACGTTGCATGATCCACTCATCGGACGTATCCACCATTCGGCTGAGTTCATCATTGGTCAGGCGGTAATCGGGCACCCAGCCCTGTACGCCTGTGATTGCAGCTTTGATTTTACCCATTGTTAAAAGCTTCTTTGATCTTTTCACACAAACCGGCTTCCACCACTTCCATGGTATGTTTCAGCATATTTTTAATGGCAACAGGATTTGACATACCATGACCGATTACCACCGGGGCATTAATCCCCAGGATCGGGGTCCCGCCATAATTTTCATAATTGAATTTTTCCAGAAACGGATCCTGAATGTTTCGCTTACGGACAATTGTATACAGGGTTTCAGCCTCTTTGAGCACAATGTTGCCAACAAACCCCTCGCAGACCACCACATCCATTTTTTTGTTGGAAAACAAATCGTTTCCTTCCACGTTTCCCACAAACAGAAAATCCGTGCTGCCGTTCATCAATTCATAAGCAGAACGGGAAACCAGATTTCCTTTGGTTTCTTCGGAACCGATATTCAAAAGCCCGACTCTGGGCTTTTCAATACCGGTCACATATTTTGCATACAGTGACCCAATAATTCCGTACTGATACAAAACGTCGGGGCGGCAATCGGGATTGATCCCGATGTCAAGAATAACATTCCCCGGTCCGTCCAGGGAAGGAAGTATGGTTCCGATAGCCGGCCGGATCAGGCCCGGGATGGATTTGATGGCGATGCTGGCACCTACCAGAACGGCGCCGGTATTGCCGGCACTGCAAAATCCGTCTATTTCGCCCTTCCGCAGCATACGGAATCCCACGGCCATGCTCGAATCGGGCTTTTGTGTCAATGCTTTTGCCGGATGGTCGCCCATTTCTACCACTTCAGAGGCATGAACGATATGTAACCTGTCGCGGGGAATCCGGTTTTCCGTCAGATAATCCTCGATGAGGGAGCGATCCCCGATCAATGCAAAATCGATATGCGCGGGCATCTCCGACAAAGCCAGCACAGCCCCCGAAAGCGTGGCTCCGGGAGCATAATCGCCTCCCATAATGTCTATTCCAATTCTCATCGGCAGGGTGGTTAACCCGGAGAATAAATTCTACTATACTGCCACTTCTTTTTCAATGGCGGGTTTCCCTTTATAGAATCCACATTCCGGACACACACGATGATACTGCACGCTGGCACCGCAATTCTGACAGGTAGTAATGGTAGGTGCGCTGGCCTTGTAGTGCGTTCTTCTTTTGTGTTTCCGCTGTTTTGAAGTTTTACGTTTCGGATGTGCCATAATACTGAATATTTTCCGGTTATGAATAATTTTTCCTCATCCACTCCTTCAGCCCGGCCCAATGATTTTCTGCGGGATGTTTCTCTGAAGAAGGAGTAAGAGATTCAAGTTTACGAAGCATGTCATGATTACATAAGCTTTCTCCGTTTTCGTCGTTCGGATGAACACGTTTCAACGGAAGAGCCAGATGGGCAAACTCATAAATGTACTGTGCCACATTTATTTCCGTTTCCCCGCGCAGAAGAAAAACGATCGATTCTTCTTCCTCAACCTCCTGATCGGCAAATTTCACC
The DNA here is from genome assembly GCA_049975425.1 of Bacteroidales bacterium. Classification (GTDB taxonomy): domain Bacteria; phylum Bacteroidota; class Bacteroidia; order Bacteroidales; family VadinHA17; genus HyVt-105. Next base: position 25,331 of record JBNGDI010000004.1, read on the forward strand.
ATGATCTCACGGGTATGGTCCATGGGCCATTCCATATCGTCCAGGCACCGGTCACACGGTATCTGTACTGTACCTTTCAATTGAAAAATGAGCTCCAGGAAATTTGGCTTCCTGTTCAGGTTCACGGTAACATTCAGATGCGCCCGTTTAATTTCGGAACCTTCAAAGTTCCCGAAAAACCGGTCGCCGGCACAAAATTCAAATTCGTGCCATCCTTCCTTCAGCCCGGAAAACGAAATAATATATCCCTTCAAATAATGCAAAGGAGGTCAAAATTTTATGTCGTGCAAAAGTAGAAAATATATTTGAAAATAAAATATCCTGTTTTTCGGGATGCGCAGCAAACAGATACGGGAAACAGGAAAGTATGGAAAAGCCCCGGTCAGCAGATGAATACCCTTGTGCCCAGACTCCAGTCCATATCTGTCCATTCCAGCACAGACGGAGTATCTATGATCTTACCGCTGTCTTTCAATTCTATCCTGCCGTGCAGGAGGATAATAATTTTGTCACGGGCATTATTCAGCACATCGGGGGTTAAAATTTCCACACTGCCCCTGGCAATCAGATGACGGAGATTTGATTGTTTCCACTGGTTATAGGGCGGCGTTTCCCTCAGAAGGTTTTCAGCAAGCCTGGCCCCTGCTATCCTCCACAAACGGTCCTGCAGCTTTCCCGACCGGCTCATGAGTTGATTCATATGGGCAGAGGAAATCCACAGGGCAGTTACTGGAGATTCTGCCACCACTTCAGCCGTTCGCGGCAACCCGGTCAATCCAGCCATTTCACCGATAAACGTACCATATCCAATAACATCAACCACCCTTTCTTTAACCGTAACCTTCACGGTCCCCCTGGCAATGAAAAGCAACCCGTCACCCTGGCTGGATTCCCTGATAATTTTTTCTCCAACCGAGTAAACTCTGGTCTGGAACATAGCCAGCAGGCGGTTCACCACCTCCGGTTCCAGTCCTTGCAGCCAGGGCATATCCCTTAACAGCTCCTGAACTTCGGGTAATTCAACCAGCGGGGAAGAATACATCAGTTTTTTCATCCGTTCTTCAATTCCGGAAATCATTTTTTCGGCTTCTTCAGCAGAAATCCTGCCGTTTTTCTGAAGTCTTTCCACAGTTCTCCTTTCATAGTTCAGCATGGAACGAATGGCCTGCCGGGTGGAAATGGCCGAATATATTTCCGGAAAATTCTTCCTCAGATTCCTCAGGAAGGTCAGTCCATGAATCTTATTTTCATTGATCTCTTCTTCGATAACAGCCAGATTGACTTCTTCTTCCCGGTTGGGCCGTTCTTCAGCCGCCAGGGCCCTTCCCATACTTTCCACCAGTTTCAGGGCTTCTTCCTGGGCCTCGACAAACCCCCTGGCACTTTCATAACTCAGGGCCAGTTTTTCAAAAAAACTTCTTCTGGAAAGAATACCGATCAGCGGAACTGATTGCAACCTCACCAGCCATCTGGGGGTTTTCCATGATTCTTCCAGGTCTTTTCTTGCAGACAGGGGTATCAACCCGCCCGCATCCAGAATTTCGTCAATGGTATCGGAAAGCCTCCTGACGGCCGTCGGGCCGAGCAGGCCATCTTTGAACTGATACCAGTAACTGCTTTTTTCCTTTTCCAGTACCCGCCGCCGCATTTCGGCAATGGTTTCTATCCGGGCTTCTTCATCCGATATACCGGTTTCCTTATCGGGAAGGAAATCCTTCACTTTCTTCCAGTTGGCTTTATGGAGAAACCTATCTTCCTTAATCTTTTCTATGTAATTCACCACACTTTGATACTGGTATTGCCTGGCATTTTTCCGCATCAGGGCAATGGCCGGCGAAACCCGCGTCAAACCCAGTTTTTCTACCACCCATTTGACGGTAGTGGCATTGATCAGGAGGGTAAGGGTTACGATCCCGGCCGTCAGAAACAGAAACTGATCCCTTGTTTCCTGAGCTATTTCGGTTTCAGCGGCCACGATCAGCGCCAGGGAAAGGGCAATAGCCCCGCGCAGAGCGCCCCACCACAGTACCGTAGCATCCTTAACGGAAAGACCGTATCCCATACGTCGCATCAAGGGATAAAAAACGACGATCATCAAAAACCGGATCAAATGAATTCCGGCATATATCAGTGCGAGGATGAAAAGATTGTCCCAGGTAATTTTCACCTGCTGGGCAATCACCACTCCCACGATAAGAAAAATAAGGGTATTGGCTATGAAAGCCGCCAGTTCCCAGAATTCGTGCAGGAAATGTTCCACTTCCGGGCTGATCCGTGTTCTACCAACACTGGCCATAGCCAATCCAAAAGCCACCAGGCCCAGCACCCCCGAAACATGAAAGAAATGTTCACAGATGTAAAAAGTGATATAAGCCGCCGCAATGATCACACTGATCTCGACCAGGGCATCGTTGAATACCAGCCGTACCCAGCCAATCGACAGCCACCCCACCACCATTCCAACCAGAATACCACCCAGGGCAACCCGGAAAAATTCTGTCACCGGTGAATCAGGTTCGGCTGTTCCGGTAATCCCGCTAAAAAATACCATGAACAATACGATAGCCGTTCCGTCGTTGAGCAGCGATTCCCCCTCAATCAGGGTTCCCAGCTTTTTGCTCGCCCCAAGTTCCTTCAGCAGGGAAACCACGGCTACCGGATCGGTGGCACTGACCACCGCTCCGAACATCAACGCGATGGCCCAGTTCCAGTTTGCCAGGCCTGCCCCGGAGGTATTTATCCACATCACCAGTGCCCCGGACAGGAACATGGCCAGAATGATCCCCGGAATGGCCAGTATGGAAGCATTCAGAAACGATTTCCTGAAAGTGTGCACATCCATGGCAAAAGCCGCTTCAAAAATGAGGGTGGGAAGAAAAACATACAGGATCAGATGCGGATCGATATGTCCGGCCCATCTGACAGCCGACCCGAGAAAACCCACCTGTATCTCAGCTCCGAACAGGTGCCATACTGAGAACCACCCCATCCGGGCTGCCGCCCCCAGCCCTAATCCGACAATCAAAAGCAGAACCGTATAGGGCAGGGGACTTTTCCTGAACAGGTGGCGAATGGCGGCGCCGATGATCAGGGCCAGAATCACGAAAAAAAGAGGAGACATGTCGGCCCCGTGACTGTTTTCCCCGGCAGGTGATCCTTCTGAAACTGTACGTTCTTCCTCTCCTGGAACAGCTTCGGTTATCACCATTGCCTCATCGTAAGACCGATACGTTGCGGAAAAACATTTTCCGGCCATAATCAGCATCAGGGTCAGGAAAATGAGAAAGTGTCTCATCCACAGGATTTGCCGTCTGGTCATCATGGATGTGCTGCTTTGGAACCCAGTATGGTTTACTATACAATGAAACAATAGTAAAACTAAGAAAAATACTTTTTTTCATATATCTGCATCCAACATAATCCGGAACGACATGATTACATACCTTCTACAGGAACAAATCTTCATCCTGAATCATTCTCTTCACATCAGTATTCCATTCATAAAAATTTTTCCCCTGGCTGCATCAGTCTGTCTTCAGCCGGATACTGACAGGACAATGATCGGAATGAACTGCCTCCGGATGAATAGCAGATTCTTTCACGGCATCCCGCAGCGGTTCGGTGATCATATGGTAATCTATCCTCCAGCCCAGGTTCTTTGCTCTTGAATTGGCCCTGAAGCTCCACCAGGTGTATTGTTCCGGCTCATCATGAAACATCCTGAAACTGTCAATAAATCCGCTTTCAACCAGCCTGTCCATCCATTCCCGCTCTTCGGGCAAAAACCCCGATGATTTCAGGTGTCTCTCCGGATGGTTGATGTCAATGGGTTTATGACATATATTAAAATCCCCCGAGACGATCAGCCGGGGACGTTCCTGCTTCAGTTCATTCAGAAAATGCAGAAACGATTCCAGAAATTTCATTTTGATCTGCTGACGGATATCACCGGTGGTTCCCGAAGGGATATAAACGGAAACAAGCGTGAGGGAATCCAGATCCATCCGGAGCACTCTTCCCTCCCGGTCGAATTCCGGTTCTCCCATTCCGGTAACCACCTGGCTGACCGGTATTCTGGAAAAAACGGCCACTCCGCTGTACCCCTTTTTCTCGGCCGGATGCCAGTACAGATGATACCCCATCTCCTCCATTGGCTTCGTGTCTATCTGGTCGGGCGTAGCCTTAAGTTCCTGTATGCACAGAATATCGGGCTGTATTCCCCTAAGCCATTCTATAAAACCTTTCCTTACCGCTGACCGTATCCCGTTCAGGTTATATGAATATATCTCCATATCCATGATTTGAAAACATTTTGTGCGGAAGATAGTGATTTCACCCGATCCGTCATCGGCCGGTTCGCAAATTAATTGGGAATTAGTCGTAATTTTGCAGAAAAGTAATTACATGAAAGGTCTGGTTATTAAATCGACCGGCAGCTGGTACCGGGTAAAACTGGAAGATAACCGGATTATTCCCTGCAGGATCAGGGGGAAATTTCGCACCTCTGGCATGGAAATCACCAATCCTGTAGCGGTGGGAGACCATGTGGAGGTGGTTCCCGTTGAAAATGAACCATCCGGACTGATCACCCGCATTTATGAGAGAAAAAATTACATCATCAGAAAATCACCCAACCTGTCACACAAGGCTCAGATTCTGGCTGCCAACATCGACCAGACAATCCTGATCATTACCCTGAAGCAGCCTGTAACCACCACCGTATTCGTCGACCGTTTCCTGGCATCCGCCGAAGCCTACAGAATTCCGGTGCATTTGCTTTTCAACAAGACCGATCTGTACAAAAAGGATGAGAAGAAAGAGCTGGAAAACTGGCTTTCCCTCTACCGCTCACTGGATTACCACTGCTTTACCTCGAGTGCTCCCCGGCAAGAAGGCCTGGATGAGTTTGAAGAATTACTGCAAAACCGGTTTACACTGATTGCCGGTCATTCGGGGGTGGGAAAATCCACTCTTCTTAACATCATTGACCCCGATCTGAAACTGAAGACAGGGGAAATTTCAAATTACCACCAGAGTGGAAAACACACCACCACATTCCCTGAAATGTTTGCCATGAAAAACGGAGGTTATGTAATCGATACGCCGGGCATTAAAGGATTTGGCATGGTCGACATGGGAAAGGAAGAGATTTTTCATTTTTTCAGGGAGATTTTCCGTTTTTCCGACAGATGCCGGTATCACAACTGCCTGCACATGGATGAACCGGGCTGTGCTGTAAAGGAAGCGGTAACAAAAGGCAAAATAGCCTATTCCCGGTACGTATCGTATATCAACATGATGGAAGAAAACGAAGGGGAAAAGTACAGGTCCTGAATGAAAGATTTTACCTTCTTCACAGAAGAATGTATCACCATGAATGTTATATTTAACGTTTGAAAAAATGAAGAATCATTTTAAGCTTCATAATAATTTATTTTCAAAACTTTTAACATTGCTATATAATCCATATTTTTAGATAAGATAAATAATACCGCTCATTCTCAATACCACAGGCTGGTATGCGAAAAATATACATATCCATTTCCCTGGTAATTACCACCATTCTGGTGGTAAATCTCTACTATTACTTTGATATATACCGGCAACAAATTGATTTTCAGAAGAATTTCCTGATTAATCAGACACAGATATGCAGCTATGAAATTGAAAAGCGGGCAGATGATTTTGAGAATGAACTGAATTATGTATTATTTTCAGAGGATTTCTCCCGTTTTTTTTCAGATCCTGCCATTCGTGAATCGGGTATTCAGAAATTGGAGCTTTTGTATGCCAACTACTCAACGCTGGTTAATAACATTCTTGTATACGACAACCGGCAGAACGTTGCCAGCCTGTACAAAGATATGGAGACTGCGGGATCCCCCACCGGGCGACCCTTTGCACCCAATTCCCGGCGCGAACTGAAAATTGATTTTTTCACCACCAACACCCAGAAAGAACTCCGTAACCGGGACGAAATCGTTCCCGACAAAAGTTTTTTTTTCTATTATCTGCCTATCATAAAAGATAACCAGGTAGTGGGAAACATTGAAGTTACCCTGAACATAGAAATGTTCATCTATGATATATTCAGCAAATACCATGTTGAGGATATTCAGTGGCAGTGGCTGATTGACAGTGAAGGGAATATTATTCTGAACAATCTCACCGACGAAACCTTTGAGGTTCCGGAATTATATAAAATTACCGGCAACCTTTCCGATGGTTTTATGGGTGACCTGCAGCACGAAGTACTAGGAGAATTCCGGGGGAAATCCTTTCAGTATGAAGTGATTTCTGTGTATCTGCCCACCCGTATCATGAAACAGGAATACGGTGTGGTATTCTCCCTCCAGACCGATTATATCAAGGAGGCCATCGTGATTAACGCCGTGTTGATTGCCGGAATTACCTTGTTCCTGGTTGGTCTGATCATTTTCATCTTTCTTTCCGTAATCAAGCAGAAAAACAGAGAAGAAAAGAAACTCAGGGAATCGGAATATGCGCTGAAGAATATGGTGGAATCGCTTCCCATCGGAATTCTGATACTGGGACCCGACAAACGGGTAAGAAACATGAACAGAACAGCAGGCCGTCTTTTCAAAACCACCCCGGAACAGTTGACCGGGGCAATCTACCCCGACATACTCCTTGCATCTGAGGAAAATCATGAAAAAGATAATTATTCTCCCTTCAATCAGGAACACGTACTGCATTACAAAAAGGACGAGGAAGAAGTGGTGCTTTACCGGAAAGAGATCCCCCTGCACCTGAATGGAGAAGATATAATCCTGGAAGCCCTGATGGATATTACTCCCGTTGAACGGGCCAGAAAACAGGAAGCAGCCGCCAACCAGGCCAAATCAGATTTTCTGGCCAAGATGAGCCATGAAATACGCACTCCCCTGCATGGTATCATGGGAATGACCGAAGCCCTGGAACGGAGCAAATTATCCGGAGAACAGGCTGAAACAGTATGCTCAATCAAGAAATCGGCCGAATTGCTTTTATCGGTCATTGCCGACATTCTCGATTTCTCGAAAATTGAAGCCGGCAAAATGATGCTGGAAGAAATCCCCTTCTTCCTGAGAAAAGAAATGGATATTGTTTACCAACTCTTTCATCACAGAGCCGAAGAAAAGAACATCGATCTGAAAATCGATATTGACCCCGCAGTTCCCGATGAACTGATAGGTGATCCTTTCAGAATAAGACAGGTATTGTCAAACCTTCTTGACAATGCCGTCAAATTTACTCCTTCGGGATCCATTCAGGTAAATATCAAAAAAACAGAGGACAGGGACGGGGTCATTATTTTGCGCTTCGTAGTGGAAGACACAGGGATCGGGATCCCTCAGGAAAAACTGGAAGAGGTATTCGGATCGTTCAGGCAGGGCGACAACTCGGCCTCCAGAAAATACGGAGGTATGGGGCTGGGAACCACCATCTCCAAACAGCTGGTGGAAATGATGAACGGCCAGATACGCGTGGAAAGTCCCGCTTCGCAATCAAACAATTCCAACCTTCCCGGCACAAGATTCGTCTTTACCGTAACGGTATTTTCCAATGAAAAACTGAAAAAGAACATCGAATATAAAAATGTTAAAAAATATCACCAGATCAAGACCCTGATTATTCTGCAAAAAAACACGAATGATGATTATCTTTTGAAAACCCTGCATAATTTCGGTGTTTCGACCTATCTGAATTTTTACCAGGATAACACCATTGATCTGATCAAGAACAATGCGGTTCAGAAACTTGAAAAATACAAGGCCATTATTATTAAACATACCCGGACCTTTGACGGATTCAGGGTTCTGAAACGGTTTAGGGAGGAAGGATTAACCAATGAATTTTTAATCATACTGATCAGTTCACATGACGAACGGAACAATCGGATCAGGGCCCGAAGACTTGGTGTGGATTATTATATCATTGAACCTTTTGAATCATCCGAATTATTCGACATCATTCAGGATAATTTCCCCAACATTGAACCTGAAGAGGGAGAAACTCCGCCCCTTATGAAAATTAAAAAGGACATATCCATTCTGGTGGCCGACGACAATTTCATTAACCAGAAAGTAGCCCAGGCCATTTTCAAGAACCTGGGCTATGAAATCGATATGGCTGCTGACGGAAAGGAGGTAATTGAAAAAACGGCCGCCAGAAACTATGACATTATCTTTATGGATGTGATGATGCCCGAAATGGATGGTTTTGAAGCTGCCGATGAATTGAGAAAACAGGGAAAGGAGATGCCTATTATTGCTGTTACCGCGGATACCAATCAGGAAAGCAGGGTGAAATCGAATCACACCAGCATGAATGATTTCATTGCAAAACCCATCAAGGTAGATGAAATTAAAAGGGTACTGATTCGTTATTTTTCCGTGGCATCGAAGGACTGACAGCAGGGTTTTGTTTGGCCGCGTCAGTACCGGCCATCTTTTCGAGGAGTGGAACCGATGAAACCGATCCTGGACATCAACGATTTTCTTACATTATCAGAACACCTCCCGGTTGTCGATGTACGCTCACCATCAGAATTTTCCCGCGGACATTTCCCGGGAGCATATAATATTCCCCTTTTTAGTGATGAGGAACGAGCCCTGGTGGGTACCGCCTACAAACAGGTCTCAAGAAAAGCCGCCCTGATGAAGGGTTTCGAAATTGCCGGGCCCCATATGGCCGAATATGTGAAGAAGGCCCGGGAAGTAGCTGGTAGCCGGGGATTACTGATGTATTGCTGGAGAGGAGGTATGCGTAGCGATTCAATGGCCTGGCTGTTCCGTACGGCCGGAATACCGGTGGCAACACTGGAAGGCGGTTACCGGTCGTATCGCCGTTATCTTAAATCATCTTTGCAAACACCCGTTCCCCTGGTTGTTATTGGTGGAATGACCGGTTCAGGAAAAACCAGGGTGTTGAATGAACTTAAGAAGGAAGGTTTCCAGGTCATTGACCTGGAGGGTCTGGCATGCCACAGGGGATCTGCGTTCGGAGCCCTGGGGCAAGCCGCGCAACCTGCCACCGAGCAGTTCGAAAATGATCTGTTTCAGATATTCAGAATATTAAATCCTGCCCGTTTGATACTGGTGGAAGACGAAAGCAAATCCATCGGCTCGGTGCAGATTCCCGATGAATGGTTCTGTCAGATGAAAAAAGCCCCGGTTATTGTGCTGGATGTTCCTCGTTCTGCCAGAATAGAACATCTGGTAGAGGAATATGCCGGATTCAATCCGGAACTTTTAAAAGACAGCCTGACCCGAATCCGTAAAAAACTGGGGGGTGAACGATGGCAACAGGCTATGAGAGCCCTTGAGAAAAACGATTTCCATACGGTAGCTGATATTGCCCTGCAATATTACGATAAGGCTTACCGATACGGCCTGAGCAGACGCGATCCGAAATCCCTGTTTACCGTACATTCCGACAATGCTGATCCCCGGGAAACCGCTCGTCATATCATCGATCTGCTTAAACAGGAAGAGAAACTGCATCTGCCTGTGTGAGAAAACGAAAGATTGACATTTTCTCTTTTTTTTTGTAATTTTTCATTACGAAATAGAACCCTGTGATGAAAAGCCCTGCCTCCCGGATAGAAAGCATCGGTTATATTCTCAAGGTAGAGAACCTTTCTCCGGTTCAGTACTACGTAATGGAAAACACGCTGGTAATGGAAAGCCTGGAGCCTTTCCCCGGTTATCACGGGAAACATGTTCCCACCTCACTCAAGCCAAGAAATATCTACCTGATGGTAAAATACGGGTATGATTTTGAAGAAATTGCCAGATTATCCAGGGAGATACATAAAAGCTTCCCCTACCGTTTCAGCGGCACACCGGCGGAAATTGAAATAGGGAACAAACGCTGCCATGCCATCCGCATAAAATTCCTGGAAAGCTTTGAAATGGTCACAGAATTGCAGGGCCTTTACAAAGATGCAGGGATCCGTTTCAGAAAATTCAAAAGGCTGGAAGGTTCAGCCAGAATTAAAGTCCACCGTTATTTTCTGGTTGAAGAAACAACTCCCGGCATTTTCAGGGATCTCCAGGAGGCGGAACAATTCTACCTCGAAATTCCTGTCCTTCTCCGCTGGAAATCATTTGAGGCCATCACCCGCGACGTAAAGAACAATGTGGATAACAGCAATTTTGATGCGGCACTGGGTATGATGTACAGGTACGAATGCCCGGTTGAGCTTATCCGCATCTGGACCCGTGATCAGACGCCGGAACGAGCCATTCAACTGAGAGAAAAATACCTGGAATTTATCCACCGTGCAGAAATCTGATTACCATCCGTATTCTCTGTCACTGCTGCCTGGCAAATCGTGCTTCCACCCACCGGTATAACTGGTCGGAACGACGCAGCAGTTCATCTACCCGGAAAGTACAGATCATTCCCTTAGAAGCTTCCTCCACCGGCATATCATCCACACGCAGCCCTTCCACGGTGGTTTCGACCACACCCGTTGTCGGCCCGATAAAAAGAACCTTTTCGTTGTCCCTCAGAATGCCGCTTTCCAGTCTGACCTCCACCACCCGCAGTTTCGTATAATAATTGCTAACTTTCCCCACCCGGATTTTCCGCATGGTAGCCCGGGAACCGTAACGCCCCGACCATTCCCCTAACTTCTGTCCCAGGTAATACCCATCCCAGAACCCCCGGTTAAATACCATGGCCAGGCGTTCTTTCCAGAGCCGTATGTTGTTTTCCGAATAATCTCCCCGGCAATAAGCATCAAGGGCTTCATCATAGCATGCCGTTACAGTTTTAACATATTCAGGGCCCCGCGCCCGTCCCTCGATTTTCAGCACGCGAACCCCCGCATCCAGAATCTTGTTCAGAAAATGTATGGTCATCAGGTCTTTGGGAGACAAAATGTATTCATGATCAACATCCAGTTCATACCCTGTCTCTCTATTGATTACCGTATAGGGTTTCCGGCATGTTTGCAGGCATTCTCCCCGGTTGGCTGATGAATTCATCTCATGGAGGCTGAGATAACATTTCCCTGAAACGGCCATACACAAAGCCCCGTGAACAAATAGTTCCAGCCTGACCGGTTTCCCGGAAGGGCCCCGGATATTTTGTTCTTCCATCAGCCGGTGCAGATTCTTAACCTGTTCCAGACTCAGTTCACGGGCCAGAACCATCACATCGGCCAGGCGGCAATAAAACCTGACCGCTTCGATATTGCTGATGTTTACCTGGGTGGAAAGGTGAACTTCCAGGCCGGCCGAGCGGGCATAGTTTATCACAGCCATATCGGCAGCAATGATGGCATCTATACCGGCATCCCTGGCCCTGTCTATGATCCGGTACACTTCATCAAGCTCATGATCATACACAATCACATTCAATGTAAGATAGGCCCGCACCCCATGTTCATGGCACGAACCAACCACAGCAGGTAATTCATCCAGCCGAAACTGCTGAGACGACCTGGCCCGCATATTCAGCTTTTCCACGCCAAAATATACGGCATCTGCCCCTGCCTGTATGGCGGCTCTCAGCGATTCGTGCGAACCGGCCGGGGCAAGCAGTTCAAAATCCTTTCTGTTCATGGTGCGGGTGGATTCCCTCATCTGTTTTTCTCTTTGTTCAGGACGATACGGAAAGTGGTTCCCTTCCCTGGTTCCGACTGAAGCACAAATATTTTTCCACTGTGATAATTTTCCACAATTCTCCTGGCCAGGGAAAGCCCCAGACCCCATCCTCTCGGTTTTGAGGTATATCCCGGTTTAAAAACCGTTTTATGCAATTTTTTGGGAATTCCCTTCCCATCATCCCGGATATCGACAAAAACTTTGCCCGGGTTGTCAGATAAAACAATCCGGATGGGGCCGCTTCCTCCCATCGCATCGATGGCGTTTTTACACAAATTTTCAACAACCCATTCAAAAAGTTCCGTATTAAGGTCTATGAGACAGGTCGCTGAAAGCCGGTTTTCCATGGTGATGCTAACATGAGCCGACGAACGGGTACGGATATAAGCCACAGATTGCTGAACCGCCTGATGGATCGGTACAGGGGTAAGAACGGGTCTGGAACCGATTTTTGAAAACCTGTCGGCAATTTTTTCCAGCCTTTTAACATCTTTTTCCAGTTCTTTCAGGGTGTCTTCGTTGCTCCGGTTCATTTTGATCAGCTCCAGCCAGGCCATCAGGGAGGAGATAGGGGTTCCCAGCTGATGGGCCGTTTCCCTCGATAATCCCACCCAGACCTGGTTCTGCTCCGCTTTCCTTGAAGCACTGAAAGCAAAATAGGAAACGAGAATAAACAGGATGATCACGCCCAGCTGGATATAGGGAAAATAAAACAATTTTGTCAGCAATATGGAATCTTTGTAATGAAGGTACAGGTTTTCGTTCTCATCCAGTTTAATGACAATGGGATCATGATTTTCCCTCATGATCCGGAGCTGCCGGTCAAGATAGGCAGGGTTTTTCAGCCGTTTCGGGTCAAGATTCCTTGTAGACAGGGTATCTCCCGTTTCGTTAGTCAGGATAAGGGGCACGGTATTGTTGGTTTCTATCACCCTGAGCAGCAGATCAAATTCGGTATCATCCACATCCATTTCGATCAGCTTACGGGTAGCCTCAGCCCAGAGTTCCACCTTTTCCCGTTCTTCAGCCGACAATTCTTCCACCAGCTTCTGCGTATAAAACAGGGATGACAGACCGATAACAACCGCTCCCAAAAGAAGAAAGAGTTTCCAGCGTGTCTTTTTATGATAGATATTTACCATGACTGGGGTTCATTGAATTTCCGTCTCGTGTCCAGGGTATCTTCCTCTTCCTCCCAGATGATCCGGAAAGCAGGCTTTGAAGAGGCTTCCGTTCCCTTCAGGGAATCCGCCCCTGTTTCTGCTGCACCACCGGTTTCTTCCTCCCACCGGATACGGAATGTTTTGCTGACGGTATCCCCCGGGGTCAACGTATCATCCCTGAACCATCCGAATTCATCCCGCAGGATTTCCCGCACTTCCCTGCCCTGTTCACGTATGCTTTGCCTGATCACATCCCGCACAGCCGCCCTGTCGTAGGAAACTCTGTAATCGTCGGGAGTACCCTCAATTACCAGATACAGGCTGGTTCGATTCAATCCGTCTTCCTCCACCCATCCAAACTCTGTTTCCTGTTTTTCCGGGCGGCGGGCTTTCCGGGCAAGTATTTCCGACAACAGGATTCTTAAGCGGTAATGAAAATATTTATCCAGCCCGTGTTCTCCCATAGCGGAAATATTGAATGCATTGGAATGAATATCCATGTGGGGAATAATGACCCTCTGTTCTCTGATATATATTGTGTTTTCCAGCCGGCTGAATTGTACATGTTCCAGTTCTTTCAGATCAATAAATCGTGATAATTTTTCCATCGGCTCAAAATGGAATAACTCGCCGTTATCAATGGTTATTTGAGCTTCTGCCATCAAACTTTTCCTGTTGATCTTCCATTCCGGACTGAAAATCATTTTCATGGATAAGTTGCTACTCAGATTTCCATTCAAATGTTCTGCACTAATAAAATCCTGCCCGAAATTACGAAATGACGCAAACAGTTCATGGATGTTGACATTATCCACGGCCACCTGTGTATTGAAAAGCATACTGTCTCCCACACTTTGCATCAACATTCCGCTCCCGTTCAGCTTCCCCTGCATGCTCAGAAAACTCACCCGGGGGATAATCATGAGCCCTGGCTCATAGATCAGCATTCCCTCCACCTGTGCAGCTGTAAAGGGTTTTATTTGCAGTATGCCAGCCGTAAACTCCAGGTCCATGGTCAAACGATCAGGCCAGAACCGTTTCATTCTGTTTTCACTCCTGACGGATGGAACGTTCATCCAGGCTTTCAGATCGATCTCCGGGCTGCTGACATGTCCTTCCAGATGCAACATCTCCCGGCCACCCATAATAAATGACAACAGATTTTCCGCCTTCCCGTCAAAAGCAAGCGGCACCTGGTTCCATTCCGCCTGAAGATTGTCGAGCCATACCGACCCTGTGCCTGAAAACATCATATCTCCCGATAAACGGGCAATCCTGTGCCCTGATTCCCCGAGAAGTAACTGTATGTCTGACAGAGTTAAATTGCCGCTGAGTTCAGATTTCATCAGATCTTCACGGGTAATTTTTTTCAGATTTTCAGGTTGGAAACGAAAGGCCAGGTTCGCCCTGACCCGGCCTGAAATATCCGGTCTTTTCCCGGAAGAAAATACTTCCAGAATTTCTTCCGCGTACCCGTCCACCGTTCCCTGTCCGGAAATGACAGGACGGATAAAATCCCTGACCTTGAAAGAGCCGCTGATCCGGGAAGTTCCCACGGCGGCTGTAAACGATTGAACAACCAGTTCAGTCGATTCCAGGCTGTTTTTTACTCCGTTGTGCAGGGTTCCCGTACCCGAAAACCCGGTAATGTGAACGGAAGGATTTTTCAAGGCCAGCTCTGCCTCCTTAATCCGGAAATCCAGATCCAGATGAGGAACCGGCTCTTCGCCGGCACGTTGATTCAAATGCCCTTCAATATCAACAACTCCTGTGCTTCTTTTGATCTGCCATCTTTCTGCCAGAGCATGAGGAACAATTTCAGAAAGAGACCGTATGCTTAATCCCGTACCTTTTACCGAAAGATCGGTTCGTTTCGCCTCACCGGTCAGGATCTCTCCCCATACCTGCAAATCCAGACCGCTTATTTTGACCAAAGAGGTTCTAAGAGACCACAGGCTGTCGTTTCTGATCAGTTCCAGATTGCCAATCACAGGTATTTCCCTGGTTGTGATGAATTTTTTTACCTGCAACATATGCAGCAATACATCCGCATCTGCCTGCAGTGTCAGATCATTTCCCCTGAATGCCCCTTTCAGTACAGTTCTCCGGGTATATCCCCCAATCCTGATCTGCGAGGGTTCATGGATATATTCCACCCCGATGTTCCTGAGCCTGACATCCTGCAAATCGAGGTTAAGTCTTCCTTTCCTGTCTCCGGCCGGGCTTTTCCATAAACTGAAATGCGGTTGGTCATCCGCATCGGTCAGTATCCATAGTTTTCCATCATCGATCACCAGCCGCCTGAGAACATATTCTTTTCTGAGAAACTGAATAAGATGAAACTGCAACTGAAGCTTCTCCGCCTGCAAAACGGTATCAACTGCCTGTTCCTTCCCATTTATATCGGAAAAAACCGTTACCCGGTCGAGGATGAGGGAAGCACGAGGGAAGCTTCTGAAAACAGAAAAGGTCAGTTCCCCAACCTCCACCTTCCCGCTCAGCTGTTTATTGAGTTCTTCCACCAGAAAGGTTTCGATGGCATCCCGTTTCAGGCTTACCAGCAAACCGACGGCAAGAAAAAATACCAGGATAACCGCCAGCAAAATCAGAAATAACTTCCGGAATTTTTTCAATAATAACTTCACCTGCATGAATTTCATGCAATATTACAACAAATTCACTTCCTGTACATGCGCATTCGGTGAAAGGAAATCAGGGTCGGGCAGAAAATAATACAAATGGCAGAACCTTTTGTCGTGTTAATCAGCCAAATAAGAACCGAATGTCTTCGCCGGGCTTTACCTCCCAGGGAGCAATCCCCTTCTTAAATATTCTGGCTGGCCTGGAACCTAAGAGCTGGGGATTCTGGTCTTCCACCCACAACATGGTTCCTTCCCTGAGGCCCACCACATACATGTCGGGATTTACCTCTATAAATTCTTCAATCCGTGCCTCCCTTGTTTCTCCGGCATGACCATCGGGATTGGCATCCAGGTAATGGGGATTGATCTGGAAAGGAATCAAAGCCATGGCCTGAAAACTGGTCGGCTGAAGAATGGGCATATCGTTGGTAGTCTTAATAGTAGGACAGGCTACATTGGAACCGGCACTCCAGCCGATATAGGGAATTCCTTCCAGTATCCTGCTGCGGATGGGATCAAGCAGGCCCTGCTCCTGCATCATTTTAATCAGCTGCCATGTGTTGCCTCCTCCGATAACAACAGCATCGGCCGATTTAACTGCCTGCACGGGATCACGGTAACGATGGATGGATTCAATATCGTGACCGATTTCTCTGAATCTTTCCCTGACTTTTTCCTCATAGGCGTCAAATGAAAAGGTCACCGCCGCATAGGGAATAAACAATGCTTTCACGGGCTTGTCGCCCAAAAATTCCCGTATTTTATTTTTCGGATGGTGGAGGTAAGGCTCTCCTGCATTGGTCGAATTACTGATCAGTAATAGTTTCATATAGTTTATCTTAAGTAATGATTGAAATAATTCCTGTGGGATTGAAATACAAAAAGGCTGTATCGGGTACCATGATTTTCAGATCTTTATACCGATTACCAGCATATCATCCACCTGTTCTTCCCCGCCCTTCCACTCGTTCATGGTTCTGTCAAGCAGAACAGATTGTTCCTGCATAGTCAGGTGGGTATTGGCCAGAAACAGCTCCCTCAGTTTACGATACCGGAACTTTTTACCTTCGGGACCTCCAAACTGGTCAGCATAGCCGTCAGAGAAAAGGTAGATAAGATCACCCGAACGGATGTTGATAACATGGTTTGTATATTTTTTCTGGGGTTGATTTAAATAATTACCTATGGGGAATTTATCTGCTTTTATCTCAATCATTTCTTTATCACGTATCAACCATAGGGGGTTATAGGCTCCGGCATAATCCATTTTCATTTCGGCCGTATTGATCCGGCACAGGGCTATGTCCATACTGTCTTTGATGGATTCTTTCGGATTGCTTTTCGACATTCTTTCGGAAAATCCAATATTCAGGCCGTCAAGCATATCAGCGGCCGTTGCATGTTCATTTTCCTTCAGGGTATCATTCAGAATATTGAAACCCAGCAAAGAGATAAAGGCTCCGGGCACCCCATGACCGGTAGCATCCACTGCGGCAATGTATGTATACCGGTTCTGTTTTTCAATCCAGTAAAAATCGCCGCTGACAATATCCTTGGGTTTAAAGTAGATAAATATTTCGGAGAAGTACTGCTGCGCGTAATCCACATGGGGAAGAACTGCATTCTGAATATGCTGTGCATAACGTATACTATCGGTAATTTCCCGGTTTTTTTGTTCTATCAGCGATTTCTGTTCACTCAGGATCAGATTGGCATGTTGTTTATTGCGATAACTGCCATATATGGCTGCTGCCAGAGCCAGCAGCAGAAAAATTCCACCGATCAAACCGTACTGTATCAGTTTCCTTTGTCTCAGCTCAACCTCCTGCCGGGCCAGCTGGGCATTTTTCAACTCCAGTTCCCTTTCTTTCTTTTCCGACTGATACCGGGCTTCCAGTTCATTGATGTTCTTTTTTACGGCTTCATCGGTAAGAGAATCCCGTAATTCTGTGGCCTGAATATAATAATGCAGCGCATTCTTATAATTCTCCCGTTTTCTGTGAAGTTCTGAAAGGCCATAATATCCTTCCTGCTTGATTACCCGCAGGTTATGTTCCGAAGCCAGAGCCAGGGCCCTATTAAAATAGTTGCCGGCCTGCCGGTACTGGCCTCTGGTAAGATAGCTCATTCCCATCCTGATAAAAAGATCCGCAATGCCTTTCTGGCTGCCCAGCTCTTTATAAATTTCCATGGCCTCTTTATAATACTCTATGGATCCCGATGTCTCACCCATTTTATGCATCACATCGCCCAGGTTTTTCAGTGAACTGGCTTTCCCCTGTTTTGATCCCAGTTCTTCTGCAATATCCAGCGAACGGGAAAAATACAGGGATGCCGAATCATACATTTCCCGGACCAGAAAAACCCTTCCGATATTATCCAGGCAATATGCCATTCCCTGCTTTTCCCCCATCTTCTGATAAAGAACCAGTGATTGCCGGAAGTTATCCAGGGCTTGTTCATGATTATTCAGTTCCATATAGATGCCGCCGATATTGAAAATAGAAGTGGCCATCCCCGACCGGTCACCCAGCTCAGTATAAAGGGTGTACGACTGCTGATAATACTGCAGGGCGTCTTCATATTCACCCCAGTAATTGAAAATTTCTCCAAGATTATTGAGGGTATTGGCCATTCCGGCCCGATCGTTGAGTTGTTTTTTCAGCTCATAGGATTGCTCGTAATATATTTTCGCTTCGGCATAATTGGCCTGAAATTTATGTATTTCTCCAATGTTGTTCAAAGAACGGCTTACTCCCTGGAGGTCCCCCAGTTCCCTTCTGGTATCCAGGGAAATGCTATAATATTCCAGGGCATTTTCATAATTTCCCTGGCTGCGGTACAGTACTCCCAGATTATTGTACACTTTGGCCAGTTCCAGTCTGTTGTTCAGGTCTTTATAAATGGCCATGCTTTCCAGGTAACAATTTTCTGCTCTGCGGTAATCGCCGGTGAAATAATAGGCCTTACCCAGATTGTTGAGTGCGAGGGCCTCATCGCTTCTTCTCTGATTCTCTTCTGCCAGACGGAATGCCTGTGTGGCATATTCAATGGATTTCCCCGGGGATATTCTGAGGTATTCATCGGACAAAGCATTCAACAGCCGGATTTTTTCCGCCCCCTTCGATCTTTCCATTATACGGACCAAACTATCCACATCTTCCTGAGCAACGGAGTAGAACGGGATACAAAATAAAAAAAACACCCCCCAGTATGCTGTTTTATGCTTCATTATCGATTCCCGGATGCTCAAAATTATAAAAAATCCGGGAAGGTGTGCCCGGATTTTCTCTGATCAGAGTTTTGGTTACCTGTTCTCCTCAAAAGCCAGGTCTATTTCCATCGCGTTTACACCGGCCGGAATAAATGGTGTCAGCCCTGTGACATCAATAAAAGCACTGGTAAATCCATCCAGCGAAGGCACACTGGTCCCTGACGAGACAAAACCGGTTGTTCCTGAAAAGTAGGCCGGATCATCGGCATTGGCTGTAACATCCGTTACCAGCTGTTCAAGTTCTTCAGATGATAATTCACTGTAAACTTTCTCTATCTCGGCCGTAAGAACATTTTTCAGGGAATAGTCGGCCCATAAATTGGTAAGATCGTCCAGATCCACCGGTGGAAGAGCAACACGGGCAACAGCAATGTCTTTTTCCACATCATTCTTGGCCACAAAGGACCAGCAAATCCCACCGGTCCGGGTTTCATCAATCAGGGTGGCTGTGGGATGGATGGTGTTCCCGCGTATATAAACCACATCCCCTACCTTTCCGGCAAACAGTTTGATCTTACTGGCATAATTGGTCCCTGTGACCTCCAGGTTAACCACAGAAACAATCATGTACTTCTCCATGGGTTTGTCCGGGCCTGCAATATTAAGACCTTCTTCTCCGTATTCTATCTTCAGCACAGAACGGGCATGCACCTGAATGTTCCGGTTAAAATTTCCCGGAATCATCAGGGCCACTCCTTTGAGGGGATTTGTATTCCAGAACAACTGTAAAGCCCTGCTTCCGTCCTCATCGTAAAGGTACAGGCCGTATTCCCACTGGTCGTTTCCAAAATATGCCCCGGCCAGAACATGGACATCCTTGATCCTTCCGTCGTAGGTAGAAGTAAAGGAAAATTCCATGGGGCCTTCAATATTCAGTTCCCTGACGGATGTAATTGCTTCGTTCACCAAATCGGCCGACATTTCACCAATCCACACCAGGGTTCGAAGATAATTATACAGGGTATTCCCATCCACTTCCAGAGTCAGGTCTTTCTTGTCCAGGTCGGGCCGGCTGATGGCATCGGACATTCCCACTTTAAAATCTTCGGGTACAATATTATCGTCCTTCTTGCTTTTTTCACAGGAAACCAGCATTCCTGTCATTATGGCAAGAAATCCCGCATATTTGACAGCTCTTTTCATGGTTTCTTTGTATTTTGGTTTCTATCTGAATTGATAATACGTATTCCGGTAAAATTGGTTACCGGTCAGTATCTTTTTCATTCTGCTGTCTTCCGGAAATATTCTTCTTTTATTTTTTCCAGTGAAAAATTCTCATCGTTTTTATTAATGGAAAGAGTTTGTACTGAATAGTTCATAATATTTATTAACAACATTTTACCATTCAGACAGGTACCCGTTCCACTGACCATTTTAATAACTTCATTTGCCATGATGGTTCCGATAATGCCCGGTAAAACACCTATCATACCCAGACGGGACGGGTCTGGAGCTTCCTGCGGACCGGGAGGGTCGGGGAAAATACACCGTAGGGAAGGGCCTTTTCTGTAATTAAATACAGAAACCTGTCCCTCATATTTGTAGATAGCCCCGTATATCCATGGTTTGCCAAGGATAATACAGGCATCATTCAACAGGTACCGTGTGGCATAATTATCGGTAGCATCCACAATCACGTCATAATCGCGCAACAGATCGAGCACGTTTCTGGGTTCCAGATACACGTTATGAACCCTGTATTCCACCATCGGATTATGATGCTGCAAGCGATCCCTGGCAATAATAGCCTTCATCTTGCCCAGATCTTTTTCGCCGTAAAGCACCTGCCGCTGCAAATTGTCTTCGCTTACCCGGTCATTATCGGCAATGCCAATCGTTCCCACTCCGGCAGCTGCCAGATACTGCAGAGCCGGGCAACCCAGTCCGCCGGCTCCTACCATCAATACTCGTGTTTTCTTAAGCCGTGCCTGGCCCTCCTTTCCTATTTCAGGTAATAAAAAATGCCGGCTATACCTGCGCTCTTCTTTTGGAGTCAGCAAAGAAATATCCATATGGCTGATTTTTAACGGATAAATATACAAAAATTTGCAGCTATCCGGGTATCTGCAAAAGAAGGCGGCCTCTTTCAGACCGCCTTCCCGATTAGCTCCACTATGAGACAAAATCAATAATTAAAGGTAACACCAATGGTAAAGGGATATAATTCCGGACCTTTGTTTTTTTCAAACAGAGGTATCATGAAATAATTGGCAAAAACAGTAAAGTTCCCGTAACCAATCCTGCCTGCAAAACCGTAGCGCAACGGACTCAAATTGAAGTCATCACGTATTTTATCCTTCTGTTTTGCCCCGGAATCACGGTACACCACCTTGGTATGGCTTCCTATTTTGACACTCCCGATAACCCCGCCTGCTGCATGAATCCTTTTGCTTCCTGCCGGAATCTGCAACTCAAGCAGCAGGGGAATGGACAAATAGGTGGTGGTAAGTTTCGTTTTGTCAAGGGTCAGAGGAGAATAATCTTTTTCCACAATCACATTATCCGTTTTCTGGATATTGTTGTTCCCGTCAAAACGGTAATCATTGAAATCAATTCCCACGCCCGTAACCAGACCCAGGGAATTCCCGATAAGCCCTACATCGAGCTGGGCAAACTGAATACTCACACCCCAGGATTTACCTGTGTTCAGATCCATAAAATCATCATCGGGCAGAGGCCCAAGCTGGCCGTCGGCATTTACATAATTGTTCATACCCACAGAAAAACCCTTCCAGTGTGCATTGAACTTCCTTCTTCGTTTTCTGATCAGTGGTTTTTCTTCAGTTTCCTCCTCTTTGTCCTGCAGAATATAAACTTTGGTGCCTTCCTCGCTCTCAACCACCTGTAAGCCTTTGTTTCCTATTTTAATTTTTACGGTATCACCTTCTTCCACTACTTCCACTACTCCCCGGGCACCAACTTTTACCTCGGTGGAGGCTTTCTTTGTCTCTTCTGTTTTCTTCTCCACTTCTTCTTCCTGAGCCTTCAGGGAAACAGGGAATATCAGAAAGACCGACAAACATATGACCATTAATTTTTTCATGACTTTTTGTTTTTGCATTGTGTTTGTTTGCTGCCGGAAACCGCCGGCTCAGTCATACGACGTACCGGCTGGCAAAAAAGTTACAGAAGGGATCATTCGCCGGAATGGTGAGTGAAATGTAGCGCTCCGGATTCAAAAGCAAGGTATTCTATTTGTCCGTTCTCATCGTATTCCCTTTCCAGTTTCATCTCCCATCCCATCAGTCGGTTCACACCCCTGACTCCCGCATCCGCCAGATCCCACATACTGAAACGTCCCTTTGCGGCATCTGCGCCCAGTACCGATTTCTTTAGCTGGTAAAGGGCAAACTCAGAAAGGGATAGTGGACGATATCCGGATTCCACCCCGTGTATTGGCTTTGGCGTCAATTCGCTGATATAGTGCTCATTACTTGCAAGATATATTCCTTCTTTCCTGGGCAAGGGAGACAAAGGAGATGCAGTTGCCGGATCTTCGTTTTCCTGCAATTCGGCTATTTCAATACGAATGACCGGTTCCGGAATCCTGGTTGTCCGGGTAACTTTTTTCTGCCTTTCCGGGAGAGAAACCGTTTCAGGTTCCGGAGCCATACTGTTTTTTGGGGAAGAACTGTCCGGGTCTTTCTGTTGCTGACGAACAGCCACCGTATCAATCTGTGCCGTCAAACCGGAGTGGTCAGGTACAGAAGAAGGTTTCTCCCATAATAATACGGTGATAAGAACGACTGCAGCAATTCCTGCAGCCGTCAGCAGAAGTTTCCTTGCCTGTGGAATCAGACGGAAACGTTTCAGACCCGATTTTGACGGAAAGGTAACGGAAAGATCAGGATGCAGGTATACCCTGGCATATTGATCCAGCTCCTTCCTTTTTTCAGGATTTTCTGCCAGATACCTTTCGAATACTTCCCGCTCCCTGTTTGACAGGTCATGTTCATGAAACGCAATGGCAAATTCTGCAAACTGACCGGCCGGGTCAACCAGTGGTTCAGACGGGTTTTTTCGGAGCTGATGTTTATTGGAAAAGTGCACATCGGGAGCAGAAAGGGGTATGATTCGGTACTGTTCCAGTTCAGCCGACAAATCCGGATGATTTGCCAGAAATGTTTTCAGTTCCTCTTCCATAACGGGATCGAGATTACCTTCCAGATAATCCAGAAAATACATCTCGTAATTGTTCCTGTTGATGGTCATCATTCCCGTTTAATTAAACTATATCACCGTTTCCAGCTTCCCGATATACTTTCGCAAAAACAGCCTTCCCCGGTAGATGTAAACCTTGACCTGCGACTCACTCAGTCCGGTAATCTGCCCGATCTCCTCGTAGGAATACCCTTCATAATCCCGCAGCAGGATCACGTGTCTCTGTACTTCGGGTAATTGCTGCAAGGCTTCATGAAGGATCTCGTTCAGACCGGTATAGGAAGTTTCCTCCCCCGAACCATCCATTGATGGATATTCATCCACCACCGTCATTCTTTTTTCTTTCCTTATCACATCAATCATGGTATGATAGGCCGTAGAAAAAATATACGACCTGGCCTTTTCGAAGGAAACATTTTCTGCCCTCACCCAGAGCTTTTCAAAGGTGTCCTGTACAATATCCCTGGCCCGGTCTTCATCACGCAAACTGGCAACCACAAACCGGTATACCGCATCTGCATACTGTTCAACACATTGATTGTACTCCGATACGTTCATGATCCTGCAAGTCGTTTATATGACGTACTACAGGGCGAAAAGTTACAAATTTTTTGTTTCTTCCCGTATTCCTCTTTTATGGCAAGATTTTGACTCTTTCGCTTTTATCGTTCGGTTTCGCCTTTCGATAAGTTACTGAAGTATCCCGGAAATTTTTTTTATTTTCTTTTGGTATTTTGAAAATTTCATTTATTTTTGACTGACCGGTCAGTCATTGATTTAAATCAGCTGTTTTATACGAAATGTCACCCAGATCCTCACAACAATTAAGGCAAATAAGGGAACAAAAACGCAAACTGATTATGAAATCGGCTATGGAATTGTTCGCCCTTGAAGGGTATTACAATACATCCATCAGCCAGATTGCCCGAAAGGCAGGAATATCAAAGGGTTTGATGTACAACTACTTCGGCAGCAAAGAGGTTCTGCTGAGGTCCATTGTACTGGAAGGAATACAGGAAATGCTTGAATCCTTCGACCTCAACCGTGACGGCGAGCTTACCCGCGAAGAGCTTCTGTATTTTGTGGATCAGCTTTTCTCCCTGCTGAAAAACAAAACCCTGTACTGGAAATTATACTTTTCTATTGTGGTCCAGTCACAGGTATCAAAAATTATCATCAACGATTTCAGGGAAATCATTCCTCCTTTTCTCCAAACCATGAAAAAATACTTTGCCGCCCGGGGTGCCGAAAAGCCCGAATCGGAAGCCCTGTTTTTCATTTCCGTGATGGACGGCCTGGCACTGAATTACATCATGAATCCCGATCATTTTCCTCTGGATGAGATCAGGGAAATCATTCATAAACGTTTTGTTAAATAATCCGGATATGAAAAACCAAAACACTCAATCAGGAAAAACAATACTGGCTCTACTTATGACCCAGGCCATTTTCACCGCCGCCTTCGGCCAGAGCGCACGGGAAATCGTTCAAAAAGCCTATGAAAAATTTACAGGAGAAGAATCCAGTTATTCCATAATGAACATGACCATTGTCCGGCCAACCTGGGAACGTACGGTTACCTTTAAATCCTGGACCAAAGGAAAAGATTACGCCCTGACACTGATCACAGGTCCGGCCAGTGAAAAAGGCCAGAGCTTTCTAAAACGAAAAAACGAAATGTGGAACTGGAACCCCACCATCGACCGGCTGATCAAACTCCCTCCCTCCATGATGTCACAGGGGTGGATGGGTTCCGATTATACCAACGACGACATCCTGCGGGAATCATCCATTGTGGATGATTATACCCATGAAATTATCGGAGAAGAAAAAATGGAAGATCGTGAATGTTACAAAATCAAACTCACTCCCAGAGAAGAAGCTACCGTGGTATGGGGTCACCAGATCCGTTGGATCGATAAAAATGATTATCTGACGCTGAAAGTGGAATTGTACGACGAAGACGGATACCTGGTAAGAACCGAAACAGGATCGGAAATAAAACAAATGGGGGGGAGACTTATTCCCACACGGCTTGAATTGATGCCTGCCGGAAAGGAAGGGCACAAAACCATCATTGTGATTGATCACATAGAATTCAATATTCCTCTGGATGACCGGTTCTTTTCTCAACAGAACATGAAAAGAGTCCGGTAGAAGGAAAAGCTTTATTCCAAAAGCAAACCGAAATGAAAAATTACACCTATGCCTGGAGAAACCTGTGGAGAAACCGGCGGCGTACCTTCATTACCACCGCATCTATCTTCTTTGCCGTATTCTTTGCCCTGATTATGAGGTCACTTCAGTTGGGAACTTATGACTACATGTTTAAGAATATAATTGAATCCTATTCGGGATACATCCAGGTACAAAATCCGGAATTCTGGGAAGATAAGGTGGTTGACAATACCATGCTGCCGGATGAGGATCTGATCAGCACCCTGAACGCCGACAGGAACGTGCTGGATCTGATTCCCCGTTTTGAATCTTTTGCCCTGGCTTCCAGCGGATCACGAACCAAAGGGGTCCTGATCATGGGCATCGACCCGGAAAAGGAAAACCTCCTTTCCGATGTGAAAAACAAACTGGTAAAATATCGTCTTACCGAAACAGCCATTGACTCACTGACCCGGGAAGACATTCCCCGAAATACCCTGAGAAACCTGATGCTCTTTTCCGGCTCTTCCTATTCCGGCGACGGCAAATTACAAACAGAGCTGGGCATCAAGGATAAGGATACCAGCCATATTATGCCACTTATCAGAAAACATGCGGGCGTTCGAAACGGATATTTTTCGCAGGACAGTCCGGGAGCACTGGTGGGCAACCGGCTGGCTCAGTATCTTGGCCTCAGCCGTGGCGATACCATCGTTCTGCTCGGGCAGGGTTACCACGGAACCACAGCTGCCGGGAAATATGCTATCGACGGAATTGTCAGACTCCCGGCTCCGGATCTGGATAATAAGATCGTTTACCTGCCTGTGACCCGTTGCCAGGAATTATACAATGCCCCTGGGCGCCTCACAGCGCTTGTACTGCATATCAAAGACAACAGTGACCGGGCCATTGAACAAACTGTTGAACGGCTCATGAACCGAATCGACAGTACATACCGGTTGATGGGATGGAAAGAAATGAACGACACCATCGTAAATCAAATGGATGCCGATAATAAAAGCGGAATGATTATGATCGGTATTCTCTATCTGGTAATTGCTTTCGGGGTTTTCGGAACCGTTCTGATGATGACCGCCGAAAGAAGAAGAGAAATGGGTGTGCTCATATCCATCGGTATGCGGAGATCGAAAATGGCTATCATCATGCTGTATGAAATGTTATTGATAGGCATCATGGGTATCATATCCGGAGTAGCCGTGTCCCTTCCGGTGATTATTTACGGATACCACCATCCTATCATCTTCTCCAGCAAGATGGCCAAAATGTGGGAGGATTACGGATTTGAACCTGTCATGGCATTCCAGTGGATCGATACATATTTCATCTGGCAGTCAGCGGTGGTTGCCATTATCGTTCTGATTGCCGCCATGTATCCCGTCTTCAAGATATACCGCTTAAAAGAAGTGCAAGCCCTGAAAGCCTAAACAACCTAACCATGATCACAAAAACAGCCTGGAAAAACGTCTGGAGAAACAAAGTGAGAAGCTTTGTGGTGATAGGTTCTGTGGCAGTGGGAATTTTTGCCGGTACTTTCTCCGTTGCCGTAATGGAGGGAGCCATTGCCCAGCGCCTTGATGATGCCCTGAATCACGAAGTGGCCCATATCCAGATCACCCACGCCGGCTTCAGGGCAAACAACGACCTGAACTGCCTGCTGGAGAATGCCGGCGAAATGGCAGAAAAAATAAGAAGCCTGGAAGAAGTGGAAGCTGTTTCATACCGTCTGGTGGTCACCGGAATGGCAAATACGGCTTCCAAAAGCTCAGGAATTATTATCAATGGTATTGATCCGGAAAGTGAAAAGCGGGTACTCGGACTTAACGAAATCCTGAAAGAGGGTACGGGAACATACCTTGGAAAAGAAACTGCGGATAACCGGGCCTACATCGGAGAAGACCTGGCCAAGAACCTGAACATCATCCGGTTCACCCTGACCGATGCCATTGTAGATTCCCTGATGGTAAAGGGTGTCCCCGCCGAAACGGCCGAAAAGTTGCAACCGCTTGCCGGTTCCCGTTTTAAGAATGAAAGATCTTTCAGAAAAAAAATGGAGTCGGTATTTACCAGGGAGGAGCAAAGAAAATACGGACCGCTTATCAGCGAAATATCCCGTTCTTTCAGAAAGAACGCCAGGCTTGCCCTGACCTTCGTTGACTGTGACAACTACCACACGGGAGGCATGTTCAGGATAAACGGGCTGTACGACCTTACCAACAATATGTTCGAAAGCACCCAGGTCTTTGTGCATTACAACGACCTGGCAAGACTTACAGGAATACCTCCCGGACAGGGCCATCTGATCATGATCAGACTGACCGATGTGGATCAAACCGAACCGGTGACAGCACAACTCAAAGAACTTTTCCCCGGAACGGAAGTAATGAACTGGAAACAGATCCAGCCCGATCTGGCAATGATGGAAGGAATGGCAAGAATGATGTATGGATTTTTCATGGTGATAATCCTGGCCGCTCTTGCTTTCGGAATAGTGAACACCATGTTGATGGTGGTGCTGGAAAGAACCAAAGAGCTGGGAATGCTGGCTGCCATCGGAATGAATAAGAAAAGGGTATTCAGAATGATTCTGACCGAATCGGTTTTTCTGTCCGGGGTTGGGGGTGTTATTGGAATGATCATCAGCAAAATAGTGATAGCTCTTACCGCCAGGCAGGGCATTAATTTATCAGGTTACAAGGAAGGGTTTGAAGCAATGGGATTTACCTCCCATATTTTTCCGCATATAGGAAATGATTTCTTCATCCTCGTCACAATCCTGATCATCCTCACAGGGATCCTGGCCGCCATCTATCCGGCCCTGAAAGCCCTGAAGCTTGATCCGGCCGATGCCCTCAGAACCGAATAAGGAAACGACAAAACAACCATATGCCATGAAAGTGCTTGAATTAAAAAACGTCCATAAGGTTTACAATACCACACAGGTAGAGGTTCATGCCGTAAACGGCGTAACCCTCGGTTTCGACCAGGGTGAATTTGCTGCCATTGTAGGTCCCTCGGGTTCCGGAAAAACCACCCTGCTGAATATGATCGGGGGGCTGGATAAACCCTCACGGGGACAGATCCTGGTCAACGGAACTGACTTGACACAGCTGAAATCCAGTGAGTTGATTGACTTCCGGCTGTACAACATAGGTTTTGTTTTTCAATCGTATAACCTGATACCGGTACTCACGGCAAAAGAAAACGTGGAATTTATCATGACCCTTCAGAAATGGCCGCGCTATGATAGAGATCGCAGAACCAGGGAACTCCTGGAAGCCGTTGGACTGGCCGACAGAATGAACAGCCGTCCGGCCCAGCTGTCAGGCGGACAACAGCAACGGGTTGCCGTGGCCAGGGCTCTGGCTTCCAAACCGAAGTTTATTCTCGCCGATGAACCCACCGCCAATCTGGACACCAGATCCACCGAGAACCTTCTGGATATTATGGAAACACTGAACAAAAACGAAAACATGACATTCATCTTTGCCACACACGATCCCCGGGTTATGAAGAAGGCACACCGGGTCATTACCCTGGAAGACGGAAAAGTGATAGAAGACAGAAAAAAACAATAACCACCCTGCTCTGATCATGCACATGATACCTCCCCGTACCGGTGAAATAATGAAAAACAGTTTCCTCATACTGGTATTTTTCCTGTTTCCGTCAAAAAACCACTTACAGGCACAGAACAACCTGAAATCACTTGAAATATCAGGTTACGTTTCCAGCATGCAAACCACCATGTTCACCCACATCGATTCTGCCTGGATGACAGAAAACATCCTCCACCAGCGGCTCAATTTGAAATGGTATGCCACACCCGAGCTGAATATGGCTGTGGAAGTCAGGAACCGTTTTATTTTCGGTGAATTTGTAAAAAATATCCCCGGTTACGACCGCCTGATTGACCGGGAACAGGGTTGGTGGGATCTCTCGGGATATATTCTGTCGGGAAACAGTTTTCTTTTTCATTCCACTATCGACCGTGGATGGATCGAATACACACAAGGCAACTGGCAGATCAGGGCGGGCCGCCAGCGGATCAACTGGGGTGTGAATTATGCATGGAACCCCAACGATCTTTTTAACACCTATTCGTTTTTTGATTTTGATTACCCTGAAAAACCGGGAAGCGATGCCCTTCGCATACAATATTATACCGGTGTATCTTCCCTGGTGGAAGCAGCCGTGAAAGTAAATGCCCGGGAACAGATCACCGCCGCAGGTAAATGGAAATTCAACCGGTGGAACTACGACTTTCAGCTGATAGGTGGCCTGATCAACGACGAGGATATGGCAGCCGGCGCGGGGTGGTCGGGAAATATTTCCGGCGCAGGGTTCCGCGGAGAGGTTACTTACCTTCATCCCGTGAAACATTTTGCCGATACTTCAGGAATATTGATTGCTTCGGTTGGTGCGGATTATACACTCCCCAATTCACTTTACCTGCAGGCTGAAATTCTATACAATGGGGCTGAAATTCCCGTAGGGGGATTTGAACAGTATTATTACATGCCTCTTTCCGTAAAAAACCTTTCTTTCACCGACTGGTCCTTCTTACTTGGTGCAACTTATCAGGTTACTCCCCTTTTCCAGGCCGGGACCCATCTGATGCTTTTCCCCTCCATAAAAGGTTGTTTTGCAGGACCCACCCTGAATTATTCTCTGGGGGAGAACCTTCACTTCTCTTTTGCAACACAGCATTTTTCAGGTTATTTCGACACCCCGCTTCCGGGGGGAGTACGGAATGAAAAGAAACAGCTCACCCTGGGGTATCTCCGGTTCAAATACAGTTTCTGAAAACCTTACTTTTAACAGATTCCCTTATCCATAAATCCCGGATAAGGGATTTTTCTTATTTTTGCCATTCATCACACCATAATACAAATCCCCAGATGACTTTGATCGAGGAGTTAAAGAATACCGGCAACTGGCTTTTCAGGAACAGGGGGATTTTACCCGTTTTTCTATTGATGGCAGGACTTGTATTTCTGTTTTTCCATCTCAGAAACCATCCTGTTTCACCGCCTCTGTGGTATGAAATCCTGTGCCTGCTCGTTGGATTCACAGGATTAGTGATCAGGATCCTAACCGTCGGACATACCCCGAAGAACACCTCAGGCAGAAACACCAGGAACCAGAAAGCCGAAGAACTGAATACCACCGGAATTTATTCCGCCCTGCGTCATCCCCTGTACCTGGGAAATTTCTTTATGTGGCTGGGCCTTGCCTTGTTCCTCTATAACACCTGGTTTGTGATCCTTTCAATACTGGTTTTCTGGTTATATTATGAAAGGATCATGATTGCAGAAGAAGCTTTTCTGCAAAATAAATTCGGGAAGAAATATGTGGACTGGTCTTCAAAAACCCCCGCTTTCATACCGTCATTCAAAAATTACACTTCCCCTTCTCTGTGGTTTTCGTGGAAAAATGTGCTGAAACGCGAATACAAAGGGTTCGGCAACCTGATTTTTTCATTTACAATAATAGAAACATTCAAAAGTTCTCTTCTTGCGGAAACATTCCACCTTCCCACGCGCTGGATTGTGATATTCACTTCCGGTTTTCTGATATGGATCCTTCTCCGGACCCTGGAAAAAAACACCGGCATCTTTGAGGTGGAAGGAAGATAAAATCCTAGGTATCCTATGAAAATATCATCGAATTTCGACGGGGGTAACATCCGGGTAGATTCCCTGAAAAACCTTGACGATATCCGGCTCAGTATCCGGCCCGACACTCACACCGATTACCTGCAATGGTTCTACTTCCGCCTTCAGGGAGCAGCAGGCTATCCCTGTGTAATGCACATTACCAATGCGGGAGAAGCTTTCGAGCCAGCCGGCTGGGTAGATTACAAAGCCTGTGCCTCGTACGACCGTGTTCACTGGTTCAGAATCCCCACACAATACGACGGGGCAACGCTTACCCTGCGGCATACCCCGGTAAAAAATTCGGTATTCTATGCCTATTTCCCGCCGTTTTCCTTTGAGCAGCACCAGGATATGATCCATCAGGCCCAGAACAGCGATCTGTGTATCATCGAACACCTCGGACAAACCCTGAAGGGACATAGCATCGACTGCCTGATTGCCGGTCATCCCGCTCCGGATAAAAAAATCATCTGGATCCTCGCCCGCCAGCATCCGGGAGAAACCATGGCATCATGGTTCATGAAAGGACTCATCCACCGCCTGCTCGACAGGAACGATCCGGTATCCAGAAGACTGCTGGAAAAAGCGGTATTCTATATGATCCCTAATATGAATCCCGATGGCTCTGTTCTTGGTAATATCCGGGCCAATGCGGCAGGCGTTAATCTGAACCGTGAATGGGCCAATCCATCTCCGGAAAAAAGTCCGGAAGTGTTTTACGTACTGAAGAAAATGATAGAAACCGGTGTGGATATGAACCTGGATATCCACGGCGATGAAGCCATCCCCTATAATTTTATCACTACCCTGGAAGGAATTCCCCGATTCAGCAACCGCCTGAAGAATATCCAGGAAAGTTTCATTGATCACTGGATGAGAATAAGTCCCGATCTGCAAAACGAACAGGGATATCCCAAAGATCAACCAGGTAAAGCCAATCTCGAAATCTGCTCCAAACAAATTGCCCAACGATTTGATTGCCTTTCACTTACGGTTGAAATGCCCTTTAAGGATAACTTGAATCTGCCCGATCCGGTAGCCGGCTGGTCGCCCGAACGTTCTGTCAGGTTTGGTGAATCAGTGATCAATGCGATCTATTCGGTTATTGATATGTTGAGGTAATGTTTGTATGTATCTGTATTTCTTCCATTTATATGGAGCATTGAATGGCCTGTTTATTGTTTTCCCGGTCCATAACTGAATATTTTTTTCTGCAAGAATCCTGTAGAACCGGATCGTTTTCTGCCGAAACATACTGCAGGAATCTGTGCATCTTCCGTGCCTGTCACGAATCTGCCCCTGCCACCAGAAAATAATTTCTTGCCCTGAAACAAAGGGTCGGGCGAAGTTATGCCCGGTTTATTCCGGAGGATCGGGAAATACAATTGTATCGCGGTCAACTGCTATGGCACCGAAATACCCCAGTACTTCCGGAAACAAGTTGGAATTCGGATTGTCGGGTGTGGTTCCCATGCCCTGGGTAGAACTGGCCACCACTGAGGAAAGACTGCTGTAATAATCAAAAGTGGGAAAATCCAGGTTCATCAATTCCACAACAGCCGTATCGCCCGGCAAAAACGGTTTGCCGAACAGAAAATAATGGATGGACATCCCGT
Source organism: Bacteroidales bacterium (assembly GCA_049975425.1). Taxonomy (GTDB): domain Bacteria; phylum Bacteroidota; class Bacteroidia; order Bacteroidales; family VadinHA17; genus HyVt-105. The sequence continues at coordinate 57,640 of JBNGDI010000004.1, forward strand.
TGTTTAACCGGTCATCCAGTAAATAATAATAGTTGCTTTGAAAATTTCCTTTCAGTACCCTTAGCCGGTAATAATTTTTTTGCTCCACCGGGTCGGTAAAATAACAGTGGACTAAAAAACCTTCCTCCGAAAATCTTGTGCCACCGAAGTACTCCGGAACGAGCGAATCAATGGCAACTTTTGAGGGCATGGTGGAGACTCCCGTATACACCTCACCTTCAAAGGCAACCCGCAGAGTGTATTTATGGCCGGGTATTCCCCTGGCCACATAATTAATATACAATCCGGGTGATTCTTCTATCATGACAAAAGGAGGTCCTTCGTCCCGCAGGATCTGAACATCCGCTCCGCTGATGACAGGAAAATGACCTGTATGAAAATAATCGACTGTGGCAGTTAATTTTACAAAGGCATTGCCCCGTTTGTCGGTCAATACCCCTTCGATCACAGGCACTGATTCCGTCTCACGAAGGTCTATCTGCACGTATTCTTCACAGGCCTGGAGGATGACCAGCAGGGAAAGCAGAAAGAGAAAATAACAGAAAAACGGGCCCGGTTTCATGTCAGAATTTGAATTGGTAAGAAACAGAAGGAATAATGGAAAATAAATAAAGCTTGGTTGCAAAGGTTATCGTCGGATTTTCTTCATCCTGCTCAAAATAAATGGAATAGGCATTTTTGCGGGCATAGGCATTGTATATGGAAAAACGCCAGCTTGACAGGTATTTCTTACCGGGCTTGTTTTCCAGCACCATTCCCAGATCGAGCCGATGGTATGGAGGCATTCGGTATGCATTTCTTTCCGGGTAATAATTCGTTACCTGCCCGTCAATCATATACTTACCTCCGGGAAAAGTCACTGCATTGCCCGTATAATAAACCCATGAAGCTGAAAGGGAAATCCGGTCGTTCAGATCATACAGGCCCACTAATGAAAGATTATGGGTACGGTCATACCTGGCAGGAAAAACATGGCCGTTATTGATTGCATCAAAGGACCTTTCGGTTTTCGAAAGGGTATAACTGACCCACCCTCTGAATTTTCCCGTGTTCTTTCTCACAAACAGCTCCAGTCCGTACGACCATCCCCTGCCGAAAACCAGCTGCGATTCCACCTGATCGTTCAGCAGGATATCGGCTCCGTTGCGGTATTCAATCTGGTGATCCATGTGTTTATAATAGATTTCCGCCGACGTTTCCAGGCTGTTCTTCCCAAAATTGCGGAAATACCCCATAGCAACCTGCCTTCCGGATTGGGGTTTAACAACGCGGCTGCTGGGAATCCACAGATCGATCGGTGTGGAAGCCGTGGAATGTGCAATCTGATGAATATACTGGTGGATGTGGGTGTATGAGACTTTGATCGAATGGGTGGAACCGGTGCGCAGGGTCACAAGAAGCCTGGGATCGAGATGCGGGTAATTGGCAATGATCTCTCCCCTGTCATACCAGGTAGTATCTGTGGCGAATCCTTCATCAGAAAAACGATAAACGTTGCCGGGCCCCACAAGGGTAAACATGGAAAAACGCAATCCGTATTTCAGTGCCAAAATATCCCCCCATTCCGTTTCATGGGAATAATAGGCCGAATGTTCCCATGCATATTTTGTTTCAAGTTTCTTGTCATGAATGGGAAAATCCCCCCTGGAACTTACCTCTCCCGGTAAAAAGTGGTGATAATTCGATTTGAAGCCAAAAAACATTGTATTCCCGGGTTTTATATAGTACTGGAAATCCGCTTTCAGATTCCAGTCCCGGATAGAAGATGTCAGATCAAATTCAATCCCTTCATTTACAACTTCAAATACATAATTGTAATTGCTGTATACGAAGGAGGTATTAAGAAATATTTTCTCATTGAACAGATGGTTCCAACGAAGGGTGGTGGTAATATTCCCCCAGTCAAAACCGAAATAATTCCTGAATCGGAAAACATCCCTGCCCCAGTAACCCGATACATACAACCGGTCTTTGTTCCCCAGCCGGTAATTGGCTTTGAGATTAAAATCATAAAAATACAGCACATTGTTTTTTATCAGGCTGTCCGGCGAAAGTTTGAGGAACAGATCGGCATAGGTTCTTCTGCCCGACACAATCAGCGAACCCCGGTTTTTTTGAATGGGCCCCTCCACCATGAGCCGGGAGGAAATCAGGCCCAGTCCGCCGGAAACATTCCATCTCTTCATGTTCCCCTCACGCATTTTTACATCCAGTACCGATGACAATCTGCCTCCGTATTCGGCAGGGACCCCGCCCTTAATAACGGAAACGTCCCTGATGGCGTCGGAATTGAATATAGAAAAAAAGCCCAGGAGATGGGAAGCATTATACACAGGGGCTTCATCAAGGAGGATAAGATTCTGGCTGATATCCCCGCCACGCACATAGAAACCGCTGTTCCCCTCGCCGGCCGACTGAATTCCAGGCAGCAACTGAATGGTTTTCAACACATCCAGCTCTCCGAAAAGCACCGGAATGGTTTTAATTTCACGGGTATCCAGGTTGGTTACACTCATTTCGGAAGAAGCAACATTCCTGTCGGCAATGTCCCCCGTAAAAACCACTTCGCCAATAGAGTGGGTAAAAGGGATCATTTCCACATTCCGGGGCTCGTTTTTATTCAGAACCAGGTGTATCTGCTTTTCACGATAACCCAGATAATTGAACCGTACCCTGTATGTTCCTGCAGGAACACTCAACGAGTAAAAACCGTACACATTGGTAATTGTGCCTTCGCCGATTTCTTCCAGGTAAACAGTCGCTCCGACTAGTTCTTCCCCGGTAAGAGAGTCTCTGACGAAACCACTCATGGTAACCAGCTGCTGACCAGAACCCTTTAAATGAAAAGCAAACAGCAAAAATGCCATTCCTGCCCAACGGATAAAAACATACAGTATGGAACTTTTCTGCCTCATAGCCTGCCTTAAAAACGGAATTTCCCCTCTTCGCCTGTCAAATCTTTATCGAAAATATGGATTTATCATTTATTCCCCTCTAAAATTCCAGTGAAATATCTCTTCCGGCTTTCGGGAATAACGAACAATCATTATCTTTAACTATCAGGCTTCCCTTTTCTGAAAACAAATATAGTGGGTTGCCATGGGAAGGCAGTATAAAACGCAGATCATTGTCGGATTGTTCAGCCTGCTGGTTTTTACCGGGCTGACCACCTGGTTTTTTCTTACCCCCGGATTCTTTCTGTACGGATCTTTGTCGGCAATTTTGCTGGTAATTTTATCCGTATGGTTTTATCGCTTTCTTCTGCAAACCAAACGTGATCTTCGTCAGTTTCTGATGTCTTTCGACATAGAAAAATCCCAGGCAAGCGGAACCAGTCGTATGCTTAGGCATTCAAAAGACGACCTGAACACGGCCTATCATCAAATACTTCAGGCACTTGAAAACCATATCAATGAAAAGGTGGGAGAGACTCAACTTTTAAAAGAAGTATTTGACCATATTGATTCCGGCCTGATCGTGATCAACGAATTCGATCAGGTGGTATTTCTGAACCGTTTCACCAAAAATCTTCTATTTAATCCCGTTCTGAAAAACATGTCGGGACTGGCCCGAATCCATCCCTACCTGGCCGGTATCATGAAAATACTGGAGGATAACCACCGTACCCGTGTCATGATCATGGTTGAAAACGAACCCAGGGAATTCATGATTCACCTGAAAATAATGGAATACAAAGGCTCACGTCTCAGAGTATTTACACTCAATAACATAAAAAGGGAAATCCGGAAAAGTGAACAGGATGCCTGGAACAGAGTGCTCCAGAACCTGGAGTCCCGCCTTAAAAAAGATGATTTCCACCTGGAACGGGCTCTTTCTGAATTCAATCAAAAGATCAAATATGATAGGGTAAAAATATTTGTATCAGAGCTTTTTGATAATATTATTGAAAATTCCTCTTCCCTGTTCCCCGAACCCGCACAGGTTTTTCATACCCGCCTGTCAAACATCGATCTTTCTGTAACTGCTGATAGATTGGTTATCATGAATATTTTTACCGAACTGATTAAAAATGCGGCCGATGCCCTGACCGGCCGGAAAAATCCTTCCATCACGCTGCATGCCGAACTGGACCTGTCATGTCAGGTTCAGCTGGCAATTGAAGATAACGGGGAAGGCATCACAGCTGAAATCCGCGACTGGATCTTTGTCCCCTTTTTCACAACCCGAAAGGGCCGCTGGGGGCTCGGACTCAGCAAAGCACGGAAATGGATTGACGCCATGAACGGGACCATTGATGTTCAGGGCACTCCCGGAACAGGCACAAAATTTATTCTGCGATTTATGTAACATTATGTTGTTATGCACGACCCTATAGGTTATTTCCATTCTGTCCGCCAGAGAGCGGGTTTTCTCCTTCTGATCCTGTCATGGTTTTTACTGCTTACCGGGTCATTCTTTCTCCCTCAAAAGTACTTTCAACTTGAATACCAGAGCAAAGTAAGAGAGGAAGAATCTGGAACCGTTTCCCGGGAGATCAGAAATCTTCAGGATGAAGCCCAGATTATCAACGAACAGGTGATACAGTCTAACAATGAATTGAATGCCCTGATCCGTAAATCCAATGAGATCAATAATCGCGTAAGCGAATTGCTGGAGGGAGCCCTTTCCAGTCCCTCCCTCCGCGACAGTATCGACAGCCTTTACCAGTTCCAGGTCAACCGTATCGAACCTTCCATTGATTCGGTAAACAACGTTTTTAACGAAAAAACCGACCTCCTCGTGGAACAACTCACGGAGATCAGGCAACTGAAACAGGAAATACACATTCACGAAGCCGCCATTCTGATGTATAAACACCATTTATTCGCCCTCCGTATCCTGGGAGGTTTCCTTCTTTTCACCACGCTGGCAGGTTTGCTGACGGGGGCGATCCTGTGGATCGGCAGTCTGCGGAAATGGGGGCGTCACATAAACCATGCTGTTGCCGGCTCCGGCAAGGAATAAACTTATTCCATGAACCATCCCGCCGATTTTATTGAAAAAGCCGCCCAGGTCACCGAATTTTTCGGCCACTGGCCTGCCTTCAGGGGCTCCGAAGTAATTTCTGTCTTCTTCTACAGAAATTACCCGATGGAACCCAGAGCCCAGATGCGTTTGTATGTGGCAGAAAAAAATCCCGGAAGCTTTCTTTTCCCCCGTCTGGGGAAAACCAAACAGGCCCTGCTGGAAGTGGAGTTTTTTGACATTGCCAACACCCTTTTTACCGGCTTCAACTCCCTGAATACCCTTGCTGAAATCAGGTTTTTACATAACGGGGATATCCTCCGCACGGAATTTATTCCCTCCAATGGGGTAAAAATCATTCTGGAATCCAGGCGGATCCGTATCCGCAGTCTGAAAAAACTTGAAGAAGACCCCAAAGACACCCTGGATAAATTCTGACCCCTTCCTCCAGCAGGCAGGAACAGCCATCGCAGATTGAAAATGGCGTTTTTTTTTTGCCCGATTTATTTTAGTTTTGTGAGGTTTATCAAAAACATTCCTTTCTCCGTAACCTTATTAACCATCAATACCTGACTGACAATGGCAAATGTGAAAAAAAACAGAGGAGTAATTGCAATTCTGACCGGCGGCGGGGATGTTCCGGGCCTGAATCCTGCCATCCGTGCGGTCACTATCCGTGCAAACAGAGAAGGATACAAAGTGCTCGGCCTCCGCAGGGGATGGGCCGGTATTACCGAGATCGTCCGGGATAAAAAAGCCGACAATTCAAACAACTTTATCGAACTGACCGACGATATGGTTAACAAAGCCGGCCGCACCGGCGGCACATTTCTGCATACCAGCCGAACCCGTCCCAGCCATATGAGCAAAGACAGTGTTCCCGATCACCTCAGGGATAACTATAACAAAGAAATAAACGATCTCACCCCGGAGGTGATAAAAAACCTGGAATGGCTTGGAGTAGACTATCTGATCCCCATCGGGGGAGATGATACCCTGAGTTATGGAGTAAGGCTTTACCAGGAAGGCGTTAAGGTGGTGGCCATTCCCAAAACCATGGACAATGACGTACCCGGCACAGATTATTGTATCGGCTTCAGCACCTGTGTCACCCGAACCATCAGTATGACCAATATGCTGAGAACTTCAGCGGGTTCACATGAACGCCTGCTGGTGCTGGAAGTTTTCGGCAGATATGCCGGGTTCACCGCCATGCTTCCCACCATGGCCGGGGCAGCCAATCGCTGTGTGATACCCGAATACAAATTCGATATAGATCACCTGTGCCGCCTCCTGGTGGAAGACAGAAACCGGAATCCCAGTAAATATGCCGTGTTGCTGATCAGTGAAGGAGCCATGTTCAGGGGAGGTGAAATGGTATTCACCAGCCATGAGAAAGATGCATACGGACACGCCAAGCTGGGAGGTATCGGCGATCTGGTGTCACATGAGCTGAAAAACCTGTCCGCCAAATACAATAACGGGAAAACCATCAATGTGATCAACCAGAAACTCGGCTACATGGTCAGAGGTGGCGATCCCGACGCCGTCGATTCCATCGTGCCCATGGCATATGGAAATCTTGCCCTTGACCTGATCCTGAAGAACATACACGGCCGCCTGGTAGTGCTGCAGAATGGCAGGTACGACAACGTTCCCCTGGATGTGGTCACTTCAACAAAAAAGGTGGTCAACATCAAGGAATATTACAACACCGAAAGACTGAGACCGTTCTACCATAGTTTCGAAATGAAACCCTTTTTCCTCATGGCAGCTGAACAATAACCTATGCTGTATACCGATCCTATCATACAGGCAATTTCCCGTACCGGGATTTGCCTGTTTTTTTTAACCTCTACACACAGAACACCATGAAAACATTGCTGCATTACCTGCGAGTTGTCCCGGCCATGTTTCTGGGAGCCCTTTTCCTGCTTCCCGCCTGCCTTACAGAAACACAGGAAACCCCTGTGCAGGCTGTTATCGACTCGGTGGTATTATACCGCAACCCAATGGGGCTTGAGTTCACGGAAGAAGAAATCCAACTGATGGAAAGGGAACTGAAGAACCATCTCGAAGCTTACCAGACCATGCGTGAATACGAACTGGATAACGCCGTACCTCCGGCCCTGCGTTTTGATCCGGTTTTTTCCCGTATCCGGAAACCCGCTGACGAAGGTTCTGATCCATGGGAAATTCCGGAAGAAACCCGGATCCCCGAGCCCCTGGATGAGCTTGCCGCCTATACCATCCCTGAACTGGCATCCCTTATCCGCTCAGGAAAGATCCGTTCCGTGGAACTGACCCGCTTCTTCCTTGACAGGCTGAAGAAATACGATCCTCAGTTACATGCCGTAATCACTTACACCGAAGAATATGCCCTGGAATATGCCCGGAAAATGGATGAGGAACTTGAAGCCGGAAAATGGAGAGGCCCTCTGCACGGGATCCCTTATGGAATCAAAGACCTGTTTTCCTTTCCGGGATATCCAACCACCTGGGGAGCAGGGCCATACCGGGATCAGGTCCTTGACGAAAAAGCCACCGTGATCAGCCGGCTTGAAGAGGCGGGAGCGGTCCTGGTGGCCAAACTTTCCCTGGGAGCCCTTGCCATGGGCGACGTATGGTTCAATGACACCACACGGAATCCGTGGAACCTGGAACAGGGTTCCAGCGGTTCCTCGGCCGGCCCGGCTACAGCTACGGCGGCAGGGCTGGTACCGTTTGCCATCGGGACGGAAACCCTGGGTTCCATTGTTTCTCCTTCCACACGATGCGGAGTGACCGGCCTGCGCCCGTCTTTCGGCAGGGTGAGCCGGCACGGAGCCATGGCCCTTAGCTGGAGCATGGACAAAATCGGCCCCATTTGCAAAAACGCTGACGACTGCGCCATTGTTTTCCGGGCAATCCACGGCCCCGATTCCCTGGATATGACAGTTAAAGACCACCCTTTTCATTATCCGGGAAATGTGAACCTGAAAGATCTGACAATCGGGTATTTCCGCGAGGCTTTCGATGAAGACTACCGGGGCAGGGAAAACGATATCAAAAGCCTGGAAGTATTGCAGGAGCTCGGGGCAAGGCTTGTTCCATTCCGTTTTCCCCACGACCTGCCCGTTGAGTCACTGAACATTATCCTGTATGCAGAAGCTGCAGCAGCTTTCGATGAACTTACCCGCAGCAACCTCGATACCCTCCTGGTAAGACAGGATGCCTGGGCCTGGCCCAATATCTTCCGTACAGCGCGGTTTATCCCTGCCGTAGAATATATACAGGCAAACCGTTTCAGAACCCTGCTGATGGAAAAAATGAACCGGCTTATGAAAGAGGTTGACGTGGTAGTTACACCTTCCTATGGAGGAAATCAGCTGCTGATCACCAATCTGACCGGATATCCCTGTGTGGTGGTACCGAACGGTTTCGATCAGGATAACAGCCCAACCAGTATTTCTTTCATCGGGAATCTCTTCGACGAAGGAACCCTGCTGGCCGTGGCATGGGCCTACCAGCAAGCTACCCCTTTTGACGAAATGCGGCCGGGATCTTTTCTTTCCGGTTCATCCGGACCGGATGAATAAAATTTTCTGTATATCAACTATTAAACCAATTGAACAAAGATAAAAATGAGAGTTGTTATTCAACGGGTCAGCAAAGCATCGGTTCGTATTGAAGGACAGACCACAGGACAGATTGACCGGGGTCTCCTGGTTTTGCTGGGTATTGAAACCCGCGACGAGATGACCGATGTGGAATGGCTGACGAAAAAAATCGTTCAGCTACGGATTTTCGACGACCGGAACGGAGTGATGAACCTGTCGGTGAATGAAGTAGATGCCGGTATTCTGGTGGTTTCCCAGTTCACCCTTCATGCCATGGTAAAAAAAGGAAACAGGCCTTCCTACATCAGAGCAGCCCGTCCTGAACAGGCCATACCCCTTTACCATGCCTTTGTAAAGCGCCTGGAAACCTTCACCGGTAAGAAAGTGGCCACAGGAGAATTCGGAGCAGTAATGCAGGTGGAACTTATCAATGACGGTCCGGTTACCATACTTATCGACAGCAGGAACAAGGAATAGCACATAATGAATCATGATGTTTTGAAAAAGGCCGCCCTGCTGGTGGCCACTTTTGCATCTTTTCTCACCCCCTTCATGGGCTCAGCATTGAATGTAGCCCTTCCCAGCATCGGCACGGAGTTCAATGCCAATGCCATCACACTGAACTGGATTGCCAGCAGTTATCTGCTTTCCACCGCTGTATTTCTTCTACCTTCCGGAAGAATGGCCGATATCGTCGGCCGCCGGAAAGTATTCACCGCAGGCATTCTTCTTTTCATGGCCGGATCTGCTCTGGCCGCCGTTTCAGGTAACGTGGAATTTCTCCTGTTTTCCCGCGTTATTCAGGGAATCGGTAGCGCACTCATTTTCGGAACAGGAGTTGCCATCATTTCTTCGGTGTTTCCTCCCGGAGAAAGGGGAAAAGCCCTGGGTATCAATGTGGCGGCCGTTTATGTCGGGCTTTCCGTAGGACCTTCCGCTGGCGGGATCCTGACACAATACTGGGGCTGGAGAAGTATTTTCTGGATCACCCTGCCCCTGGGATCCGTGGCCCTTTACCTCATCTTCAGCCGGTTGAAAGCAGAATGGGCCGAGTCCAAGGGGGAACGATTCGACTGGTGGGGTTTTCTGCTTTACGGAGCCGCCCTGGTGATGATGATGTACGGCTTCTCCATACTGCCCGGATGGGCTGGATATGTGTTCTTCGCAGGCAGTATTCTCCTCATCATCCTCTTTATCCACCTGCAAAGGAGATTGACTTTCCCCCTGTTTAACATCAGCCTGTTCCGCCGGAACCGCACCTTCGCTTTTTCCAACCTGGCCGCCCTGATCAATTACAGTGCCACCTTCGGGGTAGGGTTTCTGCTCAGCCTTTACCTTCAGTATATAAAAAATCTTCAGCCCCGGGAAGCCGGCCTGGTACTGCTGGCCCAGCCTCTGATCATGGCCGTGGTTTCCCCGCTTTCAGGACGTTTATCCGACAAGCTGGAACCACGGATCGTTGCCACCACAGGCATGGGGCTGTCAAGCCTTGGATTGCTGCTTCTTGTGTTTCTTAACGAAACCTCCCCTCTTTTCTCGGTGGTGGCCATCCTGGTGCTGCTGGGGCTTGGCTTCGGTTTTTTTTCCTCGCCCAATACCAACGCTATCATGAGCTCCGTCAATAAAAAACACTACGGAGTAGCCTCCGGTTCGGTAGGAACTATGAGAATGGTGGGACAGATGTTCAGCCTGGGAATTGTTATGATGATCTTTTCCGTGTTTATCGGAAGGGCAGAAATCAATCCTGCCAACTACCCTGCATTTCTTCAAAGCATGAAAATTTCCTTCTCCGTTTTCTCTGTTCTGTGTTTCGCCGGTATCTATGCTTCCATTGCACGGGGAAATTTAAGAAAATAATTTTCTGTATTGAATATTAATATTTATTAATACAATAATAAATAATATTAATATATTATTATGTTTTATTAAATTCATATTTTATTATATTAATTAGTATTTTAACCGGTGAATTTCCCCGGACCGTTAAATGAATTTATATCTTTGCAGAACAAATCAGGCGAACATGATTTCACCGCCCCGTATTTCCGGCTACTATGGCGATCTCCCTTCAGCCAGGGTCGTAAATTCCGGAAGCACCTTTTTTCTCCTTTCCGTTCAGGACACCACACGGGTTCACGCACCCGACACCCTTCCGGTTACTGATACCGCAGCCGTTGAAAGCGATACGGTTCCGTCACCCGATACCATACGCACATTTTCCGCCACGGAAACCATGCAGTTACTCGAGGCGGCCCGCCAGAGAGAGCAGCAAATCGATTCCCTCCGCACAGCCACCCGCGTGGCCTCTCCGTTATCTCCTCCTGAAACAAAAGAAACGGTTGAATCCGGAACCGCGTCCACAGAACAGGTACTGTTGTATCCTTCCATCACAGGCTATTCGCCTGTAAAAACCATCCGGAATATTACCGCCTGCCCTGTTGGGCTGCCTGGCGGTGAAAGCAGGGATACGAACACATACAAACGCAGCATATTCAGAAAAACGGAAACATACTCGGAACATCCTGTTCCGGGCAGACCCCTGAACAGCAGAGAAACCCCGGCCGCCCCGGCCCTGGATGCACCCGACTGGATTGTCGGCATATTGCTGATTTCCCTGATCGTCGTGGCATGGATCAGAATATTTTACAACAAATACCTGGCCTCTGCCTTTACGGGATTATTGCTTTACCAGCAGGGAAAAAACCTTTTCCGGGAAAGGAATTTGCATTATCAACGATTTTCTCTGGGAATGAATGCATTATTTTCCCTTACCGCAGGTCTTTATCTTTACCTCGCTCACGATTATTTTTCACTCGGATTTTCCGGGCTGAAGGGGTTTCCCGGGTTCCTCCTACTGGCTGTTGGTGTGATGCTGATATTTTTTATCCGTTCCGTCATTTGCCGGCTTACAGGGTTTATAGCCAGAGCAGGAGACCTTTTCGCCGAGTACATGCATACCATCATGATGATCAACAAGGTACTGGGACTTGTGCTGCTGCCACTGGTCATCGGATTACCTTACCTGCCAGGATTTCTTGTCCCATACCTTGTTTACGGCGGACTGGGATTGTTTCTGATCGCCTATCTGGTTAGAATATACAAAGGGTTGCAAATATTTATATTAAACCGGTTTTCAATATTCTGGATGATTTTATACCTTTGTGCGCTGGAAATCCTTCCATACCTGATGATATATAAATATATCGATTCGCGTGTTCTTTAGGTTGTTAGAGAATTTCTGATGTCGAACGTTAAAACGAGAAGTTTTGAAAATCAAAAGGATTTTAGTCTCCCAGCCCAAGCCAACAACCGAAAAGTCACCTTACTTTGATCTGGCTGAAAAGTATAAAGTTGAAATTGATTTCAAGCCCTTCATTCACGTGGAGGGCATCAGTGCCAGGGAGTTCAGGCAAAACAGGATTGATGTTCTGGGCCATACTGCTGTGATTTTCACAAGCAGAACAGCCATCAACCATTATTTCAGGCTTTGCGAGGAAATGCGTCTCCAGGTGCCCGATACCATGAAATATTTCTGTATTTCCGAATCCATAGCCTTTTATCTCCAGAAATATATTGTTTACCGCAAAAGGAAAATCTTTTATGCCAACGGATCGTTCGAGGATCTGAGGGATATTATTGTGAAACACAAGGATGAAAAATATCTGGTCCCCCTTTCCGATCAACACAACAACGACATTCCGGAAGGGCTGGACAAGTCGAAAATCAAGTATACCAAGGCCATAATGTACCGGACGGTATGTAGCGACCTGTCAGATATCAATACTTCCGAGTATGATATTCTGGTGTTTTTCAGCCCCTCGGGCATCAAGTCCCTTCAGAAGAATTTCCCGCATTTCGATCAGAACAGTACCTACATTGCCGCTTTTGGTCCCACCACCCAGAAAGCGGTGACCGATTCCGGTCTGCGACTGGATATAAGCGCACCCAGTGCTGAAGCCCCTTCCATGACCATGGCACTGGATCATTTCATTGCCGAAAACAATAAACAGCAAAACTCCTGTAAGAATCACTGATTCCATACCTCAATCATTTTAACCGTAAGGGGATGCTGAATCCCCTTTTTTTTATACATTAACACAATGAATGCCCGGCTTTTGAAACAGGAACGCCTTCGGAACAACAGGGAAACCGAAACTCTTTTTCTCAGGGGCAGATCCATGGTGTTTCCCGGTTTTCGTTTTATCTGGACCACTCAGCCCCGGGAAGGGACTGCCTTTCCTCCGGTCAGAGTGGCTATTCTTGTTCCGAAACGAATTTTCCGTAAAGCCGCACAGCGGAACCTGATCAAAAGGCGTATCAGGGAAGCTTACAGAAGGAACAAAATCCCGGTTGTGTCTTCCATTGGCCGGAGAAAGCACAGTGTGCACCTGATCATTTTATATACCCGCAGGGAATTACTGCCATATTCCAGGATAGAAAAAGATCTGGTCGCCTCCATGAAACACTGGCTGACTGTATATGAAAAAAACCTTTAGTGCCATATTGATCGGGATCGTCCGGTTTTACCAGGTGGCCATTTCACCCTTATTCCCGCCAACCTGCCGTTATACACCCACCTGTTCCGCCTATTCTATAGAAGCAATCAAGAAATATGGTCCTCTGAAAGGAGGATGGCTGGCTCTGAAACGGATTCTTTCCTGCCATCCGTGGGGAGGAAGCGGGTATGATCCGGTTCCCTGATTCCCGGCCATCAGGCAAAGGTCCCTGCTCATGAAAAAACAGTATCCGGGCGGGGTTAATATTTGTTAAAAATGCCCTTACGGCACCGCTTTTCATGTACCCCGGGGAAATAATTGCCGAAACCTTCGTATTTTTGAAGTTCATTACATCGATAATTATCAAGTGCATGAAAAAGTACTGCCAGAACAAAAAAAGAATGATCCTGGTGCCTGGTCTGGTTCTGGTGATCATATCGTTTGCCTTTCTCAGTTTTCAGACCAGCCGTGAATTCAAGTACACAAAGAGCCTGGATATTTTCTTTACCCTTTTCCGCGAGCTGAATCTGTACTATGTGGATGAGACCGATCCGGAAGATCTGATACATACGGCCATAGATCATATGCTGGAATCTCTGGACCCGTACACCACCTTTATCCCGGAATCGGATCTGGATGAACTGAATCTGATGACAACTGGGAGATACGGAGGGATTGGCAGTCTGGTTCGTAAAAACGGGGAATATGCCGTTATTTCAGAGGTTTACCGGGGGTTTCCTGCAGATGAAGCCGGAATCAGGCCCGGAGATATTATTCTGGAAGTAGATGGACAGTCCATCAGTAACCTGCCCCTGGAAAAGGTAAGCAACATGCTGAAAGGTTTGCCCAACACCTCTGTGGAAATTCTTTTCACACGCCCCGAAACGGAAAAAACTTTCCGGAAAACCCTGGAGCGTCAGGTCATTCATATCCCCAGTGTACCCTATGCCGGAATAATCGATGAAGGAATAGGCTACATCCGGCTGAGCAATTTCACCCGGAATTCTGCCTCCGACGTAAAAAACGCTTTTCTTACCCTGAAAAAACAGGCGGATCTGAGGGGCCTGGTTCTCGACCTCCGTTCCAATCCCGGAGGTTTGCTGATGGAAGCCGTGGATATTTCCAATATTTTTGTGGAGAGGGGTCAGGAAATAGTCAGTACCCGCGGAAAGGTTGAGCAATGGGATCACACCTACCGCACACGTTTTGCCCCGGTTGACACCGAAATCCCCCTGACCATTCTGGTAAACCGTTCTTCAGCTTCCGCCTCAGAAATTGTTGCCGGAGCCCTGCAGGACCTGGACCGAGGGGTGGTGGTTGGCCAGCAAACTTTTGGAAAGGGCCTGGTGCAAACCACCCGTCCGCTGAGTTACAATGCCCAGCTGAAAGTAACTACTGCCAAATATTATATTCCCAGCGGCCGTTGTATTCAGGCGCTGGATTACTCCCACCGGAACGAGGACGGCAGCGTGGGCCATATACCCGATTCCCTCATTTCCGAATACCAAACACGAAACGGACGGACGGTATACGACGGGGGAGGCATCAGGCCCGATGTAGAGGTGGAACCGTTTCCCCTGAGCCGAATCGCCTCCCACCTGTATGTACGGAATTTCATCTTTGATTTTGCCACCCTGTACGCCCAGCACCATCCTGATATTCCCGAACCACGCCAGTTCAGTATTTCTGACAGCACATACAGGGCTTTCGGACGGTTCATCGAAGACAGGAACTTCGACTACCTGAGTGAAACCGAAGAAACACTGAAGACCCTGATCTCCCATGCTAAAAGGGAAAAATATTATGAACCTGCTGCTGAAGAAATCGCCAGGTTACAGAAAATCATTTCACACAATAAAGAACAGGATCTAATTACTTTCAGGGAAGAAATTGAAAATCTGCTGGAAGAAGAAATTGCCAAACGGTATTATTATCAGGAAGGAAGCATTGCTGCCAGCCTGGATCATGACAATCAGATACAGGCCGCTGTTCAAATACTGAATGACCGGGCTCAATACGCTTCCCTGCTGCAACCCGGTCCGCATCGGGAAATTCAAACGGCTTCGCGGCAGAAATGAACAACCTGGTGAAATACCCGCCGCGACATCCATTTATTATCCGCCAGCAAACGGGGGTACCACATCAACCCGGTCATTATCTTCCACCATCTGATCATCGGAAGCTACGGAACCATTGACGGTTACCACAAATTTCCATTCCGACAGTGAGGGAAAACTCTGCAAAAGGTTTTCTTTCAATTCGGAAAGAGAGCCTGAAAATTTTGTTTCCAGCATTTCCGTGCCCGCGGCTTCTGCCGTCACGCCCCATAAATATACATACATCGCTGCGTCATTTAATGATATTATCTTTGGCGAACAGATATTTCAATGCGCTTCCAGCCAGTTGTTACCCGTACCTATTTCCACCACAAGCGGCACGGAAAGAGGGTATACTTCTTCCATTTCTTTCTTCACCAGATCCCTGAGGGAATCCAGTTCTTCCCGCCACACATCGAACACCAGCTCATCATGCACCTGCATGATCATACTTGATTTAATGCCCGATTGCCTCATTTTCCGATGTATACGCACCATGGCCATTTTTATCAGATCAGCTGCCGATCCCTGGATGGGAGCGTTAATGGCATTTCGCTCGGCATTACCCCTGACCACGGCATTTCTTGATTGAATATCGGGCAGGTATCTTTTCCTTCCGAGAAGGGTGGTTACAAAACCTTTTTCCCTGGCATCGCGAATGCATTGATCCATGTATCTCTTTACCCCCGGATACGATTCAAAATAGCCTTCTATAATCGATCTGGCATGAGAACGGTCGATGTTCAGCCTCTGGGATAATCCGAAAGCAGAAATGCCGTATATGATGCCGAAATTGGCTGTTTTTGCCTCGTTGCGCATCTCCCTGGTGACTTCTTCAGGCGAAATTTTATGAATCCTGGCTGCGGTGGCCGTATGAATATCCGCCTGGTTCCTGAAAGCTTCCATCATGGCTTCATCCCTGCTCATATGCGCCATCAGCCGGAGTTCTATCTGTGAGTAATCAGCCGATAACAGAACATAATCCGGCCCGGAAGGGACGAATGCCCTTCTGATTTCCCTGCCTCTTTCCTCACGTATGGGAATGTTCTGCAGGTTCGGATTCTGTGAGCTCAGTCTGCCTGTAGCCGTAATGGTCTGGTTAAACGTGGTATGCAACCTGCCGGTTTCCGGATGGATTAGTCTTGGAAGGGCATCCACATAGGTAGTCAGCAGCTTTTTCAGTGACCGGTACTCAAGGATGCGGGGAATAACCGGGTGTTGCGAATAGAGGTTTTGCAGAATTTCTTCTCCCGTGGCATACTGTCCCGATTTTGTTTTTACAGGCCTGTCGGCAATTTTCAGTTTGCGGAAAAGAATATCCCCCAGTTGTTTGGGCGAAGAAATATTGAATTCTTCTCCGGCCAGGGAAAAAATTTCCTTCTCCACCCGGCAGATTTCTTTCTGCAGTTCGATTGAAAATTCTTTGAGTACTTTCCTTTCAATCCGCATACCCGCTCGTTCCATGTCTGTCAGTACATGAATCAGAGGCATTTCCACCTCTGAGGACAGGGGGATCATTTTTTCTTTTTCCAGCTCCTTTTCCAGTATTTCCTTCAGGCGGAATGTAATATCGGCATCTTCGCAGGCATAATCCCTGATCTTTTCATGTGGAACATCACGCATAGATTTTTGAGACCGGCCTTTTTCCCCTATCAGGTCTTCAATAGACACAGGGTGGTAATTCAGATAGGTCTCAGCCAGGTAATTCATATTATGACGCCCTTCGGGCTGAAGCAGGTAATGGGCCACCATGGTATCGAACAGCGGCCCCGAAACCCTTATGTTGTAGTTGTGCAGTACCTGGATATCAAACTTGCAATTCTGACCTATTTTCTTTACGGAATCGTTTTCAAACACATCCCTGAGCAGGGAAAGCGTTCTGAAAGCCTTTTCACGTTCGGCAGGCACCGGCACATAAAAAGCCTCATGTGGCTTCCAGCAGAAGGACAGACCCACCAATTCTGCTTCATACACATCGAGGGAAGTGGTTTCTGTATCAAAACAGAATTCCTTCAGGTATTTCAGTTCCTGTACCAGCTTTCCCAGGGATTTTTCATCCTTTACCAGCAAATACCTGTGTGATGT
This sequence comes from Bacteroidales bacterium, assembly GCA_049975425.1. Classification (GTDB taxonomy): domain Bacteria; phylum Bacteroidota; class Bacteroidia; order Bacteroidales; family VadinHA17; genus HyVt-105. The sequence continues at coordinate 74,881 of JBNGDI010000004.1, forward strand.
ATTTGACAGAGAGTTGTAATTCCCAGTTAACAGGGCGTTATCATCAAAAAGAGTGGAAAATGAGGTGGCAGATTGGCTGTCTTCCCTGATACGACCCAGTATGCGCTCCGCCATATTTCTGAATTCCAGTTCCTGGAAAAGAGCCGCGAGGGCTTCCTGATCGGGAGGATCAATCATTAATTTTTTCTCTTCCAGCCGCACTGGAACATCAGTAGAAATCGTCGCCAGGCGGTAAGAAAGCTCCACCTGTTCCCGGAAATTATGAAGGATTTCTTTTTGCCTGCCGGTCAGCTGGTCCAGGTTTTCAAACAGCGAACTGACGCTTCCGAACTTGCCTATCAGCTGTTTTGACTGTTTTTCTCCGATTCCCGGGGCGCCGGGAATGTTGTCTGAGGAATCGCCCCACAGGGCGAGAATATCAATCACCTGTGAGGGTGAGGACACCCCGAATTTTTCTTTCACTTCCTCAGGCCCCCATACTTCCGCTCCCTGGCCGGCCCTTGAAGGTTTGTACATCTTGATCCGTCCGGTTACCAGCTGCGAAAAGTCCTTGTCGGGAGTCATCATATAGGTTTCGAAACCCTGTTTCTCAGCCTGCCGGGCAAGGGTTCCGATCACATCATCCGCTTCATATCCGGGAACCTCCAGCACGGGAATATGGTATGCTTCGGCCAGTTTTTTAATATAGGGAACCGCCCGGCGGATATCCTCGGGTGTCTCATCCCGGTTGGCTTTGTATTGCGGAAATATTCTGGTACGAAACGATCCTTCCGGATGATCGAATACAATGGCCATGTGGGTGGGTTTCTCTTTTGAAAGAACCTCCTCCAGGGCATTGACAAATCCGAATATGGCAGATGTATTGAGTCCGGCCGAATTCACCATGGGATTCCGGATAAAAGCATAATAGGCCCTGAATATCAAGGCATAGGCATCCAGAAGGAATAGCTTCTTTTCAGATGTTTCGGTCATTGTTCGGTTTTTATTCTCGGTTATCTCCGGCATGCCACGAAGCCCAGGAGGAATCGGTTTCATGAAGGGTAACATGATGAAGGAGAACAGCGTCCGGAAGTTTTTCCCTGATGCGTCCGGCAAAATCGGCAACCAGATTTTCACAGGTAGGCTGGTAAGGCAGTATTTCCACCCGGTCGAACATTTGTTCCACCTGTTTTAGAAATTCGTGAGGAGCCTGACTGTTCACCACCACACTATGGTCAAACCGCTCAACCACCGTATTTTTCACAATGTTTTTCAGTATCCCGAAATCGATTACCATTCCCTGTTTGATAGCTTCCGGATCCTTTTCAGGAACACCAATAACGGTAACCTGCAGTTTGTAACTGTGCCCGTGAATGTTCCTGCACGGACCGTCGTAGTTCCACAGGGCATGGGCCATTTCAAAATGAAATTCTTTGGTAACCCGTATTTTCGCCATGTTTATTTTTCTCCATATACAGACAAATATACGGAGTTTATTTCTTCCTTCCGGGTCGGGAAAGAAAAAGAAATACCCGGTCAGCGCCGGGCATTGTCATAATACATCCTTTGCAGAAGCGCCGGATTATTCCAGTGTACACTGACTAACACATTCAATAATCTGGCTCAGGTTGTTGTGTTTCAGAAAATAATACGTGTTTTTCCCATCCCTTTGAGAAGCCAGCACTCCTTTGTCTTTCAGAATACCCAGGTGATGGGAGGTGGTTGACTGCTCAATGTTCAGCAGTTCATGAATCTCTGTAACCGTCAGTTTCTTCCCTTCTTCCAGGTAATTGAGTATTGCAATCCGCATGGGATGCGCAATGGCTTTCAGCATGTTGGCTGCGCGTTCAAGCTGTTCGGAACTTAACTCATTTATTTTCATTTTTTGCATCCGATAGTAGTTACAATTCAGACATGTGCAAATATATGAATATATCATTCACCATAAACCTCCCGATAAAGATAATTTGGGAAATTCAATGATATGGAAGCAAATTTAATGTATTTATTCTAAATAAATTTCAAATAAACGCCCGGGAGGAGGGTCGTTGAATGTCAGCCTGCCTGGTTGGTCATGAAATTATTATCTTTGAAACCTTAATTCCATCGTTGTGGCAAACATTGAACAGATCAGGGAGCCCATCCGGGAGGAAATGAAACGGTTTCACAGTCATTTCGCCTCCTCCATGAAAAGCCAGATCCCTCTTTTGAATTTGATCACACAATACATACTTCGCCGGAAAGGAAAACAGATGCGGCCCATGTTCGTTTTTCTGACGGCGCGGCTGTACGGGGAGATTACCCCATCGGCCTACACAGCCGCCTCACTTATTGAACTATTGCATACAGCCACTCTGGTACACGACGATGTAGTGGACCATTCGTATGAACGCCGGGGCATATTCTCCATCAACGCCCTCTGGAAAACGAAAATTGCCGTTTTGCTGGGAGACTATCTTCTTGCCAAAGGTCTTCTCCTATCGATGAACAGCGGTGAATATGAACTTCTTGCAATTGTTTCGGAGGCAGTCAAGGAAATGAGTGAAGGTGAACTGCTGCAAATTCAGAAATCCAGAAAGATGAATGTTTCCGAGGAAGAGTATTTCGAAATCATCCGGAAAAAAACAGCAACCCTGATTGCAGCCTGTACGGCCTGCGGGGCCAAGGCAGCGGGCAGAAGCCAGGAAGAAATCAACCGTATGAAATCCTTTGGAGAAAAGGTAGGCATTGCCTTCCAGATTAAGGACGATATATTTGATTATCAGCGTAATAGTTTAACGGGAAAGCCTGCCGGCAACGATATTCAGGAAAAGAAACTCACTCTTCCTTTGATCTATGCCCTTCGTCATGTCGATTCCCGCAGAAGGAGAAGGATACTGGGAATAGTAAAAAACCACCGGGACAAAAGGAAAAAGGTGCAGGAAGTGATATCTTTTGTACGTGAAAACGGGGGAATTGAATATGCCGAAGAAAAGATGAATGCATACAAAAACCTGGCACTGGAACTGCTTGAACCCATTCCCTCTTCACCGGCCAGAGATTCGCTGATTCAACTGGTGGAATACACCATTTCCCGCGAAAAATAACATTTATCCCTGGTCCAGGAAATACCGGTTCAGGATTTCAGCACGTTTCGTGCCCACAATTTTCCTCCATTCCTCATACCCGGCATTTTTAATCTGTTCCCAGGTCTGAAACCGGTCATATAACTTTTTCACCGATTCTTTTCCTATTCCTTTCAGTTGTTCGAGATCTGACACGGTAAATGGTCCGGATCTTTTTCTCCGGTGAAAGCCGATACCGAACCGGTGTGCCTCGTTGCGCATATGCTGGATTACCCGAAGCGTTTCCGAGCGTTTATCCAGGTACAGCGGAAGAGAATCTCCCGGGAAAAAAATTTCTTCCAGACGTTTTGCAATGCCAATTACAGCCACTTTCCCCCGCAGGCCCAGCTTATCCAGGCTGTTCACAGCAGCATTCACCTGCCCTTTGCCCCCATCGATCACCACCAGCTGGGGAAGTTCCCTGTTTTCCTGCAGCAGACGGCTGTATCTTCTGGTGACCACCTCTCCAATGGAAGCCACATCATTGATCCCCTGCACGGTTTTAATATTGTAATGCCTGTATTCCTGCCTGCTGGGCCGGGCATTCCTGAAAACCGCACAGGCTGCCACGGGATAACTGCCCTGAAAATTCGAATTGTCAAAGCATTCCATCAAAACAGGCAGAGAGCGTAGTTTCAGGTCATTTTTAATGGTTTCCAGAATACGTTTTGCCGGATCTTTCCGTTGTTTCTGCTTCCGGTATTCCTGCCGTTCCCTCCGGTAATACTGCGCATTTCGCTGTGACAGGTCGAGCAGCTTTTTCTTATCACCCCTGTGCGGGACATGAAACCGGGCGTTATCCATTTCCATTCCCGGATTAAAAGGGACCAGGATTTCGCGGGTCCGGCTTCCCGTTCTTTGCCTCAGCTCTGTTATGACAGAAAGGATGATTTCTTCCCTGGATTCCTGCAGTTTCTTTTTCACTTCCACCGTATGGGCATTGATCACGGCTCCGTGAAACACTTTCAGGTAATTTACATAGGCATAATGCTCATCTTCGCATAGGGAAAAAACCTCCACCTGGTTGATTTTCGGGCTTACCACGGTGGACTTGCTCTGGAACTTCCCCAGTATGTCGAGTTTTTCCTTCAGGGCGGCTGCTTCTTCATACCTGTATTCAGCTGCTTTCTCTTTCATCCTTTCTTCAAGAAACGACATCACCTTTTCGGTATTCCCCCTGAGTATCAGCCGTATCTGACGGATTGATTCCATATAATCGTCTTCCTCCTGCCATTTCACACAGGGCGCCCTGCAATTTCCAAGATGATATTCCAGGCAGGGTCTGAACTTTTTCTTTTCAATATTTTCCTCACTCAGGTTGTAGTTGCAGGTACGCAAAGGATAGATTTTACGTACCAGGGAAAGCAGGGTCCGTACCATGACGGCCGATGTATAGGGACCGAAATATTCCGAGCCGTCGTGTATGACATTCCGGGTTGAAAAAACACGGGGAAAACGTTCATGTTTAATAACGATCCATGGAAAACTTTTATCGTCTTTCAGCTGAATATTGTAACGCGGCTGATACTTTTTCACCAGGCTGTTTTCAAGCAACAGAGCATCTGATTCCGTATCTACCACGATATGCCGTATATCATGGCTTTTGCCGAGCATTACTTTTGTTTTTCCGTTTGTTTCACGGTTGAAGTATGAGCTAACCCGCTTCTTCAGATTTTTGGCTTTACCGATATACAATATTTTTCCATCGCGGTCCACAAACTGATAAATTCCTGGATTTTCAGGAAGCCGGGCCGCTTTTCCCCTTAGTTTCTCACGCAGTGGTTCATTCATGTGTTTTCTCCCATATTTGGGATAAACATGGGTATGAAAGAAAATGTTTCCGCGTCGAATAATCCTTTTTCTCCCAGTTTGATACGGGGAATAACCAGGAGCGACAGGAAAGAAAGGGTCATAACAGGGGCATGCAGTGTGGACCCCATGGAACGTATAAGGCGGTTAATCCCCTGATATTTTGCAGCCACCCAGGAAGCATCCCTGTCGGACATCAGACCGGCCACGGGCAAAGGTAAAAGGTCTGTTTTATCGCCCTTTTTCACTACCACGCCGCCCCGGTTTTCCATGATAACCCTTGCCACATCATAAATATCTTCGTCGTTTACCCCAACCACCAGAATATTGTGACTGTCATGTGATATACTTGATCCGAATGCCCCTTCCCTGAGTCCGAATCCTCTGACAAATGCAACAGCCGGAGGCATGGACCGGTACCGGTTGATATACACCAGTTTGAGAAAATCCCTGTCGGGATCAGCCACAACATATTCACCTTCCTTTTTCGGTTCACAAATTATTTTTTCTGTCAACAATTCCCCGTCAATAGCCTGAATGACAATCATTTTCCCTTTTCCTGCCTTTATCCTGATATCGGAACCATGAAGTGATGAGGAATGGAAATGGTTAATGATACCCGGTTTTTCCACGTGGAACATAGTTTGTCCCTCTCTGAAAACACACACCCCATCAATATAAGTTTCGACCACCAGCATATTTTCCGGATGGTCCACCACAATAAAATCTGCCGGGTCGCCTTCCCTGAGCAAACCAACATTCAAACCATAATGATTTACAGGATTCAGGGTTGCAGCGCGCAGTATATCAAAAAAATCGTATCCTTTTCTGACGGCCCTTTTCACCAGCATATTGATATGCCCGTTTATCAGATCATCCGGGTGCATGTCGTCTGTACAAAACATCAGGGATGCGGCATAAGATTTCACCAGAGGTATCAGTTCCTCAAAGTTTCTTGCTGCACTTCCCTCCCGGATCAGTATCTTCATCCCGTTTTTTATCTTTTCCTCCGCTTCTTCCCATGTTGAAGCTTCATGGTCAGTCGATATTCCTTCTGCAATATATTTTTTCAACGCTTCTCCTTTTAACCCCGGTGCATGACCGTCAACCGGCTTCCCGAACTCCCGTGCAATTTTTATTTTTTCGATAACATCTTTCTGTCCATCTATGACCCCGGGGAAATTCATCATTTCAGCAAGGTGTGTTATATCTTCCCTTTTCATCAATTCCCGGATTCTGTCACTCCCTATTTTCGCACCGGATGTTTCAATTTCAGTAGCAGGCACACATGAAGAAGCACCGAATGCATACTTCAACGGCACTTTCTTTCCTTCTTTTATCATATAATCAATCCCCTCCATTCCCATTACATTGGCTATTTCATGAGGATCCGCTACTACGGCCACTGTACCATGCCTTACACACTCACTTGCAAAATACCCAGGCGTCAGCATGGAACTTTCTATATGCACATGGGCATCAATCAAACCTGGCAAAATATACCGATCCTTTTCCTCCTTTTTTTCAGGTATTCGTGAGATTTTATATATTTTCCCATCTTTTACCAGTATCTCGCCACGGTAAATTTTCTTTGTCGAAATATCTACAACCTTCCCTTTTACTTTATAGTTTTTCATTTTTTATATTTTTGTTCCACGTGGAACACTACCTTCCCATGTACACCAACAATACATGTATGTCAGATGGAGACACTCCGCTGATTCGGCTTGCCTGTCCTATGGTTTTTGGCCGAATTCTTTTTAGTTTCTGTCGGGCTTCAGTTGAAATACTTGTTAACTCATCATAACTTATATCTTCTGATATAATAATATTTTCCAGTCTTTTCATTTTTTCAACCAGCAACCTCTCCCTTTCTACATAACCCTTATATTTCATATATATTTCCACTGATTCGATTATCTCATCCTTTATATCATTATATTCCTCAGCTATTTTTTTTATTTTTTCCACCTGTGAGGCCATCTGCTTTAATGTTACCTCAGGCCGGACAATCAGGCTTTTTGCTTTGACCGTTTGCCTGATTTTGCTGGAACCTATACTTTCGAGATATTGATTTACCTCGTCCTTTTTCACACTCATTGTGTTTAATATTTCGACCATCCGATTACGTTTCCTGTATTTTTCTTCCATTCTTCTCATTCGTTCTTCCGTAGCCATACCTAACCTGTATGCCTTCTCTGTTAAACGTTCATCTGCATTATCCTGCCTCAATAACATCCGGTATTCTGCCCTTGAAGTAAACATTCTATACGGCTCATCCACCCCTTTACTGATCAGATCATCAATCAATACCCCTATATAACCTTCTTCCCGATTCAATACGAATTCCTCCTTTCCTTGGCATTTCGCACTCGCATTGATTCCGCTTATCAGTCCCTGTGCCCCGGCTTCTTCATACCCCGTTGTCCCGTTCACCTGACCTGCCAGAAACAGGCCATCTATCAACTTAAATTCCAGTGTGTTTTTTAATTGTGTCGGATCAAAATAATCATATTCTATAGCATATCCCGGCCTGAATATTTTAACATTTTCCAGCCCCCTGATATTTTTCATAGCTTCATACTGCACTTCCCAGGGAAGAGAAGAACTGTACCCGTTCAGGTAATATTCCACCGTGTTCCATCCTTCCGGTTCCAGAAACAGCTGATGTCGCTTTTTTTCTGAAAATGTGACAATTTTATCTTCTATGCTTGGGCAGTACCTTGGACCAATACTTTTGATAGTGCCGTCAAACAACGGGCTGTATTTAATTCCTTTCCGTATAATGTCATGTACTTTCTCATCTGTATGGACAATATAACAGCTTTTCTGCCTTTCCGGACCTTTTCTCTCTGTCATATAGGAAAATGCTCCTCCTTCCTCATCTCCCTTTTGTTCGGTCATTGCTTCAAAATTAACCGTTCTCCCATCAATTCTTGCAGGCGTACCTGTCTTCATTCTGCCGGTTTTCAAACCCAGGCTTTTCAGTTGTTCAGTAATTCCTTTCGAAGAAAGTTCACCTATTCTTCCACCCTCAGCTTTCTGTTTTCCTATATGTATCAGCCCGTTTAAAAATGTTCCGTTTGTCAGTATCACCGTTTTGCCGGAAAATTTATTTCCCATCAATGTTTTAACTCCATATACTCTCTGATTCTTAATTTCCAGCTCTGTAGCCACATCCTGCCAGAATCGAATCCTTCCATTCTTTTCCAGTTCTTCCCGCCAGTACCAGCTAAACAGCATTCTGTCACACTGGGCCCTCGGACTCCACATAGCCGGCCCCTTTGATCTGTTCAGCATCCTAAACTGGATCATGCTTCTGTCGGTCACAACCCCGGACTTTCCTCCCATGGCATCGATTTCCCTTATGATCTGCCCTTTTGCTATTCCCCCCATTGCCGGATTACATGACATCTGAGCAATTTTTGTCATATCCATGGTAATGAGCAATACACTCGAACCCAGCTGTGCAGCAGCATTTGCTGCCTCACTTCCGGCATGCCCGCCCCCAATTACTATCACATCGTACTTTTCCATGCCCTGCTTTTTTGGGCAAAGATACGACATTGCATTAAATCTGTTTCTTAAGGATTATCCGGGGAATCGCTCAAGATAATAATCTTCTTTTTCCCGCATTATTTGTTGCTCTTCCCTTTTGTCATCGACATAACCTATCAGATGCAATATTCCGTGTATCACCACCCTTCTCCATTCTTCCCTGGCAGTTACTTTAAACTGTTTTGCATTTTCCGTTACCGTATCCAGACTAATATATATTTCTCCTTCAATTTTTTCTCCTCTGTTCATAGGAAAGCTGATCACATCAGTACTGTATGACCTTCCAAGAAATTCCTTATTCAACCTTTCAATTTCCCTGTCTCCCGTAGTAATAATATTGATACTTCCAGCCTTTTTCCCCTCTTTTTCCAGGACATACCTGATCCATTGTACAACTTTCCTCTTATTCTCCCTGAAAGGAAGCTTTTTTTCGAAAAACAGACGTACTGACAATGTCTATATTTTAAATACCATCACAATTTGTTTCCCCTTTTTATTGAACACAACCTCATCCGACAGCTGCCGTATAAGAAATACTCCCCTCCCGTGTATGTTTTCAATATTTTCAGGTGCCGTTGGATCCGGAATACTTTCATAATCAAACCCTTCTCCTTCATCTTCCACAATGATTTCAAGTTCTCCATTGTTCATTTTAAATTCCACTTCAACAAATTTATCAGGATTTGATCTGTTTCCATGAATTATTGCATTATTGACTGCTTCAACGGTTGCGATCAATATTTTTCCATACATATCGGAATTGAAATCCTGCTCATTGGAAATTTCATCTACCATCATTTCGACCAAACGGAGATTTGACGGTATAGATGAAATATTTATTTTTCTCTGCATCATGATAAACCGGTTCAAATACTTTTTTATACTGCTTTTTCTTCTGGAGGGTTACCTTTATCTTGCCTATTCTGCACTTAACCATTTCTGAGGATTCAATTTCACGTTTTCTTCCCATATTTCCAAATGTATGACGGTTTTCCCTTCATTTTCCTCATCCGTAAATATTTTTCCGATTTTTTGCTTCACCTGTACTTTTTCCCCGGTTCTTACATATACATCAATCAGATTGGCATACATTGTCAGATAATTTCCATGCCGTATTATAACTACCCGGTTCGCTCCCGGCACATTTGCTACCAGGCTTACCTCTCCATCAAACAAAGCCCTTGCTTCTGATCCCTTTTCAGTTGTGATATCGATGCCATTATTGTTTAGTTTTACTCCTTTCAGAACCGGATGTTCATGCTCCCCAAATAATCCGGTAATAATTCCTCTTTCTGTTGGCCATGGCAGTCTTCCTTTATTATTTCTGAAATTCTGATCGATCAACTCCTGTTCGGGGGTAAGCCTCATTTTCTCTGCCTCCCTTCTTTTTGCCTCGGCAGCAATAATTTCCCTTATTGTCTTTTCCAGTCTGGCCGCAATTTCTTCATTTTCTTTTAATTCTTTTCGCAGCCTCTGCTCCTGCGTTTTCAATCTTGCTATCATTGCCTGCTGTACGCTTTTCCTCCTTTTCAGTTCTTCATTCTCCTTCCTCTCTTCTTCCAGCAATGTGTTTTTTTCCTTTCTTTTTTCCTCCAGTGAAGCAATTTCCCTCAACAGTTCTTTCCTGCTTTCTTTTATACTTTCCGACTGTGCCTGTCTATACCTTGCAAGTTTTTGCATGTATTTAATCCTCTTATAGGCTTGATTGAAATTTTCAGATGACAGCACAAAAGTCAATGGTTGAAAACCCTTTGTTTCCCGGAATGCCTGCATTATGACTTCCCTGTATTGTTCAATTTCCTTCTCCAGCTCTTCATTCTGCTCTCCTATTATTTTTTGTCGTTTTTCAATATCTTCTTCCAGCAGTTCAAGCTCAAAAGCAATGTTTTCAATAACTTTCCCTCTCAATTCTATTTCTGCTGCAATAAAACCCAATTGAGTAATTCCTTCCTCTTTTTTCCTGCTTGTTTCATCTATAAGTTTTCTCGTGTATTCAATTTTTTTTCTCGCATTTTCTTTTTCTTTTTCAAGTTCCGATATATTCTGCCCTAATATTGTTGCATACACACTTGTTAATATCAGAATCACCACATATATTCTACTCTTTTCCATATACCGTTACTTATTCAATTTCTGTAACCTTCCGGAATTTTTATGTTCATTCCTGTCTCCCTGTTTATAATATAGTCCTCCAATTCGATGATACATCTTATCTTCTTTTCACCTGTTTTTATGTCCAATTCTATCTTTTCCGGTAAAATTACTCCTTCCCCCTTGTTCACTTTCCTGTAGTTAAATATAATTTCATTATTTAATCTTCTCATAACAATTCTCCCGTTCAATATCTTCCCCGTTTCCTCTTCCAGTTCAAGCTTACATCCACCATACGATATTCGTATATTTTCTGTTTCTTTTTCCTTAAAGAAACTTTCTTTCACCGGATTTTTACCCATCATCAAAAACATGGGCCAATCACTATCAAGCATAACATTACACTCGCCAAGGTACTTTTTTACATCAAACTTATTAACAGTCTTGTCCACTCTATTCAGTATGGTCATAGTATCTTTCATTACCCACACCCTTGCCACCTCTATATTCATTCCGCTTCTTAACGAAAGCATCACTCCTTTTCCCCTGATAGCCTTTATATATCCTTTAAATTTTCCTGACCATCCGTTCTCTTCATTAATGTTTAATCGATAGGAAGTGATTACCAGGTTATTTATCTCTTCCAGCTCCTCAACATTTGCTATGGTCCCATTCTTCCTTTCTGATACCAGCCCCTTTGTTCCACTGCATTGCATCATCGTAACGGCCAGTAAAATCCAACAAAGACAACTAAATTGATTTCTCTTAATAGTTTTCATCTCTTTCTCCCTTCTCCGGCCCCAATTTTTTTCTTTATTTCTTCTTTCATATTTCCATTCTCAACAGATCGTTTCCATGCGTTTACCGCTTCATCGGTTTTCCCCCCCTCATATAAAATATCTCCGTAATGCTCAAGTATTTCCGGATCTTCTTGTCCACCCGCTTCAATACTTTTCCGGATGTAAACCAATGCTTCATCTGTCTCTTCCATTTTATACAATATCCATGCACAGGTATCCAGATAGATATAATTTTCAGGTTCTTTTTCAATGCATTTTCTGCTCATTTCCAGCGCTTTTTTCAGATGACTTCCCCTTTCCGACAGGTAATAAGCATAGTTGTTCAGCACCATAATATCATTCGGTTTGATCTTTAATGCTTCTTCAAAGGCCCAGTCAGATTTTTCATTTTCTCCTAATGCATGATATCCTTCTCCCAGCAAAGCATACAGTTCTTTTCTAATAATATCGTTATTGTTTGAATACTTCGTTCCGGCTTCCGCATATTCTATCATTCTATCATATTCTTCAATCTGAAATAAACCGATGCATATGTATAAATACAGGTTTGGTACTTCCGGAAATATTTTCATTGCTTGTTCTGCTATCCTCACTATCTCTACATAGTTTGCCGCTTCATTTTCCATAAAAATCCATTGCTCCCATACCCCAAAGTTTTCCGGGTTGATTTCTGTCATTTTTTTCAAATATGGTCTTGCCCGTTCCGGATTTTTTGTCTTTATATAATAATCAGCTGCCAAAGCCATGGCGTTTATTTCCTCAGGATATTCCCCTGCTAATTTTTCTATAATTATCTCAATTTTCTGACTGTATTTTTCCAATATATCCGGCTGATTTAAATAAACCAACATGGCCTGTATTTTATCATCCAACTCAATTTCCGGATTCTCTACTGCCATTTCAAACCATTCCAGACTTTTCCCATATTCCCTTTTTCTCCTGTAATATGATGAAACTGACATCTGGGCAAGTCCATTTTCCGGATCAATCTTAAATAGATCCTGATATGCCTTCACAGCTTTTTCGTCTTCACCCATTTCATCGTACAATTCAGCCAGTAAACCGCGGTATTTTATTTCTTCCGGAAATGCGCTGATTAATCTTTTCAATTCATTCGCCGCCTGCCTGTGCTTTCCTTCTTTTGAGTATATATTATATTTAGCCATATTTACCATCTCTGTTATTCCCAGAGATTGCTCCATCTCCTCAAATATAGTCAGCGCATCCTGGTACTCTCCATTGCTCACATATAGTGTGGCCAAATTATACTTAATGTCCATTTCCTCCGGATTTCCGGCTGCCATTTCCCGGTACACTTCAATGGCCTTATCTATGTTTCCTTCCTGATGATATAATCCTGCCAGAAGCATGCCATACCATTTGTTACTTTTTTCGTTTTCGAAAGCTTTTTCTGCATATTGAACAGCCAGCTCCTTGTCTCCCAGGTAATTGTATATGTTTGATAATTCATACAATGAAGCTGTATTTTCAGGGTCTATTTTCAAACATTCCCTGTATAGTATGATGGCCCTGTCCAGATCTCCGAATATTTTTCTTTGAGTTGCTTCAGCAAAAGAAAATTCCAGCTGCATCTTCTCCTTTTCTCCAATTTTTTTTGCATTTGGTTGCCCTTCCTGAGTTATAATATTTTTTTGTACACCGCATGATATCATTTCTGCCATCAATAAAATGATGCATATTTTTCTCATGTTATACCCTCCTGTTTTCATATCTTTCTTCTACTTTCTACCGGTATGTCCGAATCCTCCTTCTCCCCGGTAAGTATTATTCAGAGAGTCAGTTTCTTCCCAGATTACTTTCTCGTGTCTTGAAACAATCATCTGGCATATTCTTTCACCATTGTGAACCACGAAAGTTTCGTTCGATAAATTAACCAGAATAACTTTTATTTCTCCTCTATAATCCGCATCTATTGTCCCCGGTGAATTCACGATACTTATCCCATGTTTTACTGCGAGACCGCTTCTCGGCCTAATTTGTGCCTCATAGCCTACAGGCAGTTCTATAAACAGCCCGGTGGAAATCAACGCTCTTTCCATGGGTTTCAATTCTACCGGTTGCTCCAAATTTGCCCTTACGTCCATCCCTGCTGAATGTGCTGTACTGTACCAGGGTAATTCATGACCTGACCTGTTTACTATTCTTACTTTAATTCCATTCTTCATAGCTATTTCTTAAAAATTCTCAGTAGGTTATCTTTTTTATTTGCGTAAATTATGAAAACTGCAATAATCAGTGTGCTTAAAATGCTTTCCATCATCAGATTCTTTACCGGAATAATTTCCCATATAAAATACAAACCAACAGCTATCCCGATATATTTCAGTATTTTCAGCACCTCGTATGGAACCGGATATTTTTGTTTTCCCATGAAATACGAGATCAATACCATAAGACCATAACTTGCCACATGGGCCCATGCAGAAGCGTAATATCCATACACCGGTATCAGCAACACGTTGATCAGAATAGTCACCACCGCACCGCTCAGAGTAATCCAGGCACCGTATTTTGTCAGATCGTTTATTTTATACCATACGCTTAAATTCACAAATATCCCGTACAGCAGGTAACCAAAGGTAATGATGGGGACCACTCCCAGCGCTCCCTGATAAGATACCGGAATAATATGCTTAATGATATTAATGTATAAATTGATTCCCAGAAACAATATCAGACTGGTAATCACAAAATATTTCATTACATCAGCATACGCTTTCCCTGCATCTTTTTCCTTTGATTCTTCGAAAAAGAAAGGTTCCAGAGCAAACCGGAACATCTGGATAAACAAGGACATTAAGACGGCAATTTTGTAATTGGCACTGTATATACCGAGTTGCTTCATAGCCGTCCCCTGATCTGTCAACAATCTTTTTAACGCCATTTTATCCATAGCATCATTGAGTGTACCTGCCAATCCTGCCACCAACAAGGGAAAAGAATAAGTAATCATTCGTTTCCATATCATCCAGTTAAATTTCCACCTTATTTTGCATACTTCCCCAGTTAAAATGAATAATGTTACAAGGCTTCCGGCAAGGTTCCCTATAAAAACATACACCACATCCACTTCTGGATGATATAATTTTTCAAGCCAGTATTCTTCTTTACTACCTGCCTTTTTTGGAGCCCAGTAAAGAAGAAATAATACAGATACAACAATAACTGCAACATTAATTATTTTTATTATGCTGAATTTTAAAGCTTTGTTTTGTTGCCTCAGTCTTGCAAAAGGAATTGCGCAGAATGCATCTATAGCCACGATGGCAGAAAAAAGCAGCACATATTCAACATGGTCTGGATAAACCAGCAACCGGGCTATTTCTTTTCTCCATACCCACACCACACCGAAAAACAATAAACCCGTTGTTAGCAGGGATATAACCGATGTGCTGAATACGGTATCCGCATCTTCCTGCTTCCTGGCAAACCGGAAATAAGCGGTTTCCATTCCATACGTAAGAATTACCAGTAAAACCACCATGTAGGCGTACAATTCGCTTATCACACCATATTCTGCCTGATCAACAAATATCCGCGTATAGAAGGGAACCAGAACAAGATAATTGATGAATCTGGGAACAATGGTTCCCATGCCATAAACCGCTGTTTGTCCGGCCAGCTTTCTGACAGGATTTATTTCCATAGGCCGGTTTCTTTGGTATGAATCATTAGTTAATGATACTTAGCATTGCTTCTTTTAGTCCACTGTATTTAAACGAATACCCCTCCTCCATCAGTCTCTCCGGTATCGCTTTCTGACCTCTGGTCAGAACAACAGCGCCTTCGCACAGCACCATTTTTAAAAGAATTTCAGGTATCTCCATACGAATTGTCTTTCTCCTCTTCATGCCCCAAATCAAAGCAAACTCGTTGTAGGTGTTTACTTCCGGAGCCGTAACATTATAAACGCCATTACTGTTCTCATCATAAATGAATTTATCCAAAATTAAAACAAGGTCATTAATATGTATAAATGAAAAGCCCTGCTGTCCATTGCCCGGAATTATCAATAATCCTCTTTCATAAAACATTTTCATCTTCTCCATTATGCCCCCGTTTTTCCCCAACACCACTCCCATTCGCATAATCACGGTTTTTATCCCTGCTTCCTCCGCTTTTTTCGCTTCTTCTTCCCACTGTTTAACCACTTCGGCAAGAAAATGATCTGCAAAAGCATGGCTCTTCTCTGTATGAATTCCATGATCATTGTATATTCCTGTAGCAGAGGCAACGATAAATTTTTCAGGTGGTTCCTCACACTTTCTCATCGCTTCAATCAGATTATGTGTTGTGACGACCCTGCTACTAATGATTTCTTTTTTATCTTTTCTGTTAATACGCCCTGCTATGGATCGCCCGGCAAAATGCATCACTACATCACTTCCATTTATCATTTCGGCAAGTTTCGCCTGGGTTCCATACAAATCCTTTCTTTCCAGTTTTCTGAACCGGTATTCTCCATCCTTCTTTTTAATGAATTCACTTCCCACAAAACCGGATGAACCACTAACAGCAATTTCCTTCATTAATCTATACCCCTTTTATTGAATATGATATACCCAAAATTAAACACTATATAGAAGTTTTTGTCTTTTTTGTTGTAGTAATTCAGGCTTAATACAACCGGTCCGATACGTGAATGATAAACCAGAGCCGTTGTGTTCATCAGGTAATATCTTTTAAAGGGATTTTCATATTCCGGGACATACACTTCATCTTCCTGTATTTTCCTGATTTTTCTGTAAGGAACAAACAGATAGCTTTCGTTCGTCAAATGCCAGGATCTCCCTATTTTTAATACCGGCATAATGCCGACAGCGCCATAGTCATGGGCCCTGTAATTTTCCAGAAAAAGGGTAGAACTATGCGGAACGGGCTGAAAGGACCTAGCATTGATAATGGTAGCATAATAATTATCCTGCAGCTGCATGCTTGACACATATACTTCACCATATAATCCAACATTCCATTTTCTGTTGATTCTCAAATACTTTTTCCATTGTGCTTCAAAGCTGAAGTATTTATAATCCGTTTCAGATTTTTCCTCCAGCCTGCTACGTGATCCAGGAATAAACGTGGTAATTCCCCCTGTGTATCTAATTCCTGCCCATACTTTCTCCCCGGAGGTAGGATATTGAATATGGTTCAGATTGCTTCTTCCAAAACCTGTATTTACAGTATAATAATCATACCTTGACTTATCGGTTGTATCGGTTTGTGAAAATTTCAGTACCTGATAATACGAATCGTTCATTCTTCCGGCAGCCAAGCTCAACTTAAAGGCATTATTGTTCCCGTAAGGCATGGCAAAATCTATCCTGAAGTTGCCCTCATCCTTAATAATATAGGATGGTCTTACATCTTCAAAGAACGGATCGGGACTGCTGTTGTAAAAATCCCATCTGTTTAGCGTAGTGGATATCTGTGTATAGAACGGCACGCGAGTTGGATAGTCAAACCTGACTTTCATTTGCGCACTGCTGTATAGTCTTCCGAAATATGCATTGGCACCAATTTTCATGGAGGTATTGCTCAGGCTGTTGTATTCAAATCCGGCATATCCCTGATTGATACTGCTGGAGGCAATATTTCCGCCAACCTTAACTTTCATTCTGTCTGCCACCCGTACATCAAGATTCAGGATATACCCGGTTTTTTCCTGATCATAGGTAGCGGTAGGGTATACTTTTGATACCAATTCGTCGGCAACCAGCCTGAAATAATTTTCCCTCAATTCTTCCATATTCAATACTTTCCCCTCTTTCCATATACTGTTTGCAACATATTCCGCCTGTTCCTCATTTACTCCTTCTATGTTCAGTTCTATAAAATTCATTTCCGGTATCCGGCTTCTGAAACCATCTCTTCTGGCCTTTAATTCCGCAGCACTTATCCGCCTGCTTATCTTCCTTTTAATGTTTCCAATATGCAGATAGGCTGCATCATATCCTTTTTTCATGATTTCATCCGCATATTGAAAATCAAGAATTTTAATTTCCTCCAGACTGGTTTCTATCAGCACCCCCATTGAATCATCTATGGCATATTCCGTTTTTGCCAGCAACATATTTTCAAGTTGCAGTAACAAGTCCTCCTCGGTGGGTTCAGGTGAATTTGAGGCGGTCTTACTTCCTATGACAAAATCCGGTTTAAATTCTTCAACCATAATATCCACAGGAAAATTATTATGCATTCCTCCGTCAAACAAAAGGGTACCTTCAATACGAATGGGCTTGAAATAAAACGGATACGTCATCGAGGCCCTCACGGCTTTTGCCAGGTCGCCTTTTTTCAGAACCACAGGTCGGTTGCTGTGTATATCCGAAGCAATGCAGCGGTAAGGTACCATCAGACTATCAAATACATTCCCGGCGGCAGCAGAGGCACCGGCCAGAATTTCCATAAACGCAAAATCCATGGGTTCAGTAGAAATGAGGTTACTTGGAAGAGCCGGTTTTGGAACAGAATCCTTAAGTGAAATATCCAGAGTAAACATTGATGCTTCCGGATCATCCTGCTTGAAATAATAATAATATTTCCTGTTGATTTCACCCGAAGCCCACCTCAGAAAGTCTTCTGAAAGGGCCAGGTCGGTCATTTCCTCCACACTGTACCCCGATGCATAAAGGGCACCTATAATAGCCCCCATGGAGGTTCCAGTAATGTAATCAATGGGTATTTCATTTTCTTCCAGTGCCTTTATCACACCTATATGCGCCAGGCCCTTTGCACCTCCCCCACTCAGTACCAGACCTATTTCCTGTCCGGATAAAGTACACCACCCAGTGAACAGCAAAATAATAACGACAATTTTCCGAACCATGAAACTCCTACTATTTTTTGATTTTCTCCAAAATTAGGCTTTTCAGCCGTATTTAACGGCTGTTTTCCGCTGATTTTCTCTATTTTTGTGTCGTCATGCTAGAAGTCTTTTTTCTCAAGTAAATATTTTGATGATACACATTCGCTACTATTTTATTCTACTCTTTGCATGCAGTATTTCTTTTTTTTCCTCCTGCTCCGAACGGGAGTCAAACGGGACGCTGGTCAGGATCAACACAAATATTGGTGAAATTCATGTCAGGCTTTACGATGATACTTCGCTTCACCGGGATAATTTTGTTCAACTGGCCAGAGACGGTTTTTACAATAACACCCTTTTTCACCGGGTGATCCATGAATTTATGATCCAGGGAGGCGATCCGGATTCCCGTCATGCCGACCCTCATGACATGCTTGGAAACGGAGGCCCTGGATATACCGTACCCGCAGAAATACGTTCTCATCTTTTCCACAAAAAAGGAGCCCTGGCAGCAGCAAGGCTCGGCGACCGGGACAATCCGGAAAAGGCCTCTTCAGGATCACAGTTCTATATCGTTCACGGCAGGTTATGGACCGATCAGGAGCTGGATGAAATGGAAACAAGAATCAATGAAATGCTCAGGCAATCTATTTTTTATAAGAGACTACATCACCAGAAGCAACTAAATGCTGAACGCGAAAGTCCTCTTAACGATGAGCAACTGCAGGAACTGGCCATGATCGAGGCCCAGGAGCAATGGCTTGAAAATGAACCTTACAGTATTCCCGAAGAACAAAGGGAAGTATATCGTACAATTGGCGGTACACCCCACCTTGACGGCAGTTATACAGTATTCGGCGAAGTGGTTAAAGGGCTCGATGTGGTGGATAAGATTGCTTCTACTCCCACAGCACCAAACGACCGCCCGCTTACCGATATTCGCATTTTAACCATGAAAGTATCCAAATAACCGAATGGCATGAAAGAACTGATCCGGAAATATTTGCAGGAAGCATCCCGTTTTGAGGCTGCCGGGCCCGATGAGCTGGAGGCTTACCGTATCAAATATCTTGGGAAAAAAGGCATTATTCCCGATTTGTTTTCCCGTTTCAGGAATCTTGATCCTTCCGAAAAGAAAGAAACGGGTAAATTGATCAACGAACTGAAAGAGCTTGTATTGAACAAAGTGCGTGAGCAAAAGGAAAAACTCGAAACCACCCGTAGCAATTCTTCTGCATTAGACCTGAGCCTTCCCGCAGAACCTTATCAACTGGGTTCCAGGCATCCTGTATCCATCGTAAAAAATGAAATGATCGGTATTCTTCAACGCATGGGCTTTACCATAGCTGAAGGCCCCGATATTGAGGACGACTGGCACAATTTTACCGCCCTGAATTTTCCTCAGGAACATCCTGCCAGGGATATGCAGGATACTTTTTTTATTGAGAAAAATCCGGATATTGTTCTCAGAACACATACCTCGGGGGTACAGGTGAGGGTGATGGAGCAAAACGAACCTCCCATCCGTATCATAGCTCCCGGAAGGGTTTTCAGGAATGAAGCCATATCGGCCCGCGCACACTGTATATTTCACCAGATTGAAGGCCTGTATATCGATCGTGATGTATCGTGGGCCGATCTACGTCAGGCGTTGTTGTATTTTTCAAAAGAGATGTTCGGAAAAGACACACATATCAGGTTAAGACCCTCTTTTTTCCCGTTTACCGAACCCTCTGCAGAACTGGATATTTCCTGTATGATTTGCGGAGGAAAAGGCTGTCCGGTTTGCAAATACAGCGGATGGGTTGAAATTCTCGGATGCGGAATGGTCGACCCCAACGTGCTGGCCAGCTGCCATATCGACCCGAAAAAATATTCAGGATATGCTTTCGGAATGGGTATTGAACGAACAGCCCTCAATATCTACCAGATCCATGACCTCAGGTTGTTTTTCGAGAACGATATCCGCTTCCTGAACCAGTTTAAATCGGCTATTTAACATCTACTGGCCTTCACAATCATTCTAATTCCTGCCCGTTGATCAGAATCCGGGTTGACAGCTCCATGGCTTTTCTGTATGACACGCTAACACCACAATACCTTTCTTCCGACAGGCTGACGGCTTTTTTAATTTTATCTTCAGGAAGATCTCTTCCTGTAAATTCAAAAATAACTTCCATTTTGTAATAATGTTTCGGATGCTCTTCTGTCAGATATCCTTCTACTCTGATATTCAGGTTGTCAATGTCAACCCGCATTTTTTTCAGAATAGAAACCACATCCATTCCCGTGCATCCGCCCAGAGCAGCCATCATCAGTGGTTTTGGCCTGGGGCCCCGGTTGTTTCCACCCACTTCCGGATCAGCATCGATAGGAAACCTGTGACCGTTCATTTGCACTTCGAACCCCAGGTTATCTAACCAGGTCACATTTACCAATTCTTTCATATCTTTACGTTTAAATTTGCAGGCGCTAATATACTTGGTTTTCATCTGTTCTGCAAACCGAATCATATTTTATATATGCCTGTTATTTAGGCCGTTAAACATGAAAAACTTTCAGCATATTCCTCAGTGTGAAACCTGTTCTCTTGAAAATAATTCTCTTTTCAGGCATCTATCCCAGGAAGAGTTTGATCATCTTAATTACCATAAAACTTGCTATTTCCATAAAAGAGGAGAAATCATCTATCATGAAGGAAGCCGCATCAGCGGGTCTTATTGCATCAACAGGGGTATTATTAAAATTTACAAAACGGGTATCGACGGTAAAGAACAGATTATCCTTTTTGCCAAACCCGGTGATATCATAGGTTACCGGTCCATTCTCAGCAACGAACTGGCCTGTACCTCATCAAAGGTTATTGAGGACACCACCCTGTGTTTCATACCGGCCGATACACTCATTTCGCTGGTGAAATCGAATCCCAATTTTTCCATGGAACTGATGAAGCTTGCCTGCAAAGAATTAGGAGAAGCCAATGCATATATCACTGATATTGCCCAGAAAACAGTTCGTGAAAGACTGGCGGAGATACTGATTCACCTGAAAGATAATTTCGGTCTTGACCAGGATAATGTTCTTCAGATTTCCCTTACCCGTGAAGAACTGGCAAATATTGTCGGAACAGCTACCGAATCGGTTATACGACTTCTTTCAGAATTTAAAACAGACGGATTAATCGACCTGAACGGAAGAAAAATCAAGATTCAGGATGTGCAGGGACTTACAAAAATTGGAAATGTGTTTCGATGATAACTGGCATTTACCTTATATAATGCCATTCGGTCTGTATCAGTCGAGAATATTATTGAAGATAACATAAAATATGAATCCAAGCAATATCAGTCCTCCACTGATCATAAGCATCACATTGCTTTCCATTCGGTTAAATTCTGTGTAGGCCAGCACAACGACGCCTGCAAAAATGAATATAATGCCGAAACGTTTTAGAAATTCTTTCATTTTCCTGTCAATTAATCTTGGTTCGTTTTCAGGTGCTAAATTTAACTATTTTTGTTTCAACTCAATTCAATCAAACAAGCTTTTTAAATGTCCCGGTAACTTTTTTCCCATATGCCGGTATGCTCTTTCAGTAACCACTCTTCCCCTGGGCGTTCGTTTGATGTATCCTTCTTTTATTAAAAACGGTTCATACACTTCTTCCAGAGTGTCGGCGTCTTCTCCCACCGAAGTGGCAATATTTCCTATTCCAACCGGCCCGCCACCAAATTTTTCCAGAATGGTTGAAAGTATCTTGTTATCCATCTGATCCAAGCCGTGTTTATCTATTTTTAGTGCATCAAGTGCAATTCTTGAAATTTCCAGATCGATAGTACCATCCCCTTTTACCATGGCAAAATCCCTGATCCTTCGCAACAGGGAATTGGCTATCCTGGGTGTTCCCCTGCTTCTACCGGCAATTTCAGCAGCCGCCTTATCGCTGATCCTTATTTTCAGAATTCCTGCTGATCGTTTTACAATTCCCTCCAGGACGGAGACATCATAATATTCGAGGTGTGAAGTGATACCAAACCGTGAGCGCAATGGACCGGTAAGCAATCCCGATCGGGTAGTAGCACCAATCAGGGTAAACGGATGCAGGTTCAATTGAACCGAGCGTGCCCCGGGGCCCTTATCAATCATTATATCAATCCTGAAATCTTCCATGGCCGAATAAAGGTATTCTTCCACCACGGGCGATAAACGGTGAATTTCATCAATAAACAGTACATCGAACGGTTCCAGGCCCGTTAATAAACCGGCCAGGTCTCCGGGTTTGTCAACAACCGGCCCTGAGGTAACCCGAATATTCACATTCATTTCATGGGCGATAATATAAGCCAGCGTAGTTTTTCCAAGTCCTGGCGGACCATGGATCAATACATGATCCAGTGCTTCTTCCCTCATTCGGGCAGCCTGGACAAAGATTTTCAGGTTTTCGACCGTTTCTGTCTGACCCCTGAATTCATCAAATATCGGTGGTCTTAATTTTTTCTCCAGCTCCTGGTCTTTTTCATCAATCGCCCCGTCGTGAATGTCGTAATATTTTTTGTCTTCGTTTTCCATTTTTTTTTTATACCCATCGGTGTTACCTAATCAAAATGACCTCGCTTTCAGGTAATTTTGTTCTGATGCCATTAATCCTGTATTCCTGATTTTTCCTGTATGTAACGGTCAATATCAAATGACCCGTTTCATCGTATTTTTTCCAGTTTCTTTCCTTGATCCCCTTTTCGTAATACTGTTCTTCCATAAGGGTTCCGTCAGGATAATAAAAATAATGCCATCCGTCAGGATTTCCCTGTACATAGCTGCCCCTGAATTTCACTGAACCGTCTTCATAAAAATGTTTCCATTCTCCTTCACGTAATCCAACAAGGTATCTTCCGTTTTCCTGGTGGTCACCAGCAACATATATCCATTCTCCTTCTTTTTCGCCCGCCACATAGTCGCCCTTTGCGATGATGCTTCCGTCTTCGGCGTATTCCGTTGCCATTCCGTCTTCTTTCCCGTTGAAATATTCTTCCACCCTCCACAGGGAACCATCGGGATAATACCATTTCCAGGTTCCGTTTTCCAGCCCGTTTCTGTACTCCCCTTCCTGTTCAATCCTGCCGGTTTCCGTATAAAACACCCATCTTCCGGACCTCCTGTTGTTCCGGTATTCTCCCTCTGCTTTTTTCATTCCGCCCGGATAATAATTCACCCATGAACCATTTCTTTCTCCCTGTTCATTAACAATACCTTTACTAACCAGTTTTCCGGTTTCGTTATATATTTCTGAATCAATGATTTCACCATTTTCGTTGTATGTCCGGTGAATTCCGACAGGTATGCTATTCCGGTAGGCTCCGCTTGTTCTAATCATACCGTTGTCATAAAATGTTTGCCTGATTTCCACCGGTTGCCCTTCGGTAACAACATCTTCTTTTATTCTTCCATCTTTGTAATGCAATATCATCACCAGATTACCCTCCCTGTCATATTCCCGGTATATTCCATCCATCACATTATCGGTAAAACTGATCTCTCTTCGCAGGCTTCCGTCTTCATAAAATTCCATCCATGTTCCCTGTTTGTTCCCTTTCTCATCCCTTCGATTGATCCGTTGTCTTTCCACAAGCCGGTCGTTTCGGTATTCCAGCAGCGTTATTACATTTCCGTCCCTGTCATATTCCATGGAAACCCCTTCACGCATTCCATCGACAAATTGCACAGTTTCTTTAAGTTCTCCTGTTGGATAGTAATAATACGATTTTCCTTCTTTCTTATCATTAATATAAAGTTCCCTGGCTATTATATTCCCGTTTTTCGATCGGGCACGGTCTTCCGGCTTTCCAAATGTATAGGAGTATCCATTTTTCTTTCCGTACATGTAACTTATTTTCTCAAGCGTATCTCCTGTAGATGTATAAAATATCCAGATACTGTCCAGCAGAAAGTTTTTTCTGTTTCCTTCCGATTTCAGCACTCCCGTAACATAATATGTTTTCCAGTATCCATCGGGTTTTCCATTAACCATCATCCCCTCACTGGCAACCTGGCCGTTTGGATAGTAAAATCGGTTGAATCCATTTTCGTTAGTTACATTCTCCTGGGCATTGATGTTTATCAGACATAATGCTGCATTAATGAAAACAACCCATATTATTGTTTTTTTCCGCTTTATTGATCTAAATGCCATATTTTTCAGATATCTCAAGCATTCTGTGAATGGGCCTGGCAGCCTTTTCAATTGTTTCCTCGTCCAGTGTTATTTCAGGCAATTCATAGGTAAGAGAAAGATAAATTTTTTTCAGATCGATCATCTTCATGTATTCACAAATACTGGAATCTCTTGAATGATCTGCAGGAGGTGCAGGAATATAAGTTTTTTCCGGTTTGCTTTTCCTCATCTGATGAATGATTCCGGGTTCTGTAGCAATAATATATATGTTTCCGTCATTTTCCTGAACAAATTTCAGCATTTGCGATGTCGAACCTATATATGCAGCCATTTCCAGTATTTCCTGCTGACATTCCGGATGAGCCACGATTCTTGCTTCAGGATAATTTTTAACTATTCCTTTCATTCTTTCTGCTGAAAATTGTTGATGAACATGGCAATGTCCATTCCACATCACCATGTCTCTTCCTGTTTTTTTACTGATATATTCTCCGAGGTTTCTGTCAGGTCCGAATAAAATCTTTTCATTTTCAGGAAGTGATTGTACAATTTTCATTGCATTTGATGAAGTACACGCAATATCTGTAACAGTTTTTATATCAGCTGTTGTATTAATATAGCTGATAATGGTATATCCGGCATGCTTCTCGATGAACCTTTTGAATTCGTTGAACGGGCACGAATCAGCCAGCGAACATCCGGCTTTCATGTGTGGAAGAATGACTTTTTTGTTTGGACTTATTATTTTAGCCGTTTCAGCCATAAAATGAACACCTGCAAAAACAATGATTTCTGCATTTGTTTCTGCTGCTTTTCTTGATAAATCCAGGCTGTCTCCAACATAATCCGCAATATCCTGTACCGCAGCATCCTCATAATAATGAGCCAGGATCACTGCATTTTTTTTTCTTTTCAGTTTTCCTATTTCTTCCCTTAGATCTATTGATTGTTCCACAGGCATATCAATGTATCCATTCTGCAATATTTCACTTTTATCAACACCCATAGATTTATAAAATGAAGTTTAAAGTTAAAGAAAGATGATAATAATGATCGTTTGAAACTGTTAAAAATATTTTGCACATATCATTGCAAAAGTCGATATCTTCATTTAAATAACAGAAAATAAACACAAATAATATGTAAATCTCTATGAAAAGCAATAATTTATCACAGAATTAACAGATTGTTCATTTCAATTGTAATGAATACCAGAAAAAGAATTTTCTTTTGATTCTGTTTATAAACGTGTTCGTTTTTATTAGAATGAAAAAGAAAATTATGTCTTGATAATATGACAAATTATTTTAAGGAGATGATTAATTGAAAAGTACAAGGGAAATTTGGAAAAAATATTCACGGATATTAACATGGAACTGAACAAAGAAATAACACATTTTCGGAAAGAAAAAAGAAGGAAAAAAGGTATAAAAAGATATTAATATGATACTGTTTTAATTAGATTTGAAAGAAAAAAAAAGAATGAAAATAGCTATTGCCAATGATCATGCCGGCTTTTTATTAAAAAAATACCTTGTAGATTATCTTCTGAAAGCTGGATATGAGGTAAAAGACATGGGTTCAGATAGTCAGGAAAGTTCAGATTATCCTGATTATGCGCATCCACTGGCTACGGCGGTGGAAAAGGGAGATTTTGTTACCGGGATCAGCATTTGCGGAAGCGGAAATGGAATTAATATAACTGTTAACAAACATCAGGGAATCCGTTCGGCTTTGTGCTGGAATGAAGAAATTGCCATACTGGCTCGTAAACATAATAATGCAAACATCTGTGCATTACCCGGAAGGTTTATCAGCAGGGAGGAAGCTGTGGTTATCGTGAGGGCATTTCTAAATACCCGATTTGAAGGTGGGAGACATGAAAGAAGAGTAAAAAAAATTCCTTTGAAGTCATTTGATCAGTAATCTGAAGATGTTATCCAACACATGCAAATATGGGATCAGAGCGGTTATTTACCTGGCGTGGAAGGCTGGTGAAGACAAAAGGATTGGGATCAAAACCATCTCAAATGACCTGGGTATCCCAACACCTTTTCTGGGGAAAATTCTGCAAACGCTGGTGCGGCATAAAATATTGAAATCCAGCAAGGGCCCTCACGGAGGATTTTCACTGGGAAAACCTGCAGGTAAAATCAGCATGCTGGATATCATTTTTGTTATAGATGGTTCCGATTTGTTTGATATTTGTTTGATTGACGTCAAATCATGCGCCGAGATTCAGGAAAAGAACTTTCCATGTACCCTGCATGAGGCATTTAATACTGTTCGCAAGGAAATTTACCGTCTCTTCAGGGATATCACCATTGAAAACCTGGTAAACGATCTGGAGAAGGATCGGCATATAAGGATCTGATAATCAATCAGGGATCGTTAATCGGTCAATTTTCTGACAAATTTTGTAAATTGTGTGAATAAACCGATTTGCATCCTAATGATCAATTTAAATTCGGGTGAGAAGATTCTGGAGTGGCTGAACGGGGAAACGATTGAAACCTGGTTTGATCTGGGCCTGTTTATTGATCGGTTCCGTCAGGAAAAAGATACACGATCACCCAGGTTTTATGACGATTATGGAGCATTTGCCGATAACCTGAAATCCGGAGGAATAGCTTTTGTAACATTTTCCTTTTCAGTAGACGGAGTAAGCATTGAGATTGAAAAATATGCTTCCGTTTTCAGAAATCTTTTTCCGGGTATCCCCATACACTATGTTGCCGGGAAATTTCAGCCGGAGTCGTATAAAATGATACACCCTGATACCAGGAAAAAAACCATAGATGAAGCCGGGGGCTTCGATAGCTGGCCTCTGTACCGTGATTATTTTTATCAGAAAATGGAACGGGGATCGGTTTTGTACAATGAACTCATAGGAAAATTATGGAAAGAAGTAAAGGCACTTGCGGTTAAACTGGCAGAATATACGGAAGAACACAAAATTTCCCTTTTTTTCCCCGTCAATGTGTGCTCAAATCCGGGGAATGTTTCACTGGCCATTGCACTGGTACTTGTTTCGGAGTATATGAATATCCCGGTGATTAATAATGCACATGATTATTACTGGGAAGGGGGTAACCGGCCTGAAGATATAAAAAAGCATCGCCTGAGAAAAGGTCCGAGGGATTTCTTTTTTACCAATGCGCATCTGGGAGAAGTGTTTTCTCCTGTGGAAGTATTTTATCCCTGGGAATCAAGAACATGGATCACGGTGAATATCAACCGGAGGCAGTCGGATCATGTAATACGATTGAACGGACACAATCCGGCCAATGTGATGGAAATAGGAACA
Source organism: Bacteroidales bacterium (assembly GCA_049975425.1). Classification (GTDB taxonomy): domain Bacteria; phylum Bacteroidota; class Bacteroidia; order Bacteroidales; family VadinHA17; genus HyVt-105. The sequence continues at coordinate 102,524 of JBNGDI010000004.1, forward strand.
GCGGTGGATATGAATCAGTATACAACCACCAATAAAAGGATCAAGATCAATACATTTTACCAGTTCGAACAGGTCCTTAGCCGGTACCGACAGATTCTGGTAAGTTATTCGGTGAGTGATGCATTTTCCAACCGGCTGGTGGAGGAAAAAGATCCTCGTCCGATCCTGATTAACGGATATCAAACACGTCCACTTAAAAATTTTCTTGCCGAGAATATCATTTTTTTGCAACCCACCCGCATTATTTCAAGGAAGAAAATAGAAGTTTCATTCCGGTTGATAAGGAAATTATTTGAATATCATGAATTTACAGAAAAGTTTTCCGAGACCGAAAATCTGAAACTGACTCTGCTGGTGACGGGACCCATTGCAAGCGGTCATTTTGATTATTTCGAGAAGCTTCTGCAGCGGTTTGACAGACTGGTCAATGAACTGCCTGAACCATTCCGTCAAAAAATATATCTGGCGTTCCTTTTCAGCGAACTGGATAAGGAACATTTCAAACGCAGGTTTGAAAAACCGGTAGGCATCCCAGAATTATACAATATTGCCTCACTGGTACTGTTGCCCAGTGAAACAGAGGGAAGGGGTCTGCCCATAATAGAGGCAGCTGCCTGCGGGGTTCCCATATTCTGCAGGAAATATGAACCGCAGAATGTTTATGAGGAAGTGATTGGTTTGCACTTGCCGGAAAAAGACCGTTTGCAGGTGATTGAATTTGACGGTCTGAACATTACGCGCACACACATTAAAAAGATACTGAACAGGGTTTTCTTCCCGCATCTGTTTCAGGCCGAGGTATTTCATAACCAGATGGCCGTGAAAAAACGATACAGCCTGGATTCTCTCGAGAAGAGCGTGGAACGGATTTGCCGAAGACTGCATCACCAGATGCAGGATAAAAGCGGCGTATCGGAATATACCGTTGCCCGGATACAACGGTACCGACAGAAAATACTGTTCCGGAATGATACCCTGCGGGAGATCATACCTGAATCCTGCAGGCAATATTTACCGGGTTTCGGTAAAATGGGCTTTATGATTTTTCTAAAATCATTGATCGATCCGAGTTATTTCAGGGTGGAAGAACAATATTTACGGGGAGCAGCCATGCAGTTTGCCAGGGAAATGATGAGGGATGAACAGGAAAAGGTGAAAATTCCTGAAGAGAAAATTACTTCCTTTTACAATGCTGTGGATGCGGTTTTCCGGTATTGCGAAGGGGACTATAAAATAATGCATGACCATTCCTTCGCATATCGTTACAGAGGAAGGAAACGGTTTGCATGGCACGATTTTACCATTCAGGAAATGACCGGATTGATCAACATGCTTTTTGTTGAGATAGTGCAGCCCGATAAAACCACCCGTGTGCTGGAAACGAGTCATTTTTTCACCGACTGGAACCTGGCGCTGAGTCAGCTGACAGGGAGTTCGCATATTGCCCTTGACGACAGAAAATGGTTGTTCGAAAGGATGAAGGCCAATGTCCCCATGGTGATATTTGCCGGAAGATACGTAAGTCACGAACTGGAATTTTTTGCGCTGCAATCGATCCGATCCAGAATGAAGCTTGATCTGCAGCAGGAGCTGACGCGGGAAATACTGGAGGAAAGTGCTTCGGACATTGCACCGGTTTATGTTTTTGCCCAGAAGTTTACCGTAAAGAACTGGCCGGAAGTGAGAGAGATAGAGAAGTTCATTAAAAGCGGACGGTCGGGGGAACTTAAATTGCTTTATGATTACAAACTGGTTCGGATCGTACCGGTCAAACAGTGGTGTGTGGGTATTCATCTGCCACAACTGGGAGAAAAGGCCATTGCGATTCTTAAAGAAATAAGAGACCGGAACGGACTGATCATAACCCACCGAAAAGACTCGGTGATCATGTCGGATATCCTGGATATTGACCGGGTACATATTGGCAAGGTAGAAGATGCGTTAACCGAAGGTTTCATGGGAATACCCATGGGAAGCGGTTTTATTATCCATATTCCGGCCGGTCTCCGGGTTTGCCTGTCGTATCCGGTCCCGATACAAACGGCCAGGCAGTTCCACGAAGCCTTGCATGGGGAGACGTTTCGCAAAATGTGTGAGCGATACGGAACAACGAATGTATTGAAAGAGCTGAAAAAGGATGCGGAAAATCATGGTTCCCCGGTGGCCCATGTGCTGAAAAAAATGGCAGAAGGGGTACCCGCACGGCATCAAATGATCGATTATCAATATGTGAGTGGTTTGTATGAAGATGGTATGCCGTGGAATGGGGTCCTGGCCAGGCTGTATACAAGAAAGACGGAAAGGAAATGGAAATTCGTTGCTCTCAGTGCCAATGCATCCCCACAAAAGGTGACGCAGTTAGTAAAAGATTTTGAGCGGCAAACAGGACATAAAGCTCTGGTGGCCTGGAATGGAGGCTATATTCTTAATGCCGAGCTGGTTGGAAAGCTCGGGCTTCCGGAATCGTATATTGGTTCCCCTCTGGGCATGATCATCACCGGAGGAAAAATACTGTCTGCCCCGCTGTTTTCCAAACCCGCCTTTCTGGCAGACCGGGCAGGTAACCTGACAATCCGGCGGATCAGTCTTTCTGAAGGTATTACTCTTTTTGACGAACAGGATGAAATACAAATGACAGGTGGACAGAGAAATCCTGTTCGGATACCTGACGACCGCCCGTGTTTCTATGACCTGATGTATGCCGGTAAGGCTGTTCCGGCCAGGGGAAGGACTATTGTCAGGATGGCGGGTGATCGTATTATGGAAATAATACGAAAGCCGGTAAGTGGCAGGGTGAAAATCATACCGGTGGGTATCACCCTTTCTTTTCCGGAAGGACAGATGCCCGGTGGGTGGATGTATGAAGGGAAAGTGCTGCAAATTCGCATACCCGGATTTGAAAACATTCAGGATGCCATTGAAGCAGGTCCGTTGCTGGTGAAGAAAGGGAAAAAATGTATTGATATGGAACAGGAAGGATGGACAACTGCCTTTTCGATCGCAACCCAGGCTGCCAGGATCGATTACACCGATATGCGGGGCCCGAAAATTGCAGCGGGAACGGATGGGGAAGGGAACCTTATACTTCTTGCGGTGAATGGGCGGATTCGGGAGTCGGTGGGGGCTACTCACGAGGATATGTCCGATATCATGATCCGGTACGGAGCACAGGATGCTATGGGATTCGATCCGGGAGGAAGCAGTACCCTGGTTGTGGAGGGGAAAACGCTCAATATTTCGCCGTATAACAGCCGGTACCAGGAAAATGTGTTTTCTTTGCCCCCGGAACCCAGGGCCGTGTCGAATGCCGTGGTCGGGTTCCTTGAGTAAAGGTGTGGGTATGGCAGGTGTTTATATACACATTCCGTTTTGCAGGCAATTGTGCCACTATTGTGATTTTTATAAAACTGTTTCACTGGCCTGGAAAGGCAAAATGACAGATTGCCTTTGCCGTGAATTGATCCTTCAGCGTGAATATCTCGATCAGCCTGTAGAAACCATTTATTTCGGAGGAGGAACTCCAACCGTTATGGCACCCGGTCAGCTCAAAGGTTTACTGCACACAGTGCAGGATATTTTTAAGGGAACCGGAAAACAGGAAATTACCGTGGAAGCAAATCCGGAAGATATGGATCGGGGCTTCTGTGAATCATTGCTTCATGCCGGCTTCAACAGGATCAGCATCGGGATACAGTCGTTTCATGAGGCAGATCTGACACTGATGAACCGGCGACATACGGTGGAGCAATCTATTTATTCGGTGCTGAATGCACAGGATGCCGGCTTTGACAATATTTCCGTTGATCTGATATACGGGCTGCCTGGAATGACGACGGATACCTGGAAAAGAAATGTAGAAACAGCCCTTTCGCTGAATGTTCAGCATATCTCATCCTATTATCTCACCATTGAAAAGGGAACAATATTTTACCGCTGGATGAAGAAGGGTATCCTGCAGGAACAGGATGACAATGAGGGATTTCGGCAGTTCAGGGTTATGAACAGGCTGGCTGCCAGCGCAGGCTTTCTGCATTATGAAATATCCAATTATGCCTTGCCCGGATTCCAATCCAGACATAATTCTGCTTACTGGAAAGGCGTTCCTTATCTGGGGATAGGTCCTTCGGCGAATTCGTTCAACGGAAAGGAAAGGCAATGGAATGTATCACACCATGCAAAATACATTCGGGCTATTGAGCAGGGAATCATCCCTGCAGAAAAGGAGGAACTGACTGAAAAAATGCTTTTCAATGAAGCGGTGATGACAGGACTTCGCACGTCAGGCGGCGTGGATATGGAGGAAATATGCATGAGATTTGGTTATGATGCCCGGCAACATTGCCTGAAACAGGCGGGGAAATACCTGAAGAACGGATGGATGATCAAACGCGGGGGAAAACTGATTCTTACCGAGGAAGGAATGTTCCTTTCCGACACGGTTATATCCGATCTGTTCAGGGAATAGGAATTGATGAGCGGCATGCAGGAGGCGATCAGGCAAGGCCTGTGTGACGGATCAGTTCATGCAGCTTTTGCTCCAGCACATCGTATGAAAAATATTTTTTACCCAGCTGATAATTGTATTCGCCAATTTCCCGGTTCAGGTCATCATTATAAATTATTTCGGCCATTTCGCGCACCTTTTCACCGGTCAGCCGGTTGTCTTCCAGCATTACGGTTTTGAAACCCTTGCTACCGATATCGGGCCAGAAGACAGGCTTGTAATTGTTCACGAATATAGGGGTTCTGGCCAGCACCGCTTCCACGAAGGCATTGCCGAAACCCTCATAGGTGCTGAAGTACGTACATACCCTGGCATGGGCATAGGCATCGGATAGAGAGTAATTGATCTCTCCGTTCTGGCCCCGCAAACCCCGGTTATGAAAATTATCGCTGGCAAAACGAACCTGCGAACCCAGTTTCAGATCATGGATCAGGTCGACCAGCTTCTGGTAATACCTGTTATCTTCATCGTCCGCATGGCTACCGGTAATGATCAACTTCAACCGGTGATCATCCAGCCGGTGTACCAGTTCTATAGCTACCTCAATGGCTTTCCGGCTGACAATACGAGTGATCTGGAACAGCAGGATATCGTTTTTGTCAAACCCAAGGTTTTCCCTGAGGTTTTTGTTTTTTTCTGTAATCTCACCGAAAGGCAGGTCAAAATTCATCACGTTGGGTACCACCACCGCATCACGGCCATATTTTTCCAGCAGGGTTTTACGGGCATTTGTATTGATTACGGCGTGATAACTGTTTGGCAGGCGCAGTGGAAAATTTTCGGCAATAAACCGGTTGATATCCTCGTGCGGAGAGAGGTACCGGTCGCCGCGCTCCCAGGCAAAATCGTGATCATGGGTGATAACCGGAATACCCAGTTGTTGTGCCGCTTTACGAATCCCGAAGCCCATTTCGAGGTGGGAGGGAAGGGAAGAAGCATTTTCTGAGATCAGGAGCTGCAGCTTTTTATCCTTTACCCAGGTTTTGATTTTGTTTGCAATGATGTTGGAATAAAGGAAAATGTGGGCTTTCAGTTCATCCAGGTCGGTATCGGGGTGAAAAAAGGCCTTTTTCTGGCTCCAGAAACTTTCCGGGCTGAAAAACGACATTTCAGGAACCAGTGTTTCGAACTCATGATTCATGGGTCTTTCCTGATACTGGCCCGACAGGATATATACGTCATGACCCATTCTCCTCAGCACATGGATCCATTTTTCCGCCTCCAGGGCCACTCCGTCAACCCCGCCGATCCTGCCAATGATCATACCAATTTTCATGGCACATCAGGTTGCTGCACCGGAAAGATTATTTCAACAGGAATTCGGTAGACCCGATCATATGCCCGTCGGCGTAAAGGGTGGCGGTATATTCACCGGGAATGAACTGCCCGTCGTTCGGATAATAGATACACATTTCCACATCCTGATTCATATACTCCACTTCTCTTCTGGCCGAGTAGACAATGATGTTGTCCTGGTATTCGAAAAGGTTGTCAACCGAAAGTGTAAGTACCAGCTCATCGGGCCTGACCAGACGCAGGTAAACGTACCGTTTGCCGGCAGGAGCGATAGGATTTTCACGCAGGGTAAAACATACTACGATCTGTTCCATCCGGTTGATCCTGTCTCTTTCCTTTCCCCGGCTGTTAATGGGGGTTACTGTAATGTCGGTGGCCTTGATTACCGATGCCTTCTGCACTTTCGATGATAGCTCTTCTCTTATCTTGGAAAGCTCTTCCTTTTCGGTCTGCGCCTGCTCAAGTTGTGTTTTGACCTGGAGGTTTTCTTCTGCCAGGAGTTTGTTGCGGGTATTCAGCGAGTCGATCTGGATAATGTACGACCGCATCACACCTCTCAGAGTTGACAGTTCTTTTTTATATAACTGTATCTTTTCCACGTTGGAAGCCTGGATGGCCAGCAGTTGCCTGATCTTGTCCTGTTCCCGCTCCAGCTGCACATTGAGGCTGTCGTTGTTGGTTTTGAGTGTGTCGTATCCATAGATCATGGCATTCAGCTCTTTTGTAAGAGAATCCTTTTCTTCCGTAAGCACCCTTTCCATGACCACCATCTCCTTTTTGGTGGTGATTTGCAGATATGCCAGCACTCCAATGCCAACGAGTAATATTATGCTGGCAATGATCCATCCGGTGGCCTTTTTCCCTCCGGATGCAGGCGGCGCCTGAACATTTTCCGCCTCTTTTCCCTGTGGATTGTTTTTTGTTTCCATAAATGCCTGGTGCATGTGTGTGTAAAGAACGTCACAAAGTTAGGGATATTTTCCTCAACTGCTTATGTTATTTTATCTGTTCCAGTCCCTCCAGGGCTGAAGATCCTCCGGGAGTATGCATCAGGGCCTTCTGGAAAAGAACACTGGCCTCGTTGATCCGGTTCAGTTTCAATTTGGTCCAACCCAGCATGATCAGGGCATCATAATCAAATGGATACAGGTTTACCACCTTTTCAAAGTAGGGGAGCGCCCGGTGGTAGTCTTCTCTTCCGTAATAGATCAGCCCCAGACGGTGAAGGGCGACCGATTGATTTGGACATATCTCGAGGATTTTTTCATACTGCGCTATTACCACGTTCCAGTTTCCCATGGCTGAGGCCGGGTATACCAGCCCGAAGCGGGGTTCCACAGCATAGGGCATGAGAGATACAGCTTTGTTGTAATAAGCCAGCGATTCGGTAAACAGCCCGCGTTGATAAGTTAGCCAGCCAAGCCGCAGGTTGATCTCGTATGATTTTTCATCATACACTTCCCTCAGGGCATCGATGGCTTTCTGATAATCCCCCGATGCTTCTTCCAGATAACTTTGCTGGAACTGACTGATCACTTTGTTCATATTTTGGGTCTGACCCGTAATTTGTTGCAGGGGCCATAACCACAGGCTCATCATGAGCGCCCAGGTGATTTTCTTTAAAAATTCCATTGTATTCCTCCGTTTAAGGTATGTACGTTATAGTTAACTTGATTTGTGCCCACCGGTGCATCGGCAGGATAAGCATTGTATGTGCTGTGAAGTTTTGAAAGGGTATAACTCAATGTTAATTTTGCATTGTTTTTCAGTAAAAAGATGAGGTTTCCACCCCCCATGCATTCGATATAATCCAGTGAATTGAAAACGGAAGCTCCCAGGCTGTCTGTAAAGTTTTGCAGATTACCCGTATATCCAAACAGCTCCATCCAAAGTGATCCTGTAACTTTCCATCCCAGCTTTTCTCTGAATACGTATCTTTCATCTACGGTATTGTTCCGGAAATGCTCGGTAATTCTTGAAATTCCGGTAACCGAATACAGATTCAGATTTCCGAGGGGGTAACAGGTAAGTTGCAGGTTCTGTTGCCAGTGCCGGAGCTGGTTGATATAGGTATAGGTGCCCGATATATCCAGATTGAAAGGACCGGCCTCCTGGTTATAGGAAAGGTGCAGAACCACGTCATTTGAAATAAATTCAGGGGCAAGCTGGATAACATTGCCGAAGCCCTGTCGCTGATAAAGAGCGGGACTTATGGTATATAAATAGTGAAAAGAGGTAATGAACGAAGCTCCCCGAAAGGCTCTGATCATGGCCTGAAGATAGTACTGGTGCTGTGAAGTGTTTCTTTCGGGAACCATATATGCATAATCAGGACCATGGTAGTAAAACAGATCGTTCTTATGGATGTATGTATACATGTGTTGAAGGTGTATACGTGAAGACAGGGTGTGATCCAGGGAGGCGCTGAAGTAATGAAAATGCCGGGTAAAGAACTGCATACCATCCGATGTGTCGGAGGGTATGGTATAATGGCTGAATACATCCTGGTCGTTGTTGAATGAGTATTGATAATTCAGACCGAACCGGGTTATATGCGATGATCTGTCAAGAAGGTTCTTTACACGGAACGACATGGGAAGTCTGGGTGTCAGCGCCTGTACATCGGCATAGCGACCGGAATACAGGTAGCAGTAATACAGATATTCCAGGGCTGTTTTATCGCCTGAATTGAAATCAAGTGCCGCCTGGAAGTGAGGGATAGCCCCCCGGTAGTTGGCCGTTTCGTAAAAGGCTATGCCCAGTCTCATTCTGAGATAATAGTAATCATGTCCCCTCCCGAGTGCCTCTTTCCCGGCTTTCTTTAGTGCGTCCCAGTCGTTGACAAGGTATAACCGGTACGTTAACGTATCGTAATGGATAAAATCATAATTCTCCTGTGCCGGGGCGCCACGGAAATTCAGTAAAATCAGCAGTATGATCAGGTAACGGTACATGTTGCACGGATTTTAACTTTTTTCCCTTTGACCTCAATTCGGTAAACACCCCCGTTTTCCAGCGTGATATCCACGGGGATCCGCTTCAATGGTTGGCGCAGAAAACGGGTGGTGATCAGTGCTTTCAGTGAAATTTTCCCTGGCGACATGTCATCGTCCTGTTCAAGGTATTCCAGTGTGTACCGGGTTCCAAGGAACATAAAAAACGGGGCCAGGAAATCCTGAAGGAACAACTGGGCCCGGCTGAAAAGAAAATGCACCGGGAAGTTGTCATCAATTTTCAGGTTCTTGTAAAATCCCAGAGGAATTTTGTAAAATGAAAGGTAGATATAATATAAAAGGCTGCTTCTTTTGCCCTGATAATGGGTAAAATAAAACAAACTTCCGTCGTTGTGAAAATAGGCCCTGGCACCGGTTTCCCGGCAATGAATATAAGTTTTGTTATAGGCATCGGTATTGATTTCCCATTCTTCGGTATGCGGCGAATGGTTAAGTGTATATTCACAACGGATATGCTGGCCGGGTATCAGGCGGAAGGATTTCTGAAGCAGCGGGTTCAGTTGAATGTTTGAAACCTGCCAGTCCCTGGCGGGTTTCTGATGCATACAGAAACAATATCCTTCCCCTGTGTTCCTGATGAAATAGCTTATGGGATAATCCAGGGTGGCCGATCCGATATAGGGAGTGGTTTGCAGCTGGAAATGCAAATGCGGGTATGGTGAGCGGCCTGAATTTCCCACGCGGGCAATAACCTGTCCTTCTTTTACCCTGTCGCCGGGCTTAACGGTAACCGATTCTTTTTTCAGGTGGCTCAGCTTGGAATAAAGCCCGTCTTTGTGCCTGATCACGATCGTATTGCCCCAATTTTGTTTCAGATTGACTACTTCTACCGGATTATCATTCACATCGTCCACCACCTCTTCCACCACCCCTTCGCCCGGGGCGGTTACCGATTTGTTGAAACAGTGGTAATCTTCCAGGTTTTCGCCTTCGTTTTTATAGGTTTTTCCGTCGTTCCCCTGAATGACAAAATCCCATGCGTGCTTCCATTCGTCTTTGTGGGTATATTCCCCGTCATGTCCCTGTGAAACGGTCCATTCTCCCCAGAAGGGCAGCTTGAAAGGAAAATACTGTAGATACCGGAAACGGTCTGATTCATTTTTAAAGGTATACAGGTTCTTTTCGGGCTGGTTGTACTGGATCCATACCTCACGGAGACCTTCGGATACACGGGTTCTGAATTTCAGGACATAAAGAAACAAAAGAACGATGAGATTGAAAGGCAGGGCATAGATCGACAGGCCGAATACGAGAAAGATCTTGTTCAGGCTGATGGTGATAATGGCTACCAGGGGAATGAGAAAAAGGGCCCACAGGTAACTGGCACGGGATGGAATCAGAAAAAATCCTCCGATAGCAATGGAGGTCAGAATATAATTAAAGCCGATATAACTGTAGTTGAAGCTGTTCAGGTCGGCACCGATCATATTGTAGAAAAGGTATGCGGCATAAAATCCTATCAGGGAAAGAGAAAAGGCGATCCTGGAAAAATAAAGCAATCCCAGGGCGATCAGGATCCCTGAAAGTACGCTGTACTGAAAGAATATGGCGCCCAGGCTGATAAAATAAGTACGCATTGACCCGGGAATAGCCAGGGAATTCCACCAGTCGTACAAAGCCACCAGACGGTTTCCACCTATCAGGTAGAGGTCGTTCAGGGTGTAAATGCCACGGTCGCTGATTCCCAGCGCAGTGAAATCCCTCGTGGCCAGAAAAACCAGCCAGAGCGACAGAATAAACGGCATACTCAGTGCCGGTAAACCATATTTTCCGATTACTCCCTGTAGGCTCATGGAAATAAACAGGGTGAAAAGGGCAGCCAGCACCAGGACCAGAAAAAACAACCACCCCGGGCCGAAATAAATACCCAGGCCCAGTCCTACCAGAAGGCTGTTGAAGCCCAGCAATCCTTTTCTGATGGTTTCGGGGTGAAAGTGCAGTGCACGGGCCAGCAGGTTGGTGATCAGAACCGACAACAAACCGCAGAATCCCGCAAAAGTGTCGAAAAAAGTAACCATGATCAGCAGAACGGCAAACACCAGATTATCGGAAAAGAAAACCTGCGAATAGCTGTTTGCCGTACACCTCAGGAGCAGCAAGGCTTCTGCTTTCAGCTTTTTCATACTATTGCTTTTTTGCCTGCAGATGGACGGGAATCCTTTCCTGCTGGCGAATGGTTTCCAGGCTTTCCTTTTCTCTGATCAGATGTACTTTATTGTCGGGATCGATCATCACCACATTGGGCCGCAGGGTGATGAACTGCATCCATTGTGTCATGTTGTATGCCCCTATACGGCTGATCACGAACCGGTCGCCTGTTTTCAGCAAAGGGAATACCATGCTTTCCCTGATCACATCAATGTTCATGCACAGGGGGCCGAACACGGCGGTTTCTTCCGTATGCTGGGTGGAAGGCCTGGCCGGCGAAATCTGGTGTTCGTACCAGAAAGAAGTGAACAACAGGTTGACGCCCACATCCACAATGGTAGACCGGTATCCGCTGGACAGGCGCTTATTGGCAATGACCGTTCCCAGCAGGTAGCCGGCATCGTCAATCAGGGCCCTTCCCGTTTCCAGAATCAGCAGGGGAAGGTTTTCGGGTTTGATGCCTGAATTAATCAGGGCGGAAGTAATGGCTTCCGCATATTCGTCGAATGAAGGAGCCGTGTCTGTTCCGGGCAGATAAGCTCCTTTCAGTGTGTTTTTCGAAGCGAATCCACCACCAACATCAATATATTTGATCACATGGCCGTATTTTCTTTCCAGGCCGGTTGCCAGGTCGGCCAGTTTGGCTGCAGCAATGCCGTAAGCTTCCGTGGTCATCATATAGGTTCCTATGTGCGCATGCAGCCCCACCAGCTCAAACGTTTCGCTGATCATAATACGGTTGAGGGCATCCCAGGCTTCCCCGTTTTCATAATTGAACCCGAAACGGTCCCATTTCGGGTAAACCCCCACATCCATATTCACCCTGATGGCCACCCTGGGTCTGGTTTTCATGGTAGTGGCCAGTTGTTTGAGCCTATACAATTCGTCGAAATGGTCAATGTGGATATAGGCTTTCTGCTCAATGGCCTTTTTCAGGTATTCTTCCGGTTTGTCGGGTCCGTTGAACAGGATATTGTTCCCGGGAATTCCGTTTGCCAGGGCTTTGTCGAATTCGAATCCCGAAACCACTTCAGCCCAGGAGCCTTCCTGGTGGAACACCCTGCATACGGCATCGAGGTAATTGGTTTTGTACGACCAGGCAAACTGTACTTTCGGATAACGGGTGGAAAAAGCCCGGAAGGCTTCCCGGTAGGTTTCCCGCATGGTCTTTTCGGATATAACGAAAAGGGGAGAACCATGCTTCTGCATGAGTTCTTCCACGGCAACATCGTCGATATGAGTAATGGGTTTGATTTCGGTTTTCATGCCGAATTTGCTTGGCATTCCGGCACTGAGTTTTTTGATAAAGGGACGTTCAAAGGCATTTTTTTCCATAACGGCTTATTTCTTGTAAAGGATTCTAGATCGATTTGAATGATTTTTCTGGTTCCACTTCGCCAAGGGTGGAGAGCTGTTCGAATCTGGGCAGATCCACGATCATGTCGTAAGAATACCTCACGAACATTTTTCCCACATCATAACGCCTGAAGGGTTTCACTTCCATTCCCAGGGCCAGTTTCACCAGGGCTTCGGGAAGGTTTTGACCGGCTCCCACCGCCAGGTATACCCAGGCGGGGATACGTGGATTGATCTCTATTACATACAGTTCATTCCGGGTAGTTTTGATCAGCTCCAGTTCCATGCCTCCCCGCCATTGTGTTTTTGAAATGATGTGACGGGTCAGTTCCATCATGGCCGGATCGTCCAGGGTAATGCCTCCCCATGCCTTTCCTTTGTCGGTAATGTATTGCTTGCGCATGGGAACGGCTCCCACGGTTTGTCCGGTTCCGTCGCCCAGGGCTACCACATTTACCTCGGTTCCCCTGACAAATTCCTGAATGATTACCGGAAGCCCCCATTTGGCGGTTATCTTATTGTAATGCATTCTTACCTGTTCTTCGTTGTATGCCAGGTAGGCATCATAGAACTTTCCTTTGACCATGAGGGGAAACTCAAAATCATCCCGGAGTTTTTCAATGTCCTGGTGCGACAAGATATCCTTGCTTTTCGGTACCAGTACATCGTATTTTTCCCCAAAACGGGGCAGGTTTGATTTATGCCTTTCTTCAAACTGAGCCAGGGTGGGAAGAAAAGTGCGTATGCCCATTTTTTCAAGCCGCTCCGATGATTTCATAAAGGTATACAGTTCCGCATCGAAATTAGGTATCAGCACATCAATCTGTTCTTTCGACTGGATGTATTCCAGTCTTTCCAGCAGGGCTTCCACCCCATCGGAGGGATATGGAATCATATAAGTGCGGTCGGTAATTCCCGGCATATAAATTCCCGGCTCAAGGGTCTCGTATGCCAGGCCTACCACTTCCATGGAAAAGGTTCCCGATTCCCTGATGCTGCGGATAACAGGAACGCCCGGGCCCGGGTTATCGGTGTTGTTCAGGCCGGTGGCAGCCAGTTTTAATTTGATTTTTGACATGGTGTTTGTTTTTTTCTGGAAAGGAGAATAAACGGGGAATTATTCCCCGTTTTCCAGCAGGTTATACTGTTTCAGCATTCCGATAAAATCGAAATAATACCTTTCCAGTGTGGCATCATCCACATCGTATTTTTCAACAAGGTCCCTGATGATTTCTTCATGGCTTCGGTCCTGCTGCAACCGCCTGACGATTTCCGTTCCGATGGGATTCAGTGAGTAGGATTCTCCGGACGTGGGATCAAACACAAATCCGGAATCACTGACAGCTATGTTTTTTCTGAGACTCATAATGATAATATTTTCCAGCTTGTTAACAGTTTTGTTCTCTTAATCGGCGGGACTATCCTTCCATGATCTGCTGAAATTCTTCGGAGGGAAGGATAAGCGGTATGTACGTTTCGTTGCGTAATTCCAGCAACCGGACGAATGTTTGCAGATGGATTTTCGATGCTCTGAGCAGGTTGGAATAAACACGGATGACATCCGGATTACCGGCAAATCCGTTCAGGGCTTCCTGCAGGTCGTTAATATCCGTTTCTTCGATCAGGGCGGCGGCGCGGAGGGCTTCCAGCGGATCGTCTTTTCCTCTTTCAGTCAGCTCACGGTACAGGGTTTTCCATTGTCTGTTCCGGAATTCACCTTCAGCGGCATTGGCTGCCGGGTCTTCCAGATCATATTTTTCCAGAAGATACAGAATGGCGTCCATGTGGGCCTGTTCGCTCCGGGCAATGTTTGCAAAGGGTCTCCACGAATGCCGGGAGTGGAAAAACCGGTACACGTCGCGGGCCAGTTTTTCCTCTTCCCTCAGAAGAACCAGGCTTCGGGCTTCCTCCTGGCTCAGGCTGACCGTTTGTACGGCGGTTTGGAGCTGCAGGCAGGGAGGTACAGCGGTTTGGTTTTTTGTTGTTTGTTTGCCCTGGCCGCTTACCGAAAACAGTGTTCCGGCCAGCAGCAGGGGTATTATAAGATATTTCATAACAATGGCTTTTTAGTTGATGAAACAAAACTGGGCAAAGAAATTTTGTTTTATGTTACACTATTTTGATAAAATGGTGCAACATTCCGGCACAAATTTAATACCAAACGGATAATGAAGTATTTCAGTAAAGCTGGTCGATGGGTTTTCGGGGAGGGGCCTTGCCCTGCCTGTATTCGCTCACCGTTATACCGGTCACATCGTGAAACTGCCTTGAAAGATACTGTACGCTACTGTAATCCATCATATAGGCAATTTCGCTCAGGGTAAATTCACCCTGATCAACCAGTTCCTTGATCCGTTCGATCTTTTGAAGGATAATGTACCGTTCCAACGTTACAGGCTCATTGGCGGAAAACAACCTGGAAAGATAAGGGTAGCTCAAACCCAGCTTTTCCACCAGGTAATCCGACTTACGGGCGATGGAATCGACGTTGTTCATCTGATGGATCAGTTCGATGACTGCCTGCTTGATCTGTTCCACCAGCCACTTTTCGCGATTTCTGATCAGTTCGAACCCCAGTTTTTCAATGGATTTTTCAATATCTTCCCGGGTGTACGGCGAGGAATCCATGGAAACGGTCACTTTTCCCAGTTCGATACCTGTGATAAGGTATCCTTCCCGCGTCAGTTTTTCGTGCAGATACCAGATGCAGCAGCGGCACACCATGTTTTTCACAAGGAAAGTTTCCGTCGGCCGTTGCTGTTTTGTATTTTCCATGACTTACTCCCTGGTATGAATAAATGCCTGAAACAAATATTCCGGAGCAGGAAGGGAATGATCAGCCGGAACGACCTTTTATGGCACAGATATATACCAGAATGCCTATGCCGGCGGCAATAAAGGGAAGACTGAGCCACTGGCCCATATTCAGGGTCAGTTGATCTTCAAAAGGCACCTGGTTTTCTTTGATAAATTCAATGATGAATCGGGCTCCGAAAAGTATGATCAGGAACACACCAAATATCAGAGCGGGTCGGGGATTTCCCTTCCGGCGAAGATATAGTCCCAGCAGGATAAAAAAGATCAACAGGTACGCCAGGGCTTCATAAATATGGGTGGGATGCCTGGGCAGCGCTTCCACCTGAATGGTAGCTGTGAAATAACGGTCTTTATCCTGGGATATCCGAAACACGGGCTGGCTTGCCGGAGGCAGGTAAACATTTCTTTCCTTTTGATGATAAGCCCTTTTGAGTATATCCACTACCTGCATCTGCATAACAGCTTGCAGCTCTTCCGGATTTCTTGCAGTACGTTTGAACCGGATGTTCATTTCCAGGGGAACGGCCTGAGAATCTTTTCCCGGTAAGGTATCTGCAAGTTTTTTGAATTGCACCCGGTCGATCTGAGGCAGGGCCCTGACAGGTTCGCTTACATAGCGTGCATAGACAAAACCGGCCCTGGTACCGGTGGGATGTCCGTATATTTCGGAATTCATCAGGTTTCCCGTGCGAATGAACAGTCCTGCCAGGGCAACTACAATAACGACCCGGTCGAGCAGCCACCAGTAGGATTTGCTTGTTTTCCGGGCAAAAAGGTACAGGGCCAGCAGAATACCGATGGCTGCCCCGTGGCTGGCCAGTCCGCCTTTCCAGATCATCAGGATTTCCACCGGATGTTTGAGAAAATATTCGGGCTCATAAAAGAAACAGTGACCGAGCCTTGCCCCCACAATGGTTCCTACAGCCACGTAAATGGTCAGTTTGTCGAGAAGCTCGTACGGAACGCCTTCCATTCTGAAAAACCGGGCCATGATAAGGTAACCGAAGAAAAAAGCGGAGGCAAACAGCACACCGTAATACCTGACGGCAAAATGGCCGATGCTGAATATTTCAGGATCCACATTCCAGATCACGAAGTTTATCATGATGTACGGAGCTTTGTTGGCCAAAACTACTAAAATAATGTTACATTGTCGTTAATCGCTCCAAACTTTGTAAGTTTGTAGCCATGCAGAAATGTTCCGTGAAACCGGTTATACAGCAGCTGATGTTGTTGCTGTGTCTGCTCCCTTTGATTATAAATTTCAATCGGTGTGCCAAAGTAGTGGCACCTACCGGAGGGGATAAGGACACCATACCGCCTGTGGTTACATCCAGTTCGCCGCCTAATTATTCTACGGAGTTTGAAAGCCAGGTAATCGATATCGGATTCGATGAATTCATTCAGCTACAGGATGTGAATCAGAAACTCATCGTTTCTCCCCCCATGAAACAAAAACCCGACGTGCAGATCCGGGGAAAAGGGATCCGGATAAAGATATACGACGAGCTGTTGCCGAATACCACCTATACCCTTAATTTCAATGATGCCATTGTGGATAACAACGAAGGCAATCCA
Organism: Bacteroidales bacterium; assembly: GCA_049975425.1. GTDB lineage: Bacteria > Bacteroidota > Bacteroidia > Bacteroidales > VadinHA17 > HyVt-105. Next base: position 119,237 of record JBNGDI010000004.1, read on the forward strand.
CTGGAAGATTTCGAGTATGTGTTTTCCACCGGACCGGAACTGGATTCTCTTCAGATCAGGGGAATCCTGATCAATGCCCTGACCCTTCAGCCCGAGGAAGGAGCCTATGCCATGCTGTATGAAAATCTGGGTGATTCTGCTCCTTACCTCCAGGTGCCTTATTATGTGGGAAAAACGAATGAAGAAGGGGAATTCACCATTGGTCATATCCGGTCTGATACCTTCCGCCTGTTTGCCATGAAAGATATGAACATGAACTATATGTATGATCAGGCCAACGAAGCCATTGGTTTTCTTGACAGCCTGATTATGCTTCCGTTTAACCGTATGCAGCCTGATACCATAGCTTCTGATACGGGTGAGATAGCCGGCGCCGGCCTGCCGGCGCCGGCTTTTAAACTGAAAATGTTTATAGAAGAAGGAAAAACACAGCAATACATATCTTCCACTTCGCGTGACATCAAAAACCGGATGATGATCGTTTTCGGTGTACCGCTTGACTCTACGCCACGGTTTGGTGAAATACCTGAATACGGACCTTCCGGCGATTTTCTTACCGAATGGAATCCCCGGAAAGACACCCTTTTGCTGTGGATACGCGACAGCCTGCTGATGAACAGTGAAGTAATTAACCTGCCCCTGGAGTACCCGGCCGCCGATTCCACCGGGAAAGGAATATGGGTAACCGATACCCTGATTTTCAGACACGTCATACCCCAGCGGCCAGCGAGGGGAGAACGGCCGGAAGAAACATCCGGTATGCCGGAATTTATCCTGACACCCGTAACAAAAAACAAATCCCAGCTTGATCTGAACAGGCCCGTGGTTCTTGAAGGAAATTTTCCGGTAACTGCAACAGATACCTCCCGCATCAGCCTGAAAATGGAAATCGACAGCATCCTGCAGGATGTTCCATATTCATTGACCCGGGACTCCATGCGGTCGAGGAGATTTCTGGTTACCGCCGCCTGGGAACCCGAAACGAAATACAGACTGAACATTCTGCCCGGAGCGTTTACCGGATACCTCGGGAATAGTCACGATACACTCAAACTGGAGTATACCACCCGTAAAGCCGATTATTACGGGAACCTGTATCTGAATGTAACGGGTGTGGAGGGTAAGGTCATTGTGCAGATGCTTGGCTCCTCCGAAGAGGTGTTGCAGGAAAAAGCCATTGTATCTGATACTTATCTGGAATTTGAATATCTGCACCCGGGCAAGGTCATATTCAGGGCGATCGACGACCGGAACGGCAACGGGAAATGGGATACCGGTCATTATTTGCAGAAGATACAACCCGAAAGGGTGCATTATTACCGCGAGGAAGTCAGCGTGAGGGCGAACTGGGATATTGAACTGAACTGGGACATTGATTTTGAAGTGGAAACGGTGCCCGCTCAGGCTGCGCGATAAATCCGTTTTCCCGGCATGCATTTTTTTTCCGGGGGGAATGTATTATCTTTTCATCTTGTTCTGAAAGGAATCAAAGCAATCATGAGCCAGTTCCTGCTGTTTCTCTTTAAAGTGCTGGTGGCTATCGGATTCATCAGTATATTCGTGATTTCGGTGGTTTTCATACGGCCTCTCCGCATCAACAAGTTGTGGCCCCGCTCCACCATGTTTCTGAAATTCAGTTATCTTTCTTATTTGCTGGTGATCCTTGTGTTTTTTTATTATCTTATTTTTCAGGAAAAGGAACTGGTGGATGTGATCGATAACCAGCGTTTTTTTATGTTGCTGGGATGCCTTTTTATTCCCAATACGGGGATGCTCGTAAGGCGGAAAATGAAAAAATGGAGAAGCCGGTATAATTACCTGCTGGGCGTTATTCACCTCCTGGTGATCTATTATCTTGCCTGCCTTTTTGAGATAATCGAAAGTTATACCGGCCCGGCCGCTTATCCTTTATAAGACAGGTATGTGAAATTTGAAACGCATTGTATACATTTAACATCACAAATACAGATACGTTATGCTGAAAGAAAACTTTATCGAATACCTGGAGAAGGCGATTAAAAACACCTGGGACGGGGAAGCCTTTTCCGATTATAAAGGCAAGACCATGACCTACCGGGAGGTGGCCGAACAGATTCTGAAGTTTCATCTTTTCTTTGATAAGGCAGGCATCAAAAAAGGGGATAAGATTGCCCTGCTGGGGAAAAATTCGGCCAACTGGGGAGTAACCTATCTTTCCGTTATAACTTACGGAACGGTAATTGTTCCCGTTCTTCCCGATTTCAGGCCCGACGATGTACAGCACATTGTCAACCATTCCGATTCGGTTTTTCTTTTTGCGGCCGACTACCTGTTTGAAAACCTGGATCCTGAAAAAATGCCAGGGGTAAGGGGGATCATGGCAATTTCCGATTACCGGTTTCTGTTTACGCGCGACAAATCGCTGGAAGAGGCCTGGTCACGGGTAGACGAAATGTACGGTGAAAAATATCATGAAGGTATTACAGCCGAAACATTTCGGCTGCCGGCCATTTCGAATGCAGAGCTGGGGGTGATGAACTATACTTCGGGGACAACCGGTTTTTCCAAAGGCGTAATGCTCGATCTGAACACGCTGGCAGCGAATATCCGTTTTGCGCACCGGCACATGGATCTGGATCCGGGCGATACCATAGTGTCTTTTCTTCCCCTGGCGCATACCTACGGCTGTGCTTTCGAATTTTTGTTCCCTTTTACCAGGGGATGCCATACCACATTTCTGACCAAAACTCCCTCGCCACAGATCATTACCCAGGCGTTCAGGGAGATACGCCCGAGGCTGATTTTGTCGGTGCCTCTGGTGGTGGAAAAAATATACAAGAAAAACCTGTTGCCGGTCATCAGTAAGCCCCACATGAAACTACTGCTGGCCATTCCCGGAATTAACCGGATCCTTCTGAATAAGATAAAACAAAAACTTTCGGAAGTGTTCGGAGGCAACTTCAGGGAGCTGGTAATAGGCGGAGCCGCTTTCAATCAGGATGCCGAGAAATTTTTCAGAAAAATGAAATTCCCGTTTACGGTTGGATACGGCATGACCGAGTGCGGCCCCCTGATCAGCTACTCCAGCTGGCAAACCACCAGGCTGGGCTCGTGCGGCAAACCGGTAGACACCCTGGAAGTAACCATTGACTCGGACGACCCTGCCCGGGAAGTGGGCGAGATCATTCTGCGTGGAGAGAATGTGATGCTGGGGTACTATAAAAATGAAGAAGCCACAAGGGAGATCATCGACGAGGAAGGGTGGTTGCATACCGGCGACCTGGGACTGATGGATGAGGACAGGAACCTGTTTATCAAAGGACGCAGCAAAAGCATGCTTCTGGGTCCCAGCGGACAGAACATCTATCCCGAAGAAATTGAATCGGTGATTAACAACAAACCGGGGATCAGTGAATCGCTGGTGGTTGATCGCGACGGAAAGATGGTTGCCCTGATATATCCCGACAAGGATTTTATGAAAGAAAGAGGACTGACCCCGGAAGCCATGCGATCTCTGCTGGATCAGTACCGGAAAGAAGTAAACGGGGAATTGCCGGGATTTATGAGGGTGCACCGTTTTGAGCTTCACATGGACGATTTCGAAAAAACCCCCAAGCAAAGTATCAAGAGGTTCCTGTATCAATAAACGGAACACCGGTGAAAAAAGCGGCGCTGATCGTAGGTGGCGGGAGTGGTGTGCGCATGGGGAACACCCTCCCGAAGCAATTCCTGGAACTGGAAGGAATGCCTATGATCATGCGTTCGGCCCGTGTGTTTGCAGAAACCTTTTCCGACATCCGGCTGATAGTGGTGCTTCCTGCCGGACAGCTGGCGCTGTGGGAAGAACTGGTACACCGGTACCGTTTTACCTATCCCGTGGAACTGGTGGCGGGCGGAAATACCCGCTTTCATAGTGTGAAGAACGGTGTCGGCCTGGTCAGACGCCATGAGATAGTGGCTGTACATGATGCAGCCAGGCCTGTGATCAGCTGCGAATTGATCAGGCGTTGTTTCAGGCTGGCCGAAGAGAAAGGCAGTGCCGTACCGGTAATGGTCCCGGTGGATTCGATCAGGGAGATCACCGCGGAAGGCCATATCCCGGTAAACCGTGATAATTACCGGCTGGTTCAGACTCCACAGGTATTCAGGGGCGATTTTCTGATCGAGGCTTACGATACAGAATACCAGCCTTTATATACTGATGATGCGGTGGTGGTGGAAGAGGCCGGATTTGCCATATTCCTGATAACCGGCGAGCGTACCAATATAAAGGTAACCTATCCGGAAGATTTCCGGCTGGCAGCCTGGATGATCAAACAGGCAGGAAAGGGGGAAAAACCTTGAGGCAGCAACCGGTTTCGGGTTGCCCCCCTTTCAGGTTTGCTGCAAAAACCGGACAAGCTTCCGCAGGCTGTCCAGGTAAAGGGTGAGATACAGCAGGCTGGTGGTGAACCAGATAAATATGATATTGAACCAGAGGGTAGGGATCAGCCGGCCGTTGATCATTTTATACGGAGCATAAAAATGTGCCCGCCCGAAATCAGACACAGGCATCATAAAAACGGGATCCATTTTCTGAACAAACTGTCCCTGGGTTTGGATTATCTTTGTGGTTTGACGGGTATTTCTGAGAAGATCAGAAAGATAGGTATTATGGTGTTTCAGCCTGAGGGTGTCGAACCCTTCCCGGCCGTAAATATGCGTCAGACTGTCGTACTTCTGGTTTCTCACGTTGTTGGCTTTCCGGTATAATTGTTCATAATGACTTTTGGTATTGTACAGGTAGTCCATTACCCGTTCGCTCAACGATGCATCGAACAGGTCGGGTTGAAGGTATTCTGCCTGTACGAAGGGTTCCAGTCCGGTTCGCCGTGAAAGTTTGAACAGTTCCTTCCTGAGCAGGTCGATTTCTTCCCCGATCCATTCTTCATGAGTTTCATCAATTTCCTGATACATAAGAATTTCTTTTACCAGGTTTTCCAGCCTTGGGAGCAGAAAAGCCGTGTGGTAATTGCTCTCACTGATCTGCTGATCGGCCTCGTAAAAGATTGATTCGAAACGGTTATTCCGGAACTGTTCCACTGCCATGGCTTCATAGGCCCACCTCGTGGTCATCAGGTCGCCTATCACCGGCACGTATTTCCGGTTGGTAATGGCGGGGTGAAGGTCGTCAAAATGGATCATGGCCCCTCCGAAAAGGATCTGGGGAACCATGATCAGGGGAATGAGAATGTAGATGGTTATTACCGAATCGAAAGCCGATGAAATATTTAATCCCAGCATGTTGGCAAAGCAGGAAGTGGTGAACAGGATTACCCAGAAGGATAGCCACATGTCGTGAATACCCAGGATCAAATGGGCAGGAATAACAAAAGACAGGGTTTGTATGCCTGAAACGATAAAAAGATAACCGATTTTGGCATTCAGATAAGAGAACCGGCTCAGATTAAGGAATGATTCTCTCTGCAGGATCTTGCGGTCGCGTATGATTTCTTCCGCACTGACCGTCAGCCCCAGGAAAAGAGCCACCACCACCGACATGAAAAAGAAAACTGGGATATTTTTATTGTTACCGAAAAGGTAAATATCCGCTTCTATGAATTTGGTAAAGTATCCCAGGATGATGGCCAGGAGTGGGGCTTCCAGGAAATTGATCAGCAGGTATTGCCGGTCGGCCAGCTTGGTGCGGAGGTTTCTGTTGAAATATATACGGAACTGTTCCAGTAGTCCGGGTATGGAAAACGGACTTTCCGGAAGGGGGGCCTCGGCGGGTTTGGGCAGGGAGATTTTCGGCTCTATTCTTTCCTTATATTCCCGGTACCATTCATGGGGCTTTGTCTTGCGTTCCTGTGTTTCATTTCCGTAATCGTCAATTGTCCTTGATTCGATAATCTGGAGAATCTGTTCGGGGTTTATGGTCCCGCAGGCGGGGCATTCTCCGTCAGCGGCATTTACCTGGCTGCTTATCTTTTTGAAATAGACCACCGCATCTACCGGATTGCCCACGTAAACGGGATAACCCCCTGTGTCGAGGATGATAAGCTGGTCGAACATTTTGAAAATGCCTGAAGAAGGCTGATGAATGTTCACAAGGACCAGTTTGCCTTTCCGGGCCTGGTTTTTCAGCAGCGACATGACCTTGTCGGAATCCATGGAAGAAAGCCCGGAGGTCGGTTCGTCCACGAACAAAACCGAAGGTTCTCGCATAAGCTCCAGCCCGATGTTCAGTCTTTTTCTCTGTCCTCCGCTGATGAACTTCTTCAGCGGATTCCCCACTTTCAGGTGGGCTACTTCCACCAGGTTCAGGTCTTTCAGCATGCTTCCGGTGATGCGTTTTATGTTTTTTTCGCTGAAATCCCTGAAACACAGGCGGGCATTGTAGTAAAGATTTTCGTAAACAGTAAGTTCTTCCACCAGCAGGTCTTCCTGGGGGATATACCCGATAATTCCCTCCAGGGTTTTCCGGTGCCTGTACACATCGTATCCGTTGATCAGTATCCTGCCTTCATCCGGGGGCAGCGTTCCGTTGAGGATGTTCAGCAAAGTGGATTTTCCGGTACCGCTTCCTCCCATAATACCTACCATCTCGTCGGAACCGGCGGTAAAGCTGAACGGATGAATGCCGTTTTCACTGTTTTTGAATCGGAAGGAAATGTTTTCCACTGTCAGTCTCACAGGGGTTTTCAGCCGATCCTCCATAAAGCGGGAGGCAATTTCGGTAAAATACAGGGAACGGATATTGGGCCCTCTGATAATGGCGCCCCGTTTCATAAAATAACTTTGCCCGGGAACAATCTTCTGGTTTTCAAGGTAAAGGTTCAGTTGACCGGTATATTTGAATATAAAGGTGTCGATACTGGATACATACAAAAACAGGATCTGGCCGTAAAGATTTTCCACGTACATATGTTTCATCTCCTCTTTCGATGAGGATTTCCTGTTACGGGTCATGAACCAGGCCAGTTCCTGAGACCATTCTTTCAACTGGTTGTCAATGGCCAGCAGTTTGTCTTTTTCGATATGTTCGGTTCCTTTCCCGACAATGAAATGATAGATGTTGCTGTATTCCGATTCTCCGATATTGAAAACCCGTGCCACCGTCCTGGCAAATTCTTCCTCCTCTCGGGTGACCTTCCCGTCTTCATTCACGAATTCCAGCAGGTAAAGGAAAACTTCCATGCGTTCGTTCCTAAGCAGGCCGCGCTTGATCTGCCTGCATACATTGGTTACCTGGAACGACAGGAGGGATTGCTGGCCGGGATAGGAAGATGGATCGGCATCACGAAGTTCACGGGTATAAAAATCGATATAATTGTCGTATACTTTCAGGTATTCAATCAGCAGATCAGTGGTCAGATATCTTTTCAGAAAGGTAGCTACTATCTTCCTGCCGCTTTCCGAATCTATCCTCCGGCTGATAACGGCTACCAGGGCAAACAAATGTATCAGGGCATTGAGAACGGATTCATTCATAGGTTGTACCCGTTTGTTCAACGAAATTAATAAAATAATCAGGTTCTGCCTGATCTTTATTGTCAGGTAATCAAAAAACGCAGGGAACGGTGGTTTGATTGCCGGAACCGCCCTTTCGGTACAACGAACCCTGATGCAACATGGTTAGAAACAAATAACTTTTTCAAACTCATGTCCCGCATTGACCGCCATACGCAGGATACTACGTAGTTAACTACGTAGATATCTACGTAGTTGCAGACGGTTCTTGAGTTCAAGAATTTAGTGCAACATTTAGTAAGTTGCACTATGAAAAAGTA